>CAZIUC010000006.1:0-117075 GCA_964542455.1 uncultured Thiobacillus sp. | reverse complement strand
GCCCCAAGCGTTTCTCGCCCCTTGAGGGGAGAACCGAGCGCAGCGAAGGTTTTCGGGGTGGGATCATTTCACGCCGCACAAAGTATCCGCCAGCGCCTGCGCCACCGTGAAATCCAGGGTGCCTTCGTAGATGGCGCGGCCGGTGATGGCGCCCATGATGCCTTCCTGGGCGACGGCGCAAAGATTGCGCACGTCATCGAGATTGGTGACACCGCCGCTGGCGATCACCGGAATGCTCAATGCCTGGGCCAGGCGCACGGTGGCTTCGATGTTGACGCCGGAGAGCATACCGTCGCGGCCGATGTCGGTGTAGACCACCGACTCCACACCATAGTCCTCGAAGCGTTTGGCCAGATCCACCACATCGTGGCCGGTGACTTTCGACCAGCCTTCCACCGCGACTTTGCCGTCCTTGGCATCCAGCCCAACGATGATGTGGCCGGGAAAAGCGGTGCAGGCATCATGCAGGAAGCCGGGATTCTTCACCGCCGCGCTGCCGATGATGACGTAGGTGATGCCGTCATCGAGATAGCGCTCGATGGTATCCAGATCTCGAATGCCGCCGCCCAATTGCACGGGAATCTCGTCACCGAGTTCATCGGTGATGGCCTTGATGGCTTTCTCATTGATCGGCTTGCCGGCAAAAGCGCCGTTGAGGTCGACCAGATGAATGCGGCGGGCACCACCGGCCAGCCACTTTTGCGCCATTTCCGCGGGGTTGGCGGAAAACACCGTGGCACTGTCCATTTCGCCTTGTTTCAGGCGGACGCACTGGCCGTCCTTCAGATCAATCGCGGGGATGATGAGCATGTCAATTACCTTAAGGGCCTGTTCATGGATAACTTGGGCAATTATGGGTGTGCTTGAGGGATGCGATGCAAGGCGCCGGGCGCGCCGCATGGCCATTCCCTGCAAACGACCGGCAACGCCGCAGCGCGCCCGCCAGTGCAGCCAGAATGTTCGAGTTATTCATGGGCAGGCCCTAAACCATTCCAGGTGACAAAGTTGGCAAGCAAGCGCAGACCGGCGGCCTGGCTCTTTTCCGGGTGAAACTGCACGGCAAACAGATTGTCGTGCGCCACCGCGCAGGTGAATGCAAAGGGGTAATGGGTGAAACCGGCCACCACGTCCTGTGACGCGGGCTCGGCGTAATAACTATGGACGAAATAAAAGCGTTCGCCATCCTCGATACCGGCCCAAAGCGGGTGGGGTTTTGCCCCATGCGCGGCCTGATGAACATTATTCCAGCCGATGTGCGGCACTTTCAGCTTCTGGCCATGCTCGTCCTTCATGGCTTCGGCCGGGAACAGGCGCACATTGCCGGGCAGCAAGCCGAGTCCGGCGCAATCACCTTCCTCGCTATGTGCGAACAGCGCCTGCATCCCCAGGCAGATACCCAGGAACGGTTTGCTGATGGCCGCCTGCTTCACGGCATCGGTCAAGCCGCGCGACTCCAGTTCACGCATGCAATCCGTCATGGCGCCGACCCCCGGGAAAACCACGCGGGTCGCCGCCGCGATCACGGCGGGATCGGAGGTCACCACAATTTTGGCGCCGGGTTTGACTTCGCGCGCGACATGCTCGAACGCTTTGGATACGGACAGCAGGTTGCCCATGCCGTAGTCGATGATCGCGACGTCAGCCTCTTTGTTCAGGCCGGACATTACAGCGCGCCCTTGGTCGACGGCAGGGTATCGCCCATGCGCGGGTCGAACTCCACCGCCATGCGCAGCGCCCGGCCGAAGGCCTTGAACACGGTCTCCGCCTGGTGGTGGGCATTGATGCCGCGCAGGTTGTCGATATGCAGCGAAGCGCCGGCATGGTTGACGAAGCCCTGAAAAAACTCGCGGAACAGGTCGACATCGAAATCGCCGATGCGCGCGCGGGTGAAGTCCACATGGAACTCCAGGCCGGGACGGCCGGAGAGATCGATCACCACCCGCGACAGCGCTTCATCAAGCGGCACGTAGGCATGGCCGTAACGGCGGATGCCCCGCTTGTCACCCAGCGCCTTGGCGAAAGCCTGGCCCAGCGTGATGCCGATGTCTTCGCTGGTGTGGTGGGCGTCGATATGCAGATCGCCCTCGGCTTCGATATCGAGATCGATCAACCCGTGGCGAGCCACCTGGTCGAGCATGTGATCGAGGAAGGGAACACCGGTCTTGAAGACACCGCGCCCCGTGCCATCGAGGTTGATCTGGACGCGAATCCGGGTTTCCAGGGTATTGCGAGTGAGTTCGGCTTGCCGCATCGGGATACTTGGAGAGCTTGCGCTTAAGCAGTGGAGGACAGACTGGGCGGGCAGGGAAAGTCGGGGCGCATGATAACATCACGGCCGCTTTCGGGTTCTAGCCCTCTTCGCCTGATTTCCCCCGTTTTCCCTCCTTTCCATCCCATCGCCATGAGCCAATTCTGGAGCGACCTCGTCGCCGGACTCACCCCCTATGTGCCTGGTGAGCAGCCCAAGCTGCCGAATCTCGTCAAGCTCAACACCAACGAAAACCCCTACCCGCCCTCCCCGCGCGCGCTGGAAGCCCTGCGCGGCGAGATCGGCGAAGGCCTGCGCCTCTATCCCGACCCTGAAGCCTCCCGCCTGAAAGCCGCCATCGCCACCTACTACCAGGTCGCGCCGAGCCAGGTGTTTGTCGGCAACGGCTCCGACGAGGTGCTCGCGCACGCCTTCCTGGGCTTGCTCAAACACGGCGCGCCGCTGCTGTTCCCGGACATCAGCTACAGCTTCTACCCGGTCTACTGCGGTCTCTACGGCATCGTCGGGCGCGGTGTGCCGCTCAACGAACAGTTTGAAATTTGCGTCGATGACTATCTGAACGCGCCCAACTGCGGCGCCATCATCTTCCCCAACCCCAACGCGCCCACCGGGCGATTGTTGCCGCTCGCGGAAATCGAACGCCTGCTGGCGGGAAAACCCGATGTGCTGGTCGTGGTGGACGAGGCCTACATCGACTTCGGCGGTCCCGGCACAAAAAGCGCCATCGCCCTGGTCGACCGCCACCCCAACCTGCTGGTGGTGCAGACCCTGTCCAAGTCGCGTTCCCTGGCCGGCCTGCGGGTCGGCTTCGCGGTGGGGCATGCGGATCTGATCGAAGCCCTGGAACGGATCAAGAACAGCTTCAATTCCTACCCGCTCGACCGCCTCGCCATCGCCGGCGCCACGGCCGCGATCGAAGACCGCGCGCATTTCGAAGCCACCTGCCAGGCGGTCATCGCCAGCCGCGAACAACTGATCAGCGACATGACGGCCCTCGGTTTCAACGTCCTGCCCTCCGCCGCCAACTTCATCTTCGCCCGCCACCCTGAGCAGGATGCCGGCGACCTCGCCGCCGCGCTACGTGCCCGCAACATCATCGTCCGCCACTTCCGTCAGCCGCGCATCGAGCAATACCTGCGCATCACCATCGGCAGCGACCCGCAATGCGCCGCGCTGGTAGATGCGTTGCGGGAGATTCTCGGAAAGTAGCCGCGGCTATCGGGTTACAGCGTAAGGCTCCCCCCTTTGCCAAGGCGGATTCATTGGCTGCAAGGGTGGGCGCGCGGCTATCGGGTTACAGCGTGAAGTTCCCCCCTTTGCAAAAGGGGGGTTAGGGGGGATTTCTGGACGCTTGCGCACGCGCAACCCGTGGAGAAATCTCCCGCCCACCTTCATCAAAGGGGAGCCCCCCCCCAACCGCATCACCAGGCAAGACAGAAGAACCATTTCAGAACAAGCACTTCCGTTCATATCGAGCCTGTCTAAGCCGCTTGTTCGCGGCCACTTCACGAAAACCGTGTTGATGACATACTTGCCGGCAATGAGTATTTCCGGCTCTGAATTCGCACAACTCGCCGAACAACATTGATGACTTCCAATACAAGAATACCGAATTTCATATCCGCCCTGGAAGAAAGCCTGCGTGACGGCAGCTTTGTGAAACTATCACTTGGTAATTACAAAGGGCCGGAAGACCAACTTAAAAACGTCTATGTCCGGAGAATTCAGGTCAAGCGCGAGGAAAAACTCAGCTTCACCTATCGTTACAAAACCCGCGACATCGTCAAAAACCATGCCTTTACCGAAGGGATAGCGCTAATCAGTGAAGCGCTTGCCAACGGGTTTCATGTCGCGACTCTGTTTACCACCGCGTTCGATCTCATTCTTGAAAACAAATCCTTGAAGAAGAAAGAAGCAAGCCATACAGCCCCCGCGCCATCCGGCCACGACCGAGATAAAAAACGGCTGATCGGCACCGAAGACAAAGCCTATCTCCACGCCCTGAACATTACCGACGACAAAGGGGTCGTCTTCAAAAGCGCGCAGGACAAATACCGCCAGATCAACAAATATGTCGAGATACTAAGCAGCCTCATTCAAGGCATAGCGCCTGGACAACTGAAAAAAATCGTCGATATGGGCTCAGGCAAGGGTTATCTGACCTTTGCCCTCTACGATTATCTGATCGGAATCGGCCTGCACCCCGAAGTGATCGGCGTCGAATATCGCACCGAACTTGTGGCGCTATGCAACAAAATCGCGGCGGACGCGCAATTTGACAGCCTGCATTTTTCTCAGGGCAGCATCGCCGACTACGATTGCGGCGATGCGAACATCCTGATCGCGCTCCACGCCTGCGACACGGCAACCGACGACGCAATCTACAAGGGCATCACGGCCGGCGCGGAGTTGATTGTCGTCGCCCCCTGCTGCCACAAACAAATACGCCGCGAAATAGAGAAGGCCAAAGCACACAACGACCTGGATTTCCTGATGAAACACGGCATCTTTGTCGAGCGCCAGGCGGAGATGGTAACAGACGGCCTGCGCGCTTTGATTCTGGAATATTACGGCTATACGACGAAGGTCTTTGAATTCATCTCGGATGCCCATACGCCGAAAAACATCCTGATAGTCGGCGCAAAAAACAAAAAGACACCCGCAACCGACCCCGCCATTTTAGAAAGTATCAAGGCCGCAAAAGCCTATTTCGGGATCGAAACTCACCATCTGGGAAAAATGCTGGGGCTGTAACGTCGAAGCCAACCGGGCGGGTGCGAACCGGCATTTCGCGCGCTCCGGTTGAGCACCAAGATAGGCAGTGAAATAAATTGTTCATGAGAAATGCGAGCCTAGCCCCTTTGATTTTGGTGTGTCCACGATGCATCACATTCATCTTGCGAGGCGACTCTAAAAGAACCATGTCGAGTTACTCTTTGTTTCCTCTGATTGTAGCCATGAAATCTTTCACAATTTCGTTTGCTGGACTGGCGTGATTATCCTTGCTACTGAAGAGACGAATTGGGTTTTGTGAGAGATTTTCAACTGATACGGCCAGGAGTTGTCTTAGTAGGTCTTCATCAATATCCTTTGCCTGCTTCTTGTAGCCCTCAAAGGCCATCGCGGAGGCGTATTTGTATGCATAATCTTCCTGAATTCTAGACAAATAGCCATATTGCTTAACACTCATCCATGCAAGCCAGACGAATGGGGAAACCAGTGCTATTTTAAGTAACATGTCCACTTTGTCAACTGTGGCGGTCGATGACAAGTATGGAGAAAGAAAGTGATAGCCAATTAAAAAAATTGCAACTATTGCAACAATAAATATGCCACCCCATATCCTGATTGGCGCATCCAATTCATCTTTTCTTGATTTAAATGAGCCCGCCATACCTTTTCTGTTCGCACTTTCTATTGTGTCTTGTATTTCTCGTTGATGGTCCTTGTTTATCTCAACCTGACCGGATAGCGACTTTCCTATCGCCTCAATTTCCAACTTGCTCGCATCGATTTCATCCAAGGTGACTTTAGATTTCATCTCTAGCGAACCAAGTTTTTCGCTGATGTTGGCAATGTACTCTCGCTTCTGCCTTATTTCATCTTCAAATTTTGTTATTAGGGTAAGCGATGATTCAGACTCGTTTTGGTGGGTCGAGATTGACTTTGATGCATTTTCACTTAGATCAAGATTGCTCCTTATTTTTGCCGATGCCGCCTCCGAATCTTCTTGCGCAGTTGTCATGGCCATACTAATTTCTCTTAAATGCGACACCTCTTCTTGGTATTGCTCGTGCGCATCGGCAAGGATACGACAATCCTCCAGTATTTTATTTGAAACCTCCTCCGTTCTTAACCCTTTGTCGATCACAACAAGATAAGTAAGACGGATCTGTTCTCTTATACTTGTGAGATTATTAACAAAACCATCAAACCTTTTCTCCTTATTCCATCCTTTGACGTCATCATTTATGTATTTTTTACATTCTTCAATAAGTGTGCTTATTTTTCGTTTTAGAATTGTTATCTCAAACTTTGGCTCCAAATCTACTAATGTATAAGAGAGATTATACGCTTCATCCATAAAGCTTATTATCATCTCCTTACTTATTCCAGCATACCCGAATATATCCTGACCATCTGGAAGCTCTTTGCTAACAAGCGTTTTCAATTTTGTTAGATTTGCTCTAATTGTTTGCATTTGCACCCCACTTATATCTGAATTACAGGAACCATGGCCGCAATAATTTCAATCTGAACCAACATAATAAAAAAGGAGTCAGGGTAGAATCATTTTCCTTGACCATTAATAATTAATTGAGCCCACCCCATTTTATTGCCCAAATAATCGGCAAATCGTTGATCTTGGCGTCGGCAGCCAGGACGTTGAATTGATGGCATTCGATGGCGCATAACGTGCGATTCATCCGCGCGAGGTACGAGCATCGGTCGAAAGAGATGGTTCGGTGATTGCCATTTCATAGTTTCTTTTTATATACGTAGCGAGCCCCCCAGCCTTTGCTCTTAAATTGTTTAGAGTATCATTCTTTTCTATATACCCTTGCTTCCATACGACCTTTCCATTTCTTGTCTCTTGGAAAATTATCAAATCATTAAATGAACCCATACCACCATAAGCGCTCAGAAGATGTTCAATTCCAGAATAATCTGAATTCAAAAGCCTTCTTTTTGACTCAAGCATCCATTTCCCCCAATGATCTTCATTATCTGATTCGAGCAATAATATTATCTGATCCAGTACATCAACCAACTGTTTTGTTTTTGGCCCCATGTCAATTCACCGTACGTGAAGTCAGCCCCACATATGAGCCAATATTTGACCCCATATGTGGTGCGTAATCTTGGCTGGTGTAACTAACCTCTTGCTTCCTCATGATCCACCTTGCTTTATAGGGGTCATCATCATTTCTTCTTATGCGCCTGGGCCATGACTGAACAACCGATGCAGCTTCATGTTCAGGTTCGCGACCGTATCCGTGTAAATCACTACAGCATTCTCACGAAGCAGGCTTACTGGGGCTGGATTAAACGCTTCATTTTTTTCAATGACAAGCGCGCTTTTTGCTTGTCTGGCCGGTGGCCCGGCATCTACCTCAAATTTTCTGATGGCGACTCAAGCCCGGATAACCGGGCGTCGCTTGGGTGCATCGAAAAACCTGCTTCGGCCGGCTCAGTACGAATGAAACGGTTTGATTTACCAAGGGCCGTTCGCCCTGTGCTCATCGAAGGGTAGTGGTTTTCGAGGTGCCTCTCAGAGGCTGTGTATTTTTCGAAAATGACGAAAAAGCTCACCGTTATTCCCGCGCTGGCGGGAATCCAGGCTGTGCATCTGATTGATTCTTAAGCGGTCAGGCCTAGGAACTGGATTCCCGCCTGCGCGGGAATGACGGATATTTTGGGCGCCGGTAATTTATTACAGCCTCTTACTTCGCAAGTACGGGCATAGCTTGATTGAGGCTAGTCGCCGCCCCCGCCGCGGTTCTCGCCTCGGCAACGGGAACGCTCATTCCCGCCTTGTGCAGGGGTTGTGGATGCCAGCCGACTAGCACCACCATGGCTATGAAGCTGATCACGTAGGCCAGCGCGACGTGCCAGCCATGGCGTAGCCAGAGCGCGGCCGATCGGGCTTCGGGGTACATGGTTGCAAGCGCGACACCGGCCGAGGAGCCGAACCAGAGCATCGAGCCGCCGTAGCCGACGCCGAAGGCAAGGAAGCCCCAGTCGTAGCCATCCTGTCGAATCGCCAGCGCGGTGAGCGGGATGTTGTCGAATACCGCTGAAACGAAGCCGAGGCCGAAGGCGGTCTGCCACGAGGCGGCGGGTAGCGTTTCCACCGGCATCATCGAGGCGCTGGTGACCAGGAAGAGCAGGAAGAAGGTGCCTTTCAGCGATTCACCCAGTACTTCCCAGTCATGGCGACGCAGCTTGGCGGTGACGAGGATGGCGGCCCAGACGGCCACGCCGATGAAGGGGAAGGTGCTGCTGATGGACGTGTAGTGCGTGTTGACGACAATGTTGGTGATCATCGCGAATGCGAGGATCAGGGCGACGATGAATACGCGGGCCCAGTCCACATGGGTGTGTTCATGGACGTGTTTGTTGATGGGCGAGTAGGCATGCTGCTGCTTCGCGGCCACATAGCCCGAGATCAGCAGGGCTATGGCTGAGGCCATGACAGCCTCGAACACCGCGCCTGGCGGGACACCGGCAATCCACATCATGGTCGTGGTCGTGTCGCCGACGACGGAAAACGCGCCGCCGGCATTGGACGCCGCGACGATGGCGGCGAGGTAACCGATGTGCACTTTTGCTCGGAACAGTTGGTGCGCCATCGCGCCACCGATCAAGGCGGCCGCGATATTGTCGAGGAAGCTGGAAATGAGCCACACCATGGCCAGCACGCCGAAGGCGCCGCGCCAGTCGTCGGGCAGAAAGCGCGGCAAGATCGCCGGGATGTGGCTTTTCTCGAAATGCCGCGCGAGGATGGCAAAACCCAGCAATAGGCAGAACAGGTTGGCCAAGGTCACCCACACTTCCCCAAAGTGGCCGACCAGACCGGCAACGCCCATTCCGGTCTTGAAGCCGGTGAAGAAAATTTTGTAGAGCGTCAGCGTTATCACGCCTATCAGCGCGACATTGAATGTCTGGTTATGAAACAGCGCCACGCCCAGCAATGTCAGCGCGAAGAGGATGAACTCGATGGGAATGCCGGCGATGGCCGGGCTGTTTGCGGCCCATGCGGCGCCGGCCATCAAAGTCATTACCAAGACCATTCCAGACTGCCATAAGCGGGATGAAGTCATGTCACTAGCCTTATAAGAAAAAAAATCGAAACAATTAAAACCAAGGAAACGCTGATTCTTTCGTCACCCCGGCGAAAGCCGGGGTCCAGGTTATTGATTTCTCTGGATTCCGGCTTTCGCCGGAATGACGGCACCGTGCTTATCCAGTGGCGTAGGTTGGGCAAAGCGAAGCGTGCCCAACATGGCGGCGGGTTGTTGGGCAGCGGAGTCGTTGGCGCTTCAGCGCTTACGAATCCGACGTCCCTCTCGCGGGGGCACGCTTCGCTTTGCCCAACCCACGGCGCCAACCCACAGTGCTAAATCTCCAACTGTGTCCCGAGTTCGACGACGCGGTTGGCGGGAATGCGGAAGAAGGTCATCGGGCTGGCGGCATTGCGCGCCATGGTGGCGAACAGGTGTTCGCGCCAGGCCATCATTCCCTGGCCGCGGGTGGGGATCAGGTTTTCCCGGCTGAAGAAGAAAGTGGTGTCCATCAAGTCGAACTCCATGCCGCAGGGGCATTCCGACAAGGCCTTGGGCACATCGATGTCGTCCATGAAGCCGTAGCGGACGACGACGTGATAGAAACTTTCGGCAAGTTTCTCCATCGTCAGCCGGTCGGCGGCCGCCACATACGGCACTTCGGCATAGCGGATGTTCAGGATCACCACGCGCGCGTGCAGCACCTTGTTGTGTTTGAGGTTGTGCAGCAGCGCCGAAGGCACGCCCTTGGCATCGGCGGTCATGAAGACCGCGGTGCCCGGCACGCGTAGCGGCGGATATTCCAGCAGATCGGCGACGAAGGGCGCCAGCGGCAAGGCGGTCTCGCGCAAACGCCGCAGCACCATTTCGCGGCCGCGTTTCCAGGTCACCAGCAAGGTAAACACCAGCCCCGCCACCACCAGGGGGAACCAGCCACCGTCCGGGATCTTGACCGCGTTGGCGCCGAAAAAGGCCAGGTCGATGCTGAGAAAAACCAGCATGCCCGCCAGGGTGACGCGCAGGCTGAGGCCCCAGCGCACACGCATGACGATGCCCACCAGGATGGTGTCGATGGCGAAGGTGCCGGTGACGGCGATGCCATAGGCGGCGGCGAGATTACTTGAGTTCTTGAAGCCCAATACCAGCAGGGCGATGCCGATCATCAAGGTCCAGTTCACGAAGGGGATATAGATCTGGCCCGCCTCGGCGGCCGAGGTGTGGCGGATGATCAGGCGCGGGGCATAACCCATCTGGATCACCTGGCGGGTCACGGAAAACGCGCCCGTGATGACGGCCTGGGAGGCGATCACGGTCGCCACCGTGGCCAAGCCCACCATGGGAAAGAGCGCCCATTCCGGGGCGAGGCTGAAAAATGGGTTGCGCAGCGCCGCCGGGTGCGAGAGCAGCAACGCGCCTTGTCCGAAGTAATTGAGAACCAGCGCCGGCAACACATAGGAAAACCAGATCAACTGAATCGGGCGGCGGCCGAAATGGCCCATGTCGGCATACAAGGCCTCCGCGCCGGTGATCGCCAGCACGACCGCGCCGAGGATGAGAAAGCTGGCCGTGCCATGCGCGAGAAAGAAGTTCACGGCGTGGATGGGCAGCAGCGCGGCGAGCACCTGGGGGTGCTGAAGAATGCTGAGCAGCCCGAGAAACCCGAGCACGCCGAACCAGGCCAGCATGACCGGGCCGAACAATCGGCCGATGTTGGAGGTGCCGTGGCGCTGGATGACGAACAGGCCGAGCAGGATGCCGAGCGCGAGCGGCACGATGAACGGGTGCAAGGCCGGCGCTCCGATCTCCAGGCCTTCGACGGCGGAGAGCATGGAAATGGCCGGAGTAATCAGGCTGTCGCCGAAGAACAGGGAGGCCCCGAGAAAACCCAGCACCATCAGAATCTTGCGACTGCGCGACTCCAGCGGGGCATATCCCTGGGCCAGCGCGAGCAGGGCGAGGATGCCGCCTTCGCCCTTGTTGTCGGCGCGCATCATGATGCTGACGTACTTCAGCGACACCACCAGCATGAGCGACCAGAACACCAGGGAAAGAATGCCGAGAACGTTGCCTTGTGTGAGCGCCAGATGATGCCCGCCGAACACCTCCTTCATGGTGTAGAGCGGGCTGGTGCCGATGTCGCCGAACACGACACCGAGCGCGCCGAGCGCGAGCGCGGCGGAATTACTTCTGGTCGAGTGAGCCTGGTTCACTAAGTTTCCGCCTCGATGCTTCAGCCGAATTTGTAAAGGATGCCAAAACCGCCACGCGGGTAATTCCAGTCCACATTGTGGTACTTATCGCAGACGATACGACAGGCGCCGCACTCCAGGCAGCCGTCGGTAATCAGGCTGACCCGTTTCGACTCGCTGCTCCAGCAACCGGCCGGGCAGCAGACCACGCATTGCTGCGCCTCGCAGCGTGTGGCACAGATGTTGGCGTCCTTGATCTTGATGTGGGGTCGGCCGGCATCGACCCGGTAGCGGTTGAGATAAAGCTTTTTCTCGATCAGCGCCTGAACATCGGATGACATGCGGTTCTCCTTAACGGGCGGCACGCCACAGGTGATAGGCATCGCCCAACAAACCGAGCAGTGAGCGCCGCTCGCGGAAGGCATTGAAGATTTCCTTTTCCTTCTGGCGCTTGTCCACGCCGTCGACGCGCAGCAAGGTATGCGCGGCCTGGTTGAGCAGGCCGGGGTAATCGTTGATGAACTGGCGCTGGCGGTCGAGCGTGTCCGGCAGGCGGCGGTATTTCTTCAGGTCTTTCATGACGAAGCTGGCGTCCAGCAGCGCGCGATAACGGGCGAGATTGGCCGCCGTCGCGGGGCGTTTTGCGCGGAACAGTTCTATCAGGGTCGCCGCCGCCATCTGGCCGCTGGTCATGGCCAGATTGGAGCCCTCGCGATGCACGGCGTTGACAAAGCCGGCCGAATCGCCGACCAGCATCCAGCCCTCGCCATACAGTTGCGGCAGGGCGTCGTAGCCGCCCTCGGGAATCAGGTGGGCGGCGTATTCGCGCGCCTCGCCGCCGGCGATAAGGGGCGCGATGGCCGGATGCGCCTTCATGCGTTCCAGCAGTTCCACCAGAGTGATCCGCTGGTGGCGCAGATCGGACAGCATGCAGCCGATGCCGATGGAGATCGAATCCTTGTTGGTATAGAGAAAGCCGGTGCCGACCATGCCCTGGGAAATGCTGCCCAGCATCTCGATCACGGCGCCTTCGCGGTCACCCAGGTTGAAGCGCGCCTCCACGGTTTCCTTGGGCAGAAAGATGACTTCCTTCACCGCCAGGGCGGCCGTCTCCGCGCGAATGTCCCGGCGCAAGCCGGCTCGCGTCGCCACCAGAGAATTGGCGCCATCGGCCAGGATGACCGCGTCGGCATAAATCTGGCCGTCCGCGCGGTCCACCTCGACGCCGATGACCTTGCCCTGTTTGTCGCGCAACAAGGTCTTCACCGTGGTCTCGCAGAGCAGCAGGGCGCCGGCCTTCTGCACCTGCTCGGAGAACCACTTGTCGAAGCGGGCGCGAATGATGGTGTAACGGTTGTGCGGCGGCTTGGCGAACTCGGCCGAACGATAATGGCCGCCGAGGTAGGAGTGCTCATCAAGCACCCACATGCGTTGTTCGATGATGTGCCGCTCCAGCGGCGCGCTGTCGCGAAAGTCGGGGATCAGCCGTTCCAGGGCGTCGGCATAGAGGATGGCGCCCTGCACGTTCTTCGAGCCGGGAAATTCGCCGCGCTCGATCTGGAGAACCTCCAGCCCCGCCTTGGCCAAGGTATAGGCCGCCGCGTTGCCGGCCGGGCCGGCGCCCACCACGATGACATCGAACCGTTCGCTCATGCGGCCACCTTGATGGGATTGCCCAGATAGGCGCTGAAGGCCCGCGCGAGCGCGGGCAGCACCTTCACACAATCGCCGACCACGGCGTAGTGCGCGAAATCGAAAATGGGGGCGTTGGGGTCGCTGTTGATGGCGACGATGCAGTCCGAACCTTCCATGCCCACGCGATGCTGAATGGCGCCGGAAATGCCCGCCGCGATATAGAGGGCGGGGCGCACCGTCTTGCCGGTCTGCCCTACCTGGCGATCGGCCGCGACCCAGCCGGCATGGATGGCGGCGCGCGTGGCGCCCACCTCCGCGCCGAGCACCCCGGCCAGGTCCCATACCAGTTGGAAGTTTTCCGCCTTGCCGAGGCCCTTGCCTCCCGCGACGACGATCTCGGCGTAGGCCAGGTGCTGCTTGTCGTCGAGCCTGTCCGGCAGGAATTCGAGGAGTTTGGTGACGATGCTTGCTTCCACCAGGCCCGGCTCGAAATCGACGATCAGGCCGCTGCGTTGTGATTCTGGTCGCGGCATCGGCATCACCCGGTGGCGGACCGTCGCCATCTGGGGGCGGTAGTTGAGGGTGGCGATGGTGCACAGCAGACTGCCGCCGAAGGTGGGGCGGGTAGCCAGCAGGCAGCGGTCCTCGGGGTCGATCGCCAACTCGGTGCAATCGGCGGTCAGCCCGGTCTTCAGCGTGGTGGCGACCGAGCCGGCCAAGTCGCGCCCCAGCGCGGTCGCCCCAAGGAAAAGTATCTCGGGCTGGTAGGCGTTGACCAGTTGCGTGAGCGCCTGGGTGTACGGTTCGTTTCGGTAATGCAGCAGGACCGGGCTGGCGACCCGGTAACAGCGGTCGGCGCCGTAATGGAAGGCCGCCTCGCAGTGGGCGTCGAGTTCCGCGCCCGGCGCGCCCATGACGACCGCGCAAAGCTCGACTTGCAACTGGTCGGCGAGCTGCCGTCCCTGCCCCATGAGTTCCCAGGAGACGGGGTGGACGTGGCCACGTTCGTTTTCGACGAAGACCCAGACACCGCGATAGGCGAGCAGATGCTCGTCGAGTTTGATCTTGCGTTTCTTGATCGGTTTGCTGGCTGGCGTGGCTGTCATGGTGGTGAGCGCGGTTATCGCGTTCCCGCGCGGCGTTGTTCAAGTTCCTTGCGGGCTTTCGGCATTTCATCGAGAAGACGCGCCAGCAGGCTGGCGGCGCTGCCGTCCGGATCGGCCGGATCGAAGGCGACCGGCTTGGCCTTGTCCGCGCGTGGTGTTGGCCCGAACACGCGGCTGACGATGGTGGGGCTGCCCTTCAATCCGACCAGCTTGATGTCCTCGATGCCGGCCGCGTTCCGGTCCCAGTGGTGGATGCTCGCCCGGGCCGCCCGAAACATGTCGGGCGTTGCCGCGAAGCGAATTTCCTGGCCGCCTTCCAGCATGGTGACCAGCGCCGGTAAGGCCGTCTCCAGCACCTGCACCCCCCCTTCGGCGCGGCGCTCGACGACGATGCGCCGCCGCGCCGGATCGACTTCGACGATGCGCGAGACATAGGTCAGCAACTGCATGTCCAGACGCTTGGCGATACCCGGCCCGACCTGAGCGGTATCGCCATCGATGGTCTGCTTGCCGGTGAACACCAGGTCGACGGGCGACACCTTGTCGAGGGTGCGGATGGCCGAGGCCAGCACATAGGACGTGGCCAGGGTATCGGCGCCGGCAAAGATGCGATCGGTCACCAGAATGGCCTCGTCGCAGCCCAGGGAAATGGCTCTGCGCATGGCGGGTTCGGCCTGGGCCGGCCCCATGCTCATGACCGTCACCCTGCCGCCCAGCGCGTCCTTCAGGCGCAGGGCCGCCTCGATGGCGAACAGATCGTAGGGGTTGACGATGGCGGGTACCCCCTGGCGCATGATGGTGTTGGTCACCGGATGCACCCGGATCTGGGCGCTGTCTGGAACCTGCTTGATGCAAACGACGATGTGCATGGTGGTTGCCGCCAGGTCAGGGTTGGAAGCGGTAACCGACGCCACTTTCGGTGAGGATGTGGCGCGGCCGGGCCGGTTCGGATTCGATCTTCTGGCGCAGATGGCCAACATAGACCCGCAGGTATTGATGGCTTTCCACCGCTTCGGCGCCCCATACCTGGGCGAGCAACTGGCGGTGGGTCATCACCCGGCCGGGATGGGTGGCCAGGCAGAGCAGCAGGCGGTATTCGATCTGGGTCAGATGGATGACTTCACCCGCGCGCCGGACCACCCGCCCGATGCAGTCGATCTCGAAGTCGCCGAAACGAATCAGCGGCTGTTCCCGCTCGGTCCAACCCAGGCGGCGGCGCAACTGGGCGCGCACCCGCGCCAGCAATTCCGACACGCCAAAGGGCTTGGTCAGATAGTCATCGGCGCCGACATCGAGCGCGGTCACCTTCTCGCTCTCCAACGCGCGCGCGGAGAGCACCAGGATCGGTGTCGCGGACCAGCCCCGATAATCCCGGATGAATTCGAGCCCATCCCGGTCAGGCAAGCCCAGATCAAGCACCACCAGATCGGGCTGGTTGTGCTCCAGCGCGAGATTGGCCTCGCGCACGGAAGCGGCGGTGGCGATGCGATACCCCTCGCTCTCCAGGGCGGAGGCGACGAATTGCCGGATGTGCCGGTCGTCCTCGACCAGCAGTATCCGCGCGCCTTCGCTCATGTCTTCGTTCATATTTTCGCTCATGCTTCCGCCGCCAGTTCGGCGGGTGGCTGCCCCAGCGGCAGCCAGAATCTGAAGCAGGCGCCGCCGTCCTTGCGGTTGTGCGCATCGACGCTACCGCCATGTGCTTCGACGATGCTGCGGACGATGGCCAGGCCCAAGCCGAGGCCAGGGATGTTCGACTCGCGCTGGCCGCGGCGAAACACACCGAAGAGTTCGGTTACGTCGCCTTTCGGCAAGCCCTTGCCGCGGTCGCAAATAGCGATCTCCAGCCACTCGTGCAATTGCTCCGCCGACAGGATGATTTCGCTGTCCGGCGGGCTGTACTTGGTGGCGTTCTCCAGCAGATTGCAGATCGCGCGCTCGACCAGGACAGCGTCGAATTCGACCGGCGGCAGCGCCGGCATGATCTTGACCGTGACGCAATGCCCTTCGAGTTGCAGCCGCAACTGTTGCAGGCTGGCGCCTATGACCTCCTCCACCGGTTGCCATTCCTTGTTGAGGGTGACCGCGCCGGATTGCAGGCGGGCCATTTCCAAAAGATTGCCGACCAGCCGGTTGATGCCAAGCGCCTGATCGCGGATGGCCAGCATCATGGCCCGCTGCTTGTCGGGCTGCGCGGCCCGCCCCTCCGCCAACGTATCGGCCAGGCCCACCAAAGCTGTGAGCGGGGTGCGCAAATCGTGGGAAAGTGCTGAAAGTATGGTGCTGCGCAGGGTCTCGGAGGCCATTCTTACCTCCGTGTCCTTGGCCAGTTCGGCGTAATGGACGCGCTCCAGGGCTACCGCGACCACCGAAGACATGGTTTCCAGCGATTCCCTGATATAGCCAGTCACCACACCCGGGGCGTCCAGGGTGAAGATGAGGACGCCTTGCAATCCCCGCGACATGCGCAGCGGCAACACCATGTAAGACCGCGTCGTATCTGGGACAGGCAGCGTGGCCAGGTTCCGGCTGGCGATGATGTCCGCCAGGCTAGCCGGACTCAAGGGCGCGGGGAGATCGTCGAAGGTGTCCGGGGAAAGTATCCTGACGTTTTCCGCGGAGAACAGTGTCGTCAGAAAATGCCTGCTGATGTTCTGTACCTCCTCGGCGGTCTGAGTGGCCGTCAGTTGGCTGGCCAACAGGTACAAGGCGCGCGAATGCCGCTCTCTCGCCTCGGCGGACTCGACATGGTTTTTCAGCTTGGAGGTCAGATGCCCCACCAGCAGCGCCACCACCAGCATGATCAGCGCGCTGACGAGGTGCTGGACTTCAGTGATGGCCAGGGAAAAGTAGGGTGGGACGAAAACATAAGCGAACGCCAGTGATCCCAGAAATGCCGTGACAATGGCCGGGCCACGCCCAGACCAGATGGCCGTTACAACCACCAGCAGGACATAGAGCAAGGCAATATTGGAAAAATCGATGGCCGCCCGAAAGGGTGAAATCAGCAGCGTGAGCGCAATGCCGCCCATGATTCCAGGCCCATATTTCACCAACCCATAGGGCTTCATTCGCACAGTTACCTGATCACCAAAGTTGTCCGGAAGGTCATGGTATCCAGGCTCAGGTAAAAAATTTATAAAAACGGGGCTTGACGGACAAGGAAGCACCACCACGAGGCCATGCCGGGTAGCGCCACTTTTCGCCGCGACTTCATTCAGTTCAGAAGCCGAGGCCAGGCGGGCGACCCCACCTGTAGCGCCGGCTTTATGGCCCAGAAGGCCGGTATCCTTTAGGGCCAGCCGGCTGTTTTCAAAGACGCCGGCAAGGATGCCGGCGCTACACTGACCCAATCGGCCCCGGCCTCACCCGACCACCCACTTGTAACGCCCCATGCCCACCTTCACCCCCTGCAAAGGCAAAACCGTCTGCCGCGACGATGGCGAACGTTGTGTCACCCGCGGCAGACGCTTCGCCGAGATCGAACAGGCTCGTTGCCTGATTAACGCGCTGGCGGAGCTCGCGGTGAAGCGGGGCTAGGAAAACATCGATGAATTCGCCGCCTACGTGGCGGGCAAGGTTGTGAAGAAGATCAAGCACCGGCGGAGATAAACGCAGAACGAGCTTGGTGGCCTGCTATTCCGAATTGCCTTGAATCGGCCTGCTGTAGCTGGCAAAAAAGTGAGGCACCGGCGGGTCCTGATCGTCGTCGTAAGCCACGAAAGTCAATTCTCTGAGTCCGGCACGAACGAATCCGTTTATTTCCGCCCGATCCAGGGGCAGAGGAAACGCGTTTTCCATTTCCCCGGCCTGCCGGCTTCTGCACGAGACCAGCGCGATGCCGCCCGCGGTCACCAGGTCCGCGATCGCATTCAAGGCGCGGAGCCGATATTCACCAGGCAATATCTGGATCGTGTTGCATTCATAAACCAGGTCAAACCCCTGTGTCCAAGCAGGCGGGTGGTCGAACAGGTCGGCCACCAGATACGCCACGCCGCTATCGGGATACCGCTTGCGGCACAAGTCAATGGCGGCTGGAGCGATGTCGAAGGCGGTGACTTGATAGCCGTGGGCCGCCAGGGCCTCCGCATCATCGCCCACACCGCAGCCTATCGTCACCGCCCGCAAACGCGCGCCGGAAACCGGATGATCTTCCAGCCAGGAAACGAGAAAAGGATTGGGCGCCAGATCCGCCCAGAAAACGGCCCTGAAGTCGCCGCCGGCGTCGCGGTAAACCTTGTCGCACCATCCGGTGGGGTCGCCGCGTTTCTGGTAGCTGGCCACCATTTGCAGAAATTCATGCCTGGCTTTCTCGTCCATAGACTGGTCGCTCCTTGGGCACGGAGGGCGGCTTCGGCAACGCGCTTGGCGAGGCGGGCGAAGTCGTTGATGAAAGCGCGGTGGCGCGGGAAATCCGGGAGCTTACCGCCAAGCCCCGATCCCCTTTAATGGGGGTTGGATCATCCCACCGCGAGGCGCGGCAGGCAGCCTTCAGCAAGGCGGCGTCACCGATGAGGGCGACGCCGCGCCAGTCGACTTACTTCGTGCAGAGTTGGCCTTGCACACGGGCGGTCTCGCCGATGCTGTTGCCCAGGATGGTGAAACCACCCGTGGCGTTCTTGAGCAAGCCTTTGCCGTCGGTGTTGGTAATGACGCTTTGCTCGGTGACCATCTGACCATTGCCGGTGTCGATGATCACCTCGGCGGCATAGAAGCGGGTGCCGCCCAGTGAGAAGGTGCTGCGAGCGGTCAGGACTTTCCGGTATTCCTGGACGCCGGCCGGGCTGGCCGCGACGCCGCCGCCGGGTAGCAGGCTGCCCATCATTTCCGAGGTCACGCCGGAATGGCCGTTGATTGCCGGCAGGCCGACCAGTTTGAGTTTGCTGTTGAAGCACACGGGGTTCGAGGGGTCGTAATTACCCAGGAAGTTCAGGCCCGCCCACTGCCCCCCCACCTGCATGTCCTGCACGGTACAGGTGCCCGGATTTTCCGGGGTCAGTATGACAGTGCCGATGACGGGCACGCAGCCGGCGCTGGCCAGAGGGGCGGCGGCGGCAAGGACAAGACAAAGGGCTAGATGGCGCATGGTATCTCCTGAAAATTATTTGAAAGGCGCCCGGATGGGCGAGCCATTCTCGTGGAAGCCTGTCGGCTTGTCGATCAGCCAATCGAGCGCATCGACGAAGTTTTCCGGGTATTTTTCGGGGTCACCCAGGCGATAGAGGGCGACGGTCTTGCCGGTGAAATCGACGTCCCGCAACTGTGGCAGGAACTACGCGCAACTCCGTTGCTGACAATCGGCGTCGAGTCAGGGCAGAGCTCCCTCACCTAAAGTCGGTGTGCCGAGAATCAGGTAGTCGTAACTGGCCACCAGCTCCGGCGTGGCCTTGTTGACGTTGAGCGCGTCGGCCATGGTGTCGTCGTCGTAGCGCTTCTTGATCATCTTGGCGATGCGGCGGGTATTGCCGTTGCTGCTACCGAAAGATATGCCGATGCGGGACATGGTGGTTTCCTTTGCGGAAGTGGAGACAGGACGATCCAGGCAAGAGACGCCAACAATGCGAAGGCCGCCCTGTAGCGCAGGCTTCCAGACCTTTGGTTGCGATTCCGCCATTGCCTCCAGTTCGGCGCTGACCGAGATCATCAGGGGCATGACGCTGGACGCCGCGCTCAAGGTCAGCCTCCAGGACATCGCCGCTTATCTCGAGTCTGCCGCCGGAAAAGAGGCACTGCTTGGTTATGGAGCCCGAGGCTTTGCAGGCCGTCGGCGGGCGACGCGCCGGCACGGAAAACACCGCCGCCATTGCCGCTCTCGGCAAGGCCTGCGAACTGGCGCTGGCGTCGATGCGCCAGGAGAACACCGAAGTGCGCCGCCTGCGCGACAAGCTGGAAGCCGGCATCCTGGCCAAGGTGCCGCGCGCTTTCCCCACTGGCGACGTCACCAACCGCTTCACGCTGTCGCTCTACACCACCGAGGCGGAAATCGATCGGGTCATCGAAGTCACCTTGGAAATCATCGCGCAACTGCGCTAGATCTCGCCTTACCGGGGTGAAACCGGGCCGGCGGAGGAACCGGAAAAAGCCATCGCTCCGGTCTACGCATAAAGTGTGAACTCCCCCACCTGAGCCGACTCGGTATAGATGCTGTCCGCCCTCTTCACGGCGGCCGGACTATTATTGCTGCCGGCGCGGGCACGCCGAGACTGGTCGTGCCGTCGTCTTAATCGTTGACCGGGGGCAAACGCGACATATAGTCGCTGACCGCCTCGATGTCCTCGTCGCTATATCCCTTCAGCACCCTGACCATCTTGGGATTGGCATTGCGCCGCATCAGGTCGCGGATATCGAGGGATTCACGATAAAGATAGGGGTAATGCTGGCTGGCCACCTTGGGATAGAACTCGGCGGCATCCCCCTCTCCAGCATCGCCGTGGCAGGACACGCAGTCCTTGCCATACAAGGCCTTGCCCCGGGCAAGATCGCCGCCCGGCCCCTTGCGGTTGCTGGTCGGCACCGGCAGGCTGTGCAAATAGGCCGCCATATCCGGAATCTCGCCCAGGGGCACGGAGCTAGCCTCGATGAACGGGTGCATACGGGGGTTATCCCGGAGACCCCGGCGCACATCCGCCATCTGTTTGATCAGCACAGATACGTGTTGTCCCGCGAGTTGCGGATAGCCCGCATCGGGGCGGCCCTCGGCGTGGTTTTTATGGCAGCCGCGACAAATCTCATACGCCACCTGCCCACGTTCCTTGTCGCCCGCGCACTTGAGAAGACGCTCCAGCTCCTGGTCCCGCGTGTTCCATACATAGTTTTTCGACTCGATGCCGGTGGCGTGGGGCAAGGCAGTGGATTCGGCGAGGGCATGCGGAGCGACGAACACGCCGAGCGCGATAAAGATCGAGGCGAATTTCATGGGACTCATCCTTGCGAAGGGTTATTTCAAACTGGCCAGATACTGGGCAACGGCCTCGGCTTCGAGCTCCGTCAGGCGTTCCGCGACGATGCGCATCGCCTTGATCCCATTCTTGCGCACGTGTTCCGCATAGAGCTTGATCTGTGCCAGCGTGTACTCCACGTCCTGTCCGGCGACGCGCGGAAATCGGTCTGAACCGGCGCCGTCCTGTGCGTGGCAGCCATCGCAGGAAGGCACACCGCTGTCCGAATTGCCCTCGAGATAGATTTTCTTGCCGGCCGCCACCAGTTCCGGCTTGGTGACCACGCCCGGCGTGGGTTGCCGGGCCGCGAAATAGAGCGCGAGGTTGGCCAGATCCTGCTCGGACAAATTGGCGATGAAGGGGGCCATGGCCTCGCTCTTTCGGTGTTCCAGTTTGAATTCCTTCAATTCCCGCAGCAGATACACGGGCGACTGGCCCGCCAGTTTCGGAAAACCGGGCACCGGGCTGTTGCCGTCAAGCCCATGGCAGGAGGCGCACGCGCTGGCAACGATGGACTCGGCCTTGGCTGGATCGCCCTGGACCTTTTCCGCGGCGATGGCGATGGTGACGCCGCTCGCCAACAGCGCGAGGGCGACCATCGAAGCCTTGCATTTCACAGTCATGGTGATTTTCCAAGGGAAGACGAACCGCGAACGTTACACAGGCGGCCAAGGGAAGGAGTTGAACCGTACCGGGCGATTGACCCCCATCAATTTGCAACCAGCAGGCGGCTGTCAGCCACTCAGGCCTGATTCATCACGGCACAGGTCGACCGAAGCGGAGGCACAGTTCGTAATAGCGCGGAGAGATGGTGTCGAGGTTGCGCTCGCACTGAGCGCGCGCCAGCGCCCAGGCCTCGAAGGGACAATGGCGCAGGACGAAACCGATCTCTTCGTGGCCATAGGCGGACTGGCATTGCCGATCATGCAGCGCGGCATAGTCGAGGCCGCAAGCGCTCAACGCCGCCTCCATCTGCCTGGCGGGCAGGCTATTCGGGGTGGCCTCGAGCAGGGTGGCGAGCGTTTCAAAGCGCTCCGGTGGAAGTCTCCCAAGCGCCTCACAGAACGCCGGCTGGCTGGATATGCAGCTCGCCGACGCGCCGAACACACTGGCGGGTTGCAGCGCGCGTACCGCCTCGGCGCAGACGGCATCCTCGGCACCCGCCGGCACGACGACGGCAAAGGAGAGGGTAAACAACAGGCAAGTCAGGAAAGGCTTGAGCATGGAAGGCGACATTTAGAGTGAGTTTCGCGATACATCCTAACCTGTGCCGGGTTGATGGATTTGTCGCCTTCACCGCAACTCGCGCGCTTTTGCCTGTGCAGTTTGTGACAGGCGGCGTGCCACAAAACTTGAATACCCAGTAAAAACAACCAGGTAAAACCAAACATAGGCGGGCACGGGGCTTGCGACGGTCAGGTCGTCGATTTCCGGAGGACGCCTCGTGGAGCTGCCAGTACTCAATACCAGCGACTCTGCCGACTCAGTTGCAAAGTCCGGTGGCGCTGGCGCCGGCCTGCAACATCCAGTGCCATTACCGCAGCCGCAAATACGACTGCTCCAACGAGTGGCGCCCCGGCGTGGTCTCCGAGGTGCTGACTCCAGAACAGGCGGTGAAGAAAGTCATGGCGGCCACGTCCACACAATCGGCGCCATCGCCGGCATGCTGGCCGGCGCGGTTTAAGGCATGGCCAGCCTCCCCGACCGCTGGCCTTAGGCGCTCGACCCGGTCATCCGCCATGCCCGCGCGACGCGGGCCGAGGCCCTGGCCGAACTTTAGAAATTGCCCAGGGCGTGGCCCAGGCCGGGTTCGCGCGCGTCCTCCCTGGCTGGAGTCGAGTCGGGCGTCCGCAACGAGCTTCGGCTGTCCGCCGCCTCATTCCTGTCCAGGTGATAGAGGAAGAAAACCAGGCCGACGCTGGCGAGCGCCAGGAACAGGGGGCCGAACAGCCAGAACACGATGGGCACCGCGAACAGGAACGCGCGCATGCCGATGGCGACCATGTTGCCCGCCTGAATAAGGCGTTGCGCTACCGATTCCGACGACAGGCCGGGATGCGCGCCCTGCCCCTGGCGCGGCACGTTGAGCATGAACACGACATGGGTGGCCAGGCGCATCGACATGACATAGGCGAAGAAAGCCACCAGGAAGTCGGCCAGCAGACAGATCACCTTGAATATCCACAGCGCCGCCGAGTGCGAGCCATAGCTGCCCAGGATGTGCCAACTGCGGACGATGTTCTCGGCCTGCCCGGAGAGCGTGAGCGTGCCCATGATCAGCAGCGCGGTGGTGGACGCCATCATGATGCCGACCATGATGAAGTTGCGCAGGGTCTGCACCGCCATCACGTCCTTGCCCGGCGTCGACATGACGTTTTCGACCCAGAGCCTGCGGGCCAGCGCGTTGACGGCATGAATGGAATAGTGCGGGTCCTGCTGGATGCGCTGGCGCATGTGCAGGTAATAAGCGGCAACCAGACAGACGCTGAACAGGAAGGCCAGTTCATCGGGGCCGGAACCCGTCAGCCAGGTGGAGTTGGAGAGTGCTTCATACATGTTTTCCACCTCCATCACCGTTGGCCGGCGAGTGGTTCGGCGCGCGCCAGGTCGGCGCGCCGATGCCATGCGGCGGCTTCGGCCGGATTGCGCATCAGGTCAAGATGGCCCTGGCCATAAGCCTCGGCGAGGCTATCCATCGCCACCGGGTTGCCATGCTCGGCGGCCCGTTGCAACCAGATCAAAGCCAGCTTCGGGTCGGTATCCACCCCCCAGGCACCGTCGCGGTAACGCATGGCAAGCTGAAACTCGGCCACGTTGTCACCACTCAGGGCGCGTTGCTTCAGATCCGCTATCGATTGCCCGCTCGGGTTGTCGTCCAGCGCCACCCGCTCCACGTCACCCATCAGGCTGTGGCCCTGGGTAACTCCGAGGTCGCGGTCGATCTGGTCCGCGACCGGCGTGGCGATGGGTACCTCGATGCCCAAAGCCTGACGGGCCTGGGCATCGCCTCCGACGGCGGCGCGTTGCAGCCAGCGGCGGCTTTCGTCGCGTTGCGCCTGGCTGGCCGAACGACTGGCCAGAGACAGGCCGAGGCGGGATTCGGCGTGGACATTGCCCGCCAGGGCGGCCTGGCGCCACCAGTTTTGCGCGGCGTTCAGGTCCAAGGCGACGCCTTCGCCCCGGGCATAGGCATCGCCCAGCATGGCGGCGGCATAGGCGTTGCCGGATTGCGCGGCGCGGGTCAACCAGCCGGCGGCGGCATGGCTGTCGCGCGGCAGGCCGTAGCGGCCGTCACGATAAGCCAGGCCGAGCATCAATTGCGAACTGCTGGAACCGGCGGCGGCGCGATGCAGCAATTGATCGGCATCGGCCTCGGCGGCGGAATGACGTGGCGCGGCGGCCAGCAGGGCGACAGCCAGGGCGATGCCGCCAAGCGCGAACCAGATGGTGCGGGGAACGGCCACAGGTGACCGATGGTAGGCCCCGTACAGGGAATCGCCGGCGACAACCCCGAGTTGCCGGGGCATCAGGTGCTTGCGGACATCGTTAAAAAGACGCATGTTAGACCTCGCTAAGTGGATGGAAATCGCTATTCACCATTCCTTTAGCAAGCATCGGGCCACCCCTTAAATTAACAATATTTCTTTTATTAATCATCAAGTTGAACACATCCCTAATACTCATCCCGGATGCGCCACGCTACGCATCGCGTAGGACTCTACGCAATGCGTAGCCTCACCGCCTGGTTCCGCGTCAATCGTCTGCAGCGCAAAGTGCTCGGGGTGGTGTTGGTGATCATCGTCGTGCCCATGCTGGTCACCGGCATGCTCACCGCCACCTGGGTGACTTCGCGCATGGACGCCTCCATCGAAAGCGGATTGCGCGAGTCCGCGCGGATGAACCTGGACTGGCTCCAGACCCTGCATCACAACGGCCAGCTTTTCGCCGATGTCCTGGAAGACCTCAACCACGACGTCTGGGAAGCCGACACCGCCCACCCCCTGATTTCCCGGCGCCTGGCCCCCCTGGCGCGGGAACTGGGTATCAGCTTCGCGCAGATCTACGCGCTGGATGGCCGCCTGCTCTACTCCTCCGCGCCGGTGAGCATGCCGTGGCGGCCGCGGGCGGGGCACGACCAGGCAGTGGTGCGGGTGGGCAAAGGCGACCGCCATCTGCTGGCGGCGGTGACGGTGGTGGAAGCGCCGCGACGCTCCCCGCCGCGCTACCGGGTGGTTCTCGGCACCCTCTTCGACAAACCCCTGATGCAACGCCTGGGCCTGACCAGCGGCCTCAAGACGCGACTGTTCTATCCCCAGGGCGACGACTTCGCGAAAGCCTTTTCCGAGGAGGAAAGCGCGCCGCTACGCCTGCGCTTGCCCAGCGACGCGTTCACCCGGTTGCAGCGGCGCGAGGAATATTTCAGCGCCGACGCCGAGGAGGGCCAGTACTGGGGCTTGTACACCCCGGTGGTGGATTCCGGCGGCCAGGTGGAAGCGGTGCTGTTCAGTGGCCTGGCCCACCGCAAGGGCGACGCGATCCTCACCGACCGCTACGCGCTCACCCTCGCCATCACCCTGCTCGGCAGCCTGCTGGCGGCCGTCACCGGCCTGCTTCTGAGCCGCTTCGTGGTGCGTCCGGTGGAAGCCCTGCGCGACGGCGTGTTGCGGGTGGCGGCACAGGATTTCCGTGCCGCGTTGCCGGTGCGCGGCAAGGATGAACTGGCCGATCTGGCGAGTGCCTTCAACACCATGGCCACCCGCTTGCGCGAGGCGCGCGACGCGCGCCAGCGCCAGTTCCAGCGCGACAAGATCGCCGCCCTGGGCGAGTTGTCCCTGGCCATGGCACATGAGATCCGCAATCCCATCGGCGTCATCAACACCGCCGCGCAACTGCTCGACAAGGCCGTCGGCAACCCCGAACGCATGGCCGACCTCACCCGCATGATTCGCGAGGAGACCGCGCGCCTCAACGGCCTGCTGCGCGACTTCCAGCAACTCGCCCGGCATCGCAAACCCGTATTCGCGCCGATCGCGCCGCAGGAACCGCTGGAGCGGGCGCTGCGCCTGATGCTGGCCGGGCGGCCGGATGTCGAGGTGGCGCGCGATTACCGGCACGGCGAGCGCCAGGTACTGGCCGACGCGGAACTGTTGCAGCAGGCCTGGAGCAACCTCATCAACAACGCCTTGCAAGCCATCGGCGAGGCTTCGGCACGCTTGACCTTGCGCTCCTGGGTGGAAGCGGGCGCGCTCTGCGTGACCCTGGAAGACAATGGGCCGGGCGTGCCGGTGGAGCGGATTCCGCGTCTGTTCGAGCCCTTTTTCACCAGCAAGATTCATGGCAGCGGGCTGGGCCTGACCATCGCCAGCACCCTGGCGGAGGCCAACGGCGCGAGCCTGGAGTACGCCCCGGCGGCTGGCGGCGGCGCCGGTTTCGTGATGCGTTTCCCGACCCCCTCGGAGGAGAACTGATGCAACACACCATCCTGGTGGTGGAAGACGAACCCAACATGCTCATGGTGATCCGCATGGCGCTGGAGGACGCGGGCTATCGCGTGCTCGGCGCCGGCTCGGCGGAAGCGGCCCTGGCCCATCTCGGCGACCCCGACCTGGCGGTGGTGCTCACCGACCTCAAGCTGCCCGGCATGCGCGGCGAGGAACTGGTGGCCCACTGCAAGCGCGAGCGGCCGGAACTGCCGGTGATCGTGCTCACCGCCTTCGGCTCGATCCGCTCCGCCATCGAATGCATCCAGGCCGGCGCCGCCAACTACCTGACCAAGCCGTTCGAGACCGAGGAATTGCAACTGGCGATCGAGAGCGCGCTGCGCCTGCACGGACTGCTGCGCGAGAACCTGCGCCTGCACGCCATGGTCAACGACGCCCAGCCGCGCCGCCGCCTGATCGGCGACGGCCCGGCGATGCGGCGCCTGCGCGAGGACATCCTGCGGGTGGCGCCCTATCGCAGCAACATACTCATTACCGGCGAGAGCGGCACCGGCAAGGAAGCGGTGGCCCACTGCATCCACGAGCGCGGCCCGCGCGCCGAGCAGCCGTGGGTGGCCATCAACTGCTCCGCAATCCCGCGCGACCTGATGGAAAGCGAATTGTTCGGCTACGTGCGCGGCGCCTTCACCGGCGCCACCCACAACCGCCTCGGCCGGCTGGAACAGGCCAGCGGCGGCACCCTGTTCCTGGACGAGATCGGCGACCTGGAACTGGCGCTGCAAGGCAAGCTGCTGCGGGTATTGCAGGAGCGCGAGTTCTCGCCGCTGGGCAGCGACGCGGTGCGCCGCGCCGATGTGCGGGTCATCGCCGCCACCAACCGCGATCTGCCGGCACGGGTACGCGAGGGCGCGTTCCGGGAAGATCTCTACTACCGGCTCGACGTCTACACCATCCATGTCCCGCCGCTGCGCGAGCGCCGGGAAGACGTCGCGGAACTGGCACATGCCTTCCTCGCTGAATTGCGCGCCGAGATGGACAAACCGGTGGAAGGCTTCTCCGAGGCCGCCCTAAGCGCCCTCGCCCACTACGGCTGGCCGGGCAACGTGCGGGAACTGCGCAACGCGGTGGAACGCGCCCTGCTCTCCTGTCGCGGTCGCCAGATCGCGGCGAGCGACCTGCCCGAGCGCGTGCACGGCAGCGCCCTCCCCGCCGGCCTGGCGGAAGACGGGCCGGGCGCGGAAGGACTGGACAACTGGCTGGAGGAACGCGAACGGCGCGGCATCATCGCCGCCCTGGAAGCCTGCGACGGCGTCCAGGCGCAGGCCGCGCGACAACTCGGCATCACCGAGCGCAGCCTGTGGCACCGGATCAAGAAACTCGACATCAAGGTCGAGCGGACGGTGCGGGAATGAATGTAGCGCCGGCTTCCAGCCGGCTCTTTTAACAGACGCCGGCAAGAATGCCGGCGCTACAAAACGGCGCTACAGCACCGGCAAGCCGCCGGACATGTCCACCCGCGCTTCGCCGATCCGCTTGAGATGCGCGGCCACCACTGCGGTGTTCCATGTAATGCCGACAGGTCGGTCCGGAGAAATCGCGGACCGAAGCGCGACTCCGCCTAGTAGTCCGTCCCACCAAAACGACGACATTAAATGGCGCCTTTTTTCGCCATGCGTCGTTGCATCCCCTTGCCGGATACCCCATACGGCGGCGAGGCTGCGCCTAGCCTGGCGAAAAAATCCATCCATTTCATTTGCCACCGTTTTGGTGGAACGGACTACTAGTAGCCCGTCATGTTGAAGCGCAAGGACGCAAATGCGCGCCAACCGCACCATGCAATGCGGCCGTACTTGATGCGGTTCGCCGCGCTCACCACATCCTGCGATCTACGAGCAATTCGATTTATGTTGACTGACTACTGGCCTTCGCGCCCGTCGGCGTCGAAAGCCCGGCCGCGCGGGGCTTTCAGATAACTGGCCTTGGCCCGCCCATACCGCCAAGCCGGGTTGAAACCGGCCTCTTTCGGGCGCACCAGGCTGATCCAGGATCATGCATTGGACGAGGTAGTTATGTAGCGGCGGCGTAAAAGCCGCGAAAATACGCCCCAACCATAGCCACTTTTCGCGGAAATCCCGGTGCCCCCCAACCTGGCCACCGACCCTCCGGAACCCCCACCCATGCCCCCCGCCACTCGCCACCCTCTGCGCGCCCTGCGTTCCCGCGATTTTCGCATCTACTTCGCCGGACAACTGGTCTCCATGGCCGGCACCTGGATGCAGCAGATCGCCATGGGTTGGCTGGCCTACCGGCTGACCGACTCCGCCCTGGTGCTGGGCCTGCTCGGCTTCGCCAGCCAGGCGCCGATCCTCCTGTTCGGCGCGCTGGGCGGCGTCTGGTCGGACCGCATGGACCGCCGCCGCCTGATGATGGCGACCCAGGCCCTGGCCCTGCTCCAGGCGTTGATCCTGGCGCTGCTGACCTGGCAGGGCTGGATCACCCCCACCCTGCTGCTGTTCATGGCCTTTCTCATGGGCTGCATCAACGCCCTGGACATGCCGGTGCGCCAGTCCATGGTGGTGCATCTGGTGGAGGATCGGACGCAACTGGCCAACGCCATCGCGCTGAACTCCATGCTGATGAACGCCACCCGCTTCGTCGGCCCGGCCATGGCCGGTTTCATCATCGCCCTGGCCGGCGAGGCCGTCTGTTTCGCGCTGAACGCCGCTTCCTATCTGGCCGTGCTGGTGGCTTTGCTGGCCCTGCGCGCCCGGCCAACCAAGGGCGACGCATCCAAACCCGCGTTACAGGCTTTGCAAGCGGGGCTGCGCTACACCTTCGGCCATGCCGACATCCGCCTGTTCCTGATGCTGGTCGCCGCCGTCAGCTTCCTGGTCACGCCTTACGTGGTGATGATGCCGCTCTACGCCCGCACCATCTTCGACGGCGACGCCCGCACCCTGGGCCTGCTGGTGAGCAGCGCCGGCGCCGGCTCCCTCATGGCCAGCCTGTTCCTCGCCTCGCGTCCCTCCGTCGATGGACTGGCGCGCCGGGTCTCGATGGCGGCGACCCTGGGGGGCGTGGCATTGAGTCTGTTCGCCCTCAACACCCACCACGCGCTGGCCTATCCGATCCTGATGGTATTGGGCTTTTCCGTGGTCCTCGTCGCCGCCGGCAGCAACACGCTGCTGCAAACCTGGGTGCGCGACGACATGCGCGGCCGGGTCATGTCCGTGTTTTCAATGTCGTTCCTCGGCATCGCCCCACTCGGCAGTCTGGCCGTCGGCAGCCTGGCGCACGGCATCGGCATCCGCCCCACCCTGTTCCTGTGCGGCGCCCTGACCATCGTGGTCGGCCTGGTGCATAGCGCTCGTCTCAAGCGGCGAGCGGCCGCGGGAAAGCCCTGACCGCGTTAGTGGGTGAAACAGGGGTTCCCCCCTTTCCCAAAGGGGGGTTAGGGGGGATTTCCGCGAGGGTTGGCCATGCGAAGGCCGCCAAATTCCCCTCGATCCCTCTTTGGAAAAGGGGGAGGTGTTATTGCCCGCTCAACTCCGCATGGCGAAAGCAATCCACCGTGTGGTCGTTGACCATGCCGGTGGCCTGCATGTGGGCATACATGATGGTGGAACCGACAAACTTGAAGCCGCGCGCTTTCAGGTCCTTGCTGAGCGTGTCGGACAGCGGTGTGCTGGCGGGGATATGAGCGTGGTCCGGCCAGGCGTTTTGAATGGGGCGGCCATCCACGAAGCGCCAGAAAAAGGCATCCAGTCCGCCGAATTCCTCACGAATTTTCAAGGTGGCGCGGGCGTTACCGATGGCGGCGGCGATCTTCAGGTGATTGCGCACGATGCCCGGATCGGCGAGCAGCCGCGCCACCTCCCGCTCCCCATAGCGCGCGACGCGCTCCGCGTCGAAGTGGTCGAAGGCGCGCCGGTAACCCTCGCGCTTGTTCAGGATGGTCAGCCAGGACAACCCGGCCTGGGCGCCCTCCAGAATGAGGAACTCGAACAGGGCGCGCTCGTCGTGCAACGGCACACCCCATTCCCGGTCGTGATAAGCCATGTACAGCGGATTCGTGCCGCACCAGCGACAACGCGTAAGCGTGGGGTTCAAAGTCGCCGGCGCGGCATGGGAGTTCATGTCCGCACCGGTGCCAGCACGCCGGCGAGATTTTTCCACTGGTGCACGGAGAGGCCCAGGAGGATACATCCCGCGCCCAGCCATACCCGAAGCGGCACCACTTCGCCATTCAGCCAGGCGCCCAGCAACAGAGCCAGCACCGGGGTGACCAGGGTAATGAGCGCCACCTTGCCCGCTTCCACATGCTTGATGATGTAGTAGTAGAGCGCGAAGCCCAGCACCGAGCCGAATACACCCAGGTAGACGATGGCCACGCTGGTGCGCAGCGGCATGGCGGCGGGGACGTGGCCATCCGCCAGCCACCAGGCCGCGATGAACAGCGGCATGGCCACGGCCAGGGTGCCGGCCGTGGTGGATAGCGGCGGGCTGTCGTCACCGATCCGCTTCAGCCACACCAGACTGGAGGAGTAGACCAGTACCGCGAGCAGCAACGCGACCACACCATACGCTTCGTGCCCCGACCCGGCCGACGCCTGCGCGCCGAACACCAGCAGCAGCCCGAGCAGACCGAGCACCATGCCCGCCACTTTGAACGGTTCGAGCGCGCGCTCCCCGAGCCAGAGCGCGGCCAGCAAACTGGTCACCAGCGGCGCCAGGCCGAACAACACGGAGACCAGGCCGGAGGAGATGTACTGCGCGCCCCAATAGGTGCACAGCATGGCCCCGAACAGGCCCAGGCCACCGGCCAGATAGCTCATGCGCGCCTTGCGGTGTAGCGGCAGCCCGACGCGCCAGACCGTCAGCAACACCCCCGCCAATACCAGGCCGATCGCCATACGCGCCATCACCGCGAAGCTGAAGCCCGCGCCCAGGCTGCTCCACTGGATGGCCAGCGGTGTGGTGGACCAGATCAGGATGACGGCGATGTAGGCGGCCGGTATGGACATGGCAAAGCTCCCTTGTGGGGTTGAGAAACGAAAAAAGCCGCTAACCTTGTGGGTCGGCGGCCTTGGCTGGTTTTGTCGTCTATTCGGCGACTAAATCCACTATGCATCAATCTCCAGGCCGGACCCCGCAAACATTCGCCATACACGCAGTCGCGCCGCGACTGGCGCGGGCTGCCGGTTCAGGACGGGGTTCAGGTTGATTGAAAGCATGGCGGGATTGTTGGAGGGCGAAGGAAACCATGTCAATCGGTATTTCCGTGTAGCGACGAACACGCATGGCAAATCAAGTCAGATAGGCTGCCAAGTCCCTGCAGCACCGGCACCAACGTGCTGGTCTAGCCGGAAGGCATCATGTACGGGTCCGTCACCAAGGAGGATGTCGGCGCCATCTTCGACGAGCATCTGCTTGGTGACATGCCGGTCGAGCGCCTGAAGGTGCCGGCTGACCTCTGGTGATCGGCAAACTCATGACCCATTCCGCGTAGCCAGACCAACTGGTCGAACTCGGCGTCAAGCTGTGCCAGGTGCTCGGCGAGGAAGCCCGGCGCCATGCACACGCGCAGAAGTGCGGCGGCCTGATCATCAACAGCGACGGCAGCTACTCGCCGAATTCGATCTGCTCGTCCCGCACCCAAGCAAACCGCGCTGGTTCATCGAAGCGGTCACCGTCTGGGGCCGCGATGGCGTGGTGAAGGCGAAGCCAAGATTGCTGGCCGCGGTATGACAACTGCCCTGCCCGTGGCGGAGGTGGCTATTCCCCGCGTTGAATGCTTACGCTATTTCAACGCCCCATGCGATATTCAGCGGAACGGCCGTGCGCCTGCAGGCCTTCGCCGTAGGCCAAAGCCGAAGCGATTTCCCCGAGGGTGTGTGCGCCCTGGGCGGAGACGTGGATCAGGCTGGAGCGCTTCTGAAAATCGTAGACACCCAGGGGTGAGGAGAAGCGCGCGGTGCGCGAGGTGGGCAGGACATGGTTGGGGCCTGCGCAGTAGTCGCCGATCGCTTCGCAGGTGTTGCGGCCCATGAAGATGGCGCCGGCGTGGCGGATCTTCGGCAGCATGGCGTTGGGGTCTTCCACCGACAGTTCCAGGTGTTCCGGGGCGATGAAATTGGCGATTTCCGCCGCTTCGTCGAGATCGCGGCAGAGAATGAGGCCGGCGCGATTGCCGATGGAAGCGGAAATCACTTCCTGGCGCGGCATGGTCGGCAGCAGTTTGTTCACGCTGGCCTGCACCGCGTCGAGATAGGCGGCATCGGGGCTGATCAGGATGGATTGCGCGAGTTCGTCGTGTTCGGCCTGGGAGAACAGGTCCATCGCGATCCAGTCGGGATCGGTCTTGCCGTCGCAGATCACCAGGATTTCCGAGGGGCCGGCGATCATGTCGATGCCGACGACGCCGAATACGCGGCGCTTCGCTTCGGCCACATAGGCGTTGCCGGGACCGACGATCTTGTCCACCTGTGGGATGGTCTCGGTACCGTAGGCCAGCGCGGCGACGGCCTGGGCGCCGCCGATACAGAACACCCGGTCGACACCGGCCACGGCGGCGGCGGCAAGCACCAGATCGTTCTTCACGCCATCCGGGGTGGGCACCACCATGATGAGTTCCTTCACACCCGCCACCTTGGCGGGAATGGCGTTCATCAGCACGGAAGACGGGTAAGCCGCCTTGCCGCCCGGCACATAGAGGCCGACGCGATCCAGCGCGGTGACCTGCTGGCCGAGCACCGTGCCGTCCTCCTCGGTGTAGGTCCAGGACTCCTGGCGTTGCTTCTCGTGATAGACGCGCACCCGTTCGGCGGCGCGGCGCAACGACTGTTCCAGTCGCAACGGCAACTTGCCCAGCGCGGCATGCAGTTCATCTTGTGATAGCTCCAGCGCGGCCATGTCCGGAGCGTCGAGACGGTCGAAGCGCGCGGTATATTCGATGACCGCCGCGTCGCCGCGTGTTTTCACGGCGGCGAGGATTTCCGAAACGGCGTTACCGACCGCGCTATCGGTGGCGTCGTTGAACGCCAGAAGTTCGGAGAGGCGGGCGCGAAAATCGGGGGAAGCGGCGTCGAGACGGGCGATGGCGAGGTCGGACATGGCGGGCCTGGGTCTGTTTTGATGCGGTGCGGAATTATAGCCATTGGATTAAGCTGCGCACCTGTTAAGCAATCACTTCCACGAGACAGCAAATCGCCAGGCAGCCTCCGGCAACCTGGCCCACGCCAGAGATCATCCAACCCAGATGAAACACTTTCACCTACCTTCCCTTCGCTTCGGGCTGCTGCCAGCCTTGCTGCTCGCCTCGCTCGCCGCCTGCAAACCCCAGCCCGTGCCGCCGTCCGGCGGCATGGCCGGCATGCCGCCGCCCGAGGTGGAAGTCGTCACCGCGACGCCGCGCAGCGTGCCACTGACCGTCGAAGCACCGGGTCGCCTGCAAGCGGTGCGCACAGCGGAAGTACGGGCCCGTGTGGAAGGCATCCTGGAGAGGCGCGCTTATCGCGAAGGCAGCGAGGTCAAGGCCGGCGCGCTGCTGTTCCGCATCGACGCTCGCACCCTCACGGCCAACCTGGCCAGCGCCCGCGCCAATCTGGCCAAGGTACAGGCACAGGCATTGATCGCCAATCAGAACCAGGAACGCATGCAATCGCTGGCGGGCAGCAAGGCGATCAGCAAGCAGGAACTGGATCAGGCGGTGGCGGCCAAGGCGCAGGCCGATGCCGATGTACTGGCGGCGAAGGCGGCCGTGGCGCGATCCGAAATCGACCTTTCCTATGCCAACGTCACCGCGCCCATTTCCGGCCGCATCGGCCGCGCCCTGGTGAGCGAGGGCGCGCTGGTGGGCAAGGGCGAAGCCACCGCACTGGCCAACATCGAGCAATACGACCCGATCTGGGTGAACTTCTCACAGTCCAGCGCCGACTTCCTCAATCTGCGCGAGGCGCAACGCCAGGGACGATCCGTGGCGAGCAAGGCACCGGTGAAGCTGATACTGGAAAATGGCCGCGAATACCCGCATCCCGGCAAGCTGTTGTTCAACGACCTGGCGGTGGACCCGGCTACCGGCTCGGTGGGCCTGCGCGCCGAGTTCGCCAATCCCGATCGCACCCTGCTACCCGGCCAGTTCGTCACCGTGCGCCTGCCCGTGGCCCAGGCCGCGAACGCCATCGTCGTGCCGCAACGCGCGGTGCAGGTGTCGCCGCAAGGCCAGATCGTGCTGTTGGTCGGCGACGACGGCAAGGTCGAAGCGCGACCGGTGAAAACCGCCGGCCTCTCCGGCGGAGACTGGATCATCAGCGAAGGCCTCAAGGGCGGCGAGAAAGTCATCGTCAACGGCGTGCAGAAAGCGCGACCCGGGATGGCGGTGAAAGCGGTAGCGGCGAAGCCATGACCCCTCACCGTCATTCCCGCGAACGCGGGAATCCAGATCGTTCATCAAACTTTCGCACGCCCTGTAGCGCCGGCTTCCAGCCGGCTGTTTTAAAGACGCCGGCAAGGATGCCGGCGCTACATGAGAGGCAGCGGTGGCCGCTGGCCGATTACTTCGCTAACACCTTCCCCCTCACGCCTCACGCCTGACCCCCATGCTCCCGCGCTTCTTCATAGATCGTCCCATCTTCGCCTGGGTTGTGGCGCTTTCCATTTTGTTGGCCGGCGCGCTGGTTTTCCCGAAGCTGCCGGTTTCGCAATATCCGGAAGTCGCTCCCCCGGCTCTGTCCATCACCGCCGTCTACCCTGGCGCCAGCGCGCAGGTGGTGGAAGACGCCGTCACCAGCCTGATCGAACAGGAGATGAACGGGCTGGATAACCTGCTCTACATGGAGTCCAACTCGGACGCCAGCGGGACGCTCACGCTGACGCTGACCTTCGCCACCGGAGTCAACCTCGACATCGCCTCGGTGGAAGCGCAGAACCGCATCAAGCGGGTGGAAGCGCGCCTGCCCGACGAGGTGCGGCGCCAGGGCATCACGGTGGCGAAGGCGCGGCGCAACTACATGATGTTCGTGACCGTGTTTTCGCCTGATCAGTCACTCAACGCCATCGACCTGGGCAGTTTCACCGCCGCCAACGTCCTGGAGAACCTGCGCCGCGTGCCGGGCGTGGGCGAAGCCAACCTGTTCGGCACGGAATACGCCATGCGCCTGTGGCTGGACCCCTTGAAACTGGCCAGCTTCGGCATGACGCCGGGCGAAGCGCTCAAGGCGGTACAGGCGCAGAACGTGCAACTGGCGACCGGCGAACTCGGGCAACTACCCGCCCTCCCCGGCCAGCAACTGACCGCCACGGTGATTACCCAGGGGCGCCTGAAAACCCCGGCCGAGTTCGGCGAAATTCTGCTGCGCACCGCCGGCGGCGGCGCCGCGGTGCGTTTGAAGGATGTCGCCCGGATCGAACTGGGCGCTCAGGATTACAGCGTGCAGGCGCGGCTTAACGGCAAGCCCACGGCCGCCATCGGCGTCAAACTGGCGCCCACCGGCAATGCCCTGGAAACCGCCAAGGCGGTCAAAATGCGCATGGCGGAACTGGCCAAGTTCTTCCCCAAGGGCGTGTCATGGGATGTGCCCTACGACACCTCGCGTTTCGTGGAGATTTCCATTCGCGAAGTGGCCTACACCCTGGCCGAGGCCTTCTTCCTGGTGTTCCTGGTGATGTGGCTGTTCCTGCAGAACCTGCGCGCGGCGATCATCCCCACCCTGGTGGTGCCGGTATCGCTGGTCGGCACCCTGGTCGGCCTCTACCTGCTGGGGTATTCGATCAACGTGCTGTCCCTGTTCGCGATGGTGCTGGCCATCGGCATCGTGGTGGACGACGCCATCGTCGTGGTGGAAAACGTCGAACGCATCATGACGCATGAAGGCTTGCCGGCGCGCGAGGCCACCTCCAAGGCGATGGGCCAGATATTCGGCGCCATCGTCGGCATCACCGTGGTGCTGTCGGCGGTGTTCATCCCGATGGCTTTCTTCGCCGGCTCGGTGGGCGCCATCTACCGCCAGTTCGCGGTGACGCTGGTGATGACCATGATGTTCTCCGCCTTCCTGGCGATCAGCCTGACCCCGGCCCTGTGCGCCACACTGTTCAAAGGCATGACCAAGGAACAAATGGAACACAACACGGGCTTCTTCGGCCTGTTCACCCGCTTCTTCACCCGCACCACCACCGGTTATCTGAACGGGGTGACCGGCGCGGTGAAGCGGCCGCTGCGCACGATGCTGATGTTCGCGGGACTGGTCGGCATCACCGCCTTCCTGCTGCTGCGCCTGCCCACCGGCTTTCTGCCGGACGAAGACCAGGGCTATCTGATTTCCATCGTGCAATTGCCGTCCGGCGCCACTCAGGAGCGCACCGTGGCGGTGCTGTCGCGACTGGAACAGTATTTCCTCAAGCAGCCGGAAGTGGCCAAGGTGGTCGGCGTGGCCGGCTTCTCCTTCTTCGGCAAGGGCCAGGATGCAGCCATCGCCTTCGTGCGCCTGAAGGACTGGGACGAACGCACCAAACCCGACGACCACGCCCTCAAGGTGGTGCAGCGCGCCAACATGGCGTTGTTCAGCATCAAGCAGGCCATGATCTTCGCCCTCAACCCGCCGCCGATCCCGGAACTGGCGGCGGTGGGCGGTTTCGACTTCCGCTTGCAGGATCGTTCCGGCCTCGGCCGCGAGAAATTGCTGGAGGCGCGCAACATGGTGCTCGGCATGGCCTCGCAAGATGCTCGTCTCGCCGGGGTGCGTCCAGAGGGCAAGGAGCCGGCGACGCAATTGCTGCTCGACATCGACCGCCTGAAAGCCGGCAGCCTGGGCATCGACCTGGCGGAGTTGAACCAGACTCTGGCCGTGGCGCTGGGCTCGGCCTACGTCAACGACTTCATCCGCGACGGCCGCGTGTTGCGCGTGGTGATGCAACTGGACGCCCACGCGCGTTCCACCCCCGAGGGCCTGCTCTCGCTGCGGATACGCACGATGAAGGGCGATATGGTGCCGCTCTCGGAAATCGCCACACCGCGCTGGGTGGTGGGTTCGCCCAAACTCGACCGCTACAACGGCGTGCCGGCGATGAAGATCGCCGGTGGCCCGGCACCCGGCCGCAGCACGGGCGAAGCGATGGAAGCCATGCAGGAGATCGCCGGCAAACTGCCGCCTGGTATCGGCTTCGAGTGGTCCGGTACGTCCTTCGAGGAAAAGCTCTCGGGCGCGCAGGCGCCGGTGCTGTTCACGCTGTCGCTGATCGTCGTGTTCATGTGTTTAGCCGCGCTCTATGAAAGCTGGACCGTGCCACTGGCGGTGCTGCTGGTGGTGCCGCTGGGCGTGTTCGGCGCGGTGCTCGCCGTGACCCTGCGCGACCTGCCCAATGATGTCTACTTCAAGGTCGGCCTGATCGCCATCATCGGCCTCTCGGCCAAGAACGCCATTCTGATCGTGGAATTCGCGCGCCAGATGGAAGCGCAGGGCAAGAGCACGCTGGACGCCGTCATGCAGGCCTGCCGCCTCAGATTCCGCCCCATCGTCATGACCTCGATCGCCTTCATCTTCGGCGTCCTGCCCCTGGCGATTTCCAGTGGCGCCGGCGCCGCCAGCCGCCACGCCATCGGCACCGGCGTCATGGGTGGCATGATCGCCGCCACGGTGCTCGCCGTATTCATCGTGCCGGTGCTCTACCTGCTGGTGCGCAAACTTTTCCCCGGCCCCATCCGCTACCACGGTGCCGCCAAGCATGGAGACGACCATGCGTAAGACCCTGATTGCCCTGCTGATCGCCAGCCTGACCGGCTGTATCTCGCTTCCGAACCTGCGCAAGCCCAGTCCCGACCTACCGCAAGCCTGGCCGAGCACTTCCCCTCGCTCCCCGGGGGAGGGGCCAGGGGAGAGGGAACAACACCTGCAAGACTGGTGGACCCTCTTCAACGACCCCGCCCTTTCCGCCCTGATCGGAGAGGCGCTACAACACAACAGCGATCTTCTTCTCGCCGCCGCGCGCATCGAGGAGGCCCGCTCCGCGCTTGGCCTCAGCGAAGCCGACCGCCGCCCTGAAGTACAAATCGGTGGCAGCGCCGGACGCACCCGCACCACGGAGAGAGGCAGCTTCCCGCCGCCCTCCCCGGTCAACAACAAATTCCAGGTCAACCTCCAGGCCGCTTACGAAGTCGATCTCTGGGACCGCTACCGTCAGGCCAGCGCCGCCGCCCGCGCCGACCTGCTGGCCTCGGAATACGCCCGCGAAGTGGTCCGAACCAGCCTTGTCGGCGGCGTCGCCCAGGCGTATTTCCATATCGCCGCGCTGGATGCCGCCTTGGCGCTTACCCAAGACACGCTGAACAACCGGCGCGAGGCGGTCGATCTGCACAAACTGCGTTTCGACGCCGGCATTGTCTCGGAACTGCCGCTGCGCCAGGCGGAAGCCGAACTGGCGTCAGTGGAAGCAACCCGGGCCGACCTCATTCGGCAACTGCGGCAACAGGAAACCGCGCTGGCCTTGCTGCTTGGCCGCTCGCCGCGTGGTCTGGCGGATGACCCGCTGGCGCGCGGCAAGCCACTGGACACCCTGACAGCGCCGCCGGCCATTCCTGACGGCCTGCCCTCGGACCTGCTCGCCCGTCGGCCCGACATCCGCCAGGCGGAACAACGCCTGGTCGGCGCCGAGGCGAGGATGCTGGAAACGCGGGCCGCGATCTACCCCTCGCTGTCGCTCACCGCCAACCTGGGTTCGGAAAGTAAAGCCCTCTCCAATCTGTTCAGCGGCCCCGCCACCATCTGGGGCATCGGCGCCAGCCTGGTCCAGACCCTCTATAACGCCGGCCGCACCGAAGCCGCCCTGAAAGGCGATGCCGCGCGCCAGGAACAGACGCTGCTGGCCTACGAACAAACTCTGCGGGTCGCCTTCAAGGAAGTTCTCGACGCGCTGGTGGCCAACCGCCAGGCGCGCGAAGCCGGCGAGGCGGAAAACCGGCGCGCGCAAGCACTGGCCCGCGCCGCCGAACTGGCCGGCCTGAGATACCAGAATGGGGTGTCCAATTACCTGGAAGTCCTCGACGCTCAGCGCAACCTGTATCAGGCCGAGCAGAACCGTATCGAGGCCCGCCGCGCGCAACTGGCGGCCACGACGGAATTGTTCAAGGCGCTGGGGGGAGGCTGGCTTCCCCGGCCTGAAACTTCGCCTCCAGACGAGCGCGGGTGAGCGTCACCGGATCGAGCCCCTGCTCGTTGGCGAACAGATACATGCCGCCCATCGGACTTATCCAGGTCAGGATGAGTTCACGCGCCGAACCCTGACCCTTGAATATCACCCGGTCACCCAGCTGTAATTTCGGCTGAGCGACACGCGGGTCGGCGGTCGGCAGTTCCGGCGCGGACAGATCAAATAGATCGGATTCCTCGGGGCTGGTCACGTCTTCCACGCGCAGTCGGGTGATCGGCCCATCCTCGTCCGGCCTGGCTTGCAGCCCCTCCCGCGCCAGCGCGGCGTGCAACATGGCCAGGCGCTCGAACAAGGCATCGCGCTCACTCAACGGCATGGCCAGCGCGGCGCAGCCGGCATGCAGGCGCGACAGCAACGTGGGCAGCATGCGCAGCAGCGTGGTGGTTTCCTCGATCCCCTGTTTCGGTGCCAGGCTCCAGAGCAGGGCATTGACGGTTTCCCAGCCGGCCTTCCAGTCGCCGTGCTGATTACCCCTGGCCAGGTAGATGCCAACCAGCAGACGCGACCAATCCCGCGTCAGAAAAACATGCACGTCTTCCGGGGCGCCGCTCATTTTGAGTTGCAGCGCCATCTCATCCTGGATCTTGTTGAGCACATCGCTTGTGCGTGGGCGTTTGTCGGCCATGAGTAGCTTCTCTTTCGAGTTCCAGGGTTTTATATCGGCTAGATCACGATTTTCTTTAGACACAAGACGTTAGCGCATTTTTATGTGGATTAACGCTTTGTCGAAAAAGGTATTCCTGTTACCCTGCCCGCTGTTTTGCCGTGTCGGGATCTCATAAATGAACCGTATTTTTACCCGCAAGCACCTGTTTTTATCACTGGCCGCGCTGCCCTTCATGGGTGTCGTCGCCGCCTTCGGTATCGCTCCTGGTACCCACACCGAGAATGTCACACGTGAGACGGTAGTTGAAAACGTCGAACTGTCCCAGGCTCAGGCCACTGACAGCGGTACCTTCGATTTCTGGCGTGAAGAGCGCATCGGTCGTGGCGACACCCTGCAAAGTCTGCTCACTCGCCTGGGCGTTGACAGCGGAGAAGCCCGCAAGGTGCTTGCCGCCGCACATGAAAGCAAATCACTGGGTCGCCTGACCCCCGGCCGCAGCGTCCTGGCCCGGGTCACTTCCAGCGGCCAATTGATGTTGTTCCGCTATCTCGTGTCCGATGACAAGTTGGTCACACTGACCCGTAGCGGTGGCGAGTTCAAAGCCGGCGAACTGCCGGTGGCGCTGGAATCCCGCCAGATCATGCGTTCCGGTGAGATCGAAAGCTCCCTGTTCGGCGCCACCGATGCCGCCGATGTGCCTGACCGAATCGCCTCGGAAATGGCCGAAGCCCTTTCCGGCGATATCGACTTCCACAAAGACTTGCGTCGTGGCGACCACTTCTCCGTGGTCTACGAAGCGTTCTATCTGGATGGCCAACTGGTGAAAACCGGCCGTCTGCTGGCCGCCGAGTTCGTCAACCAGGGCAAGCCCTATCAGGCGCTGTACTTCAAGGATGCCCAGGGACGTGAAGGCTATTTCACCCCGGATGGACAAAGCCTGAAGCGCGCTTTCCTGAAGTCACCCATGCCTTTCAGCCGTATCTCTTCCGGCTTCAGCGGCGCCCGCTTCCACCCCGTATTGCAAACCTGGCGCGCCCATAAAGGCATCGACTATGCCGCGCCCACCGGCGCTCCGGTGCGCGCGGTGGCCGATGCCAAGGTCGAGTTTTCCGGCAGAAAGGGCGGATATGGCAATCTGATCGTGCTCAAGCATCAGGGTGCCTACAGCACCGCCTACGGCCACCTGTCCCGCTTCGGCAAAGGCATCAAGGTTGGCGCCCATATCGCCCAGGGCCAGGTAATCGGTTATGTCGGCTCCACCGGTTTGGCCACCGGCCCGCATCTGCACTACGAGTTCCGCATCAACAACGTGCAGAAGAACCCGCTGGCGCTGAAACTGCCGACCTCCTATCCCCTGGATGCCCGCGCCAAGGCGCAATTCGCCAGCCTGGCGAAGCCCCTGGCGGCCAACCTGGACCTGCTGCGCAGTACCAATCTCGCTTCGCTGGATTGATGCCGGGTTAGCCAATCGGGTCTGTAACGCCGGCATTCATGCCGGCGTTTTTTATTGCATCGCGCATTGCGTTAGCCGTAGATACGATGCAAAGCGCCCGAGGGAGTGGCCTCCCCCTTTCTCAAAGGGGGAATGAGGGGGATTTAGCGACGTTTGCCCGAGCATCCGCCTCAGAAATCCCCCCCTTATTGCAAAGGGGGGGACGTGGCGCCCCATCCCAGCTTTTCCACTACCTGCCGAAAATCCTCGGCTGGCAGCGCCGTCAGGCGCAGTTCCTCACCGCTGATCGGGTGATTCAGGCGCATCTCCGTCGCCGCCAGCAATAGTCGCCGGCAATCGAACAATTCCTGAAACAGTCGGTTATGGCGCCCCTTGCCGTGGGTGGCATCGCCGATGATGGGGTGGGAAATATGCTTCAGGTGGCGTCGCAACTGGTGCCAGCGGCCAGTAGATGGCTTCAACTCCAGCAGGGCATAGCGGCTGCTGGGGTAGCGATCCACCTGATAGGGCAATTCCACCGTGGCGAGGCGCCGGTAACGGGTCAGCGCGGCTTGCGCCGGTTGGCCCGCGTTGATGCCGGCATGCTCATCGGCCATGCGCGCCAGCGGGTGGTCGATCTCGCCCGCTTCCGGCGGATAACCACGCACCACGGCAAGGTAGGTTTTCTCGACTTCGCCCCGCTCGAACTGGCCGCTCAAGGCCCGCCCGACGTCGCGCTCCAGGGCGAACAGCAACACCCCGGAAGTGCCCTTGTCGAGCCGATGCACCGGCCACACCATGCGGCCTATCCGGTCGCGCAGGATTTGCAGGGCAAAGCGGGTTTCGTGGCGATCCAGATTGCTGCGATGTACCAGCAAGCCAGTGGGCTTGTGGACGGCGATCAGGCAGTCGTCACGGTAGAGGATGGGGAGGGGAGTATTTTCGAGATTCACTGGGCTGCGTGCTTTGGAGAAATCCCCCCCGGCCCCCCTTTGGGAAAGGGGGGAGGCGTGACACCTGCCTTCTGTTTGTGGTCGCTCACACCGCGTTGCGCCACTCCGTATCCTCGCCGTCGAACAGGCGGTTGGCTTCGAGGGGGCCCCAGCCGCCGGCGGCGTAGGTGTGGATGAAGTCGCGTTCCTGCGCCCAGTATTTGAGGATGGGATCGACCACGCGCCAGGCCCATTCCACTTCGTCGAAGCGCAGGAACAGGGTGCGGTCGCCTTCGATCACGTCCAGGAGCAGCGCCTCATAGGCATCAAGCGGGTTTTCGTCGGGATTGCGGAAGCTGGCATTGAGTTTGACCACGCGGGTTTTCATGTCCAGGCCGGGCTGTTTGGCGTGGATTTCCATGTGCATGCTCTCTTCCGGCTGGATCGACAGCACGATCCAGTTCGGCTCCAGCACTTCCAGCGCCGTTTCCCGGAACAATTGTTGCGGCGGATGGCGCAGACGCAGCGCGATCATGGACATGGGCTGCTTCAGGCGCTTGCCGGTGCGCAGATAGAACGGCACGCCGCGCCAGCGCCAGTTGTCGATGTAGAACTTGGCGGCGGCGAAGGTTTCGGTAACGGATTCCGGCTCCACGCCGCTTTCCTGCTGGTAGCCCGCCACATGCTGGCCATCGACCATGCCGGCCTTGTACTGGGCGCGGAAGGCGTGGGCATGGACGGATCGGCGCGAGATGGGGCGGATGGAGCGCAGCACTTTGACTTTTTCGTCGCGCAGGGCGTCGGCTTCCAGGGCCGGCGGTGGCTCCATGCCGACCAGGGTGAGCAACTGCATCAGATGGTTCTGCAGCATGTCGCGCAGGGCGCCGGCCTTGTCGTAGTAATCGGCGCGCTTCTCGATGCCGAGATCCTCGGCCACAGTGATCTGCACGTGGTCGATGTAATTGCGGTTCCACAGGGGCTCGATCAGGGTATTGGCGAAGCGGAACACCAGCAGGTTCTGCACCGTCTCCTTGCCCAGGTAGTGGTCGATGCGGAACACCTGGCTCTCGTCGAAGTAGCGGTGCAGCAACTGGTTGAGCATCTGCGCCGATTCGATGTCGGTGCCGAACGGTTTTTCCAGGACGATGCGGTGCAGGCCACGCGGCTTCGCCAGGCCGACGCCATCCAGGTTCTTGATCACCGCGGAGAAGTCGCCGGGTTTGATCGCCAGATAGAACACCACGTTGGAACACACGCCCAGCTTGGGTTTCGCCAGCACCTCCTTGAGGTCGCGATAGGCCTGAGGGTCGTTCAGTTCGCCCAGAAGGTAGTCGAAGCGTGCGACGAAGCGTTCCAGGCAGGGGCCTTCGGCCTTGAGTTTGTCGACCAGAATCGTCTTGACGTGCTCGCGCCAGATGGCGTCGTCCCATTCACGCCGGGCGAAGGCGACGAAGTTCAGGCCCTCCGGCAGCTTGCCGGCCAGCTCCAGGCGGTAAAGCGCCGGCAGCAGCTTGTTGGTAGCGAGATTGCCGGTGGCGCCGAAGATGACGAAGTTGCAGGGGGGAAGCGGAGTTTCCTGGTCGAACATGGGAATCCTTCGGAAGACGACTGAGGAAAAATCGTAGGCCAGGTTGCGGCTTTATCGCTACCTGGCGGGCCACAATCAAATTTGGGGAACGAACGTCAGGTAGCCTTCGTCAACCTGACCTACGCAACAAAATCCGGTCAGGTTTCGCTCTTCACCGCGTGGCCGCCGAAGCCCTTGCGCATCATCGCCAGCATCTGGTTGGCGAAGTCGCCCTTGCCCTGGCTGGCGAAGCGGCTCATCAGGGCCAAGGTCATCACCGGCGTGGGCACGCCCAGGTTGATGGATTCCAGCGCGGTCCAGCGGCCTTCGCCGGAATCCGCGACCAGAGGAGCAATGCCATCGAGCTTTTGATCGGTTTTCAGGAAATCGGCGGACAGGTCGAGCAGCCAGGAGCGCACCACGGAGCTGTGGCGCCAGAGTTCGGCGACGGCGGCGATATCGAGGTCGAATTCGCTTTTCGCCCGCATCAGCGCGAAGCCCTCGGCCAGCGCCTGCATCATTCCGTATTCGATGCCGTTGTGGACCATCTTGGTGAAGTGGCCGGCGCCTACCGGGCCGGCGTGCAGCCAGCCACTATCCGGCGTCGGCGCGAGCACTTGCAGGAAGGGAGCCAGACGCGAGAGATCGTCGTCGCTACCGCCCGCCATCAGGCAATAGCCGTTGGCGAGGCCCCAGACGCCGCCGGAAACGCCGACATCGACAAAACGCAGGCCGAGGCCATGCAGGTGTTCGGCGCGGCCTTGCGCGTCATGGTAGTAGCCGTTGGCGCCATCCACCAGCAGGTCGCCCGGCTCAAGCAGCGGCGCGAGTTCATATATCGCCGCTTCGGTGGCTTCGCCCGCCGGCAGCATCAACCAGACGATGCGCGGCGCGGCAAGGCCGGCCACCATGTCTTCCAGACTGCCGCAAGCTTGCACATTGCCTTCCTCCGCCGCCAGTGTTTCGGCGACCGCGAAGTTGCGGTTGTGGGCCAGTACCCGCACGCCGCCTCGGCTCAAACGCCGCGCCATGTTGCCGCCCATGCGGCCCAGTCCATAAAGCCCTATCTCATACATGCCGTTTTCCTCTCGTGAATACGTGCTCGGGTAGCGGCATTAGCGCACAAAACGCTTACATCTTCACGTACACCCAACCCTGACGCATGCGCGACATGATCTCGTTGATGGCGGACGAGGCCATGCGCGCCTCCGGCAGCAGCACCACATGCTGCCCTTCACGCAGCAGGCGCGCGACGGTCTGGCCACAGGCCACGAAAACGAGGTTGGGATAACTTGCCGCCAGGCGCTCGATGCGCGCCCGCTCGGGGCTGCGGTCCTGGCGCAGCAGGTCCAGGCCCATGCTGTTGACCACCAGTTCCACTTGCCCCTGGCCGCGTGATTGCGCAAGGCGCTCCGCCACATCCAGTGAGGCGGAAAGGTGCTCCGGGTCGCTGCTGTCGAGGTGCAGGACCACGCGTTGCGTATCCACCCGACCACTCAGGGTCACCGGCTGATAACCTGCGGGCAGCCCCGCCAGCCGATCGACCACCGGAGGCTGATCGACGCGATCGTGGGCCAGCCAGCCGCCGCTCAAGCCCAGAACCAGCAACACCCCCGCCGCCAGCGCCTGGCGCCAGGCCGTGTTGACGTAGCGGTGCCGGGCGCCGGCGTTGGGGTGGGGCAGGTCGTCATAGGCGGCGCGCACCTGCTCCTTGAGCGTGCGCTGGGCACAGACTTCGGCGCGCAGGCTGTCATCGCCCGCCATCCGATCCAGCAGGTGTTCGCGCTCCTCAAGGGTCAGTTCGCCATCCAGATAAGCGTTGATGAACTCGCGCGAAACCGGTTCGTTTTTAACTTCGTTCATTTCACCCTCCTGAGTTGCGTCTTTGTGACGCGTTTGTCCTCGTTCTCCAGTATTGCCCGCAATGCCTGGCGCGCGCGCGAGAGACGGCTCATCACCGTGCCCACCGGAATATCCAGAATGCCGGCCACCTGCGCGTAGGCGCATTCCTCGATGTCCACCAGCGTCAGCACCTGGCGCTGCCCCAGCGGCAGGCAGGCGATGGCGCGGCGCACCCGATCGCGCGTCTGGCGCCGGGACAGCAACTGCTCGGGGCCGGGCTCGCTGGAGAAAATCAGTTCGTCCATCTCGGCGATGTCCTCGAACTCGCGGCTCCCACGCAGATGATCGCGCCAACAGTTATTGAGTATGGAAAACAGCCAGCCTTCCATGGCCTGAGCCTCGCGCAACTGCGCCATGCGGGTGAGCGCCTTGGCCAGCGCGTCCTGCGCCAGGTCGTCGGCCAGGTGCGCGTCGTGACACCAGGCATAGGCCAGCCGGTACAGGCGTGGCCGCATGCCTTCCAGGCGGCGGCGTGCGGCGAAATCGAACACGAATGGCAACAAGGGCTACTCCGGTTGAGCCTTTGATATGAAGACGGGGCCGGCGCCCGGTTTATTCCATGCAAAGAAAAAAAGAAATCGTGGAATAAGTTGGCAAATCGCCCCGTCTTATTCGCAAGGTGTTTGGCAACACCCCGCACATAACCCACTCTGGAGAAGACCATGCAGCACTCATCGATACGCGCCACGTTATTCAGCCTCGCCCTGGCCGCCGCAAGCGCCGGATTCTGCGTCCCGGCCACCGCCGCCTCACACAAGATGCCGGTCGTGGAAGAAGCCCCAGTCCAGGAAAAAGTGGTCTACCACATCAACGATGCCAGCGTCGCCCGCGTCGCCCTGCGCAATATCGAAAACCATCTGGATGCCAGTCCCGGCGTGCAGATCGTGGTGGTTACCCACGGCAAGGGCATCGACTTCCTGCTCAACGAGGCCAAGGACGACAAGGGCTTGTATGAACCGCAGGTGGCGGGCCTAAAGAACCGCGGCGTTACTTTCGACGTCTGCCGCAACACGCTCAAGGGCCGCAAGCTGGACGACAGCGCGGTCATCCTGGAAGCCCAGGTGGTGCCCTCCGGCGTCGCCGAAATCGGCAAGCTCCAGGCCAGAGAAGGCTACGTCTACCTGAAACCCTGAGCTAGCTCACAAGCCTCAGACAGTTCCGCCTCCGATCAACCTCCGGCCCTGACCGGAGGTTGATCAAGACGATGAGGAAGTCCTTCCCCTCGTCGCCCGCCTCCCCCGATGTTCATTTTTTTGACGATAGCCGTCAGGGCATCGGCTTGCCCGCCGCACGCCCTGGGCACCGGGAAACAACGCAATTTCACGATTTACAACCCGCTGGAGATTCCCGATGTTTCGCTCGCTTCGCACCCTGGCCCTGGCCTTCGCCTCCCTGCTGTTCATCACCAGCCCCGCCGCCGTTCTCGCGGCTGATCTAAGCATGGCGGACTACAAGTACGTCCTGCACATCAGCGACATGGACCCTTCCAAGCAGGAACTGATCCTGAACAACGCCGCGAACCTCCTGGAGGCGTATCCGCCGGGCGCGGTGGAGGTCGAGATCGTGGCCTATGGCCCCGGCCTGCGCCTGATGTTCGCCAATAACGTCAATGCCCAACGCCTGGACGCCCTGTCCCAGAGCGGGGTGCGCTTCACCGCCTGCGGCAACACCCTGAAGGGCATGGCCAAGCAGCTCGGTGAAGAACCCAAGTTGAACCCCGTCGCCAAGGTGGTGCCCGGCGGCATCGTGCGCATCGGCGAGCTGGTCAAGCGCGGCTACATCTACGTCAAACCCTGATCAACACAGCACACGGCTTTAACGACTTTCAGGGCGATCGACCCTGAATTGATCCTGTTGGATTCCGCTCAAGGAGGAATGGAAATGCAAGGCAAGAAACTGTTCAAACGTACTGTTCTCGGCGCCGCCTGCGCCTTTGCCCTGATGGGCACCGCCGGTTCGGCGATGGCCGCCAACTGGCTGATGTTGCAAGGGACCGAACCGGAAGGTGCTTCGGCCCGCGCGGAAGTCTGGGGCTTTATCCAGGCCCAGTACGCGAAGGACTTCAGCGACGCCAATGCCGCAGGCGCCTATGTTCCCCCGAAACTGCTCGGCCCCGATCTGGACTCGCAAGCCGGCTTCAACATCAACCGGGCGCGGATCGGCGCGCGCGGCACCGGCTTTCCGCTGGACGGCAGAATCAACTATTTTGCGTTGCTGGAGATGGGCAACAACGGCATCACCAAAGGCACCAACACCTTCGCCAAGATGACCGACGCCAGCATTACCCTGAACACCATTCCCGGCGCGCGCATACGCGCCGGCCTGTTCAAAACTCCCGGCGCCGAGGAAGGCTTGCAGGCCATCCATGTGTTCGACTACATCAACTTCACCGAAGCAAGCAACGCGCTGCTCAACGAGCGTTTCCCGAACCGCTCTTTCACCAATTCGACCGGCGTTTCAAACATTACGAATACAGGCAACGTGGCCGCCATGACGCAAGCCCAACTGCAAGGCAATGTCACCGGCACCAGCGGCTACAGCGGCCTGGATGCATTCTCAACGCCGGTCGGCGCTTTCCGCGATGTGGGTGTCCAGGTGTTCGACGCCTTCGACATGGGCAATGACTGGGAGCTGTCTTATGCCGCGATGATCGGCAACGGCAGTGGCGTCGAGTTCAAGAATAGCGACGGCAAATTCGACAAGTACCTCTATGTGTCTGGCGAGAAGAAACTCGGCGGCAAAGGCGCCAAGGCGGAAGGCCTGAAGTTCTTTGCCTGGGGCCAGTGGGGTGAGCGCCTGCTCGACATCACGGATGACCTCACCGCCAACCTGAAAACGTACAAGCGGGATCGCGCCGGCCTGGGAGTGAAATACATGGACAAGCCGTTCCGGGTCACCGCCGAGTACATCACGGCCGATGGCATGATCTTCGAGGGCCCGGACAAGCCCAACTACTACTTCACCCGCGTGGTTGACGGCAACGGCGCCGATGCCAAGGCCAACGGCTGGTATGTGGAAGGCGGCTGGTATATCCCCAACACCAAGTGGGAACTGGATGCCCGCTTCGACACCATGACCCGCAATACGGATCGCGCGAACCAGCACACCTTCGATAAATGGACGCTGGGCGTGCAGTACCACTTCAATCCCAAGACCCGACTGACCGTCAACTACGAGATGCGCGACTTCAAGTGCGACTCTGGCCGGGCGCCTTGCACCTCCGCGGGAGCCGCCACCCCGAACTACAACCTGGATGGCGTGGGTGACAAGGTCGGCGTGCAACTGACCGCGATTTTCTGAGCAACGACACTCCTATCAGGGTGCCTTGCCCCGCCCGCTCGCGCGGCGGGGCTTTTTTTTCTCCCCCCAATTACCGCGCTACCCATCGCGATGAACCGAGAAGACAACACATGAAAACACGACTTATAGCGCTGGTCTCGGTGGGGCTGGCGGCAATCCTGCTGGGCGGTTGCGGCGGCATGATCGTCAGCGAGAAATCCGATCGCATCAGGCTCGCGTCCGATCCCGCCGGCGCCACGGCCTACGCCGATGGCAACGAACTTGGCGCGACGCCGCTGGAAATATCCCCGGGAGCGCACTTTCGCTCCGGTTTCGTCGGCATGTCCTATCGCTATTACGGCAAGTTGTCGTTCAAGAAGCCGGGCTGCGAGCCGTACTCCGTCGAAGTCAACGACGCGGTACTGGCCAGGGACGTGCATGCCAAGCTCAAATGCGACCCGGGCTACCGCCCGCCTAGCCTGGCCGCAGCCGCCGACGACAAATACACGGAACGCCTGGAGCGCATCGAGACCCTACGCAAAAAGGCTCTGATCAGCGACGAGGAATACAAGGCCCTGCGCAAGCACATCCTCGACGAACTCTGATCCGGCCGGGGAGGCTGTATCCGCCTCCCGCTCAAATCTTGAACAGATCGGCCAGGCGTTTCAGTTCCCCGGATAGCCGCACCACATCCTCCGCCACACCGGAGGCCTGGCGACTGGCGTGGCTGCCATGTTCGGTCATCTGCGCCACCCGCTCGACGTTCTGGGCGATTTCGCGCGCCGCGATGCCCTGTTCCTTGAGCGCGTGATCGATGTCCGCCACCGCCTGCATCACCCGCGCGGAGGCGGACTGGATGCTGGAAATCGAATTACCGGCCTGGTGCGCCAGCTCGACGCCGTCGGAAACCCGCTTCACGCTGGCCTCCATCTCGTCCACCGCGCGGCGAGCGCCGATTTGTACCTTGTCGATCATGCCGGTGATCTGCTGCGTGGAATTGGCGGTGCGCTCGGCCAGTTTGCGCACCTCGTCCGCCACCACGGCGAAGCCGCGTCCCTGCTCGCCCGCGCGCGCGGCCTCGATAGCCGCGTTGAGCGCCAGCAGGTTGGTCTGGTCGGCGATCTCCTTGATGACGCCGACGATGGCGGAAATCTCGGCCGAATAGCCCTCCAGTTCGCGGATGGTCTTCGCCGAGCCCTGCACCGCTTCGGCGATGTGGCCGATCTCGTTGGCGGCGGAATGGATGACGCCGCCGCCTTCGCGCGACAAGTCGCCCGATTCACGGGAAACGTCGCTGGCTTCGCGCGCGTGGTCGCCAACCTGGTCGATCGACACCGACAACTGTTCCACCGCCGACGCCATGCCGGAAGCGGCCTCGGACTGGCTCATCGCCGCCCGCGCGCTGAGGCCGCTGGATGCGGTCAGGTCGTGCGCGGCGCTATCGAGCTTGCGGGTGCTCTGCTTGATCAACGCGGCATTGCCAAGCAGGTTGTTGCGCATGATGGCGAACTGCGCGAGCAGTTCGCCCACCTCGTCATGACCGGCCAACGGCGCCGGTTTCGACAGATCGAAGGCGGCGATGCCGCGCGCCGCGCGCACCGCGTTGCGCAACGGCCCGGTGAAGGAACGCACCACCACGAAAGCGATCGCGGGCCAGAGCACGAGTGCCGCGGTCGCCACGAGGCCGAGAACCAGGCCCAAGTTATCCAGGGAGGCCTGCAATTGTTGTGCCTTGCCGGGGTCGACACATTTCAACAAGCCACGCGCCTCCTCGATCGCGCTCCAGCCCAGGCCCGCGCAAAGCAGGATGGCCAAAATCGACGACAAGGTGGACAGCCACAGTTTGCTCGACAGGTTGAGGTCCATGAAGCGGCGCAGCAGACGCCCCCCCAGGCCCAGTGCCGGCTTGCCGCCTTCCAGGCGCAGACCCGGGTTGTCGCGCAAGTGTTGGTACAGCGTCTCGGCGGCCTGTACTTCCTCTCGCGACGGCGTGGTCCGTACCGACATGAAGCCACCATCCGGAGTCGGCGTCGCCGTCGCTTTGACCCAATAATGGTCACCATCCTTGCGCCGGTTCTTGACCAACCCTACCCAGGGATCACCCGCCTTGATGGTGGCCCAGAGATCGCGGAAGGCCTCCGCCGGCATGTCGGGGTGGCGCACGATGTTCTGTGGCTGGCCGATCAACTCCTCGCGGGCAAACCCGGAGGTCTCCACGAAATCATCGTTGGCAAAAGTAATGTTGCCCTTGGCATCGGTCCAACTGATGATGACCGCGTTCTCCCGCAACCGGTACTCGCGCTGGGTGACAGGCTGGTTGTTGCGCATATATTTCCTTTTTGATCACGGTCAATCGCCACGGTGGCTTCAAGCGGGCAACGCTTTACGGTAGGGTTATCGGGATAGCGAATTATTTCTTTAGTACTACTCAAGGACATTCCATGCGCATCCTGTTCGCCACCTCCGAAGCCAGGCCATTGATCAAGACCGGCGGGCTGGCCGATGTATCCGGCGCGCTCCCCGTCGCCTTGCGCGCGATCGGTCTCGACTGCCGCCTGTTGCTTCCCGGTTACCCGGCCGTGCTGGCCGGCGTGAAGGACGCCAAACCCGTATGCGCGCTGAACGGACTGCCGAACAACACCGTGGCCACCCTGCTGGAAGCCGCCATGCCCGACAACGGGGTGCCCCTCTACATTCTCGACGCCCCGGAATTGTTTCAACGCCCTGGCGGCCCTTATCAGGACGTGGCGGGCCATGACCACGTTGATAACGTCCTGCGTTTTGCCGTGTTTTCCAAGGCTGCCGCCCTCCTCGCCTCCAGCGACTCGCCACTGGCCTGGCGCCCGGACGTGCTCCATTGCAACGACTGGCAAACCGGCCTGGCCCCGGCTTATTTGCGCCTTGCCGGGGAAAAGACGCCCAGCATCATGACCGTGCACAACCTGGCCTATCAGGGCATTTTTCCGCCCGCCGAGATGATCACGGTGGGACTGCCGGCGGAAAGTTTCGCGGTCGAAGGCGTCGAGTATTACGGCAATCTTTCCTTCCTCAAGGCCGGCCTCTATTACGCCACTCGCCTCACCACGGTCTCGCCGACCTATGCCGAAGAAATCCGCCAGCCCGCGCTGGGCATGGGCATGCAGGGGCTACTGACCTCGCGCGGCGATGATCTGGTTGGCATTCTCAACGGCATCGACAGCGGTGAATGGAATCCCACATCCGATCACTACCTACCGTGCAAGTTTTCCGCGCGCTCGCTCGTGGGGAAGAAAGACTGCAAGCTCAAACTACAGCAGGACATCAACCTGGAACCCGGTATGGACACTCCGCTATTCGGGATCATCGCCCGCCTGGCGCAGCAGAAAGGCCTCGATCTGATCCTCGCGGTGGCCGATGGCATCCTGCACCGGGGCGGACAGATCGCCCTTCTGGGTACCGGCGAGAAAGCCCTGGAAGCCGCGTTCCGCGATCTCGGCGCACAACACCCGGGCCGGGTCGCGGCGGTGATCGGCTACGACGAAGGCCTGTCGCACCGCATCGAGGCCGGGTCCGACATCTTCCTGATGCCCTCACGCTTCGAGCCCTGCGGCCTCAACCAGCTTTACAGCCTGCGCTACGGCACGGTGCCCATCGTCCATGCCACCGGAGGCCTGCGGGACACCGTGGAAGATGGCGTCACCGGCTTCGTCTTTCACGAACCCACGCCGCACGCCCTTTGGTTGGCCGTCGACCGCGCCCTGCACGCCTACGCCGACGCGAAAACCTGGCAACGCATGATGCGCGCCGGCATGAAACGCGATTTCAGTTGGGAGAATAGCGCGCGGAAATACGAAGGGTTGTATCGGGGATTGCTGAGCTAAGTTGCTCGCCATGAAGATGTGATGAGCGAGGCGAACCGCATCAACCACGGTCACATTGCATGGTGCGGTTCGCCGCGCTCACCATGCCCTACGTCCGGTTGGGGCACGCTTGTGTTCACGCGTTTCAACATGACTGACTACTAAAAGACAACACCGTCGCTACTCAGTGATGCGTCTCCTTCTCCGCCATCGGCCACAGCCTGTGACTATCCAACAGCAGGCGCGCGGCGGCTTCATGCACGTCGAGACGTGACAGGGTGGTCTCGCGGCGGGCGTCACGCGCGCTCTTGCGCGCATTGAGCGCTTCCCAGAGCGGGGTTTCGCCCATCTGGTAGGCGCGCCAGGCCAGAGCGGCATAGCTATCGAGTTGCCCCGCCATTTCCTCCAGAGACGCCAGCCGGTTCAAGGTGCCTTGCAGGCGCGCGTGGAGGATGCGGATCTCACCTTCGATGCGCGCTTTCGCGGCGGCTTCCATCTGTGCCAGCGCGCGAGATTCCTCGCTGCTCACGTCCACTCGCGCGCGGCGGTTTTCACCGGGCAGGGGCATGGTGATGCTGACTCCCAGGAGGTTGTCCTGGCCGCTGCGCTCGCGGAAATAGTGCAGGCCCAGGGTCGGATCCGGGGTGAGATCGGCCTTCTGCCGCCGGGTCAGAATGCGCATGCGCTCGCTTTCCTTTTGCAGGATGGCGAGTTCGTGGTTGTGTTCCAACGCCGCGTTCGCCCATTCGTTCGCGCTACCGGCCAGCGTCGGCAAACTGCCGGGCCGCGGCATATTGGCGAGCGATGGCGTCGGCAGTTCGGGAAAACGGGCGGACAAGCCGGCCGCGGCTTCCGCTGCGACCATCTCGGCGCGGCGGGCTTCCGCCTCCGCCTGGCGCAACGCGGCTTCCGCCTGGGAGCGTTCCATCGCGGCGGCATCACCCGCCTGGATGCGTTTTTCCACCACTTCGCGCTGCTGCCGCAGCAAGACGGCCTGCTCGCGCCAGGCCAGGGCATCACTCTGGCCACGCAGGGCGGCGTACCAGGTGGCGAGCAGGTCACGCGCGGCTTCGTGGCGAGCATCCCCCACCCGCTCCTCGGCCTCGTCGGCCAGCGTGGCGCCTATCTCGCCGTCCAGTTTGGCTTTGCCGGGCAGGCGCAGGCCACGCTCTATGCCTATTTCCCAGTCGTTCGTGTTGCCGACACCTGTTTCACGTCGCCGGCTATAGCCGGCTCGCGCCTGGTATTCGTGTTCTCCGGCGTTGAGGCGGCGCCCCTCGGCCAGCGCGGCGGACACCCGCGCCCGCGCGGCCAGCACGCCTGGATACGCCTCCAAAGCGGCGTAGGCGGCGGCCTCGGGGGGAAGGTCGGAGGGAGGGGTGAGATCGGGGGCGGCATGGGCTAGGCCACTCAGCGCGAACAGGATGGCAACCCAACCACTTCCTCCTTTACCAAAGGCACTTTTCGCGTTACCTGGTGATGCGGTTGGTGTGGTGGTTCCCCCCTTTATCAAAGGGGGGCTAGGGGGGATTTCTGAGACGGATGCACAGGCAAACGTCGCTAAATCCCCCTCAATCCCCCTTTGAAAAAGGGGGAAGCCACGCTCCTTGCTCCCCTTTGGTAAAGGGGGGTTAACAAACAGTTTCATCCCAATCTCCCGAATTCAGTCACCGGCGTCAGCCAGTAGGCCACGTCCCGCTTGGGGAACGCGCGTTTCAATTCATCCAGCAGACGGCCGGCGGCATCCGCTTCCAGCACGATCTTGAATTTGGTGCGGGCGACACGCCCACGCACCTGTTCCTGTGGCGTCAGTTCATGCTCGCGGCTACCGCGCCCTTCGGCGTGCAGCAGGGTGAAGGCCCCGCCCCATTCCGGGTGCGCCAGCAGATATTCGGCCAGGATTTCTTCCAGGTTGGCCGGGGCTACCAGAGTCAGTTGGGTCAGGTTCATGCGGAATACCTCGATGCGGCGAGTAGGTCAGGTTGGCGCGTGGCGACTACCTGACGACCCACACTCAAATCAGATACACAAACGTCAGATAGCCTCTGGCAACCTGACCTACGATTCGTTTTCATTTTTTTCTCCCAGGATGAAACGCCGATACAGCACCGGCAACACCAGCAAGGTCAGCGCGGTGGAGGTGAACAGGCCCCCCATGACCACGATGGCAAGCGGCTTCTGAATTTCTGAACCGGGGCCGCTGGAAGCAAGCAGGGGCAACAGGCCGAAGGCGGTGATGCTGGCGGTCATCATCACCGGACGCAGGCGGCGCAGGGAGCCCTCGCGCACCACGCCGGCGGCGGCCATACCCTGGTCGCGCAACTGGTTGAAGTACGACACCAGCACCACGCCGTTCAAGACCGCGATGCCGAGCAGGGCGATGAAACCCACCGAGGCCGGCACCGACAGGTATTCGCCGGTCAAGCCCAGCGCCATCACCCCGCCGACCAGGGCGAAGGGGGCGTTGGCCATGATCAACGCGGCCTCGCGCCAGGAGCGGAAGGTGGCGAACAGCAACAGGAAGATCAGCCCCAGCGCCACCGGCACCACCACCGCCAGGCGCATGGCCGCGCGTTGCTGGTTCTCGAACTGGCCGCCATAGACCACGCCGTAGCCCTGCGGCAGACGCACCTTGGCGGCCACACCGCGCTTCACGTCCTCGACGAAGCCGACCAGATCGCGCCCGGCCACATTGCTCTGGATCACCACATAGCGCGCGCCGTTTTCCCGGTTCACCGCCACCGGGCCGGTGGCGCGCACCAGGTGCGCCACTTCGGCCAGGGGAACGGCGAGGCCGTCCGCCGTGGGAATGCGCAGGCGTTCGAACAGGGCAGGCGAGGCGCGCACATTTTCACCGGCGCGCACCACCAGCGGCGTGCGGCGCACGCCTTCCTGCACCACGCCGAGCTTGACGCCTTCCAGATGCGCCTTGAGGAAATCGGACACCTCATCCGCCGTGAGGCCATAACGGCCCAGCGCCAGACGGTCGATTTCCACGCGGAAATACTGCACGCCGTCGTTCTTCACCGAGAACACATCCTGGGAACCGGCGATGCCGCCCAGCAGGGTTTCGATCTCGCCGGCGAGGCGGTTGAGGGTGGACAGGTCGGGACCGAACACCTTCACCGCCAGGTCGCCGCGTGAACCCGTGAGCATCTCCGAAACGCGCATGTCGATGGGCTGGGTGAAGCCGAAAGTGATGCCGGGGAAATCCGCCATCACCTTGCGAATTTCCTCCGTCAGCCATTCCTTGTCGGGCTTGCGCCAGGCTTCCTTCGGTTTCAGCACCAGAAAAGTGTCGGTCTGGTTCAGGCTCATCGGATCGAGGCCGAGTTCGTCGGACCCGGCGCGCGCCACCACGCCCTTGATTTCCGGAACCCGCGCCATCAGCGCTTGCTGCACCCGGGTATCGAGTTCCAGGCTGGCTTCCAGGCTGATCGAGGGCAGTTTCTCCAGTTGGATCAGCAGGTCGCCCTCGTCCAGCGTCGGCATGAAGGATTTGCCGATGAACGGATAGATCGCCGCCGCCGCCAGCAGCAAGGCCAGGGCACCGGCCATGACCAGGCGGACGTGGCCCAGGGCCCAATCCAGCAGCGGCCGGTAGGCGCGCTCCAGTTGCCGCATCAGCCAGGGTTCCTCATGCGCGCCTTCCTTGATGATCAAAGCCCCCAGGGCGGGCACAACAGTCAGCGAGAGCAGCAGCGCCGCGCCGAGAGCGAACACGATGGTCAGCGCCACCGGGATGAACAGCTTGCCTTCCAGCCCTTCCAGGCTGAGCAAGGGCAGAAACACGATCAGGATGATCAGCACGCCGGCCGTCGTCGGCGCGGAAACTTCCCTCACGGCGCGATAGACCTCGTGCAATTTGGGCGCCCCACTGGGGTGAGACAGCCGCGTGACGATGTTTTCCACCACCACCACCGCCGCGTCCACCAGCAGGCCGATGGCGATGGCGAGGCCGCCCAGGCTCATCAGATTGGCGGAAAGGCCGAAACGGCGCATCAGCCAGAACGCCGCCAAGGCAGAGAGCGGCAGCACCACGGCCACGGTGAGCGCGGCGCGAACGTTGCCGAGGAACAGGAACAAGAGGATCAGCACCAGCACCACGGCTTCCATGAGCGCATGCGACACCGTGCCGATGGCGCGCTCGACCAGGCTGGAGCGGTCATAGAACGGCACCACCGTCACGCCGCGCGGCAAGCCGGGCGCGATTTCCTTCAGGCGCTGTTTCACCAGCGCCACCACTTTCTGGGCATTGGCACCCCTCAAGCCCAGGACCAGGCCTTCCACCGCCTCGCCCTGGCCATTCTTGGTGACGCCGCCATAGCGGGTGAGGCTGGACAGGCGCACATGGGCGATATCCGCCACCCGTACCGGCACCCCCCCCGCCCTTTTCACGACGATGGCCGCGATGTCGTCCAGTGACTTCACCGCGCCTTCGATGCGCACCACCCAGACTTCCTCGCCTTCGGCCAGACGTCCGGCGCCGTCATTCTTCAGATTGGTTTCCAGCGCCGCCATCAGTTCCGGCAGGGTGACGCCACGCGCGCTCATCGCCGCGTTGTCCGGCGCCACCTCGAAAGTGCGCGCGAAGCCGCCGAGCGAGTTCACATCGGCCACTCCCGCCAGGGTACGCAACCGCGGCCGTATCACCCAATCCAGGAGGGCGCGTCGCTCGTCCAGCGGCAGCGGGCCTTCCACGGTGAACATGAACATTTCCGACAGCGGCGTGGTGATCGGCGCCAGGCCGCCGGAAATGCCGGCCGGCAGGGCGTCCATCGCCGCGCTCAGACGCTCCGCCACCTGTTGCCGCGCCCAGTAAATGTCGGTGCCGTCCTCGAAATCGATGGTGATGTCGGTCAGCGCGTACTTCGCCACCGAACGCAGCAATCGCTGTTTCGGGATGCCCAGCATCTCGGTTTCGATCGGCGCGACGATGCGCGCCTCCACTTCCTCCGGCGTCATGCCGGGCGCTTTCAGAATCAGCTTGACCTGGGTGGTGGAGACATCGGGAAAGGCATCGATGGGAATCTCGCGCCAGGCCTGCACCCCCGCCGCCACCAGCAGCAGCGTGAACAACAGGGTGAGCAGGCGCTGGGTGAGGGCGAACTCGGCGAGCTTATTCAGCATGGATAGCCCCCCCCTTTATCAAAGGGGGGCCGGGGGGGATTTCGCAACGCATGCACGGCGCGATGCCACGACAAATCCCCCCTGCCCCCCTTTGGGAAAGGGGGGTGGCCTTGCTCATGTCACGCCGGTTATTTCGCATCGACCGCTCCCAGCCAGACCGATTTCAGCGCGGCGATGCCACCCACCGCCACCAATTCGCCATCCTTGAACTCTCCCTCCAGCGATACCGTGTTGGCGGACTGCGACAGCACCGTGACCTGACGCGCCTCGAAGCCCTCGGGGCGGCGCACGAACACATAGCTCTTGCCGGCTTCACGCGCCACCGCCTTGACCGGCACGCGCCACTCCTGGCCACCGCCTAGCCCCTCGATACGCGCCGAAACACTCTGTCCGGCGCGCAAGGCGGCGTCCGGGCCGGTATTCACATTATCCAGGCGGGCGCGGATGCGCACCGTCTGCGCCGCCCCGGCCGCCGGCAGCACACGCAACACGGCCCCTCGCAAATGCCGCCCCGGCAGATCCACCTTCATCCCCACATTCACCCGCGCCGCCACGTCGGCGGGAGCGTCGATCTCGATCCAGAGCGGGTTCAGGCTGGCGATGGTGTACAGCGCCGTGGCCGCTTCGACACGGCTGCCTGGAGTCACCTGACGCGCCATCACCACGCCGCTGATCGGCGCGCCGAGCGCGATTTCACTGGCGAAACCCTCACCGCGCTCGGCGCGGGCGATGGCCGTGTCATTCAAGCCCTGGGCGCGCAAGGCCGCGCGCTGCGCGTTCAACGCCGCCTTTGCCTGTGCCAAAGCCGCCGCGCTGGCGCGAGCACGCGACTCGGAAATAATGCCCTCGCGCAACAAGCCTTCATCGCGGCGCGCGCTGTCCCTCGCCAGGTCAACGGAGGTAGCCGCCTGCGCCAACCCGCCTTGCAGACCTATCAATTCCGGGCTGGACAGACGCACCAACACCTGCCCGCGCCGCACCGGCTCGCCCTCCGCCGCCCGCGTTTCCAGCACCAGACCGGCCAGCGGCGCGGCCACCACCCGAGTTTGTCCATCCGGGATCACCACGGTCGCGGGCATCCCCGTCGACAGGCTGCCGGCATGCCGAGTCAGCGACGCGGTTTGTATACCCAGGGATTTCACCTGGATGGGGGTCAGTTTGATCGGGGAGGCGTGAACGACAAGGGGGAACAACAGAAGTAGGCTGAGTCGCATGGGGGAGTATGAGCAGGTGAGGTGGTGACAGGCTGAACCCGCCATATTAAAGGAGTCTTAAACCAAGTCTAAACACCGAGACAAGGCAATGACCATTCAGTAGTTCGTAGGATGTGTCCTTGTGTTTCAACATGGCTGTTTACCAATTGAACGTCGGGTAGCTCGTAGGATGTGGTGAGCGCGCTCGTGCCCATGTGATCCAACATGGCGGTCTATCTGTCAATCATCGGGTAGCGGCTGTGGCCGCTACCCGACGTCCGACTGTTCTCAGCGGTTACGTCCGCCACCCGGGCCCATGCCGCCGCCACGACCGCCTACCGGCCCCATGCCGCCGCCCATCGTGGGCGGATTGTCGGGCATGGCCAGACCTTGCTGGTCGGCGCGTTCCTTCAGGCGCGCGTGTTCTTCCGCGCGAACTTGCGCTTTTTCCTCGGCTGTCTTCGCCGCGCGCATCTTGGCGCGGTGCGCGGCGCGTTCCTGTGGTGACATCAACTGACTGCCGTAGACCTGTTGTTTCGTGGGTTGTGGCGTGCCCGCGGGGTCCGCCGCCAGGGCCAGGCCGATGGAAAGCGCCAGTGCGCCGGTCAATACGGATAGTGTGAAAGTGCGTTTCAACATGATCGTCTCCTTGTTGAGGTGAATCTGCGTGTGATCGCTTATCAGCGACGATTCCATTGCAGCAGACGGGTGTAACCGGAGCATTTCGTGAAAACGCCGTTTTGTAAGCCTCCACGCAAAAGATGCGATTTGTTACCTGAATTTACAATTTGCCCAAGGAATGGCGCCTGAGCGGGAAAATAATCGCCACATCGAATTGGCAAAATCAAATCGGAAAAACGGGCCATGAAACAAGAGCATCTCCTGCTGGTGGACGACGATCCCGAGTTGCGCGAACTCCTGCGCGACTATCTCGGCCAGGCCGGCTTTCGCATCACCACCGTGGGCGACGGGCGCGAGATGCGGCGAGCCATGGATGCCGCCCGCTTCGACCTGGTGATACTCGACATCATGCTGCCCGGCGAGGATGGACTTTCCCTGTGCCGCCACCTGCGCGCGCAGAGCCGTATTCCCATCCTGATGCTGACCGCGCGCGGCGACGAGATCGACCGTATCGTCGGCCTGGAAATGGGCGCCGACGACTACCTCGCCAAGCCGTTCAACCCGCGCGAACTGCTCGCGCGCATCAAGAGCATCCTGCGCCGCGCCGAGAGCCTGCCGGAAAACCTGGCCGGCGAGGATGTGCGCCGTTTCCGTTTCGCCCAATGGAGCCTGGACACGCAAACAAGGCAGTTGCTGTCGCCGGATGGCGTGGTGGTGGATCTCTCCGGCGTCGAGTACAAAATCCTGCGCGTCTTCGTCGAACATCCGAATCGGGTGCTATCGCGCGACCAGTTGCTGGAACTGACGCAAGGGCGTGAAGCCAGCGCATTCGACCGCGCCATCGACGTCCAGATCGGCCGCCTGCGCCGCAAGCTCGACGACGACGCGCGCGAACCGCGCCTGATCAAGACCGTGCGCAACGAAGGCTATGTGCTGGCGGTCGCGGTGGAGAAGACATGAAGCGCTTCGACTCCATCACCCTGCGCGTGGCAACCGTGCTGCTGCTCTGCCTGCTCGCCGCGCAATGGATCGCCGACCGCCTGTATCAGGAGGAAAGGGAACGCGTCGTATCGCATCTGATCGCCGGCCCGCTGATACAGCGTTTGAGTCTGGTGGCGGACAAACTGGAACGCACCCCGAGGGCCGAGCGGCAGGACCTGTTGCGGGTACTGAATTCGCCGCGCATCACGTTCAGCCTGGCGGCGGAGGTTCTGCCGGAGACACCGGCGGGCTCGCTGAGCCAGTTGCAGGCGCGCCTGCGGGAAACCCTGGGGCCGCGTCGCCAGGTCAGAGTGGCGGGTGAGTTCGGAGAGGACAGCGGCGACCTGCCGACCTCCGCGCGGGTTTCCTTCACCCTGGGCGATGGCCAGGTGGTCATCGCCGCGCACCACTATCCGAACGACAGCGCCCTCGCCCCGAGCCGCCATCTGCCCTTGCTGACCGGCTACTTTTTGGCCATCGCCGCGCTCGCGCTGCTGGCGCTGCGTTGGGCGGTCCATCCCCTGCGGCGACTGGCGCAAGCGGCGGACGCGCTGGGCCGCGACCTGGGGGGCGCCCCCCTGGCGGAAACCGGCCCGCGCGAAGTGCGCCAGGCCGCGCATGCCTTCAACACCATGCAGAGCCGTCTGGCCAGCTATCTCAACGACCGTCTGCGCATCCTCGCCGCCATCTCGCACGATCTGAAAACGCCCATCACCCGCCTTAAGCTACGCAGTGAAATGCTGGCGGATGCGACCCAGCGCAAGAAATTTCTGCACGATCTGGACGACATGGAAACCATGATCGCCGCCACCCTGGACTTCCTGCGCGGCGAATCGCGCCAGGAAAGCGGCGTGTTGCTGGACATCAACGCCCTGCTCTCCACCCTGCGCGACGACATGCGGGCGCTGGGCAATTCAGTGGATCTACGCGGTGAAGCTCGCGGCCCACTGCTGGCGCGACCGCAAGCATTGAAACGCTGCCTCGCCAATCTGCTCGACAACGCCGTGCGTTATGGCGGAAATACCGGCGGCGGCGCGCACATCACGGTGGAAGACAGTGTGAAAACCCTCACCCTGCACATCGACGACAGCGGCCCTGGCATCGCCGAAAGCGAACTGGAACGCCTGTTTGAACCCTTCCGCCGTGGCGAAACCTCACGCAACCGAGCCACCGGCGGCACCGGCTTGGGCCTCGCCATCGCTCGCAACCTCGCCCGTGCCCACGGCGGCGACGTCACCCTCGCCAACCGCCCCGAGGGCGGCCTGCGCGCCACGTTGACCCTGCCGCGTGGGGGCGATTGAAGGGTGGACCATGGGAAAGCGACCGCTACGTAATACCAGGTTGCCATTTACAAACAGGTACACCAGTGCCCCCTCTCCCTCATCACATCCACGCCACCCGGCGCCGGCAAAGCGATCCGCTCCCCAAGGGAGCCGCGGCAATATTGGCGCCCTCCTTCCACCATTCCGATAAAAAGTTGTTAAGGCCTATTTAACCTTGAGTATCCAGACTCCCCGCATCTGGTAAGACGAAGGAACCAAAGTGCTTAGGCAGCCTGCCCGTATTACAAGCGTGATAGTTATCCCGATGACGGTATCGGGTTCTTCCTTGGGGGCTTAGAGACGTGGCCTCACTCACTCTGTTGCTTTGGATCGTGCTGGGAATCGTGCTGCAACTGGCGATCTATCTCGGCATTGGTTTCTGGCGCCATTGGTTGGATTACCAGGCCTTGCGCAACAGGGCGTCGGACCTGCCTGTGACTCGACTTGTGCGGCCTGCCGCGGTGGAAACGGCCACTGCCTGGGCAGGCTTCCGAACCTTTCGGGTCGAACGCAAGATGGCCGAGGATGCCGCGCAGTCTGCCTGCTCCTTTTATCTCGTCCCTATGGACGGGCAGCCGTTGCCCCCCTTCATGCCGGGGCAGTTTCTGACCTTTAGGCTGGATATTCCGACGCCGACAGGAGAGAGCGAACAAATCATCCGTTGCTACTCATTGTCGGATGCGCCTCGATCCGATTACTACCGCGTGTCGATCAAGCGGACGCCATCGCCACCAGGCAGCGGCTATCCGCCAGGCCGTTCCTCCAATTACTTTCACGATCACGTCGCGGTCGGCAGTCAGTTGCAGGTGCGCGCGCCTTCCGGGCATTTCCATATTGACCGTAGCACTGCCCCGGTGGTGTTGATCGCTGGCGGCATCGGCATCACGCCTATGCTGAGCATGCTGAACTGGTGCCTGGCCGAACAGCCCGAGCGCGAAATCTGGCTGTTCTATGCTGTGCGCCATGGCCGGGAACTGGTGATGAGGCCGCACCTCGATTCCCTGGCGGCCACACATCCGAATTTTCATTTGCGGGTGTGCTGCAGCGATCCGCCGCCAGAAGAGGTTATCGGAATCGATTACCACCACCGTGGCCGCATCGATGTCGGTCTGCTGCGGATACAACTGCCGCTCAAGCCCTACCACTTTTACATTTGCGGACCGACAGCGATGATGGAAAGCCTGGTACCGGCCCTTGATGATTGGGGTGTGCCGGATGCGCGCATCCACTTCGAGGCATTCGGACCGGCGTCGATCAAACGCAAACATTCTGGAACGACCACCCTCTCGCCGACCGAGGCGGCTGAGAGCGACATCGTGGTGACTTTCACCCAATCCGGTAAGCAACTGCCGTGGCAACCTGGCGCCGGTAACCTGCTGGAATTTGCCGAGGCCAATGGCATTGCCGTCAATTCCGGCTGCCGTGCCGGTGGCTGCGGCACCTGTCAGACGACGATCCGGAAGGGCGAGGTGTCCTACCGTCAGTCACCGGATTACGATCCAGAGCCGGGCTCCTGCCTGCTTTGCGTCTGCTCGCCCAAGACTAGTGTGACCCTGGAGGCATAAATGACGACCTCGCTCTGGCGCCAACATATCCTGCCCTTCACCCTTCTGCTCGGCCTGCTGGTTGCGGCCACCCTGGCTGGCGACTATCTCCTGCATCGGCTGAATCTCGTATGGGTCGGCCGCTACCTGGGCATACCAGGAATAACCCTGATCATCGGCTCACTGAGCTATTCGTTGCGCAAGCGCAAATACATCACAACGGGAAATCCGAAATCACTGCTGAAATTGCATGAGTTCGGTACTTGGCTAGGTTCTCTGATGGTGCTCATCCATGCCGGCATACATTTCAACGCCATCCTGCCCTGGCTGGCCACGCTGGCCATGGGGGTAAATGTGGTGAGCGGAATGGTCGGCAAGCTGTTGCTGGATCGCTCGCGCCGCCATGTGCAGGGCCAGCGCGAGCACTTCCAGTTACGCGGCCTGCCACGATCAGAGGTGGAGCAGGCGGTGTTCTGGGATGCGGTGACACTCGATGCCATGACCCAATGGCGCAAGGTACACATTCCGATTTTCATGGTTTTTGCGGCGCTATCCCTGGGCCACATCATCAGTATCTTCCTGTTCTGGGGCTGGATATGAGCCGAATCGTCAAGATTCTCCTGGCCGTCAACCTGATCGTGCTGACGGTTCTGGTTTTCGTCTATCCGCACCTGATGGTGGCGCCGGGCAAGCTGATTCCCGGCCACAAGCAATTGGAAGCCGATTGCTTTGCCTGCCACGCGCCACTCAGAGGGGCGGCCTCAGAGCGTTGCCTTACCTGCCACAAGCCCGTCGAGATCGGTCGTCTGACGACCAGAGGCCAGCCCATCTTGAAGCCGCTTACCTCTGTGCCTTTCCACCAGAAGCTGACCAGTCAGGATTGCGTGGCTTGTCATAGTGACCACTCCGGCGTGAAACGCTTCCACTCGCAAGGGCATTTCAACCATGCCTTGTTGCAGAAGGCGACGCGGGATCAGTGCCAGACGTGCCATAAATCGCCCACCGACTCGCTGCACAAACAGATTACCGGCAACTGCAGCCAGTGCCACAGCCAGGAAAGCTGGACACCGGCGACCTTCAGTCACGACAAATTCTTCCTGCTCAACCGCGACCACAATGCCCGTTGTGTAACCTGCCATGTAGGCAACGACTACCACCGCTATACCTGCTATGGCTGCCACGAGCACACACCGGAAAACATTCGCCGCGAACACATCGAAGAAGGCATCCGCGATTACACCCAATGCGTCAAGTGCCACCGTAGTGCCGATGAGGACGATATCCGTGGTGGGTTTGGGAAAGGGGAAGGCGGACATGAAGACTAGTTTGGTCCAAAGAACACGGTAATGGCGATTCACCGTGTTCCCTTGCTTTGCTCCGCCAACAGTCAGAAAGACAACATGAATTCAGAGGAGTCGTTTGCCATGGCCGCCACCGGTATTGCCCGTTCTTTCACCACCGTCTATGTCCTGGGACAAGTGACAAACGAAATTCCGCGCGAGGACTGATGATGAATTCCGCAACCATGATGCGTCCGTCGCTGAAACGCTACGCCTGGCTATCCATCCTCGCGGCAGTTGCCACCATCCTGCTGAAGGGCGTGGCGTGGAAACTGACCGGCTCGGTCGGGCTATTGTCCGATGCCATCGAGTCATTTGTGAACCTCGCGGGGGCGCTGATGGCCCTCTGGATGCTGACCCTGGCGGAGCGTCCCGCGGACGAAGAGCATGCCCACGGACACGGCAAGGCCGAGTATTTTTCCAGCGCCTTCGAGGGCTTTCTGATCCTGTTGGCGGCGGTCAGCATTGGCTATGCCGCGATCGACCGTCTGATGAACCTTCAGCCACTCGAAGCAGTAGGGATCGGGTTGGTGGTTTCCGTACTGGCGTCGGTTATCAATTTCGCCACTGCTCGCACCTTGATGGGGGTGGGCCGCATGCACAATTCGATCACTCTGGAAGCTGATGCGCACCACCTGATGACCGATGTCTGGACCTCGGCGGGCGTCATTGGCGGCGTCGCTCTGGTCTGGCTGACCGGCTGGCTCTGGCTCGACCCGGTGATTGCTTTGTTGGTAGCGGCGAACATCGTATGGACCGGCTGGCAGTTGTTACACCGTTCGGCCGGCGGATTGATGGATGTCTCGCTGCCCGAGGCGGATCGGAAGGCTATCGAGACGGTGCTAGCCGGCTACCATCAACAGGGGCTGGGTTCCCACGCGCTGCGTACCCGACAGGCCGGCGCCCGTTCTTTCGTCACGCTGCACGTGCTGGTTCCGGGAGCCTGGACGGTTCAGGTGGGGCACGACTGGTGTGAACGAATCGAGGCGGATATCCGGAGAACACTACCGCATGCCCATGTGACCACCCACCTGGAACCCCAGGAAGACCCCATTTCGCAGGTCGACCAGGAGTTGGATCGGCCCGCTGGGCCGGCCTGAAGACTGCTTTGAGCCCGCTCCTGGTCATACCGAGAAAACCGACGCTGCCCTCGAATGGCGACCAGAGACCACAGAGGTTGGTGTCGATTTCTCTCATTCCCGTTTTGCTCAGCGCTCCATGACTTCGGGATCACTTGCTCAACGCCACCCAGGCGCCATCCCAGTCCGGTGCCGGCGGGGCTTCCCGGAAAGTCTGTATGCGCTCCAGGAACACCGCGCTGGGCGGGTCTTCCGGCGCCTGTTGCTGACATTGCCGGAAAGCGGCCTCGGCGGCGTCCCATTCCTGGTTGCGGTAGTGCAGCAAGCCTGATTCGAACACCGCCACGCCGGTTTCCCAGCCGGACGCCAGATTGGCGCGTAACCCGAGCAATTCATACACCCGGATCGGCTCTTGCTTGCCGGCCACACGGAGGGTGTCGATCTCGCGGAAGGCCAGGGTGTCGCCGGCGAGACTGTGGGTTTCCGCGCTGACCAGGATGCGGGTGCCGTAGAACTTGTTGGCCTGTTCCAGGCGCGAGGCGAGGTTCACGGTATCGCCGATCACCGTGTAGCCGCGCGCGGTATCGGAACCGATGTTGCCGACCGTGACTTCGCCGCTGGCGATGCCCATGCGCACGTTCACCGTGGGCAGGCCGTAGCGCACGCCGATCAGGTTGGGCAGGTCGGCGCGGAACGCTTCCATGCGCGCCATCTGGTCCAGGGCGGCCAGGCAGCAGAGTTCGGCATGGTCGTTTTCGGCGGTGAAGGGCGGCCCCCAGAAGGCCATCACCGAATCGCCGATGTACTTGTCGATGATGCCCTGGCGGGCGCGGATGACTTCCGACATGAGGGAAAAATAGCGGTTGAGGAAGCGCACCGCCGTATCCGGCGTCAGCCCCTCGCACATCCGGGTGAAACCGGCCAGATCGGAGAAAAACACGCTCATCACCTGGCGCTGGCCGCCCTCGGCGGGCAGACGATTGTCGAGCAGGCCGCGGACGATGCGCGGGTCGACATACTGGCCGAAGGTTTCCTTGATGCGCTCCTTCTCGCGCAGGCCGACCACCATATGGTTGAAGGAATCCGCCAATACCGCCAGTTCATCGCGCGTCTGCACCAGGATTTCCACGCCCAGATCACCCCGCTCCACCGCCTGGGTACCACCCAGTAGCCGCAGAATGGGAGCGACCAGGGAGCGTGTGACCAGGGTGGCGAAGATCAGACCGAGCAGGCTGGCGAGTCCGGTGATGATCCAGTTCAGGCGCACCGCGCGCGCCTGTTCCGCCTTGGCCTGCGCGGCGGTGTCCTGGGTGAGCTTGTTGAGCAGGTCGATGACTTTCTGGATTTCGCCGTCGAGCGCGTCCTTGTCGCGCAACAACGACTCGCGCACTCGTTGCACAGAGCGTTGTGTGCCCTCCGCCGCCTCGATCTGAAATAGCCGGAAGGTACGGTGAAAGTTCTGCCGCGCGGTCTGGATGCCGGGCAACTGCCGCTCCAGCACGGCCAGGGTGACACGGTCGAGCTCGATGTCGCGGGCGGCTTCGGCCTCTTTCAGCAGCCGCATCGAGGAATCGATGATCTGGTCGGCGTTGATGCCGCGCGCGTCGAAATCCTGGTTTTCCTTGTCGAGAAAGGCCTGGTCCGGCACCGCCGCGCCCATGCCGCCGATGACCCGCTCCATGTGCACCATCTGCTGGCGCACCAGGATTTCCACGCTGGCCACCATCTGTTGCAGGGGCAGGTAGGTATCGGACAGCGCGCGCACCTGGTTGTGCAACTGGCGCAGGTTGAACACCGAAAACCAGGTCACCACCACCATCAGGAGCAGCAGGGCCAGGGTGATACTGAAGATTTTCAGGCTGATCGGGCGGCGCATGGCGGACTCCGTGGACGTGTTACGCGGATCAGGTGACCGATGGCACCCTGACGATTCCACAAAGTCAGGTAGCGACAAACCCGCAACCTGACCTACAGAAACCAAGTACTTATTGGTTGCCCATGAGACTGCAATCAGCAAGACGATCCGTCAACCGCTGGTTGTTGCCGGGTTTCAGGGATAATCGCGCGCCATGATCCGACTGCAAAAACTCACCCTCATACGCGGCACCAAGCCTTTGCTGGAAGCCGCCGATCTCACCCTCAATCCCGGCGAAAAAGTCGGTCTCATCGGCGCCAATGGTTCCGGCAAATCCAGTCTGTTCGCCTTGCTGCGGGGCGAGTTGCAACCCGACGGCGGCGATGTCGACTTCCCCGCCGCCTGGCGCATCGCCCATGTGGCGCAGGAAACCCCGGCGCTGGACCGCACCGCGCTGGATTACGCCGTCGATGGCGATACCACCCTGCGCCGCCTGGAAAAAGAACTGGCCGAGGCCGAGGCCGCCCACGACGGCCACGAGGTTGGCAACCGAATCGGCGAACTGCACACCGCGCTGGCCGATGCCGACGCCTACACCGTGCGCTCGCGCGGGGAAACCCTGCTCACCGGTCTCGGCTTCAGCCACGCCCAGATGAGCCAGTCGGTCGCCAGCTTCTCCGGCGGCTGGCGCATGCGGCTGAACCTGGCACAGGCGCTGATGTGCCCTTCCGACCTGTTGTTGCTCGACGAACCCACCAACCACCTCGACCTCGACGCTATCCTCTGGCTGGAAGACTGGCTGAAACGCTATCCCGGCACGCTGATCATCATTTCCCACGACCGCGATTTCCTCGACGGCGTGGTCAACGTCATCGCCCACCTCGCCGACAAGAAGATCAAGCGCTACGGCGGCAATTACTCCACCTTCGAGAGGCAACGCTCCATCGACCTCGCCCTCGGCCAGGCCACGTTCGAGAAACAGTCACGCGAACGCGCCCACCTGCAATCCTTCATCGACCGCTTCAAGGCCAAGGCCAGCAAGGCCAAACAGGCGCAATCGCGGATGAAGATGCTGGCGAAGATGGAGGATCTCGCGCCCATCCATGCCGCCGCTTCCTTCAGCTTCGAGTTCCGCGAACCGGAACGGGCGCCGAATCCGCTGCTGACGCTGGAAGACGTGGTGGCGGGTTACGCTCCCTCCCCCTCCGGGGGAGGGTTGGGGAGAGGGAACAACGAGTCACTCCGTTCAAACTCCGATCGGAGTGCGAAGGTTTCTCCCTCTCCCCCGGCCCCTCCCCCGGGGGGGGAGGGGAGAAAAATCATCCTCTCCGGCATCAATCTCACCCTTCAGGCCGGCCAACGCATCGGCCTGCTCGGCGTCAACGGCGCCGGCAAATCGACCCTGATCAAGACCCTGGTCGGCGACCTGCCGCCGCTCTCGGGCACGGCCAGCCAGGGCAAGGGGCTGGCCATCGGCTACTTCGCCCAGCATCAGGTGGAAATGCTGCGCCACGACCAGAGCCCGCTCTGGCATCTGGCCAAGATCGCGCCCACGGCGCGGGAACAGGAACTGCGCAACTTCCTCGGTGGCTTCAACTTTGTCGGCGAAATGGCCTCGGCCTGCATCGCGCCCTTCTCCGGCGGCGAAAAGGCGCGCCTGGCCCTGGCCCTGATCGTCTGGCAGCGCCCCAACCTGTTGCTGCTCGACGAACCCACCAACCACCTCGACCTGGAAACCCGCGAAGCGCTCACCGTGGCGCTGGCCCAGTTCGAAGGCACGCTGGTGCTGGTTTCGCACGACCGCCATCTGCTGCGCGCCACCACCGAGGAATTCCTGATCGTCGCCAACGGGGGCCTGGAACCCTTCGATGGCGACCTCGACGACTACCGCGACTGGTTGTTCAAGACCAAGTTGGGCAAGCCGGTGGCGCAGGAATCCGCCGCGGCCTCGCCGGTGGTCGATCGCAAGGAACAAAAACGCCAGGAGGCCGAAGCGAGGCAGCGCCTGTCCGCGCAAAAAAAACCCGTGGAAACCCGCATCAAACGTCTGGAAGAACAGATGGAGCGGCGCAATGCGCGCCGCGCGGAACTGGAAACCCTGCTCACCGACCCCGCTCTCTATGGCGAAGCGCGGAAGGAAGATCTCAAAGCCCGCCTGTTCGAGCAAGCCACCCTGGTCAAGGAACTGGAACAACTCGAAATGGAATGGCTGGAGCAGCAGGAAGTCCTGGAAGGTATAGGTGGGCTGTAGCGCCGGCATCTCGCCGGCCCACGTCTGCCTGGGCAAAGATGCCGGCGAGACGCCGGCGCTACAGTGACGGCCTCATGACCGCCGTCCTCATCCTCGCCTCCGTCCTCGCCTTCCTCGCCGGCCTCAACCTCCTGATCCGGCTTGGCCTGCGCGCGCCGCGCATCGCTGAGACCGCCAGCCTCGCGCAACACGGATTGACCGGGCGCGAAGTCCGCTTGCCCACCGTGCGTGGTCGGCATCTGCTCGGCTGGCTGCTGCCGGGCGCCGCGGGCCAACCCGCGCCCGGCGTCATCATCCTGCACGGCTGGGGCGCCAATGCCGAAATGATGCTGCCGCTGGCGCGTCCCATGCGGGACGCCGGATTGACCGTCTTGCTGATCGATGCGCGCAACCACGGCGGCAGCGACGGCGATACCTTTTCCTCCATGCCGCGCTTCGCCGAAGACCTCGACGCGGCCATTGCCTGGCTGAAAAACCGGCCCGAAGCCATCCCGGAAAAAATCGCGCTCGTCGGCCACTCCGTCGGCGCCGCCGCCGCATTGCTCTCCGCTTCCCGGCGCGACGATCTGGCCGGCGTCATCAGCCTCGCCGCCTTCGCTCACCCGGAAACCATGATGCGGCGCTGGCTGGCCGGCAAAGGCATCCCTTATGTCCCGCTTGGCTGGTATGTGCTGCGCTACGTCCAGCGCGTCATCGGCCAGCGTTTCGACGCCATCGCCCCGGTCAACACCATTGCGCGCGTCCATTGCCCGGTTCTGCTGGTGCACGGCAGCGAAGACACGACGGTTCCGGTCGGCGACGCTCAGGCCATTCATGCCCGGCGCTCCGGAGACTGGGTAAACCTGCTGGTGCTGCCCGGTGAACACGACGCCGGCGACGAACTGGAACGCCACAGCGGCCGACTCATCACCTTCCTGCGCGAGGTATTCGCCGCCACCACCAAGGGAACCCCGCCATGACCGTCATCCTCAGCCGACTCGCCGAAGTGCCGGCTTATGTCACGAAAGACGGCTCCAGCGTCCGCGAACTGATGCACCCCGCCGCGCGGGGCAATGCCCGGCAAAGCCTGGCCGAAGCCAGCGTGCTACCCGGTGGCGCCACGCTTTTGCACCGGCATCGCGAAAGCGAGGAGTTGTATTTCATCGTTTCCGGCAGCGGCCGCATGACCCTGGGCGACGAAGAATTCGCCATCGCCCCCGGCGACACCGTCCTCATTCCGCCCGGCACCGCGCATTGCCTGCGCAATGACGGCGGCGAAACCTTGCGTCTGCTCTGCGCCTGCGCCCCGGCTTATCGCCATGAAGATACGGAAATGCTGGAGTAGCCCCGGAAACGGCAGGGAGTCGCCGCGCGCGGATCTGGCCTAAGCCCTACCCGGCCGCATCGGCCACAACCTCAGCGGCCGCGTTGCAGCTTGAGCTTCTGGGTGGTTTTAGCGCGGAAGAAACCGTGCAGTTCGTGGAATGGGACGGGTTTACCGTAAATCGGCACATCCGGCGGCAGCGTGCCGTGTTTGGCGATTTCTTCGCGACTCATGCTGCTGACCACGATGATGTCGGTGCTGGCCAGCGCCGGGTTGCTGTGCAGGGCGCGTACCAGTTCGAAACCATCCATCCCGGGCATGATCAGGTCGACGATGAGGACATCCGGCACCCGCTGCCCGACCACCATCAGGGCATCGAAGCCATTGCCGACGATCTCGATGGATAACGGCAACCCCCAGGCTTGCATCGTCTTGAGGTAGAGCTTTTGCAGGAAAACATCGTCCTCGGCGATCAGGAGCGACAGATCGCCTTCACTTGCCAGCGGCGTCGCCTGGGCGCTACCGCGTTTGGCAAGCTGGGCCATGACCGATTCGCGTTTGATGCGGCGATGTCCGCCCGAAGTTTTCCAGGCATCGAGCACGCCTTCTTCAACCATGTTTTGCACCGTGCCGAGTGAGACGCCAAGCATCTTGGCGGCTTGCGAGGTGCTGAAATAGGGATCGTTCGATTCGGGAGGGGTAGGGTCCATACAGATCGCCAAAGTTGTCATATTTACCAAAAGCGCGGCGAGTATAGCCGGATAGCGACCGCTTCGGCGATAGGGCTACCGGGTAGCCGGAATCCCGAGCGGGGCAGGCGCGGCATTTCTACCTGCGTCGTGCGTGACGCAGGATGAGGTCGGCCAGTGCGTCCGGGTCGAGTGGTTTGGCGATGTGGGCGACCATGCCGGCCGCCAGGCAGGCGGCTTTTTCCTCGGCGAAGGCATGGGCCGTCTGGCCGATAATGGGCAGATCGGGGGCGAGTTCGAGGATGCGTCGGGTCGCTTCATGGCCCCCCATTTCCGGCATCTGGATGTCCATCAGAACGATATCGAAGGCGGCACTGCCCATGCTGAGTACGCATTCCACCGCCTTGCGTCCATTGTCGGCGAGGATGACATTGGCGCCGTCGCCGCTCAGCAACCCCCGGATCACCTCCTGATTCACCTCGTTGTCCTCGGCGACCAGGATACTGAGACCCGCCAGCGGCAGGGTCAGTCCACGCGCCGCGCGGGCGGGGCTGTCGACCGGCGCCAGACTGGCTTCGCTGCAGGGCAGGCGCACCTCGAAACGACTGCCGCTACCGACCCGGCTTTCCACATGGATTTCCCCACCCATGAGTTGCAGCAGGCGCTGGGTGATGGCCAACCCCAGACCAGTGCCGCCGAAGCGGCGGGTAGTGGAACCATCGGCCTGTTCAAAGGGGCGGAACAGACGCGCGAGCTGTTCCGGCGTCATACCGATGCCGGTATCCGTAACCGTGAACACCAGTTGCTCGCCGTCACGCGCGATGCCGAGGGTGACACTGCCGGACTCGGTGAACTTGATGGCGTTGGCGAGCAGGTTGATGAGAATCTGACTCAGCCGCACCGGGTCGCTGTTGCACGCAAAGGGCAGGTCTTGCGCCTTCCTGATCTTGAACGCGAGCCCTTTGGCCTGAGCGCGCTCATTCATGAGATTGGTCACTTCGCGCAACACCGCGAGCAATTCGACCGGCACCGACTCGACCTGTAGCTTACCGGCCTCGATTTTCGAGAAATCGAGTATGTCGTTGATGATGCCCAGGAGCAGATTTCCAGATTGCACGATCTTGGCGAAAGTCTCGCTCGCCTTGCCGCGTCCGGCACTGTCACGGTAACCGACCTGGGCCAGACCGAGGACGCCGTTCAGCGGCGTGCGGATTTCGTGGCTCATGTTGGCGAGGAATTCGCTCTTCACCCGCGTCAGGCGTTCGGCCTCGGCCAGAGCCTGATCGCGCGCGGCGTCAAGGGCCTTGCGCTGGCTGATGTCGTTGAAGCTGACCACCGCGCCGACCACCCGGCCCTCTTGCAACATGGGCTGGGTGGCGGTGGCCACCGGCAGCGGCGTGCCATCGGCACGCCAGAACAGATCATCGTCGTTGCGCACCGGCTTGCCGTTGCGCAATGCCACCAGCATCGGGCAGGCCGCGGCGGGAAAAGGCGAGCCGTCAGCATGCGTATGGTGCAGGGTGTCATGCACCGGGCGGCCGATCAGCGCATCGGCCGTGTAACCCAGCATGGCGCCGCCGGTCGGGTTGATGAAGATGAGGTTGCCGGTATTGTCCATACCGTAAAGGCCATTGGCGCTGGCATCCAGAATCAGGCGGCTCTTCAGTTCGGCCTCCTGAAGTTCCGCCGTGCGTTGTGCCACCCGCTCCTCCAGGTGAAGGCGGTGCTGTTCCAGTTCGGCCTCGATGCGCAAGCGCTCCGTGGTGTCCTGAAACACCAATACGGCTCCGATGATCTCGTCCTGCTCGCGGATTTGCGCGGTGTGGTATTCGACCGGGAAATGGCTGCCGTCCTTGCGCCAGAAGTGGTCGTCCTTCACATGACGGGTCTTGCCGTCGAGCAGGGTCAGAGAGGTGGGGCACACGTCCGTGGGGTAGTGGTCGCCATCCGGGAAACTATGGTGCATGAGCTCATGGATGGGTTTGCCGATCACTTCCTCCGGCGTATAGCCGAGCATGGCCAGCGCCGCCGGATTGATGAACGTGGCACGGCCCTGGCGGTCGATGCCGAAGATGCCTTCCGCCACCGATTCCAGCAGCAACTGGTTGTGTCGCCCAAGACGACCGGCCTGCTCGAGCGCGGCCTCGGCGCGATCGAGCGCCAGGCGCATGCGTTGGCCACGCTCGAGATGGAAGATGCGCAGGACATAGGCCACGGAAAACGCCAACGCGACCGCGCAGATGGCGCGAAACAACTGCACCGGGATGCCGCTGCTTTCCTGAAATCCTTCCTGGTTGAGCCAGACGGCGGGCGCCCAGCCTGCGCGCGGCACCACCAGACCACCGAATACGCCATAGGCGATGAAGGCGGCGCCGGCCAGCAGGCAGGCGCGCCAGACCGGCCGGAATTCGTCGCTATCCAGCGTGGGCTGGACGCGGTTTCCGCAATAGAGCAGAAAGCCGACGCCGGCGAGCAGGGAAGCGGGGAAGCCGTAGAGGTAACGCGACCAGATGGTGAGGTTGAGCAGGAAATCATCGCCCCACAGGCTGCCCGCCGTCACACCGGCCAGCAACACGATATGGATGGGCTTCGACAGCAGCGCGCGAGTGAGGGCGCTGGGAGCAAGCAGGGATGCGACGACCAGGCGGCGGCCGAATTCATAGAGCAGCAGGTAGGAAGCGAGCAGCATGAATGGCCGCAAGGCGGCCAACGTCATCGTATCTCCCCGCGCCACGCGCCACAGATCAGTCCACTCCAGCGCGCCATGGACGAAGGCGAATGCCGCCAGCCAGCGGCTCAGGGTGGCCAGATCGAAACGGCTGTCGTGCTTGGGCCAGATCACCAATACCAGGCCCAGCGCCAGGAAGGCCAATCCGTAGATGAGGAAGACGATGTCCATGTCAGTCAGTGGATTTGATGGGTTTCGCTATCGCTCAACCCATCCTACGCGGCTGCCCGCGAGGGTGAAATCGGCACCGCCCGCTTACGGGGGCAACTTCCCCCTTTGGCAAAGGGGGAGTGAGGGGGATTTGCTCGTCTGCACATGTGCAACCACCGGAGAAATCCCCCCTAGCCCCCCTTTTGCAAAGGGGGGAACTCGTCCCAACCCGCCGCATACGATTTATCCGTTGCCGCATACAGAGCCTTTCATAAAGGGGCGAGCAGGTAGCGTGGCTTGTAAGTGCAGCACGGTCATGGCCCATTGCTCAGTCCCCAAGTTGCTCGCGCGCGGCGCGCAGCGTTTCCAGCGCCGCCTCGAAATCAAAAATTTCGATCTGGCGCTGCAATGGGCCCACCGTGTCGCCCAGGGCGGCGCGCAAGTCGGGCGCGATTTCACGCAGCAGGGTGATTGCGCGGGCATCGCCCTCCGCGAGCAAGGCGGCAAGCGCATCCAGGTGCCCGCGCACGCTGGCCCAATCGACCGGCGCGCTACTGGTGACGGCCGTGGTCTGGGGCACGATCGCGCGCACAGCGGCGGCGAACGCCAGTTGCGCTTGCGCGTATGCCTCGATCCGCGCCTCGATTTCCGCTTCCGATCGACCTTCGCGCAGGGCCGTGTCGAGTTCCGTCGCGAGCCTGCACAAGCCCATCGCGGCGATGCTGCCCGATGCGCCTTTGAGGCTATGCGCCAGGCGCCGAGCCTGGTCATGGTCGCCAGTGGCCAGACAGTCGCGCAGGCGCGCCATGTCGGACTCATGGTGCTCGATGAAGAGATGCAACAGGGTGGCGTATTTCTCCGGATTGCCGCGCGTCATGCGCAAACCGGCGTCTACATCCAGACCCGCGATGGCGGCAAAAGCGGTGGTGAAACTCGCGACAAAGTCCTCGCCGGAACCGGCGACGGCACGGGTGGCGAGAACGCGCGCCCGTCGCGGCAGCCATTTAGCCAGGGCCGCATGAAGCGCGTCCGGGTCCACCGGCTTGGCGACATGATCGTTCATGCCCGCCTCCAGACAACGCTGGCGGTCTTCGCTGAAGGCGTTGGCGGTCATCGCCAGGATCGGCACCATCTCCTGGCCGGGCAGAGCACGAATCGCGCGGGTGGCTTCGAGGCCATCCATCAGCGGCATCTGCATGTCCATGAGAATGAGGTCGTAGGGCCGCCGGCCTGCCGCTTGTCTGACCATTTCCAGCGCCACCAGGCCGTTTTCCGCGAGATCGGCGTCGAGGCCGACCTCGCGCAGGAGTTCGAGGGCGACTTCCTGGTTGATCGGGTTGTCCTCGCACAGCAGCAGGCGCGCTCCGCCAAGATCGGCGCCCGCTCGGAGCCCGGCCCGCGAGTCGATCATGTTGGCGGACACGGCGGCATCGAATAACGGAATCAGGTTGTCATACAGTGTCGACGGCGTCACCGGCTTGATCAACACCGAGTGGAACCCGGCCGCGCGGGCGGCTTCGCGTAATTCCGGATCGTCGTAGGCGGTCACCAGCAAGCGCTCCGGTGCATGGGAAAGAGGTAATTCCTGGAGCCTGCGCACGGTCTCCATGCCGTCCAGACCGGGCATGCGCCAGTCCAGCACCACCAGGTCATATGGCTCGCCGGCCTGGTCGGCCGCCACGAGCTGATCCAGCGCCGCCTCGCCTGACTCGACGGCTTCCACTCGCGGGCCCATGGCGCGCAGCATTGCGCTCAGCACTTCGCGTGCCTCGGCCACATCGTCGGCCAGCAAGACCCGACGCACTTCCAGGCGCGGGTGAGGCGCGCGCTCCGCCATATGCGCGGAGCGGCCGAGGCGCGCGGTGAACCAGAACACGCTGCCCCGCCCCTGCCGACTCTCCACACCAGCCTCACCATGCATCAATTCCGCCAGGCGTCGGGTGATGGCCAGCCCCAGGCCGGTGCCGCCATAACGGCGGGTGGTGGAACCGTCCACCTGCTCGAAGGCCTGAAACAGGCGCGACATGGCCTCTTCCGGGATGCCGATACCGCTATCGCGTACTTCGAATCGCAACAGTAGATCGCTGTCGCTCTCCTCGACCATGCGCGCATGGATGACGATGCTGCCGGCCTGGGTGAATTTGATCGCATTGCCGGTGTAGTTGAGCAAGGCCTGGGTCAGGCGGGTGGGGTCGCCACGCAACCAACGGGGCAGGTTCGGGGCGATGTCGATGACCAGTTCCAGGCCCTTTGCGCGGGCTTTTTCGAGTACCAGATTGGCGACGCCACCAAGCAGACGATCGAGATCGAAGTCGGTATTTTCCAGGCTGAACTTGCCGGCTTCGATCTTGGAAATATCGAGTACGTCGTTGATCACGGAGAGCAAGTGATGAGCCGAATCGGCGATCTTGCCCAGCTTGTCCCGCTGTTCCGGGGTGTGGCTGCCGACCTGCAGTAAATGGGTGAGACCGACGATGGCATTCATCGGCGTGCGGATTTCATGGCTCATGTTGGCCAGGAAAGCACTCTTGGCCTGATTGGCCGCCTCGGCCTCCTGCTTGGCCTGCACCAGTTCGCGGGTGCGTTCGAGCACGCGCTGTTCCAGTTCCGCATTGAGCTGCTGAATGGCCGCATCCGCGCGCTTGCGCTCACCGATGTCCAGCAGCGAGGCAATGACAAATTTCACCTGACCGTTTTCTCGAAAGCAGGACACGGTGAGATGGGTGTAGACGATCTCACCCGATTTGGAGAGAAAGCGTTTGTCCAGTTCGTAGGCGTCGATTTCGCCGGCCAGCAGTTGCTCGAACTGGGCCACATCGGCGGCAAGGTCGTCCGGATAGGTCATCTCCGCCCAGCTCATGCCCTGCAGCTCACTTTCTTCGTAGCCCAGCAGGCCACACAGGTAGGGGTTGATGCGTAGCCAGCCTTTTTCCGGAGAAGTGATGGCGATGCCGAAGTTGCCTCGGTCGAACTGCGAACGGAACAGAAATTCGCTTTCACGCAAGGCCACTTCGGATTGGCGCAACGCGTTTTCCGCCGCTTTCTGATCTTCCAGCATGCTGAGCAGGGCCAGGCGGGAATCGTCGGCGTGGGCCAGCAATCCGGCCAATTCCACCTGGGCGGCGCGGGCCTGCATTTCCGCGCTTTCACGCTCGGTCTCGTTTTTTTCCAGGGCCGCCAGCATGCCGTTGAAATCGTCACCCAGCCGGCCGACTTCATCCTTGCGCCGAAAAGATAGTCGAAAATTCCGCTCTCCGGCGGCGACACGCCCGACACCCTCGACCAGGCGGCGCAGGTTGCGGGTCAGGCCATGCGCGATCGCGAAGGCGAGCAAGATGCCCAGGGCGATGCCCGACAGGGTAAACAGAATGCCATCGCGGCGGATGCGGCTCAGGCTGGCGGCGACCTCCTCGCGCCCCATACCGACACGAGCCCAGGCGAGCAGGCGACCCCCACCCATCACCGGCGCCGCCAGGTCGATGACATTCGCGTCACTGGCCAATATCGTGAGCCGTGCCGGCGCGGCAAGCAGGCGAAGGCTGCGCGCATCCGTCAGGTAAAGACCGATGCGAGCCGGCTCGCTGTGCGCCAGCACCCGGCCTTCCCGGCTGAGCAACATGGCGTAGCGCACATTCGGTTCGCGGTCCACCGAGCGCACCACCTCCTGCAACCCGACCACGTCATTGGCCATCACCCAGGAAGTGCTGCTCACCGCCAGCGTATTCGCCAGGCCACGCGCCTGTTGCTGACTGTTACTTTGGAGAAATTCGTTTTGCCGGATAACCAGATCGATCACCAGCAGGCTCATCAGCAGGGTCAGCAACAGGACGATGCCGATGACCAGTTGCTGGCGAATGGAGAAGCTACGCAGACGACGAATCAGGGCATTCATGGTTGTTCCGGCAAAGGCCGCACGGTCTTGCTGAAATGGGCGATGAAATCACGCACCGGCCGGTAAGTCGCCTCGCTCGCCGGCTCGAAGCGGGACAGCGGCAGGCGCTCCAGCAAGACGCGGCCGTCAACGCTCTGGTGCAGGCTGAACAGGATGGCGGTGACCTTGTTCAGCAGTTCGGGCGGAAAATCGTCGCGCGCCACCAGGCTGTTGTTGGGCAGCGACTCGGTACGCCACAGCACCTTGAGCTGAGCGGCCCGCTCGGGGTGATCTTTCTGGAAGGCGATCCAGGGCGGTGGCCAGGTGGTGGCCGCCGCCGCGTCACCCAGATAGGCATTCATGATCGAGGATTCCTGCGAACCGACATAACGCGCTTCGTAGGCATCGATCGGCAGGCCATGATCGCGCAGGAACTGCTGCGGCAGCATGGCGGCGGCAAGCGCGGTTTTCGCGGGGAAGCTCACCACCTTGCCTTTCAGATCGGCCACCTCACGGACAGGACTGTCCCGACGCACCAGGAAGATGCCGCGAAACTGGTCGTCGTCACCCATCTTGCCGAACACGCGGTAACCATGGCGCAAGGCGTTGACGGTCTGGTAGGGATTGGGCAGCGCCAGATCGAACTGGCGGGCATACAGCTTTTTGTCGAACTCCTCGTAGTTACGCGAGGCTTCCAGAGCGAAATGCGCCTCCGGGATTGCCGCGTTGAGGCGATCGATGAGGGGACCGTAGACCGTGAACAATTTCTCCGGATTGTGCAGAGGGTGCACGGCGAAGCGGTAGTCCTTGTGCTTCGCCGTGTTTGCCGGCTGCTGGCCATATTCCGGCTGATAGGCGGCCTGGCGCGCGCCGTCACCACAGCCGACGAGGAGGAAAGGCAACAGCAGTCGGAATAACCATTTCATGGCGCGCCGCCCTCCCCGTCGGGCTGGGTTTCCGCGCTGTTGTAACGTGGCGGCTGGCCACGTTCGGCCAGCAAAGCGTTCACTTCCCGCTTGAGTTCCAGGATGCGCATCTCGCGCCCCAGGGTTGCATCCCGCCAGCGGCGCAGTTCCGCGACCTGATCGGCTAGCTGCTCCTGGTACTCGCGATTGGCCGTGATATCGCGGGCGATGCCCAGCACTCCGATGAGCCTCCCTTCAGTGTCGCGCATGGGTAGCTTGATGGTTTCCAGCAATGCGCGATGGCCATCGTCGGCGAAAGTGACCCATTCTTCGTTGACGCTCGGGGCATTCGCCAAGAGCGCCTGGCGGTCATGCTCACGGAAAAAATCCGCCAGTTCTCGCTCGATGAAGTCGTAATCCGTCTTGCCGACGATGTCCGCTTCCTTGGCGCCAAAGAACCGCTCGAACATGGCGTTGCAGCAGAGGTAGACGCCTTCGGGATCTTTCAGCCAGACCAGATCGGGAATGGCTCTGACCAGCGAGCGCAAACGTATCCGCTCCGCTTCCCGTTGCATCGGCGTGGTGGGCTCGGCGCGCGGCTCAATCCCGGTCATTTCAGACTACTCGGAAGGGGTATCGCCATAACGCTCGGCGATGGCCACGAATTCGTCATAAACAGCGAGGAAAGCATCCACCACGTCAGGATCGAAGTGGCGCCCGCGATCGCCGACGATGATCTCGCGTGCCTGTTCATAGGGCATCGGCGGCTTGTAGACGCGGCGCGAGATGAGCGCGTCGAAGACATCGGCCAGCGCCATCAGCCGCGCGGGAACCGGGATGGCGTCACCAGCCAGGCTATCCGGATAACCACTGCCGTCCCATTTCTCGTGGTGCCAGTGCGCGATCTCCTTGGCGATGGCGAGAAACGCCACCGGCTTGATCGCATCGCGTTCCGCCTGCTCGATCGCTTCGGATCCCAGGCGGGCATGCGTCTTCATGATTGCCCACTCCTCCGCCGTGAGCTTCCCCGGCTTCAGCAGGATGTGGTCGGGAATGCCGACCTTGCCGATGTCATGCAGGGGCGCGGATTTCGCCAACTGGTCGATGTAGTCGGCACTGAGTAGCGCGGAAAAGCGCGGGTGCGGTCGTAGATGGGTGGCCAGCACCTGGACGTAGGATTGGGTACGGTGGATGTGGTTGCCGGTTTCCGGGTCGCGCGTCTCCGCCAACCGCGCCAGCGCGTGAATGCTGACGTCCTGGATCAGCAGGATTTCACCCAGACGCGCCGCCACTTCGGCTTCCAGCACCTCGTTCTTGTTTTTCAGCCAGTCGCGCGCCTCTTTCAATTCCAGTTGCGCCTTCACCCGCGCCAGCACGATGGGCGGCCGAATCGGCTTGGTAATGTAGTCCACGGCGCCCAGATCAAAGCCGCGTTGTTCTTCTTCCATGGCGGTCATCGCGGTCACGAAAATGACCGGCACATCAGCGGTAGCGGGGTTTTCCTTGAGTCGGGCAAGGACGCCGTAGCCATCCATGTCCGGCATCATCACATCCAGCAGAATCAGGTCCAGCCTCGGCTCCGACTGCGCCAGGCGCAACGCGCGCGGCCCTGAATTGGCCACCAGCACCCGATACGAAGGCGCCAGGAGCTCAGCCAGAACAGTCAGATTCTCCGGAGTATCGTCCACCAGCAATAGCGTGGCGACACTGGAGGCGTCGCTTGGAAATGTGGACAAATTGAAAGGCATGAGGCCAGCATGGGTTTAGGTGTACCCATAACGGCTTACACGAAAAAATGTTTAGGCCAATTACCGCAATTGTGAAAATTACCTGGCAAATGTACTGACTACTCCGCCAGCTTCCGATACAGCGTCCGCTCGCTGATGCCCAATCTTCGCGCCAGCTCCTTGCGGTCGCCGCCGAGTTGCGTCAGGGCCTGACGCACGTAGCGGTGTTCGGCTTCGTCGAGGGGGAGGATGGGCTCCAGTGCTCGCGCAACCGGTGAGCGGGAATATTCCAGATCGCCGGCAAGGCTGAGCACATCGCCGTCGGACATCAGCATGGCGCGTTCCAGCAGGTTTCGGAGTTCCCTGATGTTGCCGGGGAAGTCGTGTCCCATGAGCCACTTCAGCGAGTCGGTATCCAGGCGTAGCGGCCGTTCCGGCGCCAGGCGGGCGAGCAGGTGTTCGATCAGCAGAGGCAAATCCTCACGCCGCTCGCGCAGGGCGGGGAGACGGATGGGGAAAGTGGCGAGACGGTAGTAGAGGTCGCGGCGGAAGCGGCCGTCTTCCACCATCGCCATCAGGTCACGGTGAGTGGCGCAAACCAGGCGGAAATCGGCGCGAAGAATTTCGACACCACCGACACGGCGATAGGTTCCGCTTTCCAGCAAGCGTAGCAACTTGACCTGCAAATGCAGCGGGATGTCGCCCAACTCGTCGAGGAACAGGGTGCCGCCCGCCGCCGCTTCTACCAATCCGGACTTGCGCTGGCTGGCGCCGGTGAAGGCACCTTTTTCGTAGCCGAACAGTTCCGATTCGAACAGGCTTTCGGTCATGCCCGAGCAATCCACCGGCACGAAAGGCATGTCGCGCCTCGGGCTGAGGGTATGCACGGCCTGGGCCGCGAGTTCCTTGCCGGTGCCGGACTCGCCCAACAGCAGCACCGGGGTCATGGCCAAAGCCACGCGATTGATGAGGTCGAGCATGCGGGTGAAAGCGGCCGAGTGGCCGACCATGCCAAGGGCGCCGGGTTGCCGCCCGGTTTCGTGGAGGTAGCGCATGGTCTCCACGAAGTAGGTCAGCTCTCCGGCGCTGTTGTGGATCGGCACCAGTTCGACATCGACATATTCCTGGCCGCGCGGCGTATGGTGCAGGTGCAGCACGCGGCTGGCCTCGCGTGTCTTCATCGCGGTCTGGCGCGGGCAGGATTCGCCACACTGGTCGCACGGCTTGTCGTAGTGGTGGGAAACCTCGTAGCAAGTACGCCCGATGATGTCGCGCGGGTTGCCGAAGGTGTGCGTGTAGGCGGCATTGGCCGAGAGGATGCGGTAGTCCGGATCGACCAGAATGCGCGGTTCTGGCAGGGATTCGAGCAGGGCGAGCAATTCGCTAGGGAGGACGGCCTCGGTTTTCATGCCAACACTGTCTCGCCAGGCTGTCATTTCTGTCAAGGCCAGTTCAAGCCGATTCCGGTACCGCGGCTTCAGCGAAATTTTAAACTTATTTATCAGTGCGTTACAAAAATATACTTTGTTGGTACGATTATTGCTTAACACAGCATAATTATTTCTGGAAATCTGCCTGATTGACCTGAAACAACTCTGGCGAAACCCTGATCGATCTCTCGCGCCACTGGCCATGGGATTCTCGTGTTCGCTGGTGATCATGGCAGCGATCCACGTAATGACCGACAAGCCGATTCAACAAGAACACCGTCACATTCATCGTCGCCAACGACAAGGCCTCGCGCCCGCTTACTGAAGGAGAAATGACCCATGTGCTACTTTGCCCGGAACCTCGGCGCCCCCCTCGTTGTCTCGCTGGCCGTGCTCAACGACATGCGGCGCGAAGCGTGCGAGTGCGCCCTGAACAACCCTGAGGAACAATGACATGCTTCAAAAGATACCGTCCCGCGCGGGAATAAACATCGCCGTCACCAGCCAGAACCGCAAGACCGTCACCGGCCACGCCGGCAAATGCCGCAAATTCTGGGTCTATGCAGTCGAAGGCAGCGAAATCAAAGGCAGGAATCTGCTGGAATTGCCGATCGAACAGAGCTTTCACGAGAGCGCCGACGACGCGCCGCACCCGCTCGACGGTATCAATGTGCTGATTACCGGTGGCATGGGCATTGGTCTGCGGCAACGCTTGAAGCAGAAAGGCATCCTCGCCGTCGCCACCTCGGAAACAGATCCCGACCGGGCGGTGGCCGCCTGGCTGGCCGGCACGCTGCCCGAGGCCGCGCCGGAAGCACACGACCATGAGCACGGGCATGGCCAGCACGCCGTCGCCTACGTGAAACTTTGAAATTGTCATTCCCCCCGGCCGGGGGCGGGAATGACCGAGAATTCGCACACTCACCCTGAGCCATCAAGGAACAATCCCCATGAAACAAACCCTGCTGCAAGAAAAATATCCTGTCTTCGTCGCCGAAATCGGCAAGGACGAGACTGATTGCAAGAGCGTCGAGGACGTGGCCGCCTATCTGAAAGGCAAGATCGCAGAGAAGGAAAAAGTCGTTTTCATCGGGGTGTTCGACCACTACGCCCACACTCGGAACATCGGCGGCGAGATCGCCGCGGGCATCGTCGGCGCCGTGGATGTGATCTTCTGCTTCGGCTTCGCCCTGCCCAACCCGCAGGTACTGGCCGTGCGCCCGCGCTCCATCGGTGTGGCCGACCTGGGCGACAAATTCGTGGTGAGTTTTCTGGAAGCGCCGATGAAACCCGCCAACGAGGCCATGGAAGCCTGGGTCAAGGGATTGCGCCGGTCATGAACGCGCGCTTGATACTCCTGGCGGCGCTGGCCGCCCTCGCCTCGCCTGGCTACTCGGCCGATCTGGAAGTCGCCGTGCACGCGGTACGCGGCGGTGAAGGCCGTGTAAAACTGATGCTGTTCGAACACGAGGAAGGCTTCCGCAAGGAGGACAAGGCACGGCAGGTACTGACCCTGCCCGCCGCCGCCGGCACAGTCACCAGCGTATTTCGCGATTTGCCGCCTGGACGCTATGCGGTGATCGCCTATCACGACGAAAACGGCGACGGCAAACTCAATTTGCGCTTCGGCATGTTCCCGATAGAAGGCCGTGGCCTGAGCAATAACCCGAAACTATTCGGCCCACCCAGATTCAAGGACGGGGCATTCGAACTGCCGGAGCAAGGGCGGCAGATTGACATCGACTTGACTTATTGAGGGAGGCCAACTGTAGGGGCCGCCTTGAATCCAGTGTGCCCTGCTGACACGCGCCGGCGCCAGCCCGTGGATTCAGCCATGAACATGCGGCCACCCCGCCACAAGCAATCCCTCATGAGAAACACATCGCAACCTATTGATTCCGTAGCGTGCGCACGGCGCACGCTACGGTGTTGCTTCGGCACGCCTTTCGGCCCGGTGGCCGATTACTTCGCTAACAACCTGTTCACCCTGTTCTTCAGCGTGTTGACCCGATCCCCGCACATCCACGCGCATCTCTGTCATTCATGGCAAGCGAGTTGACACGATTGTCACCACACTACTCAGTTTCTCGGTTCTTCCTGACGACCAAATCAGGGAGAAATCCTGGCCAAGCCACGCCAGGGCGGAATTCACGCGCCACGCGGAATCTTTGATAGAAACGGGCACGGCATTTGCTTATGTATCTGCCAACCATTTCGTTCTTGAAGCTACCACCATGAAAATCGCCGTTACCAGCCAGAACCGCACGACGGTCACCGACCATGCCGGCCAATGCCGGAATTTCTGGATATTTGAAACCGAATACGCCGATGTGTTGGAAAAACACCTGGTCGAACTGCCCGTACGGAAGCGTTCCCAAGGCTCCCTTTCCCATCTGCTGGACGACGTCAATGTGCTGATCACCGGTGGCATGGCCAGCGCCTTGCGCTATCACCTGAAGCAGCGCGGCATCCAGGCCGTATCCACACTGGAAAGTGACCCGGAACGCGCGGTGACGGCCTGGCTCAACGGCACGCTGGACGAAATGCCGCCGCTCAACCAGATCGGACGTGGCGGCCACTGAGCCGACCCTTTAGCGCCAACAGGAATACCAGCGCCACAGACGACACACCTGCCATTCCGCGGGATGGCAAAATCCGGCAACCGCATCACCCTTTCTGGAGCCCCATGAACGCGCCCCCCCACATCGTCATCCTTGGCGCCGGCTTTGCCGCGCTCACCGCCGTGCGCGAACTGCGCAAGCGCGCGCCCAACGCCCGGATCAGCCTGATCGCGCCCAAGGCCGAGTTCGTCTACCTGCCCAGCCTGATCTGGATTCCTTCCGGATTGCGCAAGGGCGGTGACCTGATTCTGCCGCTCGACCGCTTCTTGAAAGACCACCGCGTCGAGTTCATCGCCGGCCGCGTCACGGGTTTGAGCGATGGCGGCCGCACCGTGCTGACCGATCGGGGTGCCGTGGCGAACGATGCGCTACTCATCGCCACTGGTGGGCGCTTCATAAAGAAGCTGCCGGGCATCGAGCATGCACTGACCTTGTGCGAAGGCGTGGTCTCGGCGGAAGCCATCCGCGACCGGGTAAACGCCATGAACAGCGGACGCATCGCCCTCGGTTTCGGCGGCAATCCCAACGAGCCTTCCGCCATGCGCGGTGGCCCCATGTTCGAACTCCTGTTCGGCCTGGATACCCTCCTGCGCCGACAGGGCAAGCGCGACCAGATCGAGTTGACCTTCTTCAACGCCGCCGCCGAACCGGGCAAACGCCTGGGTGAGAAGGCGGTATCCGGCCTGTTGTCTGAGATGGTGAAGCGCCGCATCGACACCCACCTCGGCCACAAACCGCTGGGCTTCTCGGAGAAGGGCGTGGATACCGAAGGCGGCCACATCAACGCCGATCTGATCCTGTTCATGCCCGGCCTCACCGGCCCGGCCTGGGCGGCGGACGCGGGCCTGCCGCTGTCGCCCGGCGGCTTTTTCAAGGCTGACGGGTTCTGCCGGGCGGAAGGCGCGGACAAGGTGTTCGTGGCCGGTGACGCCGGCAGCTTCCCCGGCCCGGACTGGATGCCGAAGCAGGCGCACATGGCCGATCTGCAGGCGAAAGCGGCGGCAAAAAACCTGCTCCTGGCGCTGGACGGCAAGACGGCGACGGCGCGCTTCAAGGTGGAACTGATCTGCATCGTCGACACCATGGACGCCGGCATCCTGGTCTACCGCGACGAGAAACGCTCGCTGCTGTTCCCCTCGCTCAAGCTGTTCCACTGGGCGAAACGCTTTTTCGAGCGGCATTACCTGAAAGCTTTCAGGGAATGAATGATTCAGCTTTACTTCTCATGACTTATTGTTAATACAATAAGTCATGAAGATCACGTTCGATTCCGCCAAGGATCAGTCCAACCTGAGCAAGCATGGCGTATCCCTGGCGGAGATGAATAACATCGAATGAGACAGCGCCGTTATCCGGGCCGACACGAGACTGGATTATGGCGAGCCCCGCCATATTGCCCTGGCCTATATCGGTCAGCGCCTCTTCAGCGTGGTTTTCGTGGACCGGCCCGAGGGTCGTCGCATCATCAGCCTGAGAAAGGCCAATCTGCGTGAGGTAAAACGCTATGCCGAAACTTAAATCCGGAACCATTCTGCCGACGCCGGAAGAAGACGCGCTCATTACCGCCGCCTCCAACGCCGACCCCGACGCACGTCCCTTGAACGATGCGCAGTGGCAAGCGGTGAAGTCTTCGGCGCGTATCGGCCGTCCCAAGGCCACCGTGACCAAGGTACCAACCACCATTCGCTTCGATCCTGATGTCCTGGCGGCCTTGAAGGCCACCGGCGCCGGTTGGCAAACCCGCGTCAACGAAGCCATGCGCGAATGGGTCAATACACACAAGCAGATGTAACCGCTTTATTCCCTTACAACCATGACCCTCCAAACCCATTACGAACGCATCGGCGGCGAAGCCACGGTGCAAAAACTGGTGACCCGCTTCTACGACCATATGGACGAATTGCCGGAAACCTATGGCATCCGCAAGTTGCACGCGGAAGACCTGTCCGGCTCGCGCCAAAAACTGTTTGATTTCCTGACCGGCTGGCTAGGTGGGCCGCAGTTGTATGTCGAGAAGCACGGCCACCCCATGCTGCGCCGGCGACATATCCCCTTCCCCATCGGCGACTCGGAACGTGACCAGTGGATGCACTGCATGCAATTGGCACTGGACGAGGTGGTGGAAGATGCCAAACTGCGCACCGAGTTGTATCAGGCCTTCGTCAAGGTGGCCGACCATATGCGCAACCAGTCCCCACAGCCCAACCCACATTGAGAAAGGACAGCCATGTACGCCCATACCGTTGAACTCGCCCTGCCCATCGACCAGGCCATCGAAAAACTCAAGGCCGCGCTGGCCGAGGCCAAGATGGGGGTGATCTCCGAGGTCGATGTTCAGGCCATCATGAAAGCCAAGATGGACCATGACATCCCACCCTACCGCCTGCTCGGCGTCTGCGCGCCGGGCATCGCCAAGCGCGTGCTGGAGGCCGACCGCGATGCCGGCGCCCTGCTGCCTTGCGGCTGCTGCGTGTACGAAATCGCACCGGGTGTCACCCGTATCGCGCTGCAAGACCCTGGCGTGGTCGCCGCCAGCGCCGGGCATCCCGATGTCAGCGCGGCAATGGCGGAAGCCCAGACCCATCTGACCGGCGTACTCGCTAAACTGCGTACCTGATTTCCATCCAACAAGGAGACTTCCATGCGCGCATTTCTGATTGCCCTTGCTCTCGGCCTGTTCACCCTCAACGCCCAGGCGGTGGACCCCGCCAGTGTGCCCAAGGTCAAAGTCAGCAAACTGGGGCTGTATCTGGAGGCCAAGGACGTGCCGGCCTTCCTGAAAGCCCACGCACCCAAGGTATTGTTCGTGGATGTGCGCACCATCGAGGAAGTGCTGTTTGTCGGCTCGCCCGACGGACTCGATGGACAGGCTTCGTTCGGCATCATGCATTACGACAAGTGGGACAAGGAAAAGAACACCTTCCCACGCAATCCCAACCCCGATTTCCTCTCGCAGTTCGAACTGTTCGCGCTGGACAAGGGCATCGACAAGAGCGATCCCATCGTCCTCATCTGCCGCTCCGGCGACCGCAGCGCGCTGTCCGCCGACCTGCTGGCGCGTTACGGCTACACCAACGTCTGGTCGGTGGTGGACGGTTTCGAGGGCGACATGGCGAAAGACGGCCCGAACAAGGGCAAGCGCGCCGTGAACGGCTGGAAGAACGCCGGCCTGCCGTGGAGCTACAAGGTCGATCAGAACAAGATCACCATGGGTAAATAACCTTCACAGGAAGACTTCATGAAACAAGTACTGAAACTCACCCTCCTCGCTTCTTTATTTGCCGGCTGTGCCGGCGCGGCCAATGCCGATGACCAGACCGCCCTGACCGTCACGGCGCGCCAGACCGCCGGTGGCTTGCTCAAGACCCTGGGCGGCGAACTGAAAGCCGCCCTGGCCAGTGGCGGACCCGTCGAGGCGATCAGCGTATGCAAGGAAAGAGCGCCCCGGATCGCCGCCGAAGCCGCGCAGAAAACCGGCTTTGCGATCAAGCGGGTGAGCCCGAAGAACCGCAATCCCAAGGGCGTGCCCGATGCCTGGGAAACGGCGGCACAAGCCAGCCTGGAAGCCCGAATGGCCGCGGGCGAAAAGCCGGAAACCCTGGACATGTCCGCCGTGATCGATACGCCCGAGGGCAAGGTTTTCCGCTACGCCAAGGCACTGCCGACTCAGGCGCTTTGCCTGAGCTGCCACGGCGCCCCGGACCAGCTCTCCCCCGAGGTGAAAGCCAAACTTTCTACCGAGTACCCCGACGACAAGGCCGTGGGCTACAGCGTCGGCATGATTCGCGGCGTGCTTTCCATGAAGAAGGCGATGTAAGGGTTACCGTGAAACAGCCAGGCACCGCTCCAATACTTCCCCCTTTGTCAAAGGGGGGCTGGGGGGGATTTTTCCAACGCTTGCGGGTATGCGAGTTCAGCTAATTCCTCTCTATTCCCCTTTTGTATGGGTGGGTGGGTAATGCCGGTTTCATGCACGGGACGACGGGATTCAAGCCGAACAACTTCACCTCCCCACCATTTTCCTGACTCCCCCATGACCGCACCCGCCCGCCTGCAACACTTCCCCGTCTCCTGGTTTGCCATGATCATGGGCCTGGGTGGCCTCACGATCGCCTGGCTGCGTGCCGAGGAAATCCTCTCCCTGTCGGTTGCCATCAGCCCCTGGCTGCGGCTGCTGAGCACCGGCCTGTTCGCCCTGTTGGCGGTGCTTTATACCGTCAAGGTCGTGAAGTACCGCGCGGAGACGGCGGCGGAATGGGCGCATCCGGTGAAGATGAACTTCGTGCCGACGGTCAGCATCGCGCTGATTCTGCTGTCCATCGCCTGGCTGCCGCTCAGCGCGCCGTATTCCAAACTGCTCTGGTTGGCCGGCACGGCATTGCATCTGGTGCTCACGCTGCACGTCATCACGCAATGGATGCACCACAGCAAGTTCGAGATCACCCACCTCAACCCGGCTTGGTTCATTCCCGTGGTGGGCAATATCCTGGTACCCATCGCCGGCATGGAACACGCCCCGGCCGAAATCTCCTGGTTCTTCTTCAGCATCGGCCTCACTTTCTGGCCGGTACTGCTGACGATCATCTTCAATCGGGTGATCTTCCACGGCAGCTTGCCGGAGCGCCTGATGCCGACGCTGTTCATCCTGATCGCGCCGCCGGCCGTCGGATTCCTGTCGTATGTAAAGCTGACCGGGGAGGTCGATGCCTTCGCCCGCATCCTGTATTACGCCGCGCTGTTCTTCACCATCCTGCTGATCGCCCAATTGCGCTGGTTCACCCGGCTCCAGTTCTTCCTTTCCTGGTGGGCCTATTCCTTCCCGCTGGCGGCCATCGCCATCGCCACCCTGTCCATGTTCAAGTACACCGGTGACCCGATGTTCCTGCGTTTATCCGGAATTCTTTTGGCCATCACCACGGTGGTCATCACGGCACTACTCATCCGCACCGGCATCGCCGTGGCGCGTCGGGAGGTCTGCGTGGCGGAGTAAGCTGGCGCGGTAACAAACAAGAAAGGAGGCCGCCGTGATCATTCATGGCTATCGAAATACGCTTATTGCTTTGCTCCTGGCGAGCACCCCCGTTCACGCGGAAATCCACAAGTGCCGCCAGGGTGAGCGCGTGATCTACCAATCATCGCCCTGTCCAGTCGGCAGTTTGTCCCTGACTCCACCCGAGGCGCCGCCCTCACCCAGCGCCTACGCGGTCGAAGAAGCGCGCAAGCGCGCAAAGAACGACATCGCCGAGGCAGAGGCGCTTTGGAAACAAGAGGAAAAAGCGGCCGCGACACGGGAAAAAGCACGCGCCGCCGCCAGCAAACAGGAAGCCGACTGCGCTCGCCTGCTGGAGAAGATCGAAGCAGCGCAAGCCAAAGCGGAATCGAACAAAAACCGGAAGCGCACCCTGAAAAGCGACCAGCGCAAATACCGCAAGGAATGTGGGGCACTTTGAACCGGCAACTCGGGAGCCATCACCTCTTCCCGCAAGGGAAACTGTCTCCCAGCATCCTGTGCCGCGCCTCCCCGGCCTCCTGCTTGTGCTCATCGGGATGCGCCTTCATCCAGGCGACCAGTGTGGTGGGAATGCGCTACTTGTCGCCCTCGCCCAGACAGAACTTCGTGCCCCCCTTGCCCCCGCGTTTGGCGTCCCAGGCGGTGCGTCGAGAAACCATTGAGATAGTTGTGGCACATCACCGAGGGAGATTCGTAACCTGGGAATACCTTGTTGCACTGGCTGGGTACGTGGTGGACTGCTTCCGGCCAGGAAGAGACGGTCACTGGGCCGGAAAAATGTGTTTCTGGGCGGCCGGTGTACCTCTGGAAGCTGCCGACCGCAGGTCTGGCAGGTCGGCAAGTCACTGGCCATTCCAGATGGTCGCTCCACGACTGAGTTGACTACAAGAAATGGCAACTGTTGGCCTGTCCCCACTTATTGCGGTAGGGTAGTTAACCGCCAAAACGAATGGTAGGCAGGTGCTCTCCGAAGTAACCGATTAAAACCACCGCCTGTTCGCCGGTTCTTTCGGCATGGAAATAGAGCCTGGCGCCAGCGCCTCCGCTCAGTTTGGTGTGGTCACTCCAGCGGCGTGGCCTGAAGCCCTCTGGCATGGGAAAGTCGCGCTGCGGGCCATATGTCCCATGCTCCAGCGTGGCATTGGATTCGCGGCTCCATGAGATCGCCTCCCCCGGGGAATATTGAGCCACTGGCGGCCAAGACGCCGCACCTTTGTTCAGAGCGCGAAGATGACGGAATAATTGATGGAACACGGGCTCGCTGCCGGTGAGCGCAGCAATTTGCTGAATGGCCCTGGGGCCGAAGCGCAGTCGCGGAAAAAGTTCGCTTGCACGGTCCAACAAGCTGGGGCCGTCAGCCACAGATCTCTCGACATTCTCCGTAATGATTCCGCTTTGCTGGCGGACGTCCTCTTCGGTCACCAAACGGCAGACCTGGACTGTCTCTTGGAACTCGCCATTGACGTCAAGAGTGGAGAGGGCGACGGTGACCATCGTGCAGGTAGGCAACGCCGTGCTGCCAAGCGCCACGGCAGGGGCATCTGTCAACGCAGCGAAAGTCAGGCCAACAACCGTCGCATCATCCACGCAGCCTTCAATGGCACGCTCGCCCTCAGCTGCGGCGAAAAGCCCGTCAGCGCCATCGATAAACGGCTGTTTGCCTAGACGGTGGGCAATGAACTTGCCCGCATCGCGATTCGTCTCCGGATCGAAACACCATCCCCGCAAGCCGCGACCTTGGCCGATATCCTGGTCGGCAGCGGCGCGCACAGAGCGCAAGACACGCGCGCATCCCAACTGATCGAGAGCCTTGAGCGCGGCGGCCAAGGTTCTGATGCGTAGGGCTGGGTGCCAGCCATCACAGGGGACGAGGCTGGATTCGTCGAGGATCACATCCATCTGAGCATTACATCAATTCCGCGAGGGCAAAATCGAATTGGTCGAAGAACCCCTCAGGCCATGAATCGAGTCGACCGTCATCATCCATGGCGGGGGACTCAGGGATGGCGACTTGGCCGGGCCGATGCGCAAAAAAGTGGACGCAAACATCCGTCGCCGGGAGTTTTTTCTTTTTCACGGCCAGCCGGACGCCATTAAGCACATGGTCGGAGTGCGTTTCCAGTACAACCTGTACCCCGCTGGCGGCGGTTTCCGCCAGCAGCATACCGATCCCTTGTTGCGCTCGTGGGTGGAGATGGACCTCAGGGTTTTCGATAAGCAGCACATCCCCGACCCGAGCGGCCAACAGCGAAACGATGATCGGAAAGAGCTGGGTCAATCCGAAACCGACATTTTGCGGGCGCTGGAAATTGGAGCGGGAATCGGAGCGAAGACGCAGGCTGATTGCGCTCACCCCCTCGATGGGAGAGACCCGCAGATCACAGCCTGGGAAAAAGCGTTGCATATGAGCCCGAACCTGATGGAACAACGTGGAGGGGGTATCGGGTAAACATAGAGCAGAACTGACTTCTTCCTCCCCTCGCCAATAAAGAAGCCCAGCGGCCATTTCACCGTGATGGCCAACACGAGCATGACCATCAGCCACTCTCAAAGGCAGCAATTCCCTGGGACCAGTCCGCTCGGCAGTTATCCAGCTCAAATGCCGCAGGGCAGCGACGACGGGTGAGGCATCCGCGTAAGCTGGGGGCATCAACCAGCGCGTAGCAGCCTCCAATAGAACAGGCACGCCGTCCACCTCTACTTGCTCCAGTTCGATAGAAAGCGCCCGCCTATCCTCGGCCTTGAACAACCACTTCACCTTCTGCTCATCGGTGGTAATGCCCACAGCTAAACTACGGCGCGCGGAATCCTGGTTGAGAACGTCCGCCACATTGCCCAAGGCCAGTTCCGGACCTTCGAGTAGCAAGGAACGCCCCCATTCCTGCTGGCCAAAAGTCTGAGACAACAGCATTAGGGCCTGCATGACCGAGGACTTGCCACCGCCATTCACCCCCGTCAGCAGGGTCAGTGACCCCAAGGGCAGGTCCAGGGTGTCGAAACACTTGAAGCTGGAAAGATGGATTTCACGCAGCATCAAACACCTCTTTGAACATGGCGTTTGCAATCCGGAAACGGGTACGGACCTCCCTGGGGCTATTGGGACCGTAGGTGATGGCCTTGATAAACTCCTTGTCTTCCATGAGTTCGAAGAAATTTTGCCTTAGCACTTCGGCCTTCTCCACCACTCTGGATTCGGAATACCTGGCAAGGCCGGTACTCATAACATCGAACAAGGAGGCGTTGAGGACACTCCTCCTCTGATTCTGGATTGTGTGTTTCCTAAATGCTTGGCGGTCGAATACGACATGGTTGTTCTTCATGGCTCGCCGGAATCGACTACGTAGCAGATACAACTCCTCCGAAGTGGCCTTGTTCATGACCTCCAAGCCCTTGGCAAGCCACTCGTCCATATCGCCCCGGTAGGCCTCCAGGTCGAGCAGCCGGAAAGAACAGAACCGGTTGATCATTTCCCGATCCTGCATCTTGCCGGCATTAAGACTGCCACCGGTAGCCTCACGGAATAGTGCGGTTTCGGCCTCTTCACGAAGAAACGTGGTGGCTGGACCGTTGTAAATGGCGTTGCGCATCTGCTGGCGGCTCAGCACCTCGCCGCCATTGACCCGTTCAAAGATGTCCAGGCGAGCACGCTCGGGCACCGTCCGATCGATGATGTAGAAAAGCAATTGGCAATCCTCCACCCGATTCTGTAAGCGCACGTCCAAGCTGTCGAAGCGTTTGCCGTCCAGTTCCCGCCGGTCCTTGAGTTGGAGGGCAAGCTTGTTGTCGAGAAAATGCAATAACGTGGTGAGGCGCTGCCGCCCATCCACCACGATCAGCCGCCCTTCGTTGTCTTCCGCCACATAGAAGACCGGCAAGGGGATGCGTAGAAGGATGGATTCGATCAATCGGCTTTGCTTGTCCTTGTCCCAGACAAACCCCCGCTGAAAATCCGGATCGAGAACGAAGCGCTCGTTCTTGATTCGCCGAATCACGTCCGAGGTTGTCCGCCTCTCATCCCGAATCGCCAGTTCGTCCAGCGGATAGCCTTCCCAGCCACCAGGGGTGGGGGGTTCGTATCCCTCAAGGACTTCCTGGGCCTGCTCGCCGGCCAGTTCGCCATCGACTGTGTTGGTTGTCATGCACACTCCAAATACAAGCTCAAGCCTATGAGGGATTCTGACATGGTCGACTGTTGTGCCGTGAATTGCCCCTCTTCATGGACCGAGCAAGGTCACACAAATAACTGGGACAGGTCAACCGATGTTTCGTGGCTGGCGAGTGAATGTCGGCTCAGCCCCGTGAGCTGACGGCGATGGCGCAGTTGGCTGACTGGCTCTTCAGGGTCGGTATCAGCCACTGATACTTCCTTCTCAACATCGCCACCCTTCATCAGGGTTGATGCGGCGTCGGCACTGTTTCTCTGTGGATTCCGGACACCCAACTGACCCGCCCCATTGAATCAATAGAAGCGCTCCGCGCTCGCGCGGCGCCGGCATCCATCCACGGCAATGCCGGCGTTTTTCATAACAGCCGGCTGGAAGCCGGCGCTACCGAATAGGCAGGCGGATTAGCGCTCTATCGCGGTCGTTTGCCGCGCGGGCCCGAGGGTTTCGTCGGGCGTCGCGACTCCGGTTTGGTTCGGGCAGCGGGCCGGGGTGGCCGGCGTTCTCCGGCGGGGGTGGCGCTTTCGAAGCGGCGGCCGGTGCCGGCCGGCTGGAAGGTCGGGATCAGGTGTTTCTTGCCGTTGCCGATCAGGTCGGCGCGGCCCATCGCTTGCAGGGCGTCGCGCAGCAGCGGCCAATTTTCCGCGTCGTGGTAGCGCAGGAAAGCCTTGTGCAGTTTGCGCGTGCGCCCGGCGCGGACGACCGACACAGCCTGCCCGCCGCCCAGCACCTTTTTCAGCGGGTTGCGCTCGGTGTGATACATGGTGGTGGCCAGCGCCATCGGCGTCGGCAGAAAGGTCTGCACCTGGTCCAGGCGGAAGTTGTTGTGCTTCAGCCAGAGCGCCAGGTTGAGCATGTCTTCATCGGTGGTGCCAGGGTGGGCGGCGATGAAGTAGGGAATCAGGTACTGCTCCTTGCCGGCTTCTTTCGAGAAGCGCTCGAACATCAGTTTGAAGCGGTCGTAGGCGGCGATGCCCGGCTTCATCATATGGTTGAGCGGGCCTTCCTCGGTGTGTTCCGGGGCGATCTTGAGATAGCCGCCGACATGGTGGGTGACCAGTTCCTTCACATATTCCGGTGAGCGCAACGCCAAGTCGTAACGCACCCCGGAACTGATGAGGATCTTCTTGATGCCGGGCAGCGCGCGCGCCTTGCGGTAGAGTTGGACCAGCGGCCCGTGGTCGGTGCCCATGTTCTCGCAGATGTCCGGGAACACGCAGGACAGACGGCGGCAGGCGGATTCGATGACCGGGTCTTTGCAGGCCAGACGGTACATGTTGGCGGTGGGGCCGCCGAGGTCGGAAATCACCCCGGTGAAGCCGGGCGTCTTGTCGCGGATGGCTTCGATCTCGTTGAGGATGGATTCCTCCGACCGGCTCTGGATGATGCGGCCCTCGTGCTCGGTGATGGAGCAGAAGGTGCAGCCGCCGAAGCAGCCCCGCATGATGTTGATCGAGAAACGGATCATCTCCCAGGCGGGAATCTTCGCATCGCCATAGACCGGATGCGGCGCCCGCGCGTAGGACATGTCGTAGACGCGGTCGAGTTCCTCGGTGGCCAGCGGCAGCGGCGGCGGGTTCAGCCAGACATCGCGCTCGCCGTGCGCCTGGACGAGGGCGCGGGCATTGCCGGGGTTGGATTCGAGATGCAGCATGCGCGAGGCATGCGCGTAGAGCACCGGGTTCTTTTCCACCAGCTCGTAGGCGGGGATGCGCAGCACCGTGTGGGCACGGGCGGCCTGGCGCTGCGCCAGGCGTTCTTCCTTGCTGACCAGACGAATGGGCTGGACTGGCGGCGTTGCTCCCTCTCCCCCGGCCCCTCCCCCGGGGGGGGAGGGGAGAACGGCATAAGGATCGGGATGCGGGTCGACCCGGCCGAGGATTTCCAGTTGCGTCGAGTCGATCTCCGCCCATTCTTCGCTGGGCTTCCAGCCGAATGGCGCCATGAACGCCGTGCCGCGCAAGTCGCGAATGTCGGAGATGGCTTCGCCCGCCGCCAGGCGATGGGTCAGCGCCACCAGCGCCCGTTCCGCGTTGCCGAACATGAGCATGTCTGCCTTGGAGTCGGCCAGCACCGAGCGGCGCACCTTGTCCGACCAATAGTCGTAATGCGCGATGCGGCGCAGGCTCGCCTCGATGCCGCCGATCACCACGTTCACCCCGGCATAAGCCTCGCGGCAACGCTGCGAATAGGCCACCACGGCGCGATCCGGGCGCTTGTTGGGCTCGGCGTGGGCGGTATAGGCGTCGTCGGAACGGATACGCCGATCCGAGGTATAGCGGTTCACCATGGAATCCATGTTCCCCGCCGTCACCCCGTAATACAAATTGGGCCGCCCCAACACGCGGAAAGGCTCGGCCGATTTCCAGTCCGGCTGGCTGATGATGCCGACGCGGAAACCCTGCGCCTCCAGCAGCCGCCCGACCAGCGCCATGCCGAAACTGGGATGGTCGATATAGGCATCGCCGGTCACCAGAATGACATCGCAACTATCCCAGCCCAGCGCGTCCATTTCCTTGCGCGACATCGGCAGAAACGGCGCCACGCCGAAGCGTTTGGCCCAGAAGGGACGATAGGAGAAGAGGGGTTTTGCGGTATCCAAGGGTCCGTGCGTAAAAGAGGCGAAGCGCCATTAACAGGAAGTTGCCCCGGGAAGCAGGCTGGCTACGCGGGGGCGCCAATTCAAGCACACCCTGGCCCGGGAAGACGAAATAATCCGAAATTGTCCATTAGCCACAAAGTAGGCCTGTAGCGCAGGCGTCCCGCCTGCTTCGTCCTTCCGATCAGGCCTACGAAGCAGGCGGGACGCCTGCGCTACATGGGGGCCGCCGCCACGGCCTCGACAAATGGACGTTTTCGGATCATGCGTGAGTCGTCAGTTCCTCATTTAAGCCGTCCGTAACAATGCCTTGCGGGCGGAGCAATGCGCTACCCTGCGCTGTGTTCCCGATCCGCATCCGCCCATGACCTCTATTTCCCTCACCGCTCGCATCAGCCTGTTGTTTGCCGCCGCCGCCGCGCTGGTGCTGCTGGTGGTGGGATTGTTTGTGGCGCGGGCGGTGGAGCGCCACTTCGTCGAGATCGACCATCATGAACTCGCCGGCAAGCTGGATCTGGTGCGCAATCTGTTGGCGCAAGGCAGCCAGGAAACCCTGCCGCGACGGCTGCACGACGCGTTGGTCGGGCATCACGGCCTGGTGCTGGCGTTGGCGGGGCCGGATGGCACCCTGCTTTACGCCAGCACCGATATCGACGCACCGGATGCGCTACTCGCCGAGCCGCCCGGCCTGGCCCTGTGGAAAGTGAATGCACGCGACATGCGCGGCCTTCGGGCGACGATCCCGGCCGCGGGCGGCGACTACGAGGTGGCTATTGCCCAGGGCATCGAGCACCACGAGCAATTCATGGCCGAGTTCCGTCATCTCCTTGCGCTGGCCATCGGCCTTGCCGCCCTGCTGACCGCGGCGCTCGGCTGGGCCGCGACCCGCGCCGGCCTGCGTCCGTTGCGGGAGGTGACCGCGCTGGCGGCGGGACTGTCCGCCAGCCGCCTCGGCGAACGCCTGCCCGAGACGCGGGTGCCGGCGGAAATCGAGGCCCTGGTGGCCGCCTTCAACGCCATGCTGGCGCGACTGGAAGATTCCTTCCGACGCTTGTCCGAGTTCTCCTCCGACATCGCCCACGAGTTGCGCACGCCGGTCAGCAACCTGATGACCGAAACCCAGGTGGCGCTCACGCGCGCCCGCGGAGCCGAGGAATACCGCGAGGTGCTGGGCTCCAATCTGGAAGAATACGAACGCCTGGCGCGCATGATCGGCGACATGCTGTTTCTTGCGCAGGCCGACAACCGTTTGCTGGTGCCGAAGCGCGAGGAAATCGATCTGGCCGACGAGGTGGCGCGGCTGCTCGAATTTTTCGAGGCACTGGCGGCCGACCGCCATGTACGGCTGTTCGCCAGCGGCACCGCGCAAGTGGTCGGCGACCGCGCGATGTTGCGGCGGGCGCTGGCCAACCTTCTGTCCAACGCCATACGCCATACCCCGACCGAGGGCGAAATCGCCGTGCGCCTGTCGCGGACCGCCAATCAGGCAAGCATCGCAGTGGAAAATCCAGGCGCAGAGATTCCTCTGGAAACCCTGCCACGTCTGTTCGACCGCTTTTACACCGGCGATCCCGCGCGGCGCAACAGCGGCGAAGGTGCCGGCCTCGGGCTGGCCATCGCCCGCTCCATTGCCCAGATGCACGGTGGCGATATCACCGCGCGAAGTGAAAACGGGCTGGCCTGTTTCACACTGACACTGGCGCTGGAGTGAGTCTGGACTCCCTGATCATCCTGGACTATCGCGGCAGCGGCAACGAGGTAGAGGCGCGGTCAGGCTCGAACCCCGATAGCGCGAGAACACAAGCGTGCCCCAACCGGACCCTGCAATGCGACCGTACTTGATGCGGTTCGCTTCGCTCTGATGAAGCCCCTACCCTCGGTAACCACATCCTACGAACCACAAAATACCCTTTCGATTCATCCTAGAAACCTCAGTTGGACGTGCCCGAGTGTGCGGTTTTCGAGCCGGCTGGCAAGGCGCGACGACACAGCGGGCCGGGGCCCGCAAGGAGGAGCAACGCGGCCAGGCGGCTCGAAAACCGTGCAATCGGGCGCGTAGCGGGCTAACCCGATCGGTGAGCCCCATCGGAGGCGCTAACGCCGGCATCCATGCGGCCTCACGAGGGTTTAGGAGCGGTCAACTGAGGTTTCTAGGTTCATGATGGCGGACTGCCAAAACTGGCCGCCACCGCCCGTAGCGTCTCCAGCGCGGCGTGAAAATCGTAGGACTCCACCTGCTGGCGAAGTCGCGCCAGCGTTTCGCCGGGTAGCGCTTTCGCCAGCAATGGCAAAGTTTCGCGAAGGGCGGTGACGGATTGCATGTCGTCGGCGGACAACAATGCCTCCAGGTGGACAATAGCCTCGCGCAAATCGCCTGGCGTGCCGCGACCCTCGCGGGCCTCGGAGATGTCCTCGGGCAAGACCGCCAGTACAGCCAGCGCGAGCAGCGACAGCGCCCGGTCCAGATTTACGATCCGCTCGGCAAAGTCGGCGAGGGAGGTAGCGTTCGGGTCGGCATCACGAAGCGCCACTTCCAGTTCGGCGGCGAGGATTTGTACCCGTGTCGCGCCCAGCGCACCGGCCGCGCCCTTGATCGAGTGCGCGATACGCCGGGCCGATACCAGATCACCGGCTTCCAATTGGGCCCGCAACAGACTCATGTCGTCGCGGTGGGCCAATACGAACTTGCACAGCAAACGCGCATAGCTGGAAAGTTTTCCGCGCACGCTACGCAGGCCGGCGCCCACATCCAGGCCGTCAATGTCGGCCAAGGCGGCGCGCACAGCCTCGTCCACGGGGTGGTCGCCTGACACGGGCATCGAGAGTGATGCATCGCGCCGCGCCGGCAACCATCTGGCGAGCGTGGCGAACAACGCTTCCGGGTCCACCGGCTTGGGTACCAGATCGTTCATGCCGATTTCCATGCACTGATTCTGTTCCTCGACGAACACACTGGCGGTCATTGCCAGGATCGGGGTCGCGGCATGGCCCGGCAGGCGACGGATGGCGGCCGTGGCGGCCAGGCCATCCATCACCGGCATCTGCACATCCATCAGGATCAGTTCGTAATCATGGCTACGCGCTTTCTCCACGGCTTCGCGCCCATCACCGGCCAGATCGGCGCGGATGCCGACCTCCCGCAAGAGATCGAGCGCGACTTCCTGGTTGACCAGGTTGTCCTCCACCAGCAATACGCGGCGGCCACGCAAAGTGGCAAGCAGGCTGCCAGCCGGCGCGGGTAGCGCCGGCTGGCTATCCAGCGTGCCCGCGGGCGCATTGCTCCGGCGCGCGCGCGCGGTGAACCAGAAGGTGCTGCCCCGCCCGGGCCGGCTCTCGGCGCCCGCTTGCCCCCCCATCAACTGTGCCAGGCGACGGCTGATCGCCAACCCCAAACCGGTGCCGCCATATTTGCGGGTGGTGGAACTGTCGGCTTGCTCGAAAGACTGAAACAGCCGTGTCAGTCGGTCGTCGGGAATGCCGATGCCGGTGTCCTCGACTTCGAAGCGCAGCAGCAAACCCGCTGAGTCCTCTTCCAGCAGGCGCGCGCGCAGAGTGATCTGGCCCTGTTCGGTGAATTTCACCGCATTGGATAGGTAGTTGAGCAGCACCTGGGAAAGCCGGGTGGGGTCGCCGCGCAGCACGCCAGACAGTACCGGTTCGATCTCGCGGCGCAATACAAGGCCTTTCTCGCGTAGCCTGTCCTCCACCAGGTGGGATACCCCGACCAATACCTGTTCCAGGCTGAAATCGGTGCTCTCCAGGGTGAGCTTGCCTGCTTCGATTTTCGAAAAATCCAGGATGTCGTTGATGATGCCCAGCAAATGTTTCGCCGCTGCCGCGACCTTGGTCAGGCGTGCCTGCTGGCCGGCATCGCGTACGTCGCGCCGCAGGAGATAGGTGAGACCGACGATGGCATTCATCGGAGTGCGGATTTCATGGCTCATGTTGGCCAGGAACGCGCTCTTCGCCTGGTTTGCCGCCTCGGCGGCGGTCATCGCGCTGGCCAGTTCCGCCGTGCGCCGCGCGACCTGCTCTTCGAGGTGATGGCGGTAACGCGCCAGTTCATCGAGAGTGTGTTTTTCCTGGGTGATGTCCTGGAAGGCGGTCACCACGCCCTGAATTTTCCCCTCGGCATCGACGATGGGCTGCGCATTAAGGTTGACCGGGAAGCCCTCGCCATTCTTGCGGAAATACCATTGCTCGCCGGAATAGGGCTGCCCGCTTTGCAATGTGGCGAAGATCGGGCATTCCTCATGAGGGTAGGCTCGTCCATCAGGATGGTGATGGTGCGTCAGCCTGTGCATGTCACAACCCAGGGCTTCTTCGCGCGTGAAGCCCAGGTTGGCGAGGGCGGTTGCGTTGATAAAAGTGATATTGCCAGCGGTGTCGATACCGATTACCCCCTCGCCCAGGCTTTCCAGGAGAGCATCACGCAGCGCCAGACGCTCGGCTTCAGCCAGCGCGGCGCGCAGGCGGCGGTTGACCCGGCGCATGGTGATCAGGGCCAAAGCCGCCACCAGCAGGGTGGTCAGTACCGCCATCAGCCAGTGCGAATAACGCTCGATGAACATGGTGAAGGTGTACTGATAATCGGGATGTACCCGCAGCTTCACCATGATGGTTTCGATCTGACTGTAATCGCCGGCCGGCGCAAACCCGAAGAAGTTGCCCGTCCGGGCCACCTCGCTGTTCGGTTCCAGCTCGAACAGGGCGCGCACCACCTGTTTGGTGAACCAACCGGGCACCCCGCTGGTCGCGGAGAACGGCCACTCCGGATAGAGATCAGTGGAAAGCAGTTGCGGAAATTCCGGCGTCTCCGTCTGTTTCAGCACCCTCACCTGGCCGGGTTTGAGCTTGCCTTCCTTGATCAGGGCCTCGATCACGCCGGTGCGCAGAAAACCGGCGTCGGCATGGCCCGAGAGCACGGCGAACACCACATTGTCATGTGGCATCCCGGTAAATTGCAGATCGCGGATGTCGCTCGTGATATCCACGCCTACTTGCAGCAAGGCCCAACGCTGCATCAGATAGCCGCCCAACGATTCTTCGCTGGGCGAGGCGATCCGCTTGCCTTTCAGATCGGCGAATGTTTTCAGGTCCGGGCGATCCGCTCTGACCACGATGACCCCGCCGAACTGGCTGACCGGAAAATCCCCCGCCATCGGCATCAGGGTCGCCTGCGCGGTCAAGCCGTAGCGCGAGCGCAGCAAGACGTAGTGTTCCGGATTGGTCAGGACAAAATCCAGCTCGTGGCGCGCCACCGCCTGATCGAGATCGGGGTAGTACAAGGGCACGACGTGGAAGCGGTAGCCGGGAATGCGCTGGCTTAGATAGTCCGCGAGTGGCTTCCACTGCGCGGCGGTGTGCTTCATGGAACGGTAGGACAACACGCCCAGGCGCACCTCCTGGAGCACGGGTTCTTTGGCCCAGGATGAGGAGAACAGCAGGAACAGTGCAAGCAGCCAGGCTACGGCACTGGAGCGTGGGAGCCAGGAAAACAGCTTCATGCCGCGCCTCCAGGCTTGTTTCTCACCCCGCGCAGGGTGTCCAGCGCGGCCTGAAAGTCATAGCTCTCGACCTGCCGGGCCAGGCGGGCCAGCGCTTCGGCCGGAAAGAGGGGCGCCATGCCGGGCATGACGGCGCGTAGGGCATCGCCGGCAGCCATATCGTCTTCGCGCAACAGATGCTCCAGGCGGGCGAGGTCTTCACTGGATACGACTGTGCTTATGTGCGTCGGCTGCGCGTCGGGCAGTGCCGCGCGCAACGCGGCGATCAGATCAGCCTGTTCAGCTTCCACGCGCGCGGACAGGCGCTCGATCTCGTCACGCGAGGCACCGCCACGCAGGGCGCGTTCCAGATCGGCCGCCAGGGCTTGCACCGCGACCGCGCCCAGCGTGCCGGAAGCCCCCTTGAGGGTATGGGCGATGCGTCGGGTTTCCTCGTCCTCACCCGCCGCATGACATTCGCGCAGGCGGGCCATATCGGCCTGGTGGCTGTCGGCATAGAGACGCAACAAGCGCGCGTAGCTGGCCCATTTGCCGCGCACGCTCTTCAAGCCGGCTTGGACATCCAGCCCGGCGATCTTCAACAGGGCCTCATGCGGCACATTCACTGTCGCTGTGTCCGCGGCTGGCGGGGCAACCTCCGTGGCCAAGCTGGCGCGCCTTACCGGCAACCACTTGAGCAGAGCCGTGTAGAGCGCATCCGGGTCCACCGGCTTGGCGAGGTGATCGTCCATCCCCGCGTCCAGGCATTGCTGACGCTCTTCGGCGAAGGCGCTGGCGGTCATCGCCAGAATCGGCGTGCGCTCTCGACCGGGCAGCTCGCGGATGGCCCGGGTCGCCGCCAGACCGTCCATGACCGGCATCTGTACATCCATCAATACCAGGTCATAGGACGTGTCGGTGATCAGGCGCAGCGCCTCGGCGCCATTGCTCGCCAGATCGGCGCGAAAACCGGCTTCACTCAGAAGCTCCAGCGCCACATCCTGATTTACCTCATGGTCTTCCACCAGCAGGATGCGCGCGCCACGCCGGTTGGAGAGCGCCGCCGACACATCGGTGGCGGCCGGCTGTGCCGCGGTTGTCCGCGCTTCGCCCAGGGCCAGCGGGATTTCGAACCAGAAGCAGCTACCCTGACCAGGTGTGCTGTCCACGCCGAGGTCGCCTTCCCGGTCACCGCCCATCAGTTCGATCAGACGCTTGCTGATCGCCAGGCCCAAACCGGTGCCACCGTATTTGCGCGTGGTCGAGCTATCGGCCTGTTCAAACGTCTGGAACAGGCGCGCAACCAGGTCTTTGCTCATGCCGATGCCGCGGTCGCGCACTTCGAAACGCACGTGCTGAGGGTGGTCGCCACGCCTGGATCGGGTGGCCGCGATATGAATACTGCCGTGTTCGGTGAATTTGACCGCATTGCCGGCAAAGTTGAGGAGTACCTGGCCAAGACGCAGGGCGTCACCACGCAGGACGTCAGGCAAAGCGGGATCAATCTCGCTGATAAGCGTAAGCCCCTTCGTAGCGGCCTTGACGCGGACAAAATCAAGCGTCTTGGCGAAGACCTGGTCAAGCCGGAAATCGGCGACCTCCAGCGCCATCTTGCCGGCCTCGATCTTGGAGATGTCCAGAACGTCGTTGATGATGCGGAGCAGATGCCGTGCCGACTCGCCCACCTTGTCCAACAATTCGGCCTGCTTGGGCTGGGTGGTGCCGCCGCGCAGTAGATGGTTGAGGCCGATGATGGCGTTCAACGGAGTGCGGATTTCATGGCTCATGTTGGCCAGGAATGTGGATTTTGCGTTGCTCGCCGCTTCCGCCCGCTCGCGCGCCGCCACCAGTTCGGCGGTGCGCCGCGCCACCAGGGCTTCCAGATGCTCGCGGTACTGCTCCAGTTCCCGCAGGGTGGCCTTGCGTTCGGTGATGTCCTGAAAGGTGCCGGTGAGATAGGCGCCTTCGCGATCTTCCACGCGGCCGATGCAGCGTAATTCCGCCCAGAAGCGGCGGCCGCCACGGGCGACCATTTCCGATTCCATCCTGAATGGCTGACCGTTAGCCCACGCGCTTTGCAGCGCCGCGACAATGCCGGGCAGAGACTTTGGGGCAAAGTAGGTCAGGCCTTCCTCCAGACCGGGCCGCTCGTCGAGCGGGTGTTCCACCAGACGATAGATCTCGTCGGTCCAGAACATCATTCCCGTATCCGGATTGGCCTTCCAGCCGCCCACATGGGCGATGCTCTGACTTTCCCGCAGGAACAGGCTGGATTCCGCCAGCGCCCTTTCGGCGGCGCGCCGCTCGGTAACGTCCTCGCCGGCACTCAGGCTGCCGCTGATTCGGCCGTCGGCATCGCGGATGACGCTGTTGTGCCAGGCGATCAGGCGTTGCCGGCCGGAACGCGTCAGCACGGCATTCTCGAAGAACTCCACCTGATCGAGATGGCCGGATATGACATCCTGGAATACCGGATACACCTGGGCCATGCCTTGCGGCTGCGGCAGACAGCGTTCGAACCAGTTGGCGCCGATCAGTTCGGCCGCGCGGTAACCGAGGAGTTCACAGCCCTTGCGGTTGATCATTGTGATGCAACCGTCGCGGTCCAGCGCCAAGATGACCGCTTCGATGGTGTCGAGATAGCGCTGGCTGCGGTCGCGTTCCAGCCGCAATGAAATTTCGGTTTGCTTGGTCCGGGAAATATCTGATTTGGTGCCGAAGCTGCGGAGTGGGCGACCTTCCGCATCGCGCTCCACAACACAACCGCGCGCGAGCAGCCAGAGCCAGGCGCCATCCGCTCTGGCAAAGCGGTATTCACTGGCAAAAGGGGCATTTTCCTCGATCGATTTCCGAATGGCTTCCGCGACAGCGGACCGGTCATCGGGATGAACACGGTCAAGCCAATCCGCCAGGCCGGAACCTCCAGAAACCAAAACGTCGTCGCCGATCAAGTCATGCAGAGTCGAACCCCAGGTCAACCGATCCGCGCGATGATCGTATTCCCAAAGGCCGAGTCCGACGGCGTCCAGAAGCTGTCGTAGTTCGCTGTCAGGGGGAGAAGGCGGATTCACGATCGGATCCGGTAAAGGTGTGGCGGCTAGGCCATGCCGCGCGCATGCAGGGTGCTGAGCTTGAGATCCAACGCATCGTCGCTGTCGGCATAGCGCGCCAGAATCTCCTGGAAGGTGTCCTCGTTGGCGAGGAAAGCCGCCACCACGTCCGGGTCGAAGTGTTTGCCGCTGCCTTCCCTGATGAGTCGCGCCGCCTGCTCGAACGGCATCGGCTCCTTGTAGACGCGCCGGCTGGCGAGGGCGTCGAAGACATCGGCCAGCGCCATCAGACGGGCGGGAATGGGAATGGCGTCGCCGACCAGACCGTCCGGATAGCCGGAGCCATCCCACTTTTCGTGGTGCCACATGGCGATTTCCTTGGCCACGGCGAGAAAAGCCAGGGGCGCGCTTTCGAATTCCCGCACCGTCGAGGCGAGCGAATTGCCATCCATGTGCCGGTGCTTCTGGAGAATCAGGAAGTCCTCGTCACTGATTTCGTCACGCATGGCCAGGTCGATGGCATTGCCCCCGATGCTGCTGTGGGTCTTCATGATCTCGAACTCGTCGGCGGTCAGGCGCCCGGGTTTCAGCAGAATGCTGTCGGGTATGCCGACCTTGCCGATATCGTGCAGCGGCGCGGCCTTGGCCACCATCTGCGCGGTGGCGTCGGTGAAATAGCCGGCAAAGCGCGGGTGCGGGCGCAGATGCGTCACCAGCACCTCGATATAGGCCTGGGTACGACGGATGTGCTGGCCGGTTTCCATGTCGCGTGCCTCAGCCAGGCTGGCGAGCGCGCGGATGCTGACATCCTGCATCAACTGGTTGTCGCGCATACGCCGGGCGATTTCGCTTTCCAGCCAGACATTCTTGTCGTTCAGCCAGTCGCGCGCCTGTTTGAGTTCCATGTGGGCCTTGACCCGCGCCAGCACGATGGCCGGGCGGATCGGTTTGGCGATGTAGTCCACGGCACCGAGTTCGAGTCCGCGTTCCTCGTCCTCATCGGCATCCATGGCGGTGACGAAAATGACCGGGATGTCACGGGTGCCAGGGTTGGAACGCAGTTCTTTGATGACGGCGTAGCCATCCATCTCCGGCATCATCACATCGAGCAGAATCAGGTCCGGGCGTGGCTTGCTGGCCACAACCTGGAGCGCGCGCTGGCCGGAATTGGCGACCCGTACCCGATACCTGGGTTGCAACAACTCACCCAGAACGGTGAGGTTTTCCGGCGTGTCATCAACGACCAGGACAGTGAGTTTTGCGGTTTCTTGCGGCATGGGTCGGCCAGGAATCAAGACATTCGCGACATGAACGATTTCATGCAAGGCTTAGCGGCAGAGATGGATATAACTTTAGTAAGAGGACCGCAGGATTGCGGTGAGATCAAATTGCCGCCGTGCGCCGCGCATACAAACGACTCGCGCTGGCTCGCACGGCGATCCCCGCGGAATCAACGGGTTGCATGGCGCCCCTATAAATCTTCTATCCGGTTACCCCTGTATTCACCGGATGCATCACATAAACCAGACGCAAGCTTTCGCCACCCACCCGTTCTATCAGCGCGGCTATCCTGTCGGCCTCGGCGAAGAACTCCACGGTTTCCGGCAACTTGCCCGCCAGCTCGAAGAAATGGTCTTCATGCAGACCATGACGGCCAAAACCCGCGGCGGCGCGAAACACCGTGCCACCGGGTATGCCCAACGTGCGCGCGGTTTCAAACAGCCATTCGTGGATAGTCTGGTGGCCGTGTTTCATGCCTTCCTGGACATAAAAGCGGATGAAAAAGGTTTGCGGCATGGCTATCCCTTGATCTGGCTATAGGTCCACACCCCCAGCGCGGTACAAGCCAGGGAGCCGAACAGATGGATGGACGCCGTCCCCAGCGCCCAGGCCAGTTGCCCACGACTGATGAGGGTAAATACTTCGGCGGAAAAAGTGGAAAAGGTGGTCAGGCCGCCAAGAAAACCGGTGATGGCGAATAGCCGCCACTCCGGCGGCAAACCCGGGTGTTGCACAAAGAAAGCGATCGCGATACCGATCAGATAGCCGCCCAGCAGATTCGCCGCCAGGGTGCCGTAAGGCAGTGTCGGGAACAGCGGATTCAGCCACAGCCCCAAACCCCAGCGCAGCCAGGCGCCGAAAGTAGCGCCGAGTCCGATGGCGAGAAAGGAAGTCATGCGCGATTTCGGATGTCGGATTGCGGATTTCGGATTGCGGTGGCCACGGTTTCAAATTTGAAATCCGCAATCCGAAATCCGAAATCTCCATTCACAGCCATACCATCAACCCCATCTCGAACGGGTGGGTGAGCAGGCCGTGCAGCGGATAGACGCGTACACGGTAAAGCAGGCGGCCGCACAGTTCCGGCGTGAGCTCCAGCTTGTAAATGCACTCCCGGCCTTCCTGGCCTTCCCAGCCATCCGGACTCAAGGGTACGGCGTCAAGATCCTTGTCCTGGCCGTTTTTTGAGGCGCGGCCCATCAGAACCTCGACCCGCACATCTTCCGGGGCGAGGCCGTTGAGGTTCACCGCCACCTTGATTTCCAGACTTTCACCGAAGGAAATGCGTTTCTTCGGGTCGTCCAGACGGTGCAGGGCCACACCACCCCAGGCGAGACGCACCTTGACCTTCCAGGCGGCCAGTCCCTGGGCCGCGGCGAACCCCCCTTCCGAGTAGCGGCGCCATTGTCGGCTGGCGGGCGCGTAGAACTTGTTGGCGTACTGCATGACCATGCGGGTGGCGTTGAAAGCGGGTAACAAGGTGGAAATTGAGCGCTTCGCCATTTGCACCCATTCCCCCGAGAAGCCCAGTTCCTGGCGCCGGTAATACATGGGGATAACCTGATCCTGCAGCAGTTCGTAGAGAGTCTGGCTGTCCTCGTGGTTGCGCCGGGCATCGTCGTAGTACTCGGGCGCCGGCTTGACCGCCCAGCCATTGCCGGGCTCGTAACCCTCATCCCACCAGCCGTCGGTGACCGAGAGGTTGAGTACGCCGTTCATGGCCGCCTTCATGCCGGAGGTGCCGGAGGCTTCCAGCGGGTAGATCGGGTTGTTGAGCCAGACGTCGCAGCCGGCCACCAGGCGACGCGCGAAGCCGAGGTCATAGCCTTCCACCATCAGGAATTTGCCTTCGAACTCGGGTAAGCGGGAAATTTCGTGGATGCGACGGATCAATTCCTGTCCGGGCTTGTCGGCCGGATGTGCCTTGCCGGCGAAAATGAACAGGACCGGGCGACTCTCGTCGTTGATGATCTGGCGCAGCCAGTCCATGTTTTCGAAAATCAGGGTGGCGCGTTTGTAGGTGGCGAAGCGCCGCCCGAAGCCGATGGTCAGAACATTGGGGTCGAGCGGGTTGGCATACTTGAGCATACGCTCCAGGTGCGCCTCGGAACCGTGGTTGCGCAGGTGCTGCTGGGTGATGCGGTAACGCACCGAGTAGAGCATCTGCGCCTTCAGCCCCTGGTGTACCGACCAGAAGAGGTGGTCGGGAATAACTCCCACTTTCTGCCAGAACACCGGCTCGCACATGCGGCGGCGCCATTCATAACCCAGCTTGGTGTCGAACAGATCCTGCCATTCCTGCGCCAGAAAGGACGGCACATGCACGCCGTTGGTGATGTACTCCATCGGCGACTCGTCCTCGGAAACCTGCGGCCACATGTCCGCCAGGATGCGCGAGGAAACATTGCCGTGAATGCGCGAGACGCCGTTGTGGTGGCGCGAGCCATTCAGAGCCAGGCGGGTCATGTTGAAATCCTGGCCGTGGCCGGCGCCACCCAGACGCATGAACTCCTCGCGCGAAACCCCCAGATCGGCGCAGCAATGGCTGAAGTAGTCCCAGATCATGTCTTCGGCAAAATGATCGTGTCCGGCCGGCACCGGGGTATGGGTGGTGAACACCGTGGAAGCGGCCACGGCTTCCATCGCGGCATGGAAGGACAGCCCCGCCTTCACCTTGCTGCGAATCCGCTCCAGCACCAGGAAGGCGGCATGGCCTTCGTTGATGTGATAGGTGGTGGGCTTGACGTCGAGCGCGGCCAGGGCGCGCATGCCGCCGATGCCGAGGACGATTTCCTGCTGAATCCGGGTGTGCTTGTCGCCACCATAGAGCTGGTGGGTGATGTAGCGGTCTTGCTGGCTGTTGGCCGGCAGGTCGGTATCCAGCAAATAAAGGCGGACATGGCCGATCAGCGCTTCCCAGACTTTCACTTCCAGGGTGCGTCCCGGGAATTCGATCTGGATATGAATTTCGCTGCCGTCCTCGCCCAGCGCGGGGCGGATCGGCAGGTCGTCGAAGTCGGAATCGGTGTAATTGGCGATCTGGTTGCCGTCGTTATCGATGCGCTGATGGAAATAACCCTGGCGATACAGCAAGCCCACCGCCACGAAGGGCAGGCGCAGATCGGATGCGGATTTGCAATGGTCGCCGGCAAGGATGCCAAGCCCCCCCGAGTACACCGGGAAACTTTCATGGAAGCCGAATTCCGCGCAGAAATAGGCGATCAGGTCGCCCGGCTTCAAATCCAGCGGCAGATCACGCCGCAGCGGCTCGCTCATGTAGGTGTCGAACGAAGACAACACGCGGTTGTAGTTGCCCAGGAAGATGTGATCCTCCGCGGCCTCGGTCAGGCGTTCTTCGTCCACCCGCTTCAGAAAGGCCTTCGGATTGTGGCCGACGGCATCCCAGAGGCCGGGATGCAGACGCGCGAACAGCGTGCGAGTGGGGCGATCCCAGGCATACCAGAGGTTCTCCGCCAGTTCGGACAAACGCGCCAGGCGGCGCGGCAAACGCGGGTTGACTTCAATGACGTAGGGCGTGCCGGGTTTCATGGGGGCTCCTTTCCTGTGCTCGTAGGGTGCGCCGCGCGCACCGTCATTTAACGATTGGTGCGCGTGGCGCACCCTACGCAGTTACGCGCTCATCCGGATGAAAGTATCTCGGTAATACTTCAATTCTTCGATGGATTCCTGAATATCGGCCAGGGCGGTGTGGCTGTTGGCCTTTTTGAAACCGTCCTTGAGTTCCGGACGCCAGCGCGCGGCCAGTTCCTTCAGGGTGGAGACATCAAGGTTGCGGTAGTGGAAATAGGCTTCCAGCTTGGGCATGTGGCGGGCGAGAAAGCGGCGGTCCTGGCAGATGGAATTGCCGCACATGGGCGACTTGCGCTCGCCCACATGTTTTTTCATGAATTCGATCATTTGCGCTTCCACATCCGCGTCGGACAGGGTGGAAGCTTTCACCTTGTCGATCAGCCCGGATTTGCCGTGGGTACCCTTGTTCCAGTTGTCCATCGCATCGAGCACCGCATCGCTTTGATGCACCACGAGTACCGGGCCTTCCTCGACCAGGTTGAGATCCTTGTCGGTGACGATCAACGCCACTTCCAGGACGCTGTCGCTATCGGGTTCCAGACCGGACATTTCCATGTCGATCCAGACCAGGTGGGTATCGTTCTGTGCCACGTTTGTTGATCCTTTACAGCCCTGAAGGGCGGGGCGGGCATTGTGGCATAATCATCCGTCCCTTGTAGAAAGCGCTCCTAATGCCTTCATTTCAAAGTGTTTTTCTCGCGGCACTGATTGTCGCCTTCGGCCTGAAGCTGTGGTTGCTGCTGCGCCAGATGCGCCATGTCTGGCGGCACCGCGCCCTGCCGCCGGCGGTATTCGCCGCCCGCATCCCGGTCGAGGATCATCACAAGGCGGCCGACTACACCCTGGCAAAGTCGCGTCTGGGCCTGCTGCATCTTGCCGTGGAAGCCGGCCTCCTGCTGGCCTTCACCCTGGGCGGCGGCTTGCAGTGGCTCAACGATCTGCTGCTGCCACAACTGTCTCCGCTCTTCGCCGGCACCGCCCTGCTGCTTGGCCTGTTCCTGATCGGCGCCGTGGTGGAACTGCCGCTCAATCTTTATCACCAGTTCAGCATCGAGGCGCGCTTCGGTTTCAACCGGCAGACCGCCACCGGCTTCGTTGCCGACCTCGCCAAGCAGACCTTGCTCGGCTTAGGTGTCGGCGGCCCGCTGATCCTGCTGGTGCTCTGGCTCATGGGCATCATGGGCGAGGCTTGGTGGCTCTGGGTCTGGGGCGTGTGGATGGGCTTCAATCTGCTGATCCTGATGCTCTACCCCACCGTGATCGCGCCACTGTTCAATAAATTCACACCACTAGAAGATACCGCCCTGAAAGCCCGTATCGAGGCCCTGTTGCAACGCGCCGGCTTCACCGCCAGCGGCGTATTCGTCATGGACGGTTCGCGCCGCTCCAGCCACGGCAACGCTTATTTCACCGGCCTGGGCAAGAACAAGCGCATCGTGTTTTTCGACACGCTGCTCAAGCAGTTGAGCCCGGAACAGATCGAGGCCGTGCTGGCGCATGAACTGGGGCATTTCAAACACCACCATATCGTCAAGCGCATCGCCCTGATGTTCGTGCTCTCGCTGGTGATGCTGGCAGTGCTGGCCTGGCTGAAACAGGCACCCTGGTTTTACGCCGGCCTGGGAGTGGCGACACCTTCCGATGCGGTCGCTCTGGCCCTGTTCTTCCTGGCCCTGCCGGTATTCCTGTTCCCGACGACACCGTTGATGAGTCTTTATTCGCGCAAACACGAATTCGAGGCTGACGCTTTCGCCGCCAGCCACAGCCAGCCCGAACACCTGATCACCGCCCTGGTTCGCCTCTACCGCGACAATGCCGCCACGCTGACGCCGGACCCGATTTACTCGCTGTTCTATGACAGCCACCCGAAGGCAGTCGAACGTATCGCAAAACTTGAGTACTATGATCGGGTATCAACCACGCCCCAACGGGCCTAAGAGGAACTCCCATGAAAGCCATGATCGCCCTACTCGCCCTGCTCAGCACCTCCGTCTTCGCCGCCCCGTTCGACAAGGGTGATGCCAAAGCCGGCAAAACCACCCATGACAAACAATGCGCCGCCTGCCATGCCTCCCGCTTCAACGGCGATGCCAACAAGATCTACACACGCGCCGAGCACCGCGTGAAATCCGCTTCCGGCCTGGCCCAGATGATCACCACCTGCAATGCCAACCTGGGCAACAACCTGTTTCCGGAAGACGAACTGAACATCGGCGCGTACCTGAACAGCACGTTCTACAAGTTCAAATAAGGCGCGACACGATGACCGATACCTTCTGCGACCTCGCCAAAGGCAAATGCAAGCCCTGCGAAGGCGGCATTCCGCCCCTTGGGCAAGATGAAATCACGGCACTCATGCCTAAGCTCGCCGGCGACTGGCAAGTGGCGGACGGCAAGCTTCGGCGCGATTTCAAGTTTCCCGACCACTACATCACCATGACCTTCGTCAACGCCGTGGCCTGGGTCTCGCATCAGCAGGGCCACCACCCCGACCTGGCGGTGGGCTGGAACACCTGCCGGGTGGAATACATTACCCACGCCATCAACGGTCTCTCCGAATCCGACTTCATCTGTGCCGCGAAGATCGACGCGCTGTTCGCGCTTTGAACCTAGAAACGGCAGTTGAACGTGCCCGCTGGTGCGTAGCGTGCTTACCGAAAGGATGAGGGTGATCGAAGGCACGAGTGGTGCTATTCATCAGGGGTTCCAATGACAATCGAGCGGTCAACTGCCGTTTCTAGGTTGCTGCAAGGTAGAGTCGTCGCTGTCCATGGCCACCATTTCCTGGTGGATGGAGGGGAAGGCGTCATTGAATGCGTTACCCGCGGCAAGAAAGGCGGCGTGGCGTGTGGCGACAACGTCACATTCGCCTCCACCAGCGCCGGCAAGGGCGTCATCGAAACCATAGCCCCGCGCCGCAATCTGCTTTACCGCTCCGATGAATTCCGCAGCAAGCTGCTCGCCGCCAATGTCGATCAGGCCGCCATCGTCGTGGCGGCGGTGCCGGCGTTCAACGAGGAGTTGCTGATCCGCTGTCTGGTGGCCTGCGAGGTGGCGGAGATTCCCGCGCTGATCGTGCTGAACAAGGCCGATCTGCCGGAAACCGAAGCGCTGGCGCGCGCCCTCGCGCCCTACGGCGAACTCGGTTACCCCTTGTTGCTGGTGTCGGCGCGGGAAGACGTGGCCGCGCTGGAACAACGCCTGACGAACCAGACCACCGTGTTCGTCGGCGCTTCCGGCGTCGGCAAAAGCACTCTGCTCAACCGTCTCGTGCCGGATGCCAATGCCACCACCGGCGAAATCTCACTGGCCCTGGACGCCGGTAAGCACACGACCACGCATGCGCGCCTGTTTCGCCTGCCCAATGGCGCCGGCGCCTTGATCGACTCCCCCGGCATGCAGGAATTCGGCCTCAAGCATCTCGATCTGGCCAGCCTCATGGCGGCCTTCCCGGAAATCCACAGCCGCCACGGCCAATGCCGCTTCTACAACTGCCGCCACCTCAAGGAACCCGGATGCGCGGTGCTGGAAGCGGCGAAGGACGGTGCCATCATGGCCAGCCGTTTGAAGGTCTATCACTGGCTGCTGGCGGGGCTGACCAAGACTTGATATGACAGCGCTGTAGGTCAGGTTGGCGCGCAGCGACTACCTGACGATTGATCGTGTCACTTTAGTTTGAGGTTTGCAGCGCCAGGTAGCGATGAGGCCGCAACCTGACCTACGTTCGCTAGCAGCCAGCCATATTGAGACGCGAGGACGCAAGCGTGCCCCAACCGGACGTAGGATGTGGTGAGCATAGCGAACCGCATCAACCACGTTCGCATTGCATGGCGCGGTTCGCCGCGCTCACCACACCCTACGAATTGGCCAAGGCCACTACGCCGTGGTTTTCACCACGGCCGGATCATCGCCATGTTCCAGCAAAATCCTTTGCACCCGCTCCTGCCATAGCCGCGCGAATTCGGCGCGTTCTCCGGCATCGGCCTGGCCGCTCACGACGCGCGGCATCAATGTCTGCATGCCGGCGGCCGGTGGCACGGCTTCCGGGTGGTATTCGAGCGACACGGAGGCGCCGTTATCGAGCCGGGTGAAACGGACTTCGGCCGCGATCTCCGCGCCGAAAAGCAGCAGGTCGCGGCGCCCGAAGCGGGGGCCCAGGCCTTTGAAACCGCCCTCCCCCGCCGCCCCGGTGATCAGGCCCAGCACCGCGCCGACCACGCCGGTGGTGCCGGCATCCTGGGCGGCGCGCAATTCCACGCGGATACCGCCGCGTTCCGGCATGCCTTCCGGATACAACGCGGCCAGGCCATGCCGCGCCAGCAGCCAGGCTCCCGCCACGGTCGGGCAGGAATGCCCGGCCAGGCGCACGACATCCACGTAGCGGTATTCGATGACGCCGCCGGCGGCGGCACCGAGCACTTCGGCCAGGCCATCGTGCAGGGTCAAAGGGGGAATCTGTGCGAAGAAATCGGGAAAAGACATGGTTTGTTCCTCTGTGGCGCCGGCATTCTTGTCGACGCATTCATGGCCGGCTGCAAGCCGGCGCTACAACTACTTCAATGCCAGCTGGCGCAACTTCATGACTACCCGGCCCATCCCACCTGGCATACCGGCTGTGGCGGTTTCCAGTTCCACGGCGTCGAGCATGTTCTTCACCGTCAAGCCCAGGTCGGTATCGCCCTCGATCAGCAGGCGGCGGTTGAAGAACAGGGTATCCGGGTCTTCCAAACGTAGCGCCAGGCGGGCGAAGTCCTGCGCGGTGGCGGTAAAGGTGACATCGGCCAGACCGTTGTGCAGGGCGCGGAAGCCATTGGCGTGCACGGAAAAATACAGTTTCAGTCCAAGGTCGCTCACCTGCACGCGAAAACGGCGGCCGGCGACATGCGACCAATCCAGATCGCGCAAGGAAGGCCAGGCCACCAGATTACCGGCCGCGACAAAGGCGCGTGAAGCCGGCCAGGACGGCAGGGTGGACACGAAGCGCGCGAGGGGTTTGGGAAAGTTGGGCAGTTTCATGAGGGTCTCTCGTAGCGCCGGCTTCTCGCCGGCAACTCGGGGGCCGGCGAGAAGCCGGCGCTACATTGGGTGATAAGCCATCCCCGCCTCGCCCAACCAGTAGCCGTCGCAGGGCTGGCCGGGCATGAGTTTGTCGAGTTTTTCCGGCGCGGCGGAGGCGGCGATGTCGCCCGCCAGCAGGGCGCGGAACACGTCCACCACCCGCCCGGTATGGCGCGACTGCGGTGACAGGCGCAGGAGGTCGATGCCGGCCGCGCGCAACTCGTCGACACGGTGCGCCAGGCTCATGACCTTGGCCGACTGGGTCTGGATGCCGTTGAGGGTGAGGAAATCCTCGCCCTCGCGCGTGCGCATGGTCAGCCCGTCCGGATGATCGAGGCAACGGAACTGGCAGTCGTCCTTCTGCAGGTTGTAGTGGCGGGCGGTGAAGCAGCGCGCCGAGAAGGCCAGGGGCAGACGGCCGTAAGCGAACAATTCGGTTTCCATGCGCCGCGGGCCCGTCAGCGACGCCAGCAGGGCCTTGATCATGTCGCGCGGCATTTCCACCGGCGGCACCCAGCGGGTCGCCCCCATTTCGCCGAGCAGGGCCAGGGTGTCCGGGTTGTAGGCATTCAGCGTCGGCCCGGCCACGAAGGGCATGCCCTTTTCCGCCAGCAGACGCACCGCGCCCCACTCGTTGGCCTCGACCAGGAAACGGCCATCGGCGACCACCTTGCGCAGCGCTTTGAGATCGGATTCCGACTCGATCAGAGTCTGTGTCGAGAGCACCACTTCCTTGCCGGCGGCGCTGAGTTTTTCCGCCAGTTCCAGCCAGTCCGCCAGGCGCAGCAGGTGGCGGCGCGAACAAACGGTTTCGCCCAGATAGATGCTATCGACCGGCCAAGTGGCGGCCTCTTCGTAAAAGGCCAGGGTGTCTTCGCGCGACCAGTAATAAAGGAGAGGGCCCAGGGAGAGTTTCATTTGATTTCGGATTTCGGATTTCGGATTTCGGATTTCGGATTTCGGATTTCGGATTTC
>CAZIUC010000005.1:111657-146940 GCA_964542455.1 uncultured Thiobacillus sp. | reverse complement strand
GCACCCGCTGGAAAACAAACGCCTTTGCACGGCGCACTCCGACAGGCTGCTAGGCAAGCACTTCCAGTAAATGCCGGGCGAGGTGCTCGGCGATTTCATCGCTGGTCGCCGCGACGCCCAGGTCGCGCGTGCGGGTGACTTCCAATCCGGCATAACCGCAGGGGTTGATGGCCTGGAACGGGGCCAGGTCGAGGTCGACGTTGAGGCTGAGGCCGTGATAAGTGCAGCCGCCTTTCACGCGCAGGCCGAGGGCGGCGATCTTGGCGCCGGCGACATAGACGCCGGGCGCGCCGTCCCGGCGTTCGGCGGTGATGCCGAGTTCGGCCAGGAGGTCGATGAGGGCCTGTTCCATGCGCCGCACCAGTTCACGCACGCCGTAGCCGCGCCGTTTCAGATCGATCAGGAGATAGGCCACGACCTGACCGGGGCCGTGATAGGTGACCTGGCCGCCGCGGTCGATGGGAACGACGGGGATGCCGATGTCGGCGAGCAGGTGTTCGCGTTTGCCGGCCTGGCCCTGGGTGAACACGGGGGGGTGTTCGAGCAGCCAGATTTCGTCCGGGGTGTCGGCGTCGCGCTTGGCGGTGAAGGCCTGCATGGCGCGCCAGGTGGGTTCGTAGGCGACCCGGCCGAGGCGGCGCAACAAGGGGGCCGTTAAAACAGCCGGCTGGAAGCCGGCGCTACATTTCGTCACAGGCCCCGCGCCGCCAGCCACTCTTCCAGGATCAGCATCACCCAGAGCATGTTGCCGAAGTAGGTGGCGTGGCCGGACATGTGTTCGTTGCGCAGGTTGTCGATGTAGGCGGGGGTGAGCAGGCCGCGCTTGCGGAAGTCGGAGAGGCGGTCCTCGATGCGTTCGCGCAGCGGCGCGTAGTCCTTGGCCCAGACGCCGAAGGGCAGGCCGAAGCCGTGTTTGCTCTTGTCGATGATTTCGTCGGGCAGAAAGCCTTTCAGCGCGGTCTTGAAGAACCAGCGCAGGTATTGCCCCTTCACTTTCCAGTCGGGCGGGATTTCGCCGGAGAAGTCGATGATGGCGTCGTCCATCAGCGGGTAGCGCACCTCGATGCCGGCCGCTTCGGTCATGCCGCCGACCTTTCTGAGGTCGTTGTCGGCCAGGGTGAACTTGATGTCCAGGTGCAGCATGCGGTTGATGTAGGACCGCGAATCGGCGCGGTCGTAGACCTCTTTCAGCCAGGCGTGCGGCTGGTGCTCGTCGACACCGGCGAGAAAATCCGCCGCGAACATTTCGTTCAGCGGTTGCCGGTAGATGAAGTTGTAGGACTCCATGCGTTCCGGCAATGGGGTGTTGGCCTGGCGCAGATAGCTTTGCAGCTTGCGCCCCGGCCCGAGCGCGCCCACGCCAGGCAGGTTGGCCAGGGGCTCGATCAAGCCGCCACGCAGGAAGCCGGGCAATTTGTGATAAGCCTCGAACACCTTCTGCTTGGCGTAACGCGCGTTGCCGCCGAAGTACTCGTCGCCGCCGTCGCCGGCCAGCATGATCTTGTGGCCGTCGGCCGCCGCCAGCTTGGCGCAGAAATAGGCGGGTACGGCGGAGTCGTTGCCGAAGGGTTCGTCATAGTGGCCGGCGATGATCGGCAGCGCCTCCATGATGTCGGCCGGCTGCATGTAGTACTCGCACATGTCCAGGCCGAAGTGTTTGCCGGCGAGGCGGGCGTATTCCATCTCGTCGAAACCCGCCGCCGGGAAACCGATGGAATAGGTGCGCGCCTGTCCGGCGACCCGCTTCAACATGCCGGAGACGGTGGAACTGTCGGTGCCGCCGGAAAGGAAGGTGGCGACCTCGTCGTCGCCCTTGGCGCGCTTCACGCTGTCACGGATCAGATCGAGGAAGCGCGCCTTCTGCTCCTCGAAGTCGTGGCGCGGCTGGTCGCGATATTTCAGCGCCCAATAGAAGCCGCGCGTGACCTGGCCGGCCTTGCACCGCGCCCACTGGCCGGGCAGCAGTTTTTCCACACCCTGATAGACGCTGCCGGGCGCCGGCACGACATGGAAATACAGGTAGTTGAACAGGCCCTGTGGGTCGAGGCTGCGTCCCAGCGCCGGATGCGCCGCCACCAGATCGGCGCGGCTGGCGAACACACAGCCGTCTGGGCGGGCGGCGAAGGCCAGGGCATGGTCGCCGATGCGGTCGAGCGCCAGGAAGACGCAATCCTGGTCCTGGTCGATCACGACCAGGGAAAAGCTGCCGTGGATGTGGGCCGGCGCGTCGTTGCCGTGCGCGCGCCAGAGCCGAGCCAGGGCCACGGCGGCGGGCAGCGCCCGAAATTCGGGATCATTGAAATAGGGACGCCCGGCGATGGCACAGGACACGCCCGCCTCCAGGTGCAGGCTGCCGCCCCAGGCGGCCAGGGTCGCGGCGGCGTTGGCTTTCCGCTCCAGTCCCAGCGGCAGCGGCCGGCCGGCACCTTTCCACATCGCTTCGAAAGTGCCATCGGGCGCCGTGCCCAGCCAACCCATCAAACCGCGCATCGTGTATTCCTTTCATGGTTACGTGCATGTATCCGATTGAACCCGATAACGAGAAACAATCGCCATAGCGTAGGAGGCCCGCTCGCAAGCCGAATAATGTTCGTGTGCGTGGTGGTTCGGCCGACGAGCGAGCCTCCCTACCTGGCTTTCTGCTCTCCCGCCTTGGGATAGTTCGCCGCGTCCAGCAGGCGCCCCCAGGTGGCGGCTTCGAAACCCTTGAAATGATTCCCACCGACCACGATGACCGGCACGTCGCTGGCGCCGGTCAGTTTTTTCAGTTCGACCGCGATCTCGGGTTCCTTGGACGGGTCTTTCGAGGTATAGGGGATGCCGCGCTGTTTCAGGAAATCCGTGGCTTGGTCGCAGAACTGGCCGCAGGCGGTGACGTAAAGGGTGACCGGGCTCAGGTTCTTCGCCTGTTTGAGTTCGTAGGAGTCCTTGTCAACCTCGACCACATTGCTCTTGCCCTTGAGTTTCCGCGCTTTCTTGGCACTGGGCGGCGGCGGCTGGTCAGAGTAGGACACCGCGCCGCGCTCATCCACCCAGCGATACAGGTCGCCCGCCTGGGCAACGCCACTGGCGAACAACAAGAGAAAGAGGACAGTCCTGATCATGGCGATATTCCGAAAGCTGACTGGCGACATTTTAGCGCGCTGCCCACTTAGGCGAGTGTGAGCCGCTCACTGCTAAAATCGCGCCCATGCGGCAATTGATCCTCGACATTCGTCCCGACTCCCCCCCCGACTTCAGCAACTACTTGCCCGGTCCCAATATCGAGGCACTGGCGGCGTTGCGCGCCCATGTGCCTGGCGCCGCGCGTGAGCCCCTGCTCTACCTCTGGGGCGAAGCGGGAGTGGGCAAAAGCCATCTGTTGCAAGCCTGGGCCGGCGCGGTGGGCGCGGCCTTGTACCGCGCCGGCGAAACGCTGCCGGAGCCGCCGATTTCCGCCCTGGCGGTGGACGACGTGGAGGCGCTCGACGCAGACAACCAGATTCGCCTGTTCGGCCTGATCAACTCGGCGCGGGAACAAGGCGGCCTGCTGCTCGCCAACGGCACCCTGCCGCCGGCACAACTGGCAAGTCGTTCGCCGGGCCGCCCCAAGAACGACTTGGCCCCCACGGGGGGCGGCTCGGGCGTTTTTTCCGAGCCGGGGGCACAGCATGGTTTGCGGCCTGATCTGGCCACTCGCCTGGCGCAGGGACTGGTGTTCCGCCTGCTGCCCCTGTCCGACGCCGACAAGGCCGCCGCCCTGACGATCCGCGCGGAAGGTCACGGCCTGCGTCTGCCGGAGGAAGTGACCCGTTACCTGCTCACGCACATGCGCCGCGATCTGCCGCGCCTGCTCGCCACCGTGGATGCCCTCGACACCTTTTCCCTGAGCCGCAAACGTCCGGTTTCCGTGCCCTTGCTCAAGGAAATGCTGCGCCTGACCTTGTAATGCGCCTGCTGGTCGCCATCAGCCATCACGGCCTGGGCCATCTCGCGCAGGCGGCACCCGTACTCAACGCGCTGCATGCGGCGCGGCCGGACCTGGAGTTTATGGTCTGGAGCGGGGTAACGCGGGCCGCTCTGGCGGCGCGTATCCATGCCCCCTTCCAGCATCGCCATGAGCCGGCCGATGTCGGCCTCGCCATGCACGACGCGGTGCGGGTGGATCTGGCGGCGAGCCGGGCCGCCTATCTGGCGTTTCATCATGATTGGGACACGCGGGTCGCCGACGAGGCGGCCTGGCTGCGCGACCAGGGTATCGGCGGCGTGCTCTCCGATGTCGCCTGCCTGCCGTTGGCCGCCGCCGCCCGGGCCGGCATTCCCGGCGTGGCCATGTGCTCGCTGAACTGGGTCGACATCGCCGGCGCCTATCTGGCGGAGCAACCCGGCATGGCAACCGTGCTGGAACAATTGGCGGCGGCCTACCGCTCGGCGCGCGCCTTTCTGCGCGTACTGCCCGCCATGCCCATGGACTGGCTGGAGAAGCGCGAAGCCGTGCCGCCGATCGCCGCTCTCGGTGTCGATCGCCGCGCGGAATTGCGCGCGCGGGTGGGGCTGGGACATGACGAGCGCCTGGTTCTGCTCGGCTTCGGCGGCATCGGCTACCGGACCGCCAAGCCATTGCCTGTCCTGAATGGCGTGCGCTGGCTGGTACCCGATGACTGGCGCCAGGAACGGGGCGATCTGATCCCCTTCTCACGCGGCGGTCTGGCTTTCATCGACCTGATCGCCTCCTGCGACGCCCTGGTCACCAAAGTCGGCTACGGCAGTTTTGTGGAGGCCGCGGCGGCGGGCATTCCAGTGCTCTACATCGATCGTCCGGACTGGCCGGAAACCCCTTATCTGGTGGATTGGCTACTGGCCCACACTCGGGCGGCGGTGATCGACGAAGCGGGCTTGTTCGACCCCGCGATCGCCACGCCACTGGCCGTGCTCCTGGCCGCGCCACGCTTGCCCGGGGTGGCGGTGGATGGCGCGGTGGTGGCGGCTCGGCGGGTACTGGAATTGCTGGCGGAGCGCTCGTAGGATGGGTTGAGTGATAGCGAAACCCATCTACGGCCCGCGCTTCTTACGCGGCTCGTAATGCACCACGCCGCGCATGATTTCCGAGTAGGGAAAAACGTCGATGCCGCCATAGTGTTGCGCCCCCTCCGCGACCAACGAGGCGACGTCGGCGTGGTCCACGCCCAGCGCTTCCTTCAACCCCAGTACGCCACCGCATTGCGCGCGGATTTCCTTGCCGAACGGCCAAGCCTGGTTGGCATCCATGTGCAGGGCGAAACGGGCGTTGATGTGGAGCGCCTGGTGAAACGTCTGGCAGGACTGATTGGATACCTCATGGCTGCATGTGATGGCCTCCCGCTCCGCCAACAGCAGTTTGCGGGCATGCATGCAGGAAACACAACGGGAAAGCAGCGCGCGTTCGAACGGGCAGGGCCGGTTGATGGCCGCGTCACGCGCCAGTTTGTAAGCTTCTTCGTTGTAACCGGACATGGTCCGCTCCTACAACGTCAGTAATCGTCCCCGGCCAGCGAGGCATCCAGTTCACGTGGTTGCGAGAGGACATCTTCGGCGGCGAGTTCGTTTTCGGCGAAGATCATCTTCACCACATGGCCGGTATCGGGATCGAGATCACGGCGCAACTCGTTGGCGATGGCCTTGGCTTCCTTGAAGCTGTCAGCCTGGCCCTGTTTTTCCAGGAGATTGAACGGGCCACCGATCTTGTAGATGAAGTAGGGCATGCGGGAACTCCGTAAATAGTCGAGTGAAATTGTCGGCTATATGGGCGGCGGCGGCAAGCCGTAGGACGTGGTGAGGTACGAACCGCATCACCCGCCCATGGATGATGCGGTTCGCCGCGCTCACCGCATCCTACGTCCTCAACTCAACTGGCCGTGGCAATGCTTGTATTTCTTGCCGGACCCACACGGGCAGGGGTCGTTACGACCTACCTTGGCATGGTCACGCTCGAACGGTAGCGGGTTGGCGGCGGTTTCCTCGGCGGCGCTGGCCAGGGCCTCCTCGTAGTCGGCGTGGTGGTACTGCACGTTGCTCAGGTCTTCGTGTACTTCCACTTCTTCCACGTCTTCCGCGCCGCGAATCTGCACGGTGAGCGTGACCTTGGTGACTTCCTCGGCGATGGTGTTGAGCATGCGCTCGAACAGCTCGAAGGCTTCCCGCTTGTATTCCTGCTTCGGGTTCTTGGCCGCATAGCCGCGCAGGTGGATACCCTGGCGCAGGTGGTCCATCGCCGCCAGATGCTCGCGCCAGTGGCTATCCAGGCTTTGCAACAGCATGGCGCGCTCGAAATTACGCATGCCTGGCGCGCCGGCCAGCTCGATCTTCATTTCGTAGGCCTGGTTGGCGACTTCAAGCAGGCGGTCGCGCAAGCCCTGCTCATCAAGACGCTCATCCGCGTCCAGCCACTGCTGGATGGGGCATTGCAGCTGATATTGCCCGGCCAGCGATTGTTCCAGGCCGGCCACGTCCCACTGTTCGGCCAGACTGCCGGGCGGTATGTACTCACTGATGCTGTCATTGAGCACCTGGGCGCGCATGCCGAGGATGCCTTCATAGACATCCTGGGTTTCCAGCAACTCGTTACGCTGGCCGTAGATCACCTTGCGCTGCTCGTTGGCGACATCGTCGTATTCCAGCAATTGCTTGCGGATGTCGAAGTTGCGCTGCTCGACCTTGCGCTGCGCCGATTCCAGAGAACGGTTGACCATCGGATGCTCGATCGCCTCGCCTTCCGGCATCTTCAGGCGATCCATGATGCTCTTCAGGCGCTCGCCGCCAAAGATGCGCAGCAACGGGTCATCCAGCGACAGATAGAAGCGTGAGGAACCGGGGTCGCCCTGGCGACCGGAACGGCCACGCAACTGATTGTCGACGCGACGCGACTCGTGCCGCTCGGTGCCGATGATGTGCAGGCCGCCAGCTTCGATCACGGTGGCGTGGCGCGGTTTCCAGGCTTCCTTGAGGGCGGCTGTGCGGGTAGCCTTTTCCTCGTCGGAGAGGTTCTCGGCGAGACGGATCAGGTCGAGTTCCTTGTTGATGCTGCCACCCAGGACGATGTCGGTACCGCGGCCGGCCATGTTGGTGGCGATGGTGATGGCGCCGGGCATACCCGCCTGCGTAACCACCTGCGCTTCCTGCGCGTGCTGCTTGGCGTTGAGCAGTTGATGCGGCAGGCTCGCTTTCTTGAGCATCTCCGAAAGAAACTCGTTCACCTCGATGGAGGTGGTACCGACCAGCACCGGTTGCCCCCGTTTGTGGCAATCCCGAATATCCTCGACCACCGCATTCCATTTCTCTTCGGCGGTACGGTAGACCAGATCGTTCATGTCCTTGCGGATCATCGGCACGTTGGTCGGGATGATGACCGTCTCGAGGCCATAGATCTGCTGGAATTCGTAGGCTTCGGTATCCGCCGTGCCGGTCATGCCGGACAGCTTTTTATACATGCGGAAGAAGTTCTGGAAGGTGATCGAGGCCAGCGTCTGGTTCTCGCGCTGGATCGTCACACCCTCCTTGGCTTCCACCGCCTGGTGCAGGCCGTCGGACCAGCGGCGGCCCTGCATCAGGCGACCAGTGAACTCGTCGACGATCATGACCTCGCCGTTCTGCACCACGTAATGCTGGTCCTTGAAATACAGCACGTGGGCGCGCAGGGCGGCATAGACGTGGTGCATAAGGGTGATGTTGGCGGGGTCGTAGAGGCTGGTGCCGGGAGCGAGGATGCCCAGTTCGGCGAGGATGCTTTCCACCCGCTCATGGCCGCGTTCGGTCAGCGTGACCTGATGGGCTTTTTCGTCCACCACGTAATCGCCCACCGCGCAGCGATCCGCTTCGGCCTCGTCGTCCTTGTTGTCCCGCTCCTGGCGTTCCAGGCGCGACGGCACGACGTTCATGGCCAGGTACATGGCGACGTTGTCGTCGGCCTGGCCGGAGATGATCAGCGGCGTGCGCGCCTCGTCGATCAGGATCGAGTCCACCTCGTCGACAATGCCGTAGTTGAGGGGCCGCTGCACCCGCTGCGACGGCTCGAACACCATGTTGTCGCGCAGGTAGTCGAAGCCGAATTCGTTGTTGGTGCCGTAGGTGATGTCGGCGTTGTAGGCGGCCTGCTTTTCTTCGTGGCCGAGTTGCGCCAGGTTGCAGCCCGTGGTCATGCCGAGGAAGCCGTAGACGCGCCCCATCGTCTCTGCGTCGCGGGAGGCCAGGTAGTCGTTGACGGTGACGATGTGCACACCCTTGCCCGGCAGGGCATTGAGGTAGGCCGCCAGTGTGGCCATCAGCGTCTTGCCTTCACCGGTGCGCATTTCCGCGATCTTGCCGTCGTTGAGCGCCATGCCGCCGATCAACTGCACATCGAAATGGCGCATGCCGAGCACCCGCACGGCGGCTTCGCGGACGGCGGCGAAGGCTTCCGGCAGCAACGCTTCCAGCGTCTCCCCTTGTTCCAGGCGCGCCTTGAATTCGTCGGTCTTGCCGCGCAGTTGCTCATCGCTGAGCGCCTGATAAGCCGATTCCTGTGCATTGACCTTGGCGACAACGCCACGGTACTTCTTCAACAGCCGGTCATTGCGGCTGCCGAACACTTTCTTGAGTAGGTTGGAAATCATGAAAAATGAAGGAGATAGGTGGGATTTCGGAGTATCGGCGAATGCTACCATACCGCCGTTCCGGCCCCATTAAGGCGGCTAATGCAACTTGATTCGACCGCGAAGCCTGCTCGGCGCAACCTGAACGCAACCCATGGCCTATCGCCCGTCCTCCCTGCAACGCATCCGCGGCATTCTGCGCGGTGACCCGACGCTGGCAGTCGCCCTGCCGGAAGCCGAGCGCTTGCGCGAACTCAACCGGCGCTTCGCCGGGGCGGTGCCGCCCGCCGTGGCGCGCGCCTGCCGGATAGCGGCGATTCAGGGGGAAACGGCGCTGATTTATTGCGCCAACGGCGCGGCCGCCAGCCGCGTGCGCAGCCAGGCGACCGGCGTCGGCAAAGTACTGACACGGCCCGATGCGCCGGTGCTGGCTGTGAAGGTGAAGGTGCGCGCCGATTGGACCCTGCCGGAGAAACGCGAAAAAACGGATCTGGGGCCGGCCGCCCTCAACGCCTTCCGCGACCTTGACAACGCCTTGCCGGACGGTGACCTGAAGGCCGCCGTGGACGCCCTGTTGGCGCGGCGACGCGGCTAGCGACGCGCGTTTACAATCGCGCCCCATGATTCCCAGCTCAAACATTTTCCTGGTCGGCCTGATGGGCTCCGGCAAGACCACCATCGCCAAGCTGCTGGCCAAACATCGTGGCCTGACTTTCGTCGATTCCGACCACGAAATCGTCTCCCGTTGCGGCGTCAGCATTCCCACTATTTTCGAGATCGAAGGCGAGGAAGGTTTTCGCAAACGCGAAGCCTGCGTGATCGACGAACTCAGCCAGCGCCAAGGGATTGTCCTGGCCACGGGCGGGGGCGCCATCCTCCGCCCGGAGAATCGCGCCAATCTGAAGGGGCGCGGCGCCGTGGTGTATCTCAGATGCCAGCCGCGCGAGCTGTATCTTCGCACCCGCCACGACAAGAACCGGCCCCTGCTGCAAACCGACGATCCGTTGAAGAAACTCCAGGAGCTGTATGCCGCGCGCCATGCCTTGTACATGGAAGCCGCCGACATCGTCCTTGATTCCGGGCGCCAAAGCGCTTATTGCCTGGTGCGCCGTCTGGAGAACAGCCTGGACCTGGCGGGGGTGGCGCGTTGCGAAAAATGCACGCCCTCTCCAGTCTGCTGATTGGTCTGTTGATTGCGCCACTGGTCGGCTCGCCGGCCTGGGCGATCGACTATCTGGCCGGCCCCGAGGATTACCGCCCACTACTGTCCCGCCTGCGCGCGGGTGACCGCCTCCTGTTGCGCGCGGGCGACTATGAACACGGCCTGCCCTTGCACCATCTCGCGGGTGAACCGGGACGGCCCATCGTCATCGAAGGTGAGACGGTGCCCCCGGCTCGCCCTGACGGGACGAACCGCCCCCCAGGGGGGCCAAGTCGATCTTGGGGCGGCCCGGCGACCGACTTGATCGGCGCCCGCTTCCTCGCCCGCGCCGGCAGCAATACCGTCAGCCTGCTTGATGTCAGTCATCTGGTGATCCGCAATCTGGAACTGGATGGGCGCACTCTACCGGTGGACGCGGTGAAGGCCGAGGGACATGGCCACTACGCTCACTACATCACCCTGGAAAACCTTTACATCCACGACCACGCCGCCAGCCAGCAGAACGTCGGCATCTCCAGCAAGTGCCCGGCCTTCGGCTGGGTCGTGCGCGGCAACCGCATCGAACGGGTCGGCACCGGCATGTACTTTGGGGATTCCGACGGCAGCGACCCGTTCGTGGCCGGCCTCATCGAAGGCAACCGAATCAGCGACACGATCGGATACAACCTCCAGATCAAGCACCAGATGTCGCGTCCGTCAGATCTGCCGGAGTTGCACACAAACCATGACACCGTGATTCGCCACAACTTTTTCGCCAAGGAAACCGCCTGGCCCGACCGCGCCGCCCGCCCCAACGTGCTGGTCGGGCATGCGCCTGTCGACGGCCCGGGTTCGCGCGACCGCGTTCTGGTCTACGCCAACCTGTTCTGGCAGAACCCCAGCGAGGCGCTGTTTCAGGGCGAGGGCCATCTCGCGCTCTATAACAATCTGTTCGTGAACTCACAGGGCCACGCCATCCACATCCAGCCACACAATGACGTGCCACGCCAGGTGGACATCTTCCACAACACGGTCTTGGCGCGCGGCCACGGCATTCGTGTGTCGCGGCGCGAAGGAACGCCACCGACCTGGTCGCAACGGGTGCTGCGCAACCTGGTTTTCGCCGCCCAGCCCATCGCGGGCGGCGAGGCCAGCGACAATCTGGCAGGTGGCGTGGATACCGCCGCGCGCTACCTGAGGAAGCCGTTCGCCGAACTGGAGAAAATCGACCTCTCCCCGCGCATGGCTCTGGCCGGCGAGGTCTGGCCGGACAGTATGGGACTGCGTGCCTATCCGGACAGCAACCAGGATTTCGACGGACGCGCACGGAAAGCGCCCGTACTGGGTGCCTGCGTCAACGATCTCGAATTTTCCTGCCCGAGGCCCGAACATGCCCACTGAACGGCACCACAGCCGCCGCCGCGTCCTGGCGCAACATCGCGGCCTGTTGCTCTGGCTGGGCCTGCTTTACCTGGTGTTCGTCGTCTACGGCAGCCTGGTTCCGCTGGATTACCACGCCCTGCCCTGGGACGAAGCGGTGGCGCGGTTCCAGGCCATTCCCTTTCTGAGCCTTGGCATCGGCTCGCGCGCCGACTGGGTGGCCAACCTGCTGCTGTTCATCCCGCTGGCCTTCCTCTGGAGCGGCGCCCTGGCGCATGGCCGCCATCCCGCGCTCGGCGCGATATTGACGTTATTCGTCTTGCTGGCGGCAACGGCCTTGAGCCTGGGCATCGAGTTCACCCAATTGTTCTTCCCGCAACGCACCGTGTCGCAGAACGACATCGCGGCGGAAGCGCTCGGCGCGATCATTGGCACCACCTGCTGGTGGGGCTTCGGCGCCCGCCTGCTGGCCTGGTACGAGGGCTGGCATCGCGAAACCGAGCCGGCGGGAACGGCGGAGCGCATCGCCTGGGTCTACTTCGCCGTGGTCATCGGCTACAGCGTCCTGCCGCTGGATCTCACCATCAGCGTGGTCGAGATCTATCACAAGTGGCACGAGGGCAAGGTCAATCTGATTCCCTTCGCCGACCTGCCCGCCAATTTCATGCAGGCCCTGTATCAGATCGGCACCGACATCCTGCTCTGGGTACCGCTGGCCTGGCTCTGGCGCGCACGGCCCGGCCGCGACAACCTGAAAGTCTGGCGCATGACCTTTCTCGCGGCCGTCGCAGTGGAGTTCATGCAGTTGTTCGTCTACTCGCGGGTGAGTGATGTGACCGATCTGTTCACCGGCGCGCTGGGCGCGGGCATCGGCGCCTGGCTGGGCGGCCGCCAGTTCGGCCGCGCCGGCAAAGCCGGGTCCGCCGCTCGCGCGGCCTCGCCGAACTGGCTGCGCCTGGCCCTCGCCCTCGCCTGGTTGCCGGTATTGATGCTGGTGTTCTGGTATCCCTTCGATGTTCGCACGGACAGCATCTTCGTCCGTGAGCGCATGGATTTCCTGACACGGGTACCATTTCAGGTCTACTACTACGGCACGGAATTTCGCGCGATCACCGAGGTGTTCCACAAAACCCTGTTCTTCGCACCCCTCGGCGCCCTCCTGGCCTGGTGGGTGAGCGGCCTGTCCTGGCGCTGGCGCGGTTACGCGATGGCCGCCGCGCTGGCCGCCATCATAGTGGTGGCGCTCGGAATCGAACTGGGGCAGGTCTTGTTGCCTGGCAAGTACCCGGACACGACAGACTGGTTCCTGGAGAGCGCCGGAGGCATTCTCGGCTACCTGCTGTTCCAGGCCTTGCCCACAAGGCAGCGCAGGCCAGCCAACAGTTCGCCTCCACGGCACCGGCGCCCCCCGCGTCGACACAGCGATAGCCATGCGTGACATCTCCTTGGCATTGATCCTGCTGAGTTTCATCTGGTTAGCCTGGTTGCGGCCCTGGGTCGGAGTGCTCGCCCTCACCCTACTCGTCACGGTGCAGCCACAAGGCTATGCGGATGGCTTCATGCTAGGGTTTCCAGTTTATCTGGCCCTGTTCGCGACCGTGTTGCTGGCGGCGGCCAGGGACTACCTGCGGCAGCGCAGATTGCCCAGAATCGCGTGGGACTGGCGGCTTCCCGTTTTTCTCCTGCTCTGGGCGCAATTTCTGTTCACGACCTGGTATTCCGTGTTCCCCTGGGCGGCGTGGCCGAAATTGACCGAGGTCAGCAAGCTATTCCTGGCATTGCTGCCGATCCTGTTGCTGATCGACACACGCGACAAACTCAGGCTCCTCGTCATCGCCATCGCCATCGGCATCGGCCTCGGCACATTCAAGGGCAGCTACTGGGCAATCATGACCGGCTTCTCCGAGCGAGTGTATGGCCCTCCGACCGGACAGATTCACGGCAACAACGAGTTCGCCCTGGCAATGACCATGAATATTCCTTTACTGGTGCTCTGGCTCCGCCAGACGCGGCAGCGGCACCTGCAATGGCTGTTGCGCGGCTTGGTCGCCCTGAGCTATGCGGCCGTGATTTCTTCCTGGTCACGTGGCGGCATGCTGGCCCTTGTGATCGTCACACTGTTTCTGCTCATCGGAACCAGAAGTTTTCGCTGGTACCTGTCACTCCTCATCGCCGGGTCCTTGCTAGCCAGTGTCACGCTGCCCGACAAATGGTTTGATCGCATGGGTACGCTATCCAACTACCAGCAGGATGCCTCCGCCGTAAGCCGTATCGATATCTGGCGGGATGGACTCGAGTTCGCGCGGCGACATCCGCTCCAGGGTACCGGCTTCGAAGGCTGGATCGCCGTGCAACCCAACCGAGACACGCCGATAGACTGGCATAGCGCGTATGTGGAAATCACCGCGGAGCATGGCTTCCCTGGCTTGCTGCTCTGGGGAGCACTCCTCCTCGGCAGCATGGCAAACCTGACCTGGCTGGCCTGGCAAGCACGTCGAGGTCGCGCGCCCCCCTGGGTCGCGGACTATGGCACGCTTCTGACCGCGTCGCTGGCCGCCTATGCCGCCGGCAGCCTGTTCCTGGGAACAGCTTACTGGGATCTGCTCTACCAGTTGATCGCCATCGCCATCCTGGTCACCCAACTGGGGAAAGCGTCCACGAATCAGGCGGTCGCCACACAAGGTCCTGTCGGTTATTCTTACACTACCGCAAACAACCCCCGCCGCAATATTTTAACCCATTGAAATTACTATATTATTCGGCATGGCTTAGAAGTTGCTTCCTATTTGTTATGTCTAGCCTGACTCGCCATCAAGGGAATTTTCAGCAATGATCAAGCACATCCTTACTGCTGTCCTGAGCGGCCTCATCATGACGGCCGCGACTTCCACCCTCGCAGGCGTGGATCCGTACAGCATCAAACTCAAGAATCCCACTGGAACCGTCGTACAGGGGAGTGGCGGCCTGTCTTTCGACAACAGCCAGGAAGTCGCGGGCGCCGATCAGCTGCTGGACCCCATCAGCCCCTCGTTCAGCATCTCCCCTGGCTTCACTAACCTTCCAGCCGTTTTCCTGGGTACGGATGGTTTCACCTTCGACACTGCGGATGCCACGAACCCCCTCAAAGTAGTGGTGGTAACCAGCGCCACGGCCGACGCGCAACACCCCGGGCTGTGCCTGAAGGCCGGGCCGAACGTCGAGGGTTTACAGGGCGCCGTCATCGGCTCGAAGACGGTGACGCTTCCTGGTGGGCAGCTCCTGCCCGTGACGTTGCGACTGAACTTCAAGCTCGCCAAGCTGGGGACTTCCTGCAACGATCCGCTGGATCCCGGCAAGATCAAATACACCTACACCCGACAGTACGATGTCGACATGTCCATCACCTCCCCGCAAGCCTGCCCAGGCGGTATCGCGCCTTGCTGGTTACCCATAGCGGCAGGCAATGTCTATCACATCCACAACCCGGTTTCCGTTCCGGAACCTGGCAGCCTTCCCCTGTTGCTCGGCGGCGCGGCGGCACTGTTTCTGGCGCGCCAAGCTCGGCGTGGCGCGCGTGCCCGCCGGAGCTGATTCGGGCAGTCCGTACCCTGGCTGTCCGGAAAGCACAACCGCTGGTTGTGCCTGACTCGACCTCGTTGATTTCTGGCCAAATGGGTCCGCCCGGCAGGTTGTTTATCAAAGTCGGGCTCAAGTATTCACCGGCCGTCATGTGAATACATTGCTATTGCCATTCGCGCTGCTCTGCACCCTGCTCTATGCGGGGCTGGCGATACAGCCGTTTTCCCCATCCGGCATCAACTGGAATGATGGCCTGGCCTTGCTGTCCGCACGCCAGACCGTCGCGGATTTCGATCTACAGTCCGTCTGGCTGGCCGCCTTGCCTGGGTTTGCCTGGCTTGGAACGGTCTGGCCGCGACGCTCCACGGCTCGCTTCGCCGCGACAGCTGGCGTATTCCTCGGCCTGATCTCGGCATTCCTGCTGCTGCACGTCGGCCAGATCGTCTATACGTCCAGGCAGGTCAGCGACAGTAGCCTGCTCGCATCGGGATTCGGCATCCTCCTCGGCATCAGCGTGTGGTGGATGATCGGAACACGCCTGCCCCGAATCAACCTGCCCGCCACCTGGCCTGTACTGGCCATGATCGCGCTGCTGCCGCTGCTGCTGCCTTGGGATACGGCAACGCCGTCGGCCAGCCTGGAGAGCTATTTCACGGAGTTTCCGCAACGGATTTACATCGCCATTAAAAGCGCCCTGATCTGGGTACCTGTCGGATTTCTTTTCAGCGTCTCGGGACGGCATGAAGAAGTACCACGCTGGGGGATTGCATGGACGCTAGCCTTGTTGCTCGCAGCCTTGCCCGTCCTGGCGGGACAACAACTGAGCGATTTCCTGGCGTTGCTCTTCTCATTGCCTGGGGTATGGCTGGGTGCCTGGCTAGGACACCATGCCGCCGCGACACTCAAGACCGAGGCAAACGGTTCGGCCAGGGCGGCGGCCGTCCCCGTCTCTATGCAGGCGACCGATCCGACGCCGCTACCCAGCCAGCCAGCCCCCGAGCCCACGCAGACGCAACCTGAAAGAACCAGTACGCACACCCATTCCCGGCATGGGGTACGCAAGCGCATTCATTCGCACACTCATCCGCTCCGCATCGTCGCCGGCGTCTCTCTCCTGACCACCGCGGGACTGTTGCTGTCCGGTTTTCCGTTCTTCTGGCCAGCGGCACTCGCCGGCGGCCTCGCGCTGTATGCCGTGGCGCTTTGGTTTTGGCCGCTGCTTTGGCTAGTGGTCGTACCCGCCGCGCTGCCCTTGCTCGACCTGGCGCCCTGGACCGGGCGTTTCTTCCTTGACGAATTCGATCTGCTGATACTGACCACCGCCGGCACGCTGTTTCTGCGCGGGCGCAAGTGGCCAAGCCCGACGATGACACCGGCCTGGCCGCTGTTCGCGCTCTGGGGCGGCAGCATCCTGATCAGCGCCTTGCTGGGTCTGGGATGGCCACCGCCGCTCGATGCCAATGCCTTTTCCAGCTACTGGAGCCCTTACAACAGCTTGCGCGTGGCGAAAGGCTTTATCTGGGGGGCGCTGCTTTTCCTGTTGCTGCGCCTGACGCGAGCGGACACAGAGCAACTGGTCAGACGATTGGCGCTCGGCATGGGTCTGGGATTGCTCGGCGTGGGCCTGGTCGGTGCCTGGGAGCATGCCCTTTTCGTCGGCTTCGAAGGCCACCATGAGAACTATCGCATCATCAGCCTGTTTTCCAGTATGCATACCGGGGGAGGGCATATCGAGGCGTATCTGGTCGCCGCCCTGCCATTTCTTTGGTTGGCCACGCCACGCTTCAGGGATCTCGTTTTCACCGGCCCGCTGATGGTGCTGACGGCTTACGTGATGGTGTACACGGTGGCGCGCGGCGGGGTGCTGGCCACGGCGCTGGCGATCTTCATCCTTTTCCTGGGCAGCGTTCGCCTCGCCTTGCGCACCAAGGGGCATCGCTACATCGCGCCGCTCGCGATGCTATTGCTGGTGACACTGGTGCTCGCGGCGGGGGTCGGCGGCGGCTATTTTCAAAAGCGGTTCACGGAGACCGGCCGCGATTGGCAGACTCGTGTGGACCATTGGAGCCAAGCCCTCAACATGATGGATGGCTCGATTCATGCCCAACTCTTCGGCATGGGTCTGGGTAGTTTTCCCAGGATATATCTGGAACGTGGTCCGGCCGCCAACCAGCCCGCCACTTTTGGATTCGTCACCGAGCAAGACAACACCTTTTTCCGAATCGGTACCGGCCAGACCATTTACTACGCCCAGCGCATCGCTTTCCGGGGCGGGCAGGACTACCGTCTTGAAGTCGACGTGCGCAGTAGCCAGGGCGATGCCCGCATCGATACCCCTATTTGCGAAAAACAGATGCTCAGTTCCCGGCAATGCGTCTGGCAGAGCCAGGCCGTACCGGGAGACGGCCAGTGGCACCACTTGTCCCAGACCATCCCCCGCACGAAAGTCGGTACCGAGGACTGGTTGCATCGTCCGCCGGTGGAGTTGTTTCTCTTCAACCCGGGCAAAGGTGGGGTCGTGGATGTCGACAACCTCAGGCTGCTGGACCGGGACGGGCATGACTTGCTCTGCAACGGTGATTTCAGCCACGGCGGCGATTGCTGGTTTTTCAAGACCCATAGCCACCTGCCCTGGCACATCAAAAACGTCTGGGTGCATGTCTTGTTCGAGCAGGGCTGGGTGGGGCTGATCCTGTTCTCGGCCGTCATCGCGCTGGCCCTGTCTCGCCTGGCACGGGCCGGTTGGCAAGGCCACCGCCTGGCCTGGGCCTGGCTGGCCTCACTGTCCGGTCTCCTGGCGGTCGGAATGTTCGACAGCTTGCTGGATGCGCCACGGCTAGCCACCCTGTTGCTGCTTCTCCTGCTGCTGGGCTGCGGTCAACCTTGGGTCGAACGGACACGGAGCCGGGATAGCCACCACAAGAAATCCGGTCGGTAAGAAAGCATCAGGCGGGAGGCATTCAGACTGACCTGAGTGATCACCTCCCGGCATGTGGTTCCGCGCCAGCCACCTGCTTCTCAGAACAGTGGGTTGTCGCCTTCCTGCCAGGTCCAGCTGGATTTCTTCGTCGGCTTGACGGGGGGCGGTGAGGCGCGTGGTGGCGGCGGCGGATCGGGTTTATCCATTTGCGGCGGCGGCGGGGCCGGAGGCGGTTCCGCGTGTTCCGGTTCGGGCTTGGCCACCGGCTTGGAGAAAGGCTTGGCTGGAATCGACTTCGGCGCTACCGGCTTCTTGGGCACAACGGGTTTGCCGGCCGCGGGCACCGCGGTTGCCACCGCGGCCGGAGTTGCCACCGCGACCGGGGTTCCCGGTGGCGGCAGTGTTCCAGCCCTGGGTGGGGCGCCGCTGGGCGCGGTCTCTTCGCTGTCGAACGCCAGCGCCTGCTCCTCCCAGGTGGGTTCCGGCCTCTCGTTGCCCAGCACCAGGCCGCGCAGGGCGGGCTCCATGTCTTTCACGATCTGCACGGCGATGGCGCTGGTGAAATGGTAGTCCGCCGCCGCGCCACCCGGCACGAACACCGTCATCACACCGAAAAAGCGAGGGCCGAGATAAAAGGCAAAGGTGGCGGTGCGGTTCATGACTTTGGATTCGATCACCTGGCCTTTGGCGGAATAGACCTCAAGACGGTGGTCGCCGGTGCCTGTCTTGCCGCCGATCGGCAGGAAACTACCGTCATCCAGCTTGAAGCTGCCGCGCAGACGACGCGCGGTGCCCTCTTGCACCACATTGGCGAGCGCCCGCTTCACCACGGAGGCCACTTCCACCGGGAAGATGCGTTGTGCTACCGGCCGCTTGCGCTTGAGGAGGGTGTGATAGGGCGTGCCTTCGGCGAATTCCACGCGGGTGAGGGTGACCGGCGGCAGTTTTTCACCGTCGTTGAGGATCACGCCCATCAACTCGGCCAGAGCGGCGGGGCGGTCGGCGGAGGAGCCGATGGCGGTGGCATAGGACGGCACCAGGCTATTGAAGGGGTAGCCGAGGCGGCGCCAGCGCTTGTGGATTTCCTGGAACGCTTCGATTTCCAGCAGGGAAAGGATGCGGATGTCCTGCGCGTTCTTGTGGCTGGTGTTGATCAGCCAGTCATAGACATCGATCCGCTCCTGAAAGCTGGCCTTGGCGATCTCGCCCCAGCCGGCGCCTGGATGCGCGCGCAGGTAGGCCACCAGCCAGAGTTCCAGTGGGTGTATCTGGCTGATGTAGCCACGGTCGGCGAGGTTGAATTTGTCCGGCCCATAGGTATCGAACAGATATTGGTAGTCGCTCTCGTCAAGACTGGCGGGGTTGTTGAGGCGCGATTTCAGGAAGTCGGTAAAGACGGTGATGTCGGCTTTCGGCTCCAGGTAGCGATATACGGCGGCCAGGCGCTTGGGGTTGGCGGTGAGGTGGTTAAGTAGGGCGGCGGCGGCTTCATCCGGCTGCAAGCCCTTGTATTTCTTGTTGAAGCGCGCCAGATAGGCCTTGCCCTCCTTGTCCGCGAACTGCTTCAGGTAATCCTCGCGCCGGGGGTCGTCCGGGTCGGCCAGGATCTGCGCGGCGCCTTCGGGGTCACGGTACATGAAATGGCGCACCAGATCGCGCATCAGGCGGATGAACGGCAGGTTCACGGAGTTCTGCGTGGCCTCCCACAAATCCATGACCTTGTGGTCGTCCGGGCTGTGGAAATTATGGAAATGATGCACCCCACCGCCGGTATAGAAGGCCTCCGCCGGGCTGGCTGAATATTGCCGCGACATCGCCGCTTCCAGCATGGGCGTGAGCGCTTTGTCCTCGCCGCGCAGCAGATAGTCGCGCACCCATTGCATGAGCAGATCCTTGTCGGCGATCTTCAGCTTGAGCAGCTCGGCGCGCGGCATCTCCGCGTATTGATCGTGCAGTTCGGTGATCAGATGCAGGTAGGTGAGCAGCGTGCGCAGTTTGGCCGAGGAGCCCATGTCCAGCTTGGCGCTCTTGTTGATGTCGAAGGGCTGGTTCAGGTTGTCCGCCTGGACGCGCAGCAGCGCGCCATCCTCGGTGTTTTCGTACAGCGTGAAGCTGTAGATGGGCTTGGACAGGTCATTTTCCGGCGACAACAGGTAGTGCCCGTAAAGGCCAGCGGCCTCCACCACCACCGGATCGGCCAGGCGGCGCAGGAAATCCGAAACGGTGCGCTGGGTGGCACCATGCAGGGTGGCATTGGCCTTGATGTCGAGACGGTCGAGGTCGTACAGGCGCCGCACGCCCAGGTCGCCCGCGAGTTCCACGCGCAAGGTGCTGGCCGCCTTGTTTTCGGCGAAACCGCCATTCGCCGATTTCTTGCCGCTGTTGCTCTGAAACGTGATCTTTTCGCGCAAGGCGAGGTCGCGGAATGCCGGCGTGATGACGTGGGCCGCCGCCAGCAGCCGAAGATGCGTGTCGGCATAGCTATTCAGGCTCTTGCGCCCGGCCATCAGGTGATACGAGGGTTTGCGCTGCGAGATCAGCAGGCCCAGCACATGCTTGTAGGCACGCGCCTCCTCCGGGGTGTTGCGCGGGTGCATCAACAACTGGTTGACCTTGGCGAAGTCCATCCCGAACCAGCCTTCCAGCCCCTCGCCGATGCCGTTGATCTCGCCAAAACCGGGCGCGGCGGACAAGGGCACGGTATTGAGGTAATCCAGCACGATGCGACGCCGGCTGGCGCGGGTGTCCTCACCGTCCAGGTAGGCACGCAGAGAGGCGGAAGCCATCTGGGTGAGCTTGTCGCTCGCCGTCATGGTCAGGCCATCGGGCGAGTGGCGGTATTTCTCGATCTGCGTGGCCAGGGTGGAGCCCCCGGGCACGTTGCGCGACGGGTCGACGGTCTGGATCGCCTTTTCCATCACCGCCTGGGCCAGGCGATCCCATTCCACGGCGGGGTTGCGTTCAGGATGGTTGGGGTCGAGCAGTTCGCGGTTTTCGATGAACAACAGGGTGTTGGCGATCACCGGCGGCACGGCATTGAAATCCGGATAGGCATAGCGCGGGTAACGCGCCACATGCAACGGCTTGTTGCTGCAATCGAGCAAGGAGAGGCCGGTGACCGACTTTTCCTTGTAGGGCAGATACAGGCCGTAATCGAGGATGCGCGCCATATCGGGTGAAATATGCGCCTGAGCGGTAACCTCGAAACCCTGCTCCTTCAGCCTGCGCACGAACTTCGGCAGCTCGGTATAACCGTTGCGGATGTTGTAGGGGCCATGTTTCGGCACACGCAGGGCGGGGTTCTCGCCGGCTTCGATCTGGAATGTCAGGCGCTTGCCATAACCCGCCAGCAGCATGGCCTGGAATGGCGAGGCGATCATTTCGTAGGCGGCGATCACCGCGCCGACGATGATCAGGAAGACGATCAGCATCGCGATCTGGAAGCGGCGAATCTTGCGCTTCAAGGGGTCCGGCGGCAGCACGCGCGGCGGCGGCTCGGAGGCAGGCGTGGACGTGGGGCGCGCGCCCTCTGGCGACTCGGATGCCATGAATCAGCTCGGAAACTCGCCCAGCCAGTCGCGCGGACGCAGGAAATCGCCATACAGGCGCGCTTCCTCGCTGCCCGGCTCGGGCTTCCAGTCGTAGCGCCATTTCACGATGGGCGGCATGGACATCAGGATGGATTCCGTACGGCCGCCGGATTGCAGGCCGAACAGGGTGCCGCGGTCGAACACCAGGTTGAATTCCACGTAACGGCCCCGCCGGTAGGCCTGGAAATCGCGTTCCCGCTCGCCGTAAGGCAGGTCGCCGCGACGCTCGACGATGGGCAGATAGGCGGCCAGGAAATGGTCGCCTACGCTTTCGATCAGGTTGAAGCAGTGCTCGAAGCCGCCTTCGGACAGGTCATCGAAAAAGATGCCGCCGATGCCGCGTGGTTCGTTGCGGTGCTTGAGGAAGAAATATTCGTCGCACCACTGTTTGAAACGCGGGTAGTACTCGGCGTCGAATGGATCGAGCGCGCGCTTGCACATGGCATGGAAGTGGACCGCGTCCTCCTCGAAGCCATAGTAGGGCGTCAGGTCCATACCGCCGCCGAACCACCACACCGGCTCTTCTCCCGGCTTCTCCGCGACGAAGAAGCGCACGTTCATGTGGGTGGTGGGGACATAGGGATTACGCGGATGCATCACCAACGACACGCCCATCGCCTCCCAGTGGCGACCGGCCAGTTCCGGGCGATGCGCGCTGGCTGACGGCGGCAGTTTGTCGCCGGTCACATGGGAGAAATTCACCCCGCCACGCTCCAGGAAATTGCCGTCCTCGATCAGCCTGGAAATGCCGCCGCCGCCATCCGGACGCTCCCAACTGTCGCTTCTGAATGGCTTGCCGTCGATCTGCTCCATGCGTTCGACGATGAGATCCTGCAGTTCCAGGAGGAATTCTTTAACTGGCTGGATGTTCATGGGGGTGAGGGGTAGGCGAAGTAAGAGACGGGAAGAAGCCTGCGTAGGGTGTGGTGAGCGTAGCGAACCGCATCGAAACGACGCTCTGCTTGATGCGGTTCGTACCTCACCGCATCCTACGTTGCTGTTTTATAAGGACGGGGCGGCCGGTTAGGCGCATCAAACCTTGTAGCCCACGTGCAGCGCGACCACGCCCACGGTGAGATTGAAGTAATCCACGCGCTGGAAGCCGACCGACTCCATCATCCCCTTCAGGGTTTCCTGGTCAGGGTGCATACGGATGGATTCCGCCAGATAACGGTAGCTTTCCGCGTCCTTGGTCACCAGGTCGCCCAGGCGCGGCAGAATCTGGAAGGAGTAGGTATCGTAGACCGGCGCCAGCGGTTTCCAGACCTTGGAGAACTCCAGCACCATCAGCTTGCCGCCCGGCTTCAGCACCCGCCGCATCTCGGCCAGGGCGTCTTCCTTGTGGGTCATGTTGCGCAGGCCGAAGGCCACCGTGACCAGGTCGAAATAATCGGACGGAAACGGCAGTTTCTCGGCGTCACACTGCGCCACCGGCAGCATCAGGCCCTGATCCATCATGCGATCACGGCCCACGCCCAGCATGGAACCATTGATATCGGTCAGCCACACCTCGCCGGTCGGTCCGGCGTCCTTTGCCAGCAGGCGGGAGATGTCACCGGTGCCGCCGGCGATATCGAGAATCTTCGCGCCGGGGCGCACCCGCGCGTGCAGGGAGAGAAAGCGTTTCCAGAGGCGATGCAGCCCCATGGACATGAGGTCGTTCATCACGTCGTAGCGTTGCGCCACGGAGTGGAACACCTCGGCGACCTTGGCGGCCTTCTCTTCTTCCGCGACGGTCTTGAAACCGAAATGGGTCTGCTTGTCGGTCATGTCAGTACCGCCCGGCCAAACGAAGGGTAGGGGGCTTTTCAGGCAGCGAATGCGGTGAGCGTGGGAACTGTTGTCTCATCTCAATGCGGCTTGAAACCTTCGGGAGCGCCGACGCCCTCGCCGAAGAAATATTTTTCGGCCTGTTCCATCAGGTACTTGCGATGCTGGGCATCGGCCAGGTTGAGGCGGTTCTCGTTGATGATCATGGTCTGGAGCTTGATCCAGCCTTGCCAGGCTTCCTTGGAAACGCTCTCGAACACGCGCTTGCCGAGTTCACCAGGGAGCATCGGGAAATCCATGCCTTCGGCCTCACGACCGAGTTTTACGCACTGCACCATACGAGCCATTTGTATTCTCCAGTTTCCAGATTCAATCCGGCGGATGGTAGCCCAACGCGATGGCGGGCGTCACCCGACCGGCCGGTACTCACTATGATTCTTCAGCCAACTGTTTCTCGATGCGGCGGGCAAATACCCGCATCTCCTTCACCGCCTGCAAGTCGCCCTTCTCCTCGGCGGCGGCAATACCGCGCCGATAGGTTTCCAGCGCTTCCGCCAGGGCGCCCGAATCGGCCAATGTCTTGCCCAGCAACTTCCAGGCGGCGGAATGGCGCGGATCGAATACCAGCGCGGCTTCGAGATGCGCGCGCGCGGCATCGAACCGGCCCTGCTTGAAATACTCGTTGCCCAGGGAATAGCGCAGCAGGAGGTTGTCCTTGCCGTCGGCCAGCATCTTTTCAAAGGTTTCCAGGGCGCTCATGGCGAACTCCGTAACGGGATTGCGAAGACATGGGGACGAAGGCGGGCGTCACAAGAAACACTTGGGGAAAGAATGCCGCGCGGCGGCGTTTTCGGGGGCGCTCACACGCCGCCGCCATAGCCGCACTGGCGCCAGGCTTCGAACACGGTCACCGCCACGGCATTGGACAGGTTGAGGCTACGCTGGCCGGGCAGCATGGGCAGGCGCAGACGTTGCGAATCGGAGAATTCGGCCAGCACTTCGGCTGGCAGGCCGCGCGTTTCCGAGCCGAATACGAACACATCACGGGGCTGAAACCGGGCCGTGCCCAGCAGCCGCGAGCCTTTGCTGGTGAAAGCAAAAAACCGCCGCTCTGAAAGCGCGGCATGCAATGCCGGCCAGTCATCGTGCACCCGTAGTTCCGCGTACTCGTGATAGTCGAGGCCGGCGCGGCGCAGATTCTTGTCCGAGAGATCGAACCCCAGAGGACGTACCAGATGCAAACGACAACCGGTATTGGCGCTGAGGCGAATCACATTGCCGGTATTGGGAGGAATTTCCGGCTGAACCAGAACAATTTCGAACATATAACTTGAGACATAGAGCGTAAGTCGCTAATTTACGCGGGAATTTCTTCCTTGGAGGCATCTATGGCGCGCCCCGAGAAGATTCGCTTAGGTGATCTTCTGGTTCAGCAGAAATTGCTCTCGCAAGAGCAGCTCGGCGTTGCCCTGGAAAAGCAGAAGGCGAGCGGCCGCAAGCTGGGTCGTGTGCTGGTGGAAAACGCTTTCGTCACCGAGGACGAGATTTCCGGGGCCATCGCCCGCCAGTTGGATATCCCCCTGCTTGATCTGCGTCAGGCGCATGTGCGCCCCGAGACCGTGCGCCTGCTTCCGGAGCAGATGGCGCGCCGCTTCCGCGCGGTGGTGGTGGAACTCAAGGATGACAAGATTCGAGTGGCGATGGCCGACCCCACCGACCTGTTCGCCTACGACGAGATCGTGCATCACCTCAAACGCGAGGTGGAAGTGGCGGTGGCGAACGAAGGCGCTCTGTCCCAGTTCATCGACCTGATCTATCGCCGTTCCGAGGAAATCAACGAACTCGCGCGCAACCTCACGGACGAGCTTTCCGATGAGGTCATCGACTTCGGCACACTGGCCGCCACCCAGAACGCCGAGGAGGCGCCTGTTGTACGCCTGCTGCAGTCGGTGTTCGAGGATGCCCTGCAGGTACGCGCTTCCGACATCCACATAGAACCGCAGGAAAAGAGCCTGCAAATTCGTTTCCGCGTCGATGGCGTGCTTTCGATCGCCACCGAAGCGGACCGCAAGATCGGCCCGGCCCTGATCCAGCGCCTGAAACTGATGGCGGATCTGGACATCGCGGAAAAGCGTCTGCCGCAGGATGGTCGTTTCGTCATCCGCCTAAAGAAACGCGCCGTCGATGTGCGCATGTCCACGGTGCCCGTGCAATTCGGCGAATCCGCCGTGCTACGCCTGCTCACCGGCGGCGGCGCGGCAAATCTGGCTGACATGAACATGCCGCCGGAACAGTTGGCCCGCCTGCAAGCCCTGATCCACCGGCCGCATGGACTGATCCTGGTGACCGGCCCCACCGGCTCCGGCAAGACCACCACCCTCTATGCCGCGCTGGCCGATCTCAACACCCCGGAACGCAAGCTGCTGACCGTGGAAGACCCGGTGGAATATCGCTTGCCCGGCATCAATCAGGTGCAGGTGAACGACAAGATCGAACTGACTTTCGCCCGCGCCCTGCGCGCCTTCCTGCGGCAAGACCCGGACGTGATCCTGGTAGGCGAGATGCGCGACACCGAAACCGCGCTGATCGCTCTGCGCGCCGCCCTTACCGGCCATCTGGTGCTGTCCACCCTGCACACCAACGACACCCCCTCCGCCGCTGCTCGGCTGCTCGACATGGGGGCACCCGCGTTCCTGCTCTCCACCAGCCTGTCAGGGGTGGTGGCGCAGCGCCTGGTGCGCAAGCTGTGTCCGGTGTGCGCCCAGCCCGCCAAGCTGGATGTCAACGAACGCGCCTGGCTGAAAACGGAGCTGGCCGCCGGCCTCGACGAGACCAGTCTGAAACGAGCCAAAGGGTGCGGCCATTGCAACCACACGGGCTACCAGGGCCGCCAAGGCATCTATGAGTTGCTGGAGATCGACAACGAACTCGCCGGTTTTCTCAATCGCAGTGACACCAACGGCTTCCGCGACGCCGCCCACACCCGTCTCGCCGGGCAGACCTTGCGCGACGAAGCCATGCGCATGGTGCGCAACGGTCTCACCAGCGTGGCGGAAGCCATGCGGGTGACGCATCAGGTAGACGAGTGAAGCTGGCCGCGCGCGCACGCGTTCTCCCCCGTTTGCCAAAGGGGGGCCGGGGGAGATTTATCAACGCGTGCCGAGCGGACAGCCCGTCAAATCCCCCCCAGCCCCCCTTTTGCAAAGGGGGGGGTTAAAGCTCCATGCCCTCCTTCACCTACAAAGCCCGCAACACCCGTGGCGAACTCCTTACCGGCAAACTGGAGGGCGGCTCCGAGGCCGCGGTGGCGGATGAGTTGCTACGGTCCGGACTGACCCCGGTCGACATCACCGGAGAGGCCACCAGGAATGACGGCGATGCCGGACATGATATTGGTCTGTACCTTAGCCATTTTTTTGAAGAAAAGGTCGGCGAGGCCGATCTGATGTTGTTCTCGCGTCAGATGGCCAGCCTGTTGAAAGCCGGCGTGCCGATCCTGCGTGCCCTCAATTCGCTGGCCGACTCGAGCGCGCACAAAATCTTTCGCGCGGTGCTGCTGGACCTGCGTGAAGGACTCTCCTCCGGGCGCGAACTCTCCGCCTGTCTGCGCAAGCACCCCAAAGTATTCCAGCCTTTTTTCGTCAATATGGTGCGAGTGGGAGAAACCACCGGTCGCCTGGACGACGTGTTCATGCGTTTGTTCCACCATCTGGAATTCGAGCGCGAGATGCGCGAGCGGGTGAAAAGCGCGCTGCGCTATCCCAGCTTCGTGATCGCCGCGCTGGTGATCGCTCTGGGCGTAATCAACGTCATGGTCATTCCCGCCTTCGCCAAGGTCTACAAGAGTTCCGGCGCCGAACTGCCGTTCGTGACCAAAATTCTCATCGGCGCATCCGACTTCACCGTGGCCTGGTGGCCGTGGCTGCTGGCCGGCATGGTGGTGGCCGGCTTCGCCGCCCGTGGGTGGCTGCGCACCACGGGCGGCCGCTACCTCTGGGACAAGTTTCTGCTGCGCGTACCCATCGTCGGCAAGATCGTGCACAAGGCCGCGCTGGCCCGCTTCGCCAAAGGCCTGGGCATGACTTACCAGAGCGGCGTGCCCATCGTCCAGGGTCTGAGCAACGCCGCCCAGGTGGTGGACAACGCCTTCATCGCCAGCCGCATCGAACAGATGCGCGACGGCGTCGAGCGCGGTGAATCGCTTACCCGTACCGCCACCACCACGGCCGTGTTCACCCCGGTGGTATTGCAGATGATGGCGGTGGGTGAAGAAACCGGCGAACTGGACCGCCTGCTGACCGAGATCGGCGAGTTGTATCAGCGCGATGTGGAATACGAGATCCGCACGCTCTCGGAACAGATCGAACCCATCCTGATCGCCGGACTGGGCGGCATCGTTCTGGTGGTCGCTCTTGGGGTGTTCCTGCCAATCTGGGATCTCGGCTCCACCATGACGCGGAAATAAGCCATCAAGTTATTGATTTCTGGCCTCAAGTTTTCCATAACCCCGCCGAAGTAAAGGCTAATCGTCCACAAAATCAACAGATTCCTGAAGGAGATCGCAATGACCAAACTGCAAAAAGGCTTCACCATGATCGAACTGGTCATGGTCATCGTCATCCTCGGCATCCTCGCCGCCGTTGCCCTACCGCGCTTCTATGACCTGCAGAAGGATGCTCGCGTATCCAAGGCGCAGGCCATCATGGGATCGGTGCGTTCGGCGGCCGCCATCGCCCACTCCGCCGCCCTGGTGAACAACCAGACCGCCGTCAACGGCACGGTCACCATGGAAGGCGCCAACATCACCCTGCGCTACGGCTATCCCAACGGCCAGGCCACTGGCCTGCTGGCCGCCGCCAATATCAACGCCGCCAACGATGGCGTCACCATCGCCGGCAACGGCAACCCCGCCAACAACGTGATTATCCGAATCAACGGCGCCACCATTGCCAACCAATGCCAAGTGACCTATACCCCGCCGACAGCCGCCAGTACCGCGCCCACCACCGCCATTGTCACCACTGGCTGCTGACGTATTTGAGGCGTGAGGAGCAAGGTGTGAAGCGCGGCAACCCTCACGCCGCCCGCCTCACGCCATCCTTCTCATGCCCCGCCGGCTTCACCCTGGTGGAACTGGTGTCCATCATAGTGATCGCGGGCATCCTGGCAGCCGTCGCCGGACCCCGCTTCTTCAATACCTCCACCTTCGCTTCGCGCGGCTACGCGGACGCCGCCTCGGGTTTCCTGCGCTATGCCCAGAAACTCGCCGTCGCGCGCCATGCCGGAGTAACCGTGCAGATCGAAGCTACCGGCCTGGCGCTCTGTTCTAACACCAGCAACCCCTGCGCCGACGCCAATCCCTGGCCCGGCCCGCAAGGCGAAACGCCTTACCGTGCCGATGTTCCCAATGGCGTCACCCAGACTGGCAGTGCCGCAAGTTTCAGCTTCGACGCCCAGGGCCGTCCCAGCACCGGCCTCACCCTCACCATCACCGGCGACACAGTGCGCACCCTGACGGTGGAAGCGGAAACGGGCTATGTGTACTAAAACCCGCGGTCGGCAGTCGGCAGTCGGCAGCGGCCGCCAACTGCAATCCGCCAGCCGCAGGCTATCCACAGGCGTCTCCCTGATCGAGGCAGTCCTGTTCATGGTCGTGGTCAGCGTGGCGCTGGCGGTGTTGCTCAAGGCTTTCGACCAGGCCGCCGTGGCCAGCGCCGACCCGGTGTTACGGCGGCAGTCGCTGGCGATTGCGCAGTCGCTGCTGGAAGAAATCAGCTACCAGAACTTCGCCAACCCCAGCCCCGGCGGCTACGCCGGCCCTTACAACGCCACCACCCGTGGCCAGTTCGACGACGTGATGGACTACAACGGCCTCACCTTGAACGGCATCAGCGATCTTTCCGGCGCCGCGGTGGCGGGGCTTGCCAGCTACTCCGCCCGCATCGCGATCGCCGCCGCCGCTTTCGGTAATGTTCCTTCCAGCGCCGGCTGGCGCATCACTGTTACCGTCACCGACCCCGCCGGGCAGCAACTCGCCCTGGAAGGCTATCGGGCGAATTACTGAGATGAAGTTAGATGACTACAGTCCGCAGTCGGCAGTCGGCGGTTGGCAAACGCGGCCGACTGCTAACCGCCGACTTGCCGTCGGCTTCACCCTGATCGAACTCATCGTCGTCATGATGGTGGTAGGCATCCTCTCCAGCATCGTCGCGATGTTCATTCGACACCCACTGGAAGCCTACATGACGGCCTCGCGACGCGCCGCGCTGGTGGATGCGGCCGATACCGCCCTGCAGCGCATCTCCCGCGACATCCAGGGCGCCTTGCCCAACAGCCTGCGCATCACGCAAAGCGGCGGCATCACCTTCCTGGAATACCTCCCGCTTCAGGATGGCGGCCGCTACCGGGCGGCACAAACCGGCGCCGGAACGGGCGATATTCTCGATTTCACCTCCGGCGGCGACGCCAGCTTCGACGTGCTCGGCCCCGCCGTCAGCGCCGCCGCCGGACAATATCTGGTGATCTACAACCTCGGCCTGGATGCCAGCACGGACGCCTGGCAAGGGGGCAACCGGCGCGCAGTCACCAGCAACGGCACGCTATCCAATCTCACCTTTACCGCCACCGGCGCGCCGCTGCCGCTGGAATCGCCGGGAAAACGCTTCTATCTGGCCGGCGCCCCGGTCACCTATGCCTGCAACCCGGCCGGCGGCGAACTACGCCGCATCTCCGGCTACGCCCTGCAAACCGTGCAACCCACCAGCTTCGGTGCCGCCGCCTCCCGGCTGCTGGCCGACCATGTAGCCACCTGTGCGTTCATCTACACGCCCGGCGCCTCGCAACGCCTGGGCCAGCTCACGCTACGCATACAAGTCAGCCAGGACGGCGAAACGGTAACCTTGTACCGGGAAGTGGCGGTGAACAATGATGTGTAAACGCGAGGGGTCAGGCGCGCGCGTGCCTTTTCCTCAAAGGGGGGGAGCACACGGCTTCGTCCTGCCTGCCGCGATTTTCCTGTTGGTGGTGCTGGGCGGGCTGGCGGGTTGGTTGATGCGGCTGACCACGACGACACTGGCACAGGAAGCGCTGGAACTGGAAGGCACGCGTGCCTATCAGGCGGCGCAGGCGGGTGTGGAGGCGGGAATCTACGCGGCGCGGATAAATGGTAGTTGCGCTACGCAGACGCTCACCTTCACCGGCCAGCTTGCCCGCTTCACCGCCACTGTGGCGTGTACGGCATATAGCGCCGACGAAGGTGGCCAGGCCGTTACGCTCTACCGCATCACCAGCGTGGCCTGCAACCAGCCGAGCGGCGGAGCCTGTCCCAACGCCGCGCCCACGCTGGGCGAATACGCCGAGCGGCATATGACCGCCACGGTGGAACGATGATCCGCCTCTACCTGCCGCTGCTTCTCCTGCTGGCCGGCCTGTTCCAGCCGGTGCAGGCCGGCGCGGCCGCCCTGCTGGGCGAGTGGCGCATGGAAGAGGATGCCTGGGCCGGCGTGAGCGGCGAGGTAAAGGATAGCTCCGGCAACAACCGCGACGGCACCGCCATCGGCACTCCGCTTCCGGGCATGGACGCCAGCGCGTCGGCACGCGGCGGCAGCCCCGGCACCTGCGACTATGGCGTCTTCGGTGGCGCTTCCAGCGGTGGCCCGGCCCTCTCACTGACGGGCCTGCCCGTCAACACCAGCGCCGGAGCAAAGACCAGCGTGGCGTTCTGGATGTATTGGGACGGCGGCGACAGCGTCATGCCCCTCGGCTGGAATGTGCACGACCTCTGGCTGGTCAACGGAGTGTTCGGCTTCAACACCGGCAACGGCGATGTTTTCGGCATTTCCTCCAGCGGGCTGGCCAATGGCTGGCACCATGTCGTGGCGATCTTCACCAATGGCGCGGTCGCCTCCAACGAGTTGTACATCGATGGCGTCAAACAAACCCTGACACAACGTTTGTCCAGCCCGAACAACTCGAATGCCTACGTCAGAAGCACTCTCCAGGTCAGCGGCTGGGGCTTGAACAGCAGCTACCGTTTTTCCGGGCGCATCGACGACGTAAAGGTATACAACGGCGCGCTTATCCAAGCCGAGGTCAATGCCGCCTATGCGGCGACCCACACCTGCCCGAGCCATCCGCCACCGCCCGCCGCCACCATGGCGGCGGAATATCGTTTCGACAGCGCCTGGAGCGCCACGGCGCCACTACTGGATAGTTCCGGCAATGGCAGCGACGCCCCACTGACTGGCGGCAGTGTCGACCAGGTGGCCGCGCCCGCCAGTGGCCTCAAGCCGGAAACCTGTAAGGCGGGCAGTTTCACCCGCAGCGGCTATTTCACAGCCAGCGGCCTGAACCTGAACGCCGCGTCGGGAGCCAAGTCCACGGTGGCGTTCTGGATGTACTGGGACGGCAACTATCCCTCGGATGGCTGGGCCATGCCGTTTCGCTGGGACAACCAGTATTACGACCTGGCTTTCAAGAGCAACGGCTGGTTTGGCTTCAACACCGGCCAGGGCGATGTCTACGGCTTTTCCAGCAGTGGCCTGGCCAACGGCTGGCACCATGTGGTGGCGGTGTTTACCAGCGGCGGCGTGGGGAGCAACAAGATCTATCTGGATGGCCAATTACGTGTCCTGCAATCCGACGGCGGCCATGCCGCGCGCCTCATCAGCACCAGCGCGGTCATCGGCGCCGGTGGCAACTGGTCGAACGGCTACAAATTCGGCGGCCGGCTCGACAGCCTGCGTATCTATCGCGAGGAACTCAGCCAGACGAATGTAACGACGCTCTACCAGCAGGCCCAGCCCTGCGACGCGCCCATAGCCGAATACCGCATGGACGAGGCCAACTGGGACGGCACGGCGGGCGAGATCATCGATAGCGTGGCCGGGAACAATGGCCAGGCGATCGGCGGCGCCACCATCAGCGCGGGAAAAATATGCAACGCGGGAAATTTTGCCTCGGCGAATAGCTACGCCCTGATCAATGACACGCCGACCATCGAGGTGGGCAAGATTGGCGGCGATTTTTCCGTCGCCTACTGGATACGCCACGTCAATTCTTTCACCGGCGCATGGCGCAGCCTGATCCACAAAGGGGCCAGCAACACCGACAGAACCTTTGCCATGTGGATGTACCCGTCCAGCAACCAGATGCACGCCCGCATCAGCACGACATCGAACTGGAACGAAGGCATCAATGCCAGCGCGAACCCGCTCCCTCTCAATACCTGGACCCATGTGACCTATGTGAAAAGCGGCTCGTCACTCAAGCTCTATTTCAATGGCGCGCTGGACAGCCAGGTGGTGTTGGCCGGCACATCGGTTGCGAATACCGGGCCGCTCTATCTGGGGAAAGACCCGTGGTATCCAGGTTTCGGCGGGCAACTCGACGAGTTCAAGATATTCGCCACGCCGCTGTCGGCGGCGGAAATCGCGGCGGGCTACAGCAACGAGAACGCGGGCAAGAACTGGGATGGCTCAACCCGTGCCTGCGGCGTGGGCACAAGTAGGGCGCCGGCCGCGCTCAACGCGGTGGACGTGGGTGGCAACGCGGCAACCGGTCGGATCACCACGAAAACGGCGGGTACGGCATTCAACCTGGACATCTACGCCCTCAACGCCGCGCGCACAGCCCAGGACGGCAGCGCCAGTGGCGACGTGCTGATCGATCTGCTCGCCAACACCGCCAGCGGCGTGGCGCTGGACGGCAACAATTGCCCGACCAGTTCGACCAGCCTCGGCGTCGGCACCTTCACGCTCACCGCCGGCAAGGCCACCGCCGCAGTGGGCGCGGTGGCCAACTCCTGGCGCGACGTGCGCGTGCGCATGCGCTATCCAGCCAGCGGCCCCGCCACACTTACCGCCTGCTCGGCCGACAATTTCGCGGTGAAGCCGGCCAGCCTCGGCGCCATCGCCAGCCATACCAACTGGCAGACGGCGGGAACCACGACGACCCTGTCCAACACGAATGCCAGCGGTGGCGTGGTGCACAAGGCCGGGCAACCATTCACCGTACGCATCACCGGCTACAACGCCGGTAACGCCATCACCAGCAACTACGACGGCAGCCCCACGGCCAGCACAAGCTGCGTGCTGCCGAGCAGCGGCTGCGTGGCGGGCAGTTTCACCCTCGGTGTCTTCAGCACCGGCGCCGGCACCGTTGGCAGCAACACGGCCAGTTACAGTGAAGTGGGCGCGCTTACGGCGACCTTCAGCGATACCGGCTACGCCAGTGTCGACAGCGGCGACAGCGCCGCCAGTTGCGCCGGCTACTATGTCTGCTCCGGCGCCATCGACATCGGCCGCTTCGTGCCGGACCACTTCGACATCGCCAACAACACACCCAGTTTCACCCCCGCCTGCGGCACCTTCACCTACCTGGGGCAACCGTTCGGATTAGGCGCGCCGCCGATCTGGAGCGTCACCGCGCGCAACGCCGCCGGCGCCACCACCCGCAACTACAGCGGCAACCTGTTCAAGATCACCGCCGCCACGGTGACGGCGCAAGCCTGGAGCGCGGCCGGCGGCACGCTCACGGCGGTCGGCGCGCTGCCCGCCGTGAGCGTCAGCGACCTCGGCAACGGCAACGGCAGTCTTGGATTCAGCGTCGGCGCCCCGGCCAGTGGCGGCGGCCTGATGTTCACCCGCGCCGCCGCGGTCGCGCCATTCGACGCCAGCCTCACGCTGACAGCAAGTGTGGCCGACAGCGAAGGCGTGGCTCATGCCGGCAACCCCTTCCAGCACAACGGCATCGGTTTCGACGACGGCGATGCCGCCACCACGAACGACTCCCAGATGCGTTTCGGCCGCCTGCGCCTGAGCAATGCTGTCGGCTCGGAATTGCTGCCCCTGCCGGTGCCGCTCACCGCGCAGTTCTGGAATGGCCAAGGCTACGTGAGCAACAGCGCGGACAACTGCACGACAATTTCAGCGCCCACCCTTACATTTTTTTCACAAACTGCCGATAACCAACTTGCCGGTGGGGAAACCACGGCCAGCTTCAATGCCACCCTGGTCGCCGGCAACGGCAATTTGCGATTTTCCGCCCCGGGTGTGGGCCATTTCGGATTCATGGATTTGAGTGTTGCGGCCCCGGTCTGGCTGAAGTTCAACTGGGATGGCGTGGACCAGGGCGGCGACGGCAATTTGTTGGACGACGACCCGCGTGCCCGTGCCACCTTCGGCAAGCGCCGTGGCAATGACAAGGTCATTATTCGGCGGGAGTTGTATTGAGATGAGAAGCGAGCGTGTAACCCGGGGGAATGCGGCGATGCAGATCCGAAATCCGAAATCCGAAATCCGAAATCCTGATTAGCCCATGTTCTCTTTCAAACGTCGCGCCCAAGCCTCCAGCTACGCCGTGCTATCACCCTGCAAGGGTGGCGTTGCGGCGCTTCGCCTGGCCGGCGGTTCCGACCAGCCGCGGGTCGCGGCTTTCGCGGTAGCCGACAATCCAGCCCTGACGCCGGATCTGCTGACGCGCCTGGCGCATGAGGCGGGCATCCACAACGCGCCGCTTACCGCGTTGCTCGACCAGGATGCCTACCAGACTGTGCTGATCGAGGCACCCAACGTACCCGATGATGAATTACCCAGCGCGCTACGCTGGAAGGTGAAAGACCTGATCAATTTTCATATCGACGACGCCGTGCTGGATCATTTGCCGGTACCCGGACGCACCGGCCAGCCGCCTTCGCTCTATGTGGTCGCCGCCCAGGCTCCGGCAATACGCGAACTGGCGCGGCCTTATCAGCAGGCCGGCCTGCCGCTGGCCGCCATCGATATTTGTGAAGCCGCTCAGCGCAACCTGAGCGTGCGTCTGGCGCCCGAGGATTACGCCATCGCCATACTGCATTTCGACGGAGAGTTTGGCCTCCTCACCTTCACCTTCGGCGAAGATCTCGTGCTCTCTCGCCGCATCGAGGGACGCGGCGCCGGCGGCGACTTTTTGTTCGACCGGGTGGCGATGGAAGCGCAGCGTTCCGTGGACTATTTCGAGCGCCAGTTTTCCTGGCTGCCGCTCGCCAAGCTGTACCTGGCACCGATGCCGGATGCGGCCCTGCTGGTGCGCAAGCTGGCCGAATATCTGCCGATCGGCACGGAAGTGCTCGATCTAGGCCGCCTGTTCGATCTGGCCGGGCAGGAACGCCTGCTCGACGAACGCATGCAGAACCGCGTATTCCATCTGCTCGGCGCGGCACTCCGGGAGGCGAGATGAACAGCCCCCACGCTCACATCCGTTCGCTGCCCCCCGAGTGGGCAGTCGCCTCCCTTGGCTCGGCCCGGCGGGAGGCGAGATGAACAGCCCCCACGCTCACATCCGTTCGCTGCCCCCCGAGTG
>CAZIUC010000005.1:0-111557 GCA_964542455.1 uncultured Thiobacillus sp. | reverse complement strand
GGCAGTCGCCTCCCTTGGCTCGGCCCGGCGGGAGGCGAGATGAACGGCTTCCACACTCACATCCGTTCGCCGCTGATGAAGCCCCCTTTCTTCGTCGCCTCCGAGGAAGCGGTATGAAACACATCAACCTCTACCAGGCAGCGTTTCACCCTCCCAAGATCCCCTTGCCGGCGCGCAAGCTGCTTGCGGGCGGCGTGGTGTTTTTGTGTGGCCTGTTGGCCGTGTATGCCTGGGATGCCTGGCGCCTCGCGCGGCTGCACCAGGAAGTGAGTCAGTTGACGCTACGGGCTGACAACCTGGAAGCTCAGGTCAACGCCAACAACATAATCAGGCAGGCGGACCCGCACTTGCTCGCCGAAGCGGAAGCCGTGGAAGCGCGACTGCGCAACCTGCAACTGGCCCAGGAGGCACTGGCCAGCGGCGCGCTCGGTTCGACCAGCGGCTATTCCGCGCAATTCCGCGCACTCGCCCGTGCCCGTGTGACCGGCGCCTGGCTGACTCGGGTGGAGATCAGTGGACGTGGAAATGAGATGAATCTGCATGGTCGCGCCCTCACCGGCGAAGATAGCGCCAGGCTGATCACCAGCCTGCGCCGCGAGCCGCTGTTCGTCGGACTCTCTTTCGCCGGACTGACGTTGGACCCGCCGAACGACAAAACCGGCGGATACGAGGCCTTGCCAGCCGGCGGCGCTCCCCCGCTCGCGCCCCGCTTCCTGGAATTCACGCTCAGCGCGCGCGCGCCGGAGGCGGCGCCCACCCCGGGCCTTCCCGCCACGGTATCGCTGCCCGAGCCACTTGCCACTCAGGCCGCGGCCAGGAGCACGCAATGAAACAACTCACCGTCTACCTGGAAAAGATCGACGCTCTCAGCCCGCGCGAGCGGGTGATTCTGTTCCTGTTGCTATTGGCCGGTCTCTGGGCGGTGGTGGATGGCTTGTTACTGGGCGCGCTGGACAAATCGCGCCACGCCGAACAGGAAAAGCTGCGCGCCGCCGCCGCCCAGATCGCCAGCGCCCAGGACACCCTGACACAGCGCGCCGGCCAGATCGACCCCACGCGCGCCGCGCAAGAACGACTGGAAGCCGCTCGCAAGGCACTGGAAACGCGGATACACGAAGCCGAATCCACGCAAAGCCGCCTGGTTGCGGCCAAGGACATGACGCAAGTGCTGCAAGGCCTGCTGCGCAATCAGCCCGGCCTACGCCTGGTCAACCTGAAAACCCTGGCCCCGGAACCCCTGGGCCTGCCGGCTGACGCCAAAACAGCCAGGCCGGAGGAAGCCGCCCTGTTCCGCCAGGGCGTGCGCATCACCCTCGCCGGCGGCTATGCCAATCTGGTCCATTACATGGAAAGCCTGGAGAAATTGCCGGTGGGGTTCTACTGGTCGCGCGCCGAGCTGAATGCCGGTCATCACCCCGAGATCGAACTCACGCTGACCCTCTATACCCTGAGCACGGAGCAGACATGGCTGACGGTTTGAACAAGGGGCAAGGGGCAAGAGCCGAGGGATGTGGCGAGCGCGGCAAACCGCATCGTTTCCGCGTGGCGCGGTTCGCGATGTTCACCGTGTTCTGCCTCATGGCCTGCGCGCCGCCCGCCGTGGCAGCCGACATGGGCGACCCTACCCGCCCACCCGCGGGGTTCAGCGAGAAAGCCCAAGCGGCGGAAGCGCCACAAGAAGCTGCTTTGCTGGTCAGCAGCGTTTTCCTCATGGGCGCCAGGCCATACGCCATCCTCGATGGCCAAGTGGTACGGGTTGGCGACCGACTGGAAGCGGGGCGTATCCGCAAGATCGACGAATCCGGCGTCTGGTTAAAAACGCCGACAGGCATGCGACAACTCAAACTATTGCCGGACGTGAAGAAGACCCCCGCCGGCCACGGCAAGAAAAAGGTGGAGAAACGATGAACAAAACAGCAGCCACGCTCAGCCGGCACACCATTTCCACACTACTCTTTGCCGCGCTTGCTCTCTCAGGCTGCGCCCAGGTCAAGGAGAAACCCGCTCTGTCGGCCATCCAGGAAGAAATGCGCAAAGCCGCCGCGGCGACAAAACCCGCGCCCCTGCCACCCGCCGTGGTGGCCGCCCTGGCGCCGGAGAGCAAGCTGGAGTTGCCCAGAACCGTCGCACAACCGGTGGAACCACGCTTCGACCTCTCGGTGAACAATGCGTCGGCGCAGCAAGTATTCCTGGGAATCGCCTCCGGCACCCGCTATAGCATGCTGCTGCATCCGGAAGTGGCGGGGAATATCACGGTCAATCTCAAGGATGTGAGCGTGCCCGAAGCCATGAGCGCCATCCGCGAGTTGTACGGCTACGACTACCGCATCGATGGCAGCCGCATCTTTGTGCAGCCGCTCACCGCGCAGACCCGTTTTTATGCCGTCAACTACCCTTCCGGGCTACGCCAGGGAAAATCGGAACTACGCGTAATTTCCGGTTCCATCGCCGACTCCAGCGGGAAGAACTCATCCGGCGGCGCCAGCTCCACCGGGGGGGGCGGCAGTTCCACCCAGGTCGACAGCAGCCGCATCGTCACCAGTGTCGCCACCGATTTTTGGTCCGAACTGCGCATGACCGTCGGCCTGTTGATCGGCTGCTCCAGCGGCTCCAGCGGCTCCAGCGCCACTCCAACGGCGGAAGCAGGTGCCACACCCCCCGCCACAGTCTGCCCGGCGGGGCGTAGCGTGGTGGTGAGCCCGCACACCGGCATGCTGGCGGTTCGCGCCTTGCCGGCGGAACAGCGGCAGATCACGGAATACCTCAAGGCCGCCAAGCTGGCGGTGGAACGCCAGGTCATGATCGAGGCCAAGATCATCGAGGTGACCCTCAACGAAGGGGCCCAGAGCGGCATCAACTGGGCCAACTTCAACAATGGCGCGCAACGCTGGTCCAAGGGCGCGGATACCACTCGTTTCCCCGTGCCCGGCGCCGCGCCTTCCACCACCCTGGGCGCACTGCTCGCCACCGGTCTTCCCGCCACCAGCGGGACGACCGCCACATCCGCCGGCGTGTTCGGCCTGGCATTCCAGACCGGCAGCTTCGCGGCGCTGCTCAATTTCCTGGAAACCCAGGGTGGCGTGCAGGTGTTGTCAAGTCCGCGCATCGCCGCCTTGAACAACCAGAAAGCGGTGCTCAAGGTGGGTACCGACGAGTTTTTCATCACGGAAATCACTACCACCACAACCACCGGAACGACTTCCACAACCTCACCCACCGTGACCACGCAGCCGTTCTTCTCCGGCATCGCCCTGGACGTGACGCCGCAGATCGACGAGCTGGACCACATCATCCTGCATGTGCATCCTTCGGTTAGCCAGGTCGTCACCGATTCGAAAATCATCAACCTTGGTTCTCAAATCGGTGAGTTCTCCCTGCCCTTGGCGAAAAGCACCGTCTCGGAAACCGACAGCATCGTGCGCTTGAAAGACGGCGAAATCGCCGCCATCGGCGGCCTGATGAAACGTGAATCGCACGATGCCGACAGTGCTGTGCCCGGCTTGGGCGACATCCCCGGCCTCGGCCTGTTCTTCAAGAACAGCAATGCTTCGCGCCTGAAGCAGGAATTGGTGATCCTGCTCAAACCCACGCTGATCAAACAGCAATCGGACTGGCTGGAAACCGTGCGCGAGGCCGGAGAGCGGGTGCGGGAGTTTTCCGCCGCGCCGGCCGCGCGCTAATGGCCGCCCACGCAACGCGCCCTTCACCCCCCTTTTTCAAAGGGGGAATTTCTGAGGCGGTGGCCCAGGCCAATGTCGCCAAATCCTCCTCATTCCCACTCTGGCAAAGGGGGATGCCACGCTCTCGGGCGCTTTCCGCCGCATCACCCGTTAACGAGAAAAGCGCCTTGAAAGGGGGGGGAGCGGGATGTACCTCGCCCATTTCGGCCTGAAGGAATTCCCTTTCGGCCTGACCCCGGACACCGGCTATTTCTTTCCCGGTGCCGGCACCCAGGCGGCGCTCAACACGCTGCTGGTGGCGCTGGACTCGGGCGAGGGCTTGATCAAGCTCGTCGGCGAGGTCGGTTCCGGCAAGACCTTGCTGTGCCGCTACCTGCTCAATCACCTGGACGCCGAGCGCTGGGCAACCGCCTACATTCCCAACCCGCATCTCACCCCGGCGGCCCTCAACCACGCCCTGCTCGCGGAACTGGGTGGCGGCATGAAGCGCAGTCTGGCCTACGGCCTCACCAAGGCGCTGGAAATGCGGGTATTGGAACTGGCGCGGAGCGGCCGCCGCGCCGTCGCGCTGATCGACGAGGCCCAGGCCATCCCCCTGGAAAGCCTGGAAGCATTGCGCCTGATTTCCAATCTGGAAACGGAGAAACGCAAGTTGTTGCAGATCGTCCTGTTCGGCCAACCCGAGCTTGATACGCGCTTGAACGACCCTTCGGTACGCCAGATCAAGAGTCGCATCGCTTTCCATGACCAACTCACGCCGCTCTCCAGCGCGGAGACCCCGGCCTACCTGATGCACCGCGGCAACCTGGCCGGTGCCACCCAACCACTGTTCCAGACCAGCGCGGCGAAAAAGATGCACCGGGCCAGCCAGGGCGTACCGCGCCTGCTCAACATCCTGGCGCACAAGGCGCTGATGCTGGCCTTCGGTGAAGGCGCCGATCAGGTGGCGCCACGCCATGTCCGCCTGGCCGGGCGCGACACGCCGGGCGCGCGGCTGACACTTTTTGATCGCCTGCTGCCCATATGAGCGTCATCAACCGCGTCCTCAAGGATCTCGACCGGAAAGGTACCTCACCGACCCCGCTCTCCGGTGTGCGGGCCATACAGACCAGCCTGGAGCCGACGCGTCGTCGCTGGCCCTGGTTCTTCGCGCTGCTGATCGCCAGCCTGGGCGGCGCCGGGTGGTTCTGGCTCGCCGCGAAGCCGGAAGCCCCAAACGCGCCGCCTACACCGCGAGAAGCCACCCCACAGGAAGCCACGCCACAGTTGCGTTTGAGCGAAACACTGGGCAGCCCAACTTCCTCATATCCCACGGATTCGGGAGCGGAAACGGTGGTCGCGACGGTTGGGACCAGTGCCAGGCCCGAGCCTACGCGTGGGGTCCAGCGCGACGCTCACAACAACGTCAATGACGCAGCCCCCATCCACGCCCCTTCCGCTATCGCGGCCCGTCTCGATACTCACCTGCCCGAACCGCGCCAGCCCAAGGTCATCAAGGAAATCCGGGCGCTGACGCCGCGTGAACAGGCGGAGCAAGCCTGGCGCCAGGCGGCACACCTGATCGAGCAGGGGCGTGGACACGACGCGCTGGAAGGATTGGAGGCCACACTGCGTCTGGATTCGAATCACGACCAGGCGCGGCAGACACTGATTGCCTTGAGCTTGGAGGCTGGCGATGTGGCGCGCGGAGAAACCCTGCTGCGCGAGGGCATGCAACTGCATGCGAATGACGCCTGGTACAACCGGGCTTTAAGTCAGCTTTATCTGCAACGCGGGGACCTGTCTCAATCCGCCACAATCTTGAAGGCCGGCCTCGGCAAGAGCCCGGACGCCGCCTATTGGGGGCTTTATGCCGGCGTCCTTGGCAAGTCCGGCCATCCTGAGGAAGCGGCGCGGGCCTATCGCGAAGCCGCGCGTTTGAATCCGAATTACGGCCCCTGGTGGATAGGCCTGGCCGTGTCGCTGGAACAAATCGGGCAACGCCCGGATGCCGCCGCCGCGTATCAGCGTGCCTTGCAGACCAAACTCAATACGGAAGTAAGGGAGTTCGCGGCGAGGAAGGCGGGGGATTTAGCACCGTAGGAGGCCCGTTTCCGGGCCGACCCACGCGGCGCATCCGTCGCAATCGGCTCGCAAACGGGCCTCCTACGGTTTTTCCCACTCGTCCCGCCACACACAAACCTGATTGCCGCCCTCGGCTTTGGCGATGAGTTGGGCGCGTTCCACCCGTTCCAGGGTTTCGTCGATGAAGAAAACGGGCTCCAGGGCGACCACGCCGAACGAGGCGGTGAGCCGCAGCGGATGGCCCTCCAGGGTGAAGGTGTGGGCGGCCAGGCTGACGCGCAGGCGGTCGATAAGGACGCCGGCCTGGATGATGTCGGTGCTGGGCAGGCAGAGCAGGAACTCTTCGCCGCCGATGCGGAAAATAGTGTCGTAGCGGCGCAGATGGTCGGCGAAAAAACTGGCGACGGCTTTCAGCATGGCATCGCCCAGGCGCTGCCCGTGCGCTTCGTTGAAACGACCGAAGTCGTCCAGGTCGGCGTAACAGACGGCGCAGGGCTGGTGCGTACGCTGCACCCGTTCAATTTCCTCCGCCAGACGCAGATTCACGGCCTGCCGGTTCCATACCCCGGTGAGGTTGTCCACCGCGCCGAGACGGCCCATCAAATCGAGTTCAAGGCGGCGCAGCAATTGCCGGAATTGGTTGGCAATCGCGGTGAAGGCATCGTAATCGTCACCCGGCACGGACTCGCCGGAGGCCTGGCAGGCGAGCAGGTGGCGGGCGATATCATGCATGGAGCGATGCGCGGATTCGATGGCGGCAAGACTGGACGCCTCCGCCAGATCGGCCTGGCCCGCGGAGTAGAACCAAGCGCCGAAGCGGCAGCGGGTATGGGCGTCCTCGGCCAGATCGTCGGCGCTGGCCGCTTCCCGACAAATCAGTTGCCGATTGAAGCGCGCCAGCCAGGTGGCGTGGCTGGCGATGGCGCGATCGAGGTCATGCAGGCGCGTCAGGGTGGCGGCGTTGTCTTGCTGGAGCGGGTTCATAAGGGTCTGGTCCTTTGGGCGCCTGGGTGTCGGGAGGGTTGCCTCTGGCTACTCTTGCTTGATCGTAACGGGTTGTTCACACCCCGACTTCCCGCCGTAGCGCGGGATGATCGGCTTGCGGGCGGTCGAGATGGTAGCCCTGGGCCATATCGACACCCAATTCGGTGAGCAAATTCAGGGTGGCCGCGTCTTCCACGAATTCCGCCACCGTGCGTTTGCCGAGGCCGCGCGCGACTTCCACCATGCCGCGCACGAACACCTGGTTTTCATGGTCATGCGGCAGGTCGCGAATGAACATGCCGTCGAGTTTGATGGTGTCGACAAGGATGTGCTTGAGGTAGGCAAAGGACGCGAAGCCGGCGCCGAAGTCGTCCAGGCAGACCCCGCAACCGGTCGCCCGGAGCGCGCCGATGAAGCGCTGGGCGTCGGTGAGATCGGACACGGCGGCGGTTTCCGTGACTTCGATCAGCAAGCGCGCCGGGTTGATGTTCCGGCTGTGCAGCAGATCGGCGATATAGCCGGGCAGTCCGGGATCGTCGAAGGAACGGCCGGAGATGTTGACGGCGATGGCCGGGCCGGCCGGATGGGTGGCGAGCAGGAGCACCACCTGGGCGAGCACCCAGCGGTCGATTTCCAGAATCTTGTTGCTCTTTTCCGCCACCGGGATGAACTGGCCGGGAGAGACCAGTTCGCCCGTGGTTTCGTCGCGCAAACGAATCAGAGCTTCCAGGTGGGAAAGCTGGCGGTTGTGCACCTGGTAGACGCCCTGAAAATGCAACTCGAACAAGTTGTTGGCGAGTGCCCGTGCCAGACGCTCGTTCCAGGACAGACGATTGACCATTTCCGGGGCGGTGTCGAGATCGGCGCGATACAGGCGCCAGGCGTTTTTGCCAGCCTGTTTGGCCTGGTACATGGCGGCGTCGGCGCATGCAACCAGTTGATCCTGGTCGGAGGCATGGAACGGGAAGAGCGCGATGCCGAGACTGGATGAAATATGCAGGGTGCGTCCATCGAAGCGGAAGGGGATCGCGGCGATGGCGCGCACGATACGCTCGGCCAGGGCTTGCGCCTGAGCTTCTTCCGCGTAGGGCAGGAGCACGGCGAATTCGTCGCCGCCGAGACGAAACAACATCTCGTTCTTGCGGATGAGACCGGAAACCTCGCCGGCCACACGGATCAGCAGCGCGTCCCCGACGGTATGGCCGAAGTGGTCGTTGATCGCCTTGAATTCGTCGAGATCGAAATAAAGCAGCGAAGTGGGACTGTCCTGGCGCACGGTTTCGGCCAGCGTGCGCTCCAGCTCGATCTGGAAACGGTGCCGGTTGAACAGGCCGGTGAGCGAGTCGCGTTCAGCCAGGTAGAGCAGTTGTTCGGCGGTCTGGCGTTCGCGCGTCACGTCCTCGTAGATCCAGAGGTGGCCGATGAAATGACCATCGCGCTCGAATACCGGGTAACTCAACTGGGTGGCGATGCGGCCGTCTTTCACCGCGAGATCCAGTATCTCACCCTGTTCGCGCCCAGCCAGGATGGTCTCGATGTGTTCGGCGAACGAACCGGGCTGCTGCAGTTGGCAGTCGCCGCGGGCGAATACCTCGCGCGGTGGCCAGCCCACCAGATCCTCCGTTTCAGGGATCAGCCAGAGGCGGTTGAACGCGGGGTTGTGATAGACCACACGACCATCCGCGCCGACAAACAGGATGCCCAGATTCATCGCGGAAAGCAGGGCTTGCAAACGCGCATGCTCGGCGTCCGACTCGGCCAGGTAGGTTTTCGTGCGTTCTTCCGATTCGTGAAGCGCGGTAATGCGGCTATGCAATTGCCGCGCCATTTCCTGGAAAGCGGTGGCTAGACGGCCCACTTCGTCGAGCGCGGGAGCGGGCAGGCGGGCGGTGAAATCGCCCGCGGCCAGTGCCCGGCTGGCCGAGGTGAGCAATGCCAGCCTGCGGGTCAACAGGTAGCCGATCAGTGCAAGGGTGAAAAACGTCGACAGCACCGCCGCCAGGCCGGCATAGACGCCCTGGCGCAGGACGCGCGCGCGCGCCTCGACGAGAAAGCCGGTGGCGATACCGAAATACAAGCGCCCGTACTCAGTTCCGGCGAGGCGAATGGGTATCGCCGTGTCGTACACGGGGTCATCGGCGCTCAGTCGCTCATCCGCCGCCGGCAGCGCTTCATCGGCGCCCAGTCCGGATGCGGCCAGGCGGTGTCCATCCGGCCCCAGCAAAACCAGGTAGCGATAAGCATTGTTGCCGCGCGCTTCGCTGAGAACGTCTTGCAGCGCGGCATAGTCGCGCTGCATCAGGCGCGGCGCCAGAGCGGCGTTGAGCAGGGGAATCGCGCTGTCCACCCGGAGCCGGGTTTTGCCTATGAGTTCATCCTCGGTCAGGCGCACATTGCTGAGCACCAGAAGGCCCAGGATCAACGCTTCAACCAGCAGACCGGCCAGAGTGAGCTTGAGCCAGAGAGGTGGGTGCAGATAGCTGTGCATCAGGGTGACAGGGCTTTGCGAGTGGCCTTGAGATAGGCATCCGCCCGCTTCAAACGTGTTTCGTTGGCTTCGACCACGCTGGTGTAGCCAATGCCGCGCAGGAAATCGATACCTTCAGCCTTGGTCGGAAAATCCAGCAATAGTTTTTTCAGGTGCTCGACCTGGATGCGTGGCGTATCGGGCTTGGCCAGGAAAACGAAAGCGGGAATGTCGGCGATGTGTTTCTGCACCACCAGTTTGTGGCGCAGATACTCGGGGATCTGCAACATGCCCTGGCTGGTGGTGACGGCGGCCGCGGAGAGGCCGGTTACCAGCGAATAGGCGACGCTGGCGTGGGTGCGATGCTCCGCGACACGATAGTCGCGTTCGGCTTCCAGACCCTGTTCTTCCAGATAGCTCAGGGTGGCCATGACGGTGACGGCGAGGCGGTCGATCACCGCCAATTGCTTGCCGCGCAGGTCGCCGATTCCGGTCAGTGGGCGATCGGCCGAATAAACCAGCAGCGCATCATGATCCGGAGTGAATTGCGCGAGCGGCTGGAACCCCGCGCCTTTCTGCGCCAGGCGCGCGAAATGCGAAGGAGTGAGGGTGAGGTCGAAGTCACCATTCAGGGTACGCGCCTGGAAGCGCGCGAAATCCGCCGCGCTTTCGATTCGCACCGGTTGCCTCAGATGACTTTCCAGGTACGCGCGCAGCGGTTCATATCGCTCCGCCAGCACCCACGCGCTGTGGACGGGCAGGACGCCTAGCGTGAAGGCATGAGCGGCCTGCGCAGTAACCGCCAGCAGGAGGCCAACCAGCAGGCCGATAGCTCGCTTCATGCTACTTCCAGCTTTTTCACCAACACCTTGGAGCGCCGTTGCCAGTTGTACATGGCCTGGCGCGGCGCCGGCAGATCTTCCAGGCTACCCAGCGCGAAGCCGCGTTCGATGAACCAGTGCGCGGTGCGCGTGGTGAGCACGAACAACTGGGTCAGGCCGAGCTCCCGCGCGGCGTCCTCGACCATGGCGAGCAGCGCGTCACCGCGCCCGCCGCGCTGGAATCCCGGCGCCACCGCCAGACAGGCCATCTCGGCCGCCTGTACTTCGGGGAACGGGTAGAGCGCCACGCAACCGACGACGCGACCGTCCAGTTCATCAACGAAAAACTGTTCCACCTCCTGTTCCAGCAACTCGCGTGAACGCCGCACCAGGATGCCGTCAGCCTCCAGCGGTTCGATCACCGAGAGGATGCCGCCGACGTCATCGATACTCGCCGGACGCAGGCTTTCAACCGACTGGCGCGTAACCATGGTGCCGACGCCGGCATGGGTGAACAGTTCCATCAGCAGAGCACCATCGACATCCGCGCTGACCAGATGCACCTTGGCCACGCCTTTCTTGCAGGCATGCGCGGCGTGCGGCAGATACAGCGCCATGTCGCCTTCCGGCAGGTCACGCAGCAATCTGGATACCTGCGCGGCGGTCACCCGGTTGATGCGGCGCCCTTTGCCATCGACGGTGTCGCCATGGTCGAGGATGAACACCAGTTTGTCCGCCGCCAGCGAGATGGCGGCCTGGGTGGCCACTTCCTCCAGGGTCAGGTTGAACACTTCCCCGGTGGGGGAATAGCCGATCGGTGAGAGCAGGACGATCTCGCCGGCGTCGAGTCGATCACGAATGGGGGCGACCGCGATCTTGCGCACCTCGCCGGTAAATAGCAGATCGACACCATCCACCACCCCGGCTGGCTGCGCTGTGACGTAATTGCCGGAAGCGACGCGTATCTCGGCGCCAGCCATCGGAGTGTTGGGCAGGCCGACGGAGAGCATGCTCTCGATATCCACCCGCACCGAGCCGACCGCATCCTTGACGTGCTCCAGGGCATCGGCATCGGTCACACGGCGGCCACGCACGTACTGTGCCTCGGCGGCCAAGCGCTCCTCCACCTGTGGCCGCACGCCATGCACCAGCACCAGACGTACCCCGAGCGCATTGAGCAGATTGATGTCGTAGACCAGATCGACGAAGTCCTCGCGCAACATCGCCTCGCCGCCGAATGCCAGTACGAAAGTCTTGTCGCGAAAAGCATGGATATAAGGCGCCGCCGCGCGGAACCACTCGACAAAGGCGGTGGCGCTCGCTTCCTTTGCCATAACCGGTTTTGGCATGACTTCGTTTCCCTAATTTCTCAAGATGCCTGCGATGTTACGGCGGAACGCCGGAAAACTTGAGGCGGGTAGACAGATGGCTACCTGAAATCCCCCCATATCGCTTGCATCGCGGCCAGTGCCGCCAGTGCCGCTGTTTCAGTGCGCAACACGCGTGGCCCCAGACGCAGGCCATGAAAACCGGCGGCGCGCGCCAGCTTGCGCTCCGCCGGATCGAACCCACCCTCGGGGCCGGCGAGCAGAAGGATGGGCGAAGTCGGCGGCGGCAGGTCGCGCAGGCAGAGGTCGCCTTCGGGGTCGAGCAACAGTTTCAGTGTTTCAGCCTCCTTGGCAATGCCGCGCTGCCAGGCCACGAACTCCTGGATCTCGGCTACCGGCGGCAATACGTTGCGCCCGCACTGCTCGCAGGCGGAATTCACCACACCTTGCCAGTGCGCGCGCCGCTTGATCGCCTTGTCTGCGGCAAGGCGCACCAGCGTGCGCCGCATGGTCAGGGGCTGGATCGCGGACACCCCCAGTTCCACCGCTTTTTGCAAGGTGTAATCCATGCGTTCGCCGCTGGAGATGCCTTGCGCCAGATGCACCGGGAGCGGCGATTCCCGCTCCGGTTCCTGGCGGCTGGCAAGACGCACTGACGCGCCCTTGCCACCCACGTTCTCCAGCATGCCGTGGTATTCGGCGCCGTCGCCGTTGAACAGCACCACGGCTTCGCCGGCACGCAGGCGCAAAACGCCGACGGCATGGCGCGCCACCGAGTCGGGCAGCGCGACGAGGTGGCCGATCGCGAGGGGGAGATCACAATAGAAACGCGGCATGCTCGGCAAAGGCTGGGTTTTGACGGGTGCTATTATCGGCCGCACTCAACTCTGGCGGAGTCTCAAGATGGTGCGCATGGAAACCCCGGTATGTGATTTTGGCTGGAAAGCCCCGGATTTCAGTCTGCCCGGTGTCGATGGCAAGACCTGGACGTTGCAACAGGCGGCCGGCCCGAACGGGCTGTTGGTCATGTTCATCTGCAATCACTGCCCTTATGTGAAAGCGGTGATCGACCGTATCGTGCGTGACGTGGCGGAACTGAAAACGCTGGGCATCAATGCCATCGCCATCATGTCCAACGACCCCGCCGAGTATCCGGAGGACAGCTTCGACAACATGCGGCGCATCGCCGACGAACTTGGCTTTCCCATGCCCTATGTCCTGGATGAAAGCCAGGACGTCGCGCGTCGTTACGACGCCGTCTGCACGCCGGACTTCTTCGGCTTCAACCGCAATTTGGAACTGCAATATCGCGGCCGCCTCGATGCATCACGCAAGGAAGCCGCCGCCGACGCCCGCCGTGACCTGTTCGAGGCCATGAAACAGGTGGCCGAGACCCAACGCGGCCCGACCGAACAGATTCCCAGCATGGGCTGCTCGATCAAATGGCGGGAATGAAAGAACTTCTCGACCAGGTCATCGCCGCCACCCGCGCGGTCGGGCGCGAGGAGGTGATGCCGCGCTATCTCAAGGTCGCGCACCAGCGCAAGGTGGACGGCAGCCTGCTCACCGAGGCCGACCTCGCCGCGCAGAGCGCCCTGTTCGCGCGACTCCACGCCATCGCCCCCTACCCCATGCTCGGCGAGGAAATGAGCGAAGCCGAGCAGAAAGCGGTCTGGAGCCAGGGTGATGCCGGATTCTGGTGCGTGGACCCCATCGACGGCACCAGCAACTTCGTCAACGGCCTGCCCTTCTTCGCCATTTCCGTCGCGCTGGTCCAACACGGCCGCACGGTTCTGGGTGTGGTCTATGACCCGCAGGCCGATGAAGCCTTCTATGCGTTCAAAGGTGGCGGCGCTTACATGAATGGCGACCCGTTGCCATTGAAACTGCCTCCCGACAATTTGAATCGCTGCATGGCAGGGATCGATCTGAAGCGCATCGACCGCGCTTTGGCCGGCGATCTGGCGCGGGAACATCCCTACGCCTCGCAACGCAATCTCGGCGCCAGCACGCTCGACTGGTGCTATGTGGCGGCCGGCCGTCTGCACATCTACCTGCACGGCGGCCAGAAAATGTGGGACTACGCGGCCGGCTGGCTGATCCTGAAAGAAGCCGGCGCAGCCGTTTGCGGCCTCAATGGCGACGAGTTCCTGGCGGCCGACCCCTGGTGTCGCTCGGTGCTGGCGGCGCAGACCCCGGAATTGCTGACCCAGTGGCGGGACTGGGTGGCCCGCAAACGGGTAATGGCGGAGAACTGACGCATTACGGGCGCCAACGCTTTTTTCCCCTCTACCGAGCAATCAAGAGTTATTAATGATCCTTTCAAAAACCCCCAATAATAGTTTTGTGCGCCACATCAGAAGCGGCTTCCTGGCCGGTTCCATAAGCGAGTAACAACAGCATATAAAAACATTTTAATTTTTCCTGGCCCAACCCCATCACCCCGCAGCAAGCAAGGCCGCAAGGCCGGTTATATAGCTCCGAGTAGATATTTCAAACGCTTATGGGGCTTGCTCTGGCATAAGGGGCTTGATCATAATTGAAGCTTTCCGCCCGGACTGGGTGTTGATACCGGTTTTTTTCTTGAGGAATCAAAGACATGGCAACACGTAACGACCTCGCGAACGCCATCCGCGCCCTGGCGATGGATGCTGTGCAGAAAGCCAATTCCGGCCACCCCGGCGCCCCCATGGGCATGGCGGAAATCTCGGAAGTGGTGTGGAACCACCACATGCGCCACAACCCGACCAACCCCAAGTGGGCCGACCGCGACCGCTTTGTGCTGTCCAATGGCCACGGCTCCATGCTGATCTACGCGCTGCTGCACCTGACCGGCTACGACCTCAGCATCGACGACCTCAAGCAGTTCCGCCAACTGCATTCCAAGACCCCGGGCCACCCGGAACTGGGTTACACCCCCGGCGTCGAGACCACCACCGGCCCCCTCGGCCAGGGCATCACCAACGCGGTCGGCATGGCGCTGGCCGAAAAACTGCTGGCGCACGAGTTCAACAAGCCGGGCCTCGACATCGTCAACCATCACACCTACGTGTTCATGGGCGACGGCTGCATGATGGAAGGCATCTCGCACGAAGCCTGCGCCCTGGCCGGCACCTGGAAGCTCAACAAGCTGATCGCCTTCTGGGACGACAACGGCATCTCCATCGACGGCCACACCGACGGCTGGTTCACCGACGACACCCCGAAGCGTTTCGAAGCCTATGGCTGGAATGTGATTGCCGGCGTCAACGGCCACGACGCGGTTGCCATCGAGGCCGCCGTGCAGAAAGCCAAGCAGTCCAGCGACAAGCCCACCCTGATCTGCTGCAAGACCATCATCGGCAAGGGTTCCCCCAACAAGGAAGGCACTCACGACGTGCACGGCGCCGCCCTGGGCAACGCCGAGATCGAAGCCACCCGCAAGCACATCGGCTGGAACCACGAGCCCTTCGTCATTCCCCAGGACGTCTACGACGGCTGGGACGCCAAGACCAAGGGCGAGGGCCTGGAAAAGCTGTGGAACAACAAGTTCGCCGAGTACGCGACCCAGTTCCCCGAACTGGCCGCCGAATTCACCCGTCGCGTGAATGGCGAACTGCCCGCCGACTGGGCCGGTCGCGTCCAGGCCGCTCTGGCGACCACCCTGGAAAAGGCCGAGACCGTCGCCACCCGCAAGGCCAGCCAGCTGGCCATCGAGCGCCTGGTTTCCACCCTGCCCGAGCGTGTCGGCGGTTCCGCCGACCTGACCGGCTCCAACCTGACCAACTGGCCGGGCTGCCACCCCCTGCACCGCAACCCGGGCGGCAACTACATCTCCTACGGGGTGCGCGAGTTCGGCATGAGCCACATCATGAACGGCATGGCGCTGCACGGCGGCCTGTTCCCGTTCGGCGGCACTTTCCTGATGTTCTCGGAATACGCCCGTAACGCCCTGCGCATGTCCGCCCTGATGAAGCAGCGCGTGGTTTACGTCTTCACCCACGACTCCATCGGCCTCGGCGAAGACGGCCCCACCCACCAGCCGGTCGAGCAGACCGCCACCCTGCGCATGATCCCCAACATGACCGTCTGGCGTCCCTGCGACACCACCGAGACCCTGGTCGCCTGGGCGGCCAGCGTCGAGAAGACGGACGGCCCGAGCTGCCACATCCTGTCGCGTCAGAACCTGCCCTTCGTCAAGCGCAGCGACGCCCAGATCGCCGACATCCGCAAGGGTGGCTATGTGATCTCCGATTGCGAGGGTAAGCCCGCGGTGGTGCTGATCGCCACCGGTTCCGAAGTGGAACTGGCGATGAAGTCGCAGGAAGCCCTGAAGGCCGATGGCATTGCCGCCCGCGTGGTGTCCATGCCCTCCACCAACGTGTTCGACAAACAGGACAAGGCCTACAAGGACAGCGTGCTGCTGCCCACCGTGCACAAGGTCGCCATCGAAGCCGGCGTTACCGACGGCTGGTGGAAGTACGTCGGCCTGCGCGGCGCCGTGGTCGGCCTCGATCGTTTCGGCGAATCCGCCCCCGCTCCCCAGTTGTTCAAGGAGTTCGGTTTCACCGTCGAGAACGTGGTCGCCACCGTCAAAGGCATTCTGTAACCGTCTATTGGATATCCGGGTCGAGTCAGCCGTCAGGCCGCCCGACCTGTAGTTTTCTTATCAAGGAGATAAAGCATGACTATCAAAGTTGGCATCAATGGTTTTGGCCGTATCGGCCGCATGGCTTTCCGCGCCATCGCCAAGGACTTCCCCGGCATCGAAGTGGTCGCCATCAACGACCTGCTCGAGCCCGACTACCTGGCCTACATGCTGAAGTACGACTCCGTGCATGGCCGTTTCAACGGTGACATCTCCGTCTCCGGTGGCAACATGGTCGTGAATGGCAAGACCATCCGCCTGACCGCCGAGCGCGACCCCGCCAACCTGAAATGGAATGAAGTAGCCGCCGACATCGTCATCGACTGCACCGGCTTCTTCCTGACCACCGAATCCTGCCAGGCCCACATCAAGGCCGGCGCCAAGAAGGTAGTGCAGTCCGCTCCCTCCAAGGACGCCACCCCGATGTTCGTGTACGGCGTGAACCACACCAAATACGCCGGCGAAGCGATTGTTTCCGCCGCTTCCTGTACCACCAACTGCCTGGCTCCCGTGGCCAAGGTGCTGAACGACAACTGGGGCATCAAGCGCGGCCTGATGACCACCGTGCACGCCGCCACGGCCACCCAGAAAACCGTTGACGGCCCGTCCATGAAAGATTGGCGCGGTGGACGCGGCATCCTGGAAAACATCATTCCCTCCTCCACCGGCGCCGCCAAGGCTGTCGGCGTGGTACTGCCGGAACTGAAGGGCAAGCTGACCGGCATGGCTTTCCGCGTTCCCACCTCCGACGTCTCCGTGGTCGACCTGACTGTGGAACTGAACAAGGAAGCCGCTTACGCCGACATCTGCGCCGCCATGAAGGCCGCCTCCGAAGGCGCCATGAAGGGCGTTCTGGGTTACACCGACGAGAAAGTGGTTTCCACCGACTTCGTCGGCAACAGCGCACCTTCCACGTTTGACTCGGAAGCCGGCATCGCTCTGGACGGTACTTTCGTCAAAGTCGTGGCCTGGTACGACAACGAGTACGGCTACACCTGCAACATGTTGCGTCTGGTTGAGCACGTTTCCAAGTAAGGCTCTTCGTAGGATGCGCTGACGCAAGGAAGCGCATTACCCACAACGGTGATGCGCTTCTCCGCGCTCAGCACATCCTACGTCTCTAACCCGACCTCCCCCCCCATGAGCCGTAAGGCCTGAGCCCACTCAGCCCTTACCACTTACTTTCCAGGAGCATCCAAATGGCCAAATTTCTCCGCATGACCGACCTTGATCTTAAGGGCAAGCGCGTGTTCATCCGTGCCGACCTCAATGTCCCCGTCAAGGAAGGCAAGGTCACGAGCGACGCCCGCATCACCGCGTCCATGCCCACTATCGAGCATGCCGTCAAGGCCGGTGCCAAGGTCATGGTCACCTCCCACCTGGGGCGCCCGACGGAAGGCGAATGGACGCCTGAAATTTCCTTGCAGCCGGTCGCCGATGTCATGGCCGCCAAACTGGGCAAGCCGGTGCGCCTGATCAAGGACTGGGTCGATGGCGGATTCGATGTCGCCGAGGGCGAAGTCGTGCTGCTGGAAAACTGCCGCGTCAACAAGGGCGAGAAGAAGAACGTCGAGGAAACCGCGCGCAAATATGCCGCCCTGTGCGATGTGTTTGTGCTGGACGCCTTCGGCACCGCCCACCGCGCCCAGGCATCCACCTACGGCATCGCCGAATTCGCGCCGACCGCCTGCGCCGGCATCCTGGTCAGCCAGGAACTGGAAGCCCTGGACAAGGCACTGGCCAATCCGGCCCGGCCGATGGTCGCCATCGTCGGCGGCTCCAAGGTCTCCACCAAGCTGACCGTGCTGGAAGCCCTGTCCGAGAAATGCGAGCAATTGGTGGTCGGCGGCGGCATCGCCAACACCTTCCTCAAGGCCACCGGCAAGAACGTCGGCAAGTCTCTGTGTGAAGACGACCTGGTCCCCACCGCGCTGGCCCTGATCAGCAAGATGACCGCGCGTGGCGCCACCATCCCCATCGCCGTGGACGTGGTCTGCGGCAAGAAATTCGACGCCAACGAACCCGCTGTCCTGAAGGACGCCGGTGATGTGGTCGACGACGACATGATTTTCGACATCGGCCCGAAGTCGGCCCAGGAACTTGTCGACATCATCATGAAGGCCGGCACCGTGGTCTGGAATGGCCCCGTGGGCGTGTTCGAGTTCGATCAGTTCGGCGAAGGCACCAAAGCCATCGCCATGGCCATCGCCAATACCAAGGCCTTCACCCTGGCCGGCGGCGGAGACACCATCGCCGCCATCCAGAAGTACGACATCTACGACAAGGTGACCTACATTTCCACCGCCGGCGGCGCCTTCCTGGAATATCTGGAGGGCAAGGTTCTGCCCGCCGTGGATATCCTGGAAAAGCGGGCCGCCGGCTAATACGTAGGAGCGCCGCTCGCGGCGCGAAATGAGTCTGATCGGCCCACGAGTGGGCCTCCTACATCGAGAAATACATGCTCCGTAGAACCAAAATCGTCGCCACCCTCGGCCCCGCCTGTTCCGACCCCAAGGTCCTGGACAAGATGCTGGAAGCCGGAGTGGACGTTGTTCGTCTGAATTTCTCCCACGGCACAGCCGAGGAACACCAGCAGCGCTGCGAGCTGGTGCGCTCGCTGGCCAAGACGCGTGGCCGCGCCGTCGGCGTGCTGGTGGATCTGCAAGGACCCAAAATCCGCATCGGCAAGTTCAAGGACGGCAAGATTTCCCTGAGCCCCGGCGACCCCTTCGTTTTCGACGCCACGTGCAAACTGGGCGACCAGACCCGGGTCGGCCTCGATTACCCGCAACTGGTAAAGGATGTTGCGCGCGGCGCCACCCTGCTGCTGGATGACGGCCGCATCGAGATGTGGGTGGAAGAGGTCAAGGGTAGCGAAGTGTTCTGCAAGGTCGTGCAAGGCGGCGTGCTGTCCAACAACAAGGGCATCAACCGCAAGGGTGGTGGCCTCTCCGCCGCCGCGCTGACCGAGAAGGACATCGAGGACATCAAGACCGCCGCCATGATCAAGGCGGATTACCTCGCCGTCTCCTTCCCGCGTTCCGCCGCCGACATCCAGCAAGCGCGCGAAATTCTCCGCGCCGCCGGCGGCCGCGCCTGGATCGTCGCCAAGATCGAGCGCGCCGAGGCCATCGAGGCGCTGGACGAAATCCTCAATGCCTCCGACGCGATCATGGTGGCGCGTGGCGACCTGGGCGTGGAAGTTGGCGACGCCGCCGTGCCCGCCCTGCAAAAACGCATGACCCGCATGGCGCGGGAAAAGAACAAGGTCGTGATCACCGCGACGCAGATGATGGAGTCCATGATCGAAAGCCCGATTCCCACTCGCGCCGAAGTCTCCGACGTCGCCAACGCGGTGCTGGACGGCACCGACGCGGTGATGCTTTCGGCCGAAACCGCCGCCGGCAAGTATCCGGTGGAAGCCATTTCCGCGATGCACCGGGTTTGCCTGGAAGCGGAGAAGGAGATGGAGCCGGCGTTTGGCAAGGGCATGCTCGATCACGGCTTCCTGCGTGTGGATGAAGCCATCGCCATGTCGGCCGCGTTCACGGCGCTCAACCTCAACGTCAAGGCGATCGCCGCCATGACCCAGTCCGGCTCCACCGCCCTGTGGATGAGCCGGATCAGCACACACGTGCCAATCTACGCCTTGACGCCGGAAGTCGAGACCCGTAGAAAGGTGACCCTCTTCCGTGGCGTCTACCCGGTCAACTTCCGTCCTTCCAGCAACGAGCGCGACCAGTTGCTCGCCGAGGCGGAAGACGAACTGCGGCGACGCGGCGCGGTACGCAACGGCGACCTGATTCTGCTCACCATCGGTGAACCGATCGGCAAACCCGGCGGCACCAATACCCTGAAAATCGTTCGCGTCGGCGAACGCAAGAAAGCCTGATCAACCGAATAGGAGAAACACGATGGCTCTGATTTCCCTGCGTCAACTGCTCGACCACGCCGCCGAAAACGGCTATGGCCTGCCCGCCTTCAACGTCAACAACATGGAACAGGTCCAGGCCATCATGCAGGCCGCCGACAAGACCAACAGCCCGGTGATCCTGCAAGGCTCCGCCGGTGCCCGTTCCTATGCCGGCGAGCCCTTCCTGCGCCACCTGATCCTGGCCGCCATCGAGCAATACCCGCATATCCCGGTCTGCATGCACCAGGATCACGGCGCTTCCCCCAGCATCTGCTTCCGTTCCATCCAGTCCGGCTTCAGCTCCGTGATGATGGACGGCTCCCTGGGTACCGACGGCAAGACCCCGTCCACCTATGAATACAACGTCGACACGACCCGTCACGTGGTCGAGCTGGCGCATGCCTGCGGCGTCTCCGTGGAAGGCGAACTGGGCTGCCTGGGCTCCCTGGAGTCCGGCATGGCCGGCGAGGAAGACGGCCACGGCGCCGAAGGCAAGCTGTCTCACGACCAGTTGCTCACCGACCCCAACGAGGCCGCTGATTTCGTGACCAAAACCAAGGTCGACGCCCTGGCCATCGCCATCGGCACCAGCCACGGCGCCTACAAGTTCACCCAGAAGCCCACCGGCAAAGTGCTGCGCATCGACCGCGTGAAGGAAATCCACGATCGCATCCCCAACGTGCACCTGGTCATGCACGGCTCCTCCTCGGTGCCGGAAGACTGGCTCGCCATCATCAACAGCTACGGCGGCGACATGGGCCAGACCTACGGCGTGCCGGTCGAAGAGATCGTCGAAGGCATCAAGAACGGCGTGCGCAAGGTCAACATCGACACCGACCTGCGCATGGCTTCCACCGGCGCCATCCGCAAGCACCTGGCCGAAAACAAGGCCAACTTCGACCCGCGCAAGTTCCTGAAGGAAGCCACCAAGGCCATGAGCGGCATCTGCTCGGCCCGTTACGAAGCCTTCGGCGCCGCCGGCATGGCCAGCAAGATCACCAAGGTCTACAGCCTGGAAGACATGCAGAAGCGCTATGACAAGGGCGAGCTTGACCCCAAAGTCAATTAAGACCTCCTTGTTCGACCGGCATTTTGAAAGCGGCCCTCCGGGGCCGCTTTTTGCTTGCCGGTACTAGCGACAACCATGAAGTCCCTGCGCCCGCACACCCGCGTCCTGCTCGCACTCAACGGTCGTACCCTGGATCGCGAGCTGCTCGCCACCTTGTTGCGTCACTGCGCGCACATCTGTCCACGTCTGGACATTCTCCTGATCAACCCGCCGCGCGAGCCCACCACCATGCTCGCCCTGCTGCTGCTGCGGCTCGAACACAGCGGCATCGACTACCACGTGAGCAGCGTCCACGGTGAAATGAGCGAGGAAATCCTCAGCTACCTGGGCCGCCACCGGGGCATCACCGCCCTCGCCCTGGCCGACCCCGCGCAAGTGAGCGAAGAAACAAAAGTCCTGGTCGCGCTGAAGGGCCATCAGATCGTTTACCTCTCCACGCCGGAGCAGGCCGGCTGAGGCCCGCGCGCTATGTAGCGCCGGCTTCCAGCCGGCTGTTTTAAAGACGCCGGCAAGGATGCCGGCGCTACAGGTGATGCTTCGGCGCGATTTGTTGACTACGGACCGATTACTTCGCTCTGTAGAATGCCGTCTTCCGGCAACCGCCCTTTCACACACCATGACCGACGCCCTCTACGAATCGACCATCCAGTCCCTGCCATTGATCCACAAGGGCAAGGTGCGCGACATCTATGCCGTGGACGACAAGCGCATGCTGATCGTCACCAGCGACCGCCTGTCCGCCTTCGACGTGATCATGCCGACGCCGATTCCCGGCAAAGGCAAGGTGCTCACGGCGGTGGCCGATTTTTGGTTCAAAAAACTGGCCGACATCCTGCCCAACCAGCTCACCGGAGAAGCGCCGGAGAGTGTGGTAACCCCGGAAGAGCGCCCCCAGGTAGCCGGCCGCGCCATCGTCGTGAAACGCCTGAAGGCCCTGCCGGTGGAAGCCATCGTGCGTGGTTATCTGGTAGGTAGCGGCTGGGCCGACTATCAGAAAACCGGATCGGTCTGCGGCATTCCCCTGCCCGCCGGCCTGAAACAGGCGGCCAAGCTGCCGCAACCCCTGTTCACCCCCTCCACCAAGGCGGCTCTGGGCGCGCACGACGAGAATATCGACTTTGCCCAGTGCGCCGAGCTGTTGGGTGGCGACCTCGCCGCCCGGGTACGCGATACCGCCATCGCCCTTTACCAGGCGGCGGCTGAATACGCGCTGACACGCGGCATCATCATCGCCGATACCAAGTTTGAATTCGGCCTCGACGAAAATGGCACCCTGACCCTGATTGACGAAGTGCTCACCCCGGACTCCTCCCGCTTCTGGCCGCTGGATCAGTACCAGATAGGCGGCAACCCACCCAGCTTCGACAAACAGTACGTGCGCGACTGGCTGACCCAATCCGGCTGGAACAAACAGGCTCCCGGCCCGGAACTGCCCGCCGAAGTGGTGGCTCGCACCACCGAGAAATATGAGGAAGCGCGGCGCCGCCTGATCGACTGACAGGAGTTGATTGACCATGGACTACCGCAAACTCGGCGACAGTGGCCTCTCGGTTTCCGCCATCTGCCTGGGCACCATGACCTTCGGTGAGCAGAACAGTGAGGCGGAAGCCCATGCCCAGCTCGATCTGGCCTTCGAACGGGGCGTCAATTTCATCGACACGGCGGAGATGTACCCGGTGCCGCCGCGCCCGGAAACGTTTACCCGCAGCGAATCCATGATCGGCACCTGGCTACGTGGCAAACCGCGCGACCAGATCATCCTCGCCAGCAAGGTGGCGGGGCCAAGGCGACCGCTGAAGTGGATAAGAGGCGGCCCGAGCGCGCTGGATAACGACAATATCCGGAGCGCGCTGGAAGGCTCGCTACGCCGTCTCGGCACCGATTACCTCGACCTCTACCAGTTGCACTGGCCGGAACGCAACGTGCCCATGTTCGGCCAATATCAGTTCGATCCCGACCAGGAGACGGATGCGCTGCCCATCCGCGCGCAACTGGAAACGCTGGCCGCGTTGATCCGGGAAGGCAAGATTCGCCATGTCGGCCTGTCCAACGAAACACCCTGGGGCGTCATGGAATTCCTGCGCCTGGCACAGGAACACGGCCTCCCGCGCGTCGTCTCGATTCAGAACTCCTACAGCCTGATCAACCGGGTTTTCGAGTTCGGCCTGAGCGAAATCACCTATCGGGAACAACTCAGCCTGCTGGCGTATTCCCCCCTGGCGTTCGGCCTGCTATCAGGCAAATACTGGAAAAACCCCAACGCGGACGGCCGCGTGACGCGCTTCAAGGGCTTCGCGCAGCGCTATGAGAAACCCGGTGTCCCGCCCGCCGTCGCGGCCTATGCCACGCTCGCGGAAAAGCTCGGCATGTCGCCCGCGCAAATGGCCCTGTCCTTCGTCTATCACCGCTGGTTCATGGGCAGCACGATCATCGGCGCCACCTCCCTCGCGCAGCTCAGCGAAAATCTCGACGCCTGGGACAAACCGCTGGCCGCCGACGCGCTGGCGGCGATCGAACAACTGCATCTGAGCCAGATGAACCCGGCCCCATAAGGACTTGCTTCATCACACGCACAAACCCGCGCTCGCCGTAATTCCGGTTATTTCCCGGCCGTCAGGCGCGCCAGTTTGTTGATCGCCAGGAACAAGGGCAACGGCTGCATGGCGGCCTCGCCGGTCACCGGCTCCAGGCACAGGAAACCGAAAGCTTGATAGTAGCCAAGCGCTTCCGGCTTGGCATCGACCAGCAACCCGACGCAGCCGAAATCGGCGCTCATTTGGGTGGCCAACAGGCAGACGTGGCGCAACAAAGTCTTGCCGATTCCTCGGCCCTGGGCGTCTTCATGCGTCGCCAGGCGAGCGAGACGCAGCACCGGGAGCGGATAGTTGGGCAGCCGCTTGCGTTCCGCCTCGGCGAGTTGCGCGCATTCCAGATGCGCCGGGCTGACCGTGGCGTAGCCAAGAATCCGCCCCTCCTCGATAGCGACATAGGTGGTGCCGATGTGGTGGCGGAACTGGTTTTGCCCGGCGAATTGCTGGAAGAAATAATCGAGCGCCGGGTTGCCGGAACGAAACGCGGTCCGGTCGTCATCAGGACGTAGCGCGCGCAACTCAAGCATTGCCCAGCAACTCTCGCAGGGCGGGGGTAGGCTCGGCGGTATCGGCGAGTGCGGCGGTCATTGCTTGCCAACTTTCCGGGGTCAACGTCAGGACCGGTGGCGTGATGAATTCGCCAGGGATGGCGTTAAGTGCCAACAGGTAATGGCGCAAGGCGGTCTCGATCACGAAACCTTTCTTCAGGCCGCGCTTCTGCACCGTGGCATCGAGCAGGCGTTGGGTCTCGTCGGAGACGATGGCGGAGATTTGCATGACCATTTCCTATAAATATCTACACAAATGTAGATTAGCACGCTCACCGGTTTGAATGGACGAAAGGACAGGCATGTCAGGGGCGCCGCCGCCTTTTCTGTTTTCCGGCTGATCGGCCACCATGCAATCGGTAGCCAGCAACAGGGAAGACGCGGAAGCGGCGTTTTTCACGCATGGTCGTTTGTCGGCAAATTTCACCACGCCGCTCACTGGCTTACTGATCGTTTTCGCCCGCCCTACCCTGTGCTACATTATTCTTACCATGTAAGAGAAAGGGGCCGTCATGCTCACCGTCACCGTTTCAGATAAGGGCCAGGTTGTCATTCCCGTGGAAATTCGCCGGCGCCTGGGCATTACGCCGGGTTGCCAGCTCGATTTCAGCCTGGAAGGGAGCGTCATACATGCCGAGGTGAAGCGCCAGGTTGCTCAAACCCAGGTTGACGATGGCTTCGGCATGCTGGTTTGCCGGCGGCCGGGCGAGCGCCGACTGGCCGATTTCGATGTGGCGATTGCCATGCGGGAAGCTGAAGATGATCGCGCTTGATACCAATATCCTGGCGCGTTTCTACGTTGATGACCCGGCCGATCCCGAAGCCGGCACGCAGCGGCCGATTGCTCGCCGCATCCTGGGCGAATCAGCGCGAATTTTCGTGCCTCTGACGGTGATTCTCGAACTCGAATGGGTCTTGCGCGCGTTTTATGGCTTCTCCGCAGAGGATTTCGTCCGCGTCATCAGGCACTTACTGGGGCTACCCAACGTCAGCGTCGAGGAATGGGCCCGCGTAGCTGACGCCCTGGACTGGCATTTGCAAGGGCTCGACTTCGCCGACGCGCTGCATCTCTTGGTGAGCGGCCACTGTGACGAGTTCCTGAGCTTCGATGGCCGTCGCTTCGCGCGCCGCGCCAAACGGCTCGGCATCACACCGGCGGTGGTTGTACCCACGGGGTAGTCGGCGCGGCGCAAGCAGGGCAACGCCGCCGCCAGCCACGATGCCTTCTTCAACGGCGGCGCGGGTGGCGTGCAGCGCGTCTTCCACGCGAGCCTTCTTCTCTTTCATTTCGACTTCGGTCGCGGCACCCACCTTGATCACGGCAACACCGCCGGCCAGCTTGGCCTTGCGCTCTTGCAGCTTTTCCTTGTCGTAGTCGGAAGTGACTTCGTCGATCTGCTTGTTGATCTGGGTGATACGGTTCTTGATGTCGTCGGGAGAACCGGAGCCGTCGATGACCGTGGTGTTTTCCTTGCCGATTTCGATGCGCTTGGCGCGGCCCAGGTCTTCCAGGGTGGCTTTTTCCAGGGACAGGCCCACTTCCTCGGCAATCACGGTGCCGCCGGTCAGGATGGCCATGTCTTCCAGCATCGCCTTGCGACGGTCGCCGAAGCCAGGGGCCTTGACGGCACAGGTCTTGAGGATGCCGCGAATGTTGTTCACCACCAGGGTGGCCAGGGCTTCGCCGTCGACGTCCTCGGCGATGATCAGCAGCGGCTTGCCGGCTTTGGCAACCTGCTCCAGCACCGGCAGCAGGTCGCGAATGTTGGAAACCTTCTTGTCGTAGAGCAGGACGAAGGGGTCTTCCAGCACGGTGGTGGTGGTGCCGTCACCGGCAAAGTCTGAGGTCTTGGAATCACCTTGACCGCATTGCCCAGAACGTTGACACCGGCGACCATGCGGGCAAGGGCGGAATCAACGCGCCAGCAAATTCGTCAGCCGCTTGCCGCCTGGTAACCGATAGATACCGAAGTCGGTTTCGTCCAGCGTGATGACCTCGCTGAGTCCCAACTCTCCAGCCAGCCATACCAGTGAGGCATCGGCCAAGTCCATCGGCAGGTCGTCGTATTTCTCCATGAGGGCGGCGATGTCGTCGGCCGCCGTGGGAGACATTTCCCGCACTGCCACACCGCCCGCCGCGACCCAGCGCATGAAGCGCCCGACGACGTGGCGCGGCAGCAGATGGCAGACTTCGGTGAGGACGGGCCAGGTGGTGACGAGTTGCCCTTGGAAGTCGGCGAAAAACGCGGTGCAACGTGCATGGTCGCCGTCCCCCTTGTCCAGCCAGGCCACCAGTGGACCGGTATCCACCAGCGCCTTAGCCACGGCGTGATTTCTCAACAAGCTTCTCGTGCAGGCGCTGCGAATGGTTGCGCCCCAGGTCGCCGACGCCGCTGTCGAAACAACCGACCAGGCCCAGCGATTCGGCCAAGCGGGCGGGTGATTCGGTTTGCGCCGCCAACGCGGCAATGCTCATTTTGACGGCCTCGCTCTGGGTCTGCCCGGTGCGGGCGCAGAAGGCGCGCAGGAGGGCGTCGGTCTGGTCGTCGAGGCGGACAGAGAGGGTGCGCATGGTGGTGGCTCCGGATGTAATACAATTGATAATACGCGTGTTCGCGGATTGTGGCAGGCGTTGATCGACGAAGGGCGTCGTTGCTGTTCCTTGGCCTTCTCTGCCGCTCCAACGCCTCGTATGTAGCGATAGCGGGGTTTCAGAAGCGGCCGGCGAACGGGTGCTGGCGGCCATTATGGAAAGATTTTCATAACGGCCAGTTGCGGTCATTCTCTGATCCCAAAATCAAGCTAGATGGGCGTCTGCAGCAAGCCGAATAAACGACCTTCGCACATACGCGGCGAACTCATCCTGGTCGCCCATAGCTGCCGTTCGCAACTTCCCCATCATTTCATGTAAGAACGCAGAGCGCTGATGACTTGTTCAAGATCATCAGTACGCTGCCGCGTATCAGCCACATCGGGACCAAGATGCTCCCTGAGGTGGCCTTCCAGAACCTCGGACATCAGGCCATTAACGGCTCCCCGGATGGCGGCGATTTGCTGCAAGACAGATGAGCAATCTGACTCCTGATCCAGCGCCCGCTCCAGAGCTTCTGCTTGACCCTTTATACGACGCACGCGCGCCAACAACTGCTTCTTACCCTTGATCGTGTGTGCCATGTCCAGTCCAGAGATCGACCCTGACAATATACTGGGGTACAGTATATTCATCGTCAATCCGGCACCGACTCATTGATGGGTGGCCGACACAATCTTTCAAAGTTGAGAAACTATGCACACCCATGATCTGAGTCCCTGGACGCACCAGCATGTCTTCGACGAAGGCAATCAGGCGGCCGAGCGTGGTACACGCGCCGTGATGTGGATAACGGCGGTAATGATGGTTGTGGAAATCATCGCGGGCTGGTGGTTCAACTCCATGGCACTGTTGGCCGATGGCTGGCATATGAGTTCGCATGCCGTGGCGATCGGCCTAAGTGCCTTTGCCTACGCGGCTGCACGGCGCTATTCGAGCGATCCGCGCTTTGCATTCGGCACCTGGAAGATCGAGGTGCTGGGCGGATTCGCCAGTGCGATTTTCCTGTTGGGCGTCGCTGCGATCATGGTTTTTGGTTCTGTCGAACGCATCATGTCGCCACAGCCAATTCATTACCAGGAAGCGATTGTCGTGGCGGTGGTTGGTCTGATTGTGAACATCGTCTGCGCGATGATTCTAGGCGGCGCTCACGGCCACCATCATCACGAAGATCATGGCGACCATCACCACCATGATGATGCCCCCCACCACGACCTCAATCTGAAGTCGGCCTATGTGCATGTGGTTGCTGACGCTGCAACCTCCGTTCTAGCCATCATTGCCTTGGCGGGGGGATGGGTTTATGGCTGGTCCTGGCTTGACCCGGTGATGGGAATTGTCGGTGCGGTACTGGTGGCGACTTGGGCAAAGAATCTCCTCTCCGAAACTGGAAAAGTGCTGCTCGACCGCGAAATGGATCATCCAGTGGTGGAAGAGATTCGCGAAGTGGTTGAAACTGGGCCGGAGGCCGGAGATACGCGAATCACTGACCTTCACGTCTGGCGTGTTGGAAAACAGAAATTCTCGTGTGCGTTGAGTGTAGTGACCCATGATCCGGCATTGACGCCAAGTCGGGTGCGCGACCAACTCGCGCAGCATGAGGAAATCGTCCACGCCACCATCGAAATTCATCAATGCGCGGCTTGATCAGGCCAATGGGCTGATCGGCTGCTAAGGCCAAACAGCAGCAGGCCACGGAATGTCAGCGAATGGCGCCTCTACCCCCGGTACCTGGCCGTCGTAACGATGAAGGCCGAGCGGCTCTTGTGGGTCGGGAAACGCCGTCCACTCGCCGTATATAAATACCCGCTTTCAGTCGAGTGTAGACATACGATCACAAATGATCGCGGGAGTGGCGGGCGATTACCGATGCATCGCGGGCATGTGGCATAGCGGCTCTCGAAAACTGCCGGCAGGGATTACCGAAGGGTAGGGTCTTCATCAACCGGCGCACCAAAGAAAAACCCCGCTTTCGCGGGGTTTTTCTGTGTGGCAACCGGGGCGAACCCCGGTCAGGTAAGCCGGGCTTAGAAGCCCATGTCGCCCATGCCGCCACCCATGCCGCCGCCCATGCCCATGTCGGGGCCGCCGCCTTTCTTGTCATCCGCCAGGTCGGCCACCATGCAATCGGTGGTCAGCATCAGGGATGCCACGGAAGCGGCGTTCTGCAGCGCGATGCGGGTCACTTTGGTGGGGTCGAGGACGCCCATTTCCATCATGTCGCCGTACTCGCCGATGGCGGCGTTGTAGCCATAGTTGCCCTTGCCTTCGAGCACCTTGTTGACCACCACGGAAGACTCTTCGCCGCAGTTGTTGACGATCTGGCGCAGGGGCTCCTCGATGGCGCGCAGGACGATCTTGATGCCGGCGTCCTGGTCGTGGTTGGCGCCCTTCAGATCGGTGATGACGGAACGGGCGCGCAGCAGGGCAACGCCACCGCCAGCCACGATGCCTTCTTCAACGGCGGCGCGGGTGGCGTGCAGCGCGTCTTCCACGCGAGCCTTCTTCTCTTTCATTTCGACTTCGGTCGCGGCACCCACCTTGATCACGGCAACACCGCCGGCCAGCTTGGCCTTGCGCTCTTGCAGCTTTTCCTTGTCGTAGTCGGAAGTGACTTCGTCGATCTGCTTGTTGATCTGGGTGATACGGTTCTTGATGTCGTCGGGAGAACCGGAGCCGTCGATGACCGTGGTGTTTTCCTTGCCGATTTCGATGCGCTTGGCGCGGCCCAGGTCTTCCAGGGTGGCTTTTTCCAGGGACAGGCCCACTTCCTCGGCAATCACGGTGCCGCCGGTCAGGATGGCCATGTCTTCCAGCATCGCCTTGCGACGGTCGCCGAAGCCAGGGGCCTTGACGGCACAGGTCTTGAGGATGCCGCGAATGTTGTTCACCACCAGGGTGGCCAGGGCTTCGCCGTCGACGTCCTCGGCGATGATCAGCAGCGGCTTGCCGGCTTTGGCAACCTGCTCCAGCACCGGCAGCAGGTCGCGAATGTTGGAAACCTTCTTGTCGTAGAGCAGGACGAAGGGGTCTTCCAGCACGGCCATCTGCTTCTCGGCGTTGTTGATGAAGTAGGGGGAGAGGTAGCCGCGGTCGAACTGCATGCCTTCCACCACTTCCAGCTCGCTTTCCAGGCTGGTGCCGTCTTCAACGGTGATGACGCCTTCCTTGCCGACCTTGTCCATGGCGCCGGCGATGATGTCGCCGATGGTGGAGTCGGAGTTGGCGGAGATGGAACCGACCTGAGCGATTTCCTTGTTGGTGGTGCAAGGCTTGGAAATCTTCTTCAGTTCTTCGGTGATGGCGATCACGGCCTTGTCGATGCCGCGCTTCAGGTCCATCGGGTTCATGCCGGCGGCGACGAACTTCATGCCTTCGTTGACGATGGACTGAGCCAGCACGGTGGCGGTGGTGGTGCCGTCACCGGCGATGTCGGAGGTCTTGGAAGCCACTTCCTTGACCATCTGCGCGCCCATGTTCTCCAGCTTGTCCTTCAGCTCGATTTCCTTGGCCACGGACACACCGTCCTTGGTCACGGTGGGGGCGCCGAAAGCGCGGTCCAGCACCACGTTGCGGCCCTTGGGGCCCAGAGTCACCTTGACCGCGTTGGCCAGGATGTTGACGCCAGTGACCATGCGGGCACGAGCGGAATCACCAAAACGTACGTCTTTAGCTGCCATTATTTGAATCTCCTGAATGGGTTGTAAGGGTTGTGGGAGAAATTAGTTCTCGACCACGCCCATGATGTCTTCCTCGCGCATGACGAGGAGTTCTTGGCCATCGACCTTCACGGTCTGGCCGGAATACTTGCCGAACAGGACACGATCGCCGACCTTGACGTCCAGGGCGATATGGTTGCCCTTGTCGTCTTTCTTGCCGGTGCCCACGGCGATGATTTCGCCTTGATCGGGCTTCTCGGTAGCGGTGTCGGGGATGACGATGCCAGAGGCGGTTTTGCGCTCTTCTTCCATGCGCTTGACAACGACGCGGTCGTGCAACGGGCGAATCTTCATTGCTTTGCTCCTAACTGGATTCCGTGTTTAACAGGGGTCAGTGGAAGCGGTGCCGCACGGGTCGTGAAAACACGACGTAATTAGCACTCACATCCAACGAGTGCTAATGGTAGGGATGCGGCCAAGCTATTTCAAGTGCGTCAGTAGAGAAATAAGCTGTCGTTCGCCGTGTCAAGTGTCGATGGTTCAAACCAAGCAAACACCGGCCTTGCCGAGACACGCCGCGTGGACATCAAAGGATCTCAATTCCATACGACCGTACAGCCGGGATGCCGCTCCGCCCCGGTATCCAGCGTGACCCGCCCGGCGCCGCGCTTGAGGATGAACTCATCCGCGCGGCCTGTAGGCCTGTGCATACACAAGACCGGGGCCGGGTATTTTGGCGGGTACTATCTGCCCCCCGCCCACTCAACAGAAGCAAACGCAGCATGCAAAGTGAAGACAAAGATAAGCCCCAGTACGCCATCGTGGCGGCGGTGCAGCGACCGGGCGTGAGCGACGTTGAATTCGGGGCGTCGCTGACCGAGCTGCGCGATCTCGCGAAAACATTGGGATTCACAGTCATCCGCGCGTTCACGCAAAAACGTAACGGCTTCGACAAGGTGGCGTACCTCGGCGTCGGAAAGCGGGAAGAGATACGCCGCTTCGTTAACCACGAACCTGACATCGAAATGGAGTCCGACCTTGCGTCGCCGACAATCTCACCAGGGCGCTCCACGCAGGGCGAGGCGTGGAACGAGGATACCGCCATGGTCTCGACCGAGCAGATCGACGCCCTCTTCGTGGACCACGAGATATCCCCGTCACAGGCGCGCAATCTCGAAAAGGAGGTCGGCTGTCAGGTGATGGATCGCACCATGGTCATCCTCGAGATATTCCACCGCAACGCGCGCTCGCCCGCCGCGCGCGCGCAGGTGGAAATCGCGCGTTTGGGCTACATGGCGCCGCGTCTGCGCGAGGCGGCGAAACTCGCGGGGCCGCAAGGGCGGCAGCGCAGCGGCATTGGCGGACGTGGTGCCGGCGAGTCGCACACCGAGCTGGACAAACGCAAGAACCGCGACCGCATCTCCGAACTACAGAAGGAGATCGTCGCGCTGGAACTCGAGCGCAAGACGCAGCGCGCGCGCCGCCTGGCGAACGCGGGGCTCGCCAGCGTGGCGCTGGTCGGCTATACCAACGCGGGCAAATCCACCTTGATGCGCGCGCTCACCGGTAGCGAGGTGCTGATCGCCGACAAACTCTTCGCGACGCTCGACACGACCGTGCGTGGTCTTTACCCCGAGAGCATCCCGCGCGTGCTGGTCAGCGACACGGTCGGCTTTATCAAGAATCTGCCGCATGGGCTGGTCGCGTCGTTCAAGTCCACGCTCGAAGAGGCGCTTGATGCGTCGCTGCTGCTCCACGTCATCGATGCCAGCGATCCCGGCTTTGAACGGCAGATCGAAACCACCCACTCAGTCCTCAACGAGATCGGCGCGCGGGATGTGCCGCGCATTCGCGTTTTCAACAAGATCGATCATGTCGGCGACGCGGCGGCGCAAGCCGAACGCGAAGCAGCACTCCGCGCCAGCTATCCCGATTGCATCGTGATGAGCGCGCGCCGCGTTGACGACATCGCGAAGTTGCACCAGGCGATCATTACGTTTTTCCAACGCGACCAGATCGAGACCGAGCTTTTTCTTCCCTGGTCGGCACAGCAACTGCGTGGGGAAGTATTCGCGCGCTGTGAGGTGCTGGCCGAGCGTGCCGACGATGCGGGTGCGTTCTTTCGCGTCCGCGGCGAGCAAGGGGTCTTGAATAGCCTGCGCGAGAAGTTCGGCTAGCGGCCTGTCGGAACCCCGGCGCGGCCGGGATTTGTGCGCGCTATTGACTGTTCCGTGGCACCGAGCCGACGAATGCCGCCACTCAGAAAGCCGCGCGATAGCCGACGCCGCGCGTGGTGACGAGCCAGTTGCCGAGTTGTACACCGAGCGCGGCGCCGAGCGCATCGGCGACAAGATCCTTGCCGCTGAAGTGGCCATTGGCGCGGCTGCCGTCGGCGACCTCCTTGAGCACGCCGGGAATCATGGCGACGCCGAAAGCCACCCATTTGTCCTCGAAGTGCATGGCCGAGGCCGTGCCGAGCGCCGCGCTCACCGCGACATGCTTGATCTTGTCGGAACCGCTCCATTCATCGGCCGCCAAAGTGGCGGTGGTGAAGGAAAACGCGGCGACGGCCGCGAGCAAGGAAGAAGGCAGGGCTTTCATGCGGGTCTCGCTGCAATGGAGGTGGCCCGCATTATCCCGGAAGTCGCATGGGCGTAGCGCCCACACCTCGACCTACTTTTTCTGCGTCGCCAGCTTTTCGTACAACTGGCCCAGGTTGAGTTGCGCCTTGGCGTAGCCTTGTTCGGCGGATTTCTGGAACCAGGCGAGGGCTTCGGCTTCATTCTTGTCGACCCCCAGGCCGTCGCGGTAGAGCACGCCCAGATTGTGCTGGGCGACCTTGTCGCCGGCTTCGGCGGCTTTGCGATACCAGCGCGCGGCTTCAGTCATGTTCTTGCCTTGTTCCTGAATCACGCCCAGGTTGTTTTGCGCGGTGATGTCGCCGGCTTCGGCGGCCTTGGTCAGCCAGCGCACGGCATCCTCGGTCTTGCCGCTCTTCTGCAGCAGCCAGCCCACGCGGCTCTGCGCCGGCACCACACCCTGCTCGGCGGCCTTGGTATAGAGCGCCAGGGCTTCCATTTCGTTGCGGGCCTGACCCTGGCCCTGTTCCGCCATCAGCGCCAGGTTGTACCAGGCCAGCGGTTCGTTTTTCGCGCTGGCCTTGAGCAGCCATTCGCGCGCCTTGGCGTAGTCGGCGGGGACACCCTGGCCTTCGCGGTAGAGACGGCCGAGGTTGTTCTGGGCGGCGGCGTCGCCGGCCGCTGCGGCGCGTTCGTACCAGGGTAGCGCGGCGGCGAGATTGGCAACCGGATCCGCCTGCCCCAGCGCGCCGGTCTCCAGCAGCCAGCCCAGGTGGGTGGCGGAAGGCGCGTCCCCGGCCTCGGCGGCCATGCGGAACCAGCGTCCGGCTTCCGTCATGTTTTTCGGGACCCCCTGGCCTTTCTCGAACATCCAGCCGAGGCGGTTCTGTGACTGCACATGGCCCTGGCTGCCGGCCAGCGCCAGCCAGTTGGCGGCGGCGAGCAAGTCCTGTTTCACGCCGCCCAGGCCTTCCTTGTAGATCAGGCCAAGGTTGCCCTGAGCTTCGGCATTGCCTGCCTCGGCGGCCTTGGTGAACCACTTCACCGCTTCCGGATAGTCCGTTTTGGTGCCCAGGCCATAGGCATGCTTGATGCCGAGATTATTCTGCGCGGGCACGTCACCCAGCTCGGCGGCGCGCAGGGTCCAAGCGTAGGCCGCCTCCAGGTTGACCGGCAAGCCGATGCCTTTTTCGTACATGGTGGCCAGTTGCGACTGGGCGGCGGCGAGGTTGAGTTCGGCGGCGCCGGTCATCAGACGGGCGGCCTGTTCGGCGTCCTTGGTCACACCATCTCCGCGCAGAAGCAGCAGGCCCAGGTTGTAGAGGCCGATCGGCTCGTTCTGTTTGGCGGCGAGCTCATACCACTTGGCCGCCTGGCCGAAGTCCTTGGCCACGCCCATACCCTGCTCGAACAGCCAGCCCATCTTGGTCTGCGCCTCGGCATCGCCCGCGCTGGCCGCCATCTGGTAATAGCGCAGCGCCATCTGCATGGCCTGCATGGGGTCGGGAACGACCGGGGCGGCGGCCAGCAGGGGCGCGGCGTGCAATGCAAGCAGGAGGGGCAGGGTACGAAGTTTCATGGCGAGTCCTCTCAAATAAAGGTTGGGGGCCGTAAACGAATAAATAGAACGTTCTGGCCGCGTTGGTGGGCAGCGGAGTCGTTGCGCTTTAGCGCTTACGAATCCGGCGTACCCCTTACGGGTGCGCGCAGCGGCGTTGCCGATCACTGTCAGGGAACAGCCATGCCGCGCATCCCGCCAGCACACCCATAATCGTCCAAGTCATTCATTCACGGCCCCTTATTTCTCGGCATTCAGGCGGTAATCCACCGGAACATCGATCCAGGCCGTGACCGGCTGGCCGTTCTTGCGGGCGGGTTTGAAATGATATTTGGCGAGTTGTTCCCGTGCATCGACGTCGAGAATACCGGAGCCGCTGCTCTGTTTGATCCACATCTGCCCCGGCGTGCCATCTTCCAGGACCTGCACTCGCACGGTCGCGCGGCCTTGGTGGCCATAGGCCCAAGCGCGCAGCGGGAAGGAAAAACTGGGATTGTCACTGGCATACGCCGGCTTCTCGGTAACGTCCTGCGTGGTGTCGCGAGGGCGGTTGTCGGGCCGCACATGGCCGGGTAACGGGCAGTAAGTGGAGGGCGCCAGCACATCGAGCGGCTGCACCTGGCTATCCGCGCGGATCTGCCGCACCGCGGCCACTCTCACACCTTGCAGCGTGCCGGTCCCGGCGGGGTTGCTGCCGCCACCGCCGACGCCGGCTTGTTGGCTTGAGCTGGAAAGGCCGGGTGTCGTGTCGGCGCGACCTTGCAGCGGCGTGCCCTGGCCGCCACCAGCCTGGTCCAGCGTCGCGGTGACCACGCGCGCGGCGCCACCGCCGCCTTCTCCAGACTGGGCGCGGAAACTGGAGCGCACGCCACCCGGACGCATCTCGAGGATGGCGGGCACCGCTCGCATGGCCAACGCCAGACGCGGCGCGCTGCCGGGTTCGCCGGGATCTAGCGCCGCGTGCGCGGTGTTGCCGCCGGCCAGTCCGAAGCTGGTCGTTGCCTGTCCCGACAATGCGCTCCCCAGGGAAGACGCGACGGCCAGTCTGGCGGGGCCACTTGCGGCACCCGCGCCGGAGAGGCCACGCGGGTTGCCGTCGGCGGCGCCCGAATCCACGCCACCGGCGCCGGCATTCTCGCCAGCCTGGCTGCCAGCGGTGGCCGCCTGTGCCAGTTTGCCGCCGCCATTCACCGACTCCGCCCGCGCCACCGCTGCGGCAGCCGATTTACCGGCGAATACGCCGCTACCGGGCGTGTTCTTGCGCGCCGCCGGTGCCCGGCCGGCGCTATCGCCGCCACCGATGCTGACCAGTGTGGTTTTGCTCGCGCTCGCGGGGGCGACGGCGCCAGCCAAAGCGCCACTGGCCGGCTTGTCACTGTCTCGGACGCCGCCTTGACCACTGCGAGGCTTGCTGGATGGAATGGCGCTACCAGCGGCGGTGCTGGCCAGGTTACCGGCGCCGGAACCGCCGCTCGCCGCCACGCCACGCTCGCTGGCCGCGCTGGTTTCGCTGCCGGCGCCGGCGCGGGTAGGGCCGGTGGCGGCCACCACGGCGGGTTGTCCGCTGCTGGCGGCGGTCGCCAAATTGGCCGGGCTGCCCTGGCCGGCCGTGGCCGCGCTGTGGCCGGCCATGCCACTGAGTTCGCCGCTGACCAGACTGCCGCCGCCGGCGGGGAGCGCCGCCAGGCTGGAAAGGACGCCAGCCATGGTCAGGCGTACACCGCCCGGTTCGCCGCTGGATTCGACGGCCACCAAGGCACCGGGGTTGTGTGAACTGAAATCGCTGGCCCGCACGCTGTGGCCACCACCGCTGGCGGCGCGATTGAGGCTGCTGCCGGCGGCGGCGCTGGCGGACAGCGCGGCCGCCGCGAGGTTGCCGGAGGCGGCGGCACTGCCGGCCAGCGCATCACTACCCTGGGCGCCCGCGCCGCTGTTGGCGGAGAGTGCCTGGGTCTTGCCGAGACCGTGCGCGGCGGCCAGGGCGATGCCGGGGTCGCCACCGCTGGCCGCGCCATTGCCGGCGCCGGCCTTGCCGCCGGGTTCGCTCAGTGAACTGGCCGCGCTGCTAGTGGCGGCGGCCGCCGTCTCGGCGGTAGTCGGGCGGGTGCTCGCGCTGGCCCGTTTGGCGGGCGCGACACGGCCGACGGCGCTGGCCACATCGATGCCGATGGCGTGAGCATCAGGCAGCGTGACCGCCGGCGTGTCCTTGGCCGGCCGCGTTTCGCTTTTCCACTCCGCTTCCATCGTGTGCGGCTCGCGCGGCAACAGCTTGTGGAGTTTCTTCTTCGCCAGGCGCTTTTTCGCTTTCGCCTTGCTCGCCTTGGGTTTTGCCTCGACATGGCGTGGCCTGGGCTGTTTCGCGGCGGGGGGCGGCTCCAGCTTGACCTCGAAGGTCAGCGGCGGCGGCAGGGGCGGCGGCGCCTGGTTGAGGCCGAGAAACACCCCCAGGTGCAGCGCGGCGCTGCCGACCAGGGCAACCCAGTGGCGCGGCTCCAGGCGGGCCAGCACACCGCCGAGGCGGGCCGCGACCGCGCGCGCGAATGCGGCTGGAATCACTTGTTCCCCTGCGGAGCGGCGGCGGTGACGAAGGTGAGCTTGGCAACCCCGGCGCGGCTGGCGGCGGCCATGACTTCGGTGATGCGGCCGTAGGGCACGCCGGTATCGGCGCGCAGTTGCAGGACGAGATCGCTGTTCTTGTCCATTTCACCTTTCAGGCGGGCTTCCAGGAGCGTCAGGTCGATCCCCTCGCGGCCGAGAAACACCATGCCATCCGCCTGTACGCTGACCACCAGCGCGGGCGCGGGCTTCAGCGCAGCCACCGGCGAGGTTTCCGGCAGCCGCACTTTCACCGACTGCAGGATGAACGGCGCGGTGACCATGAAAATCACCAGCAGCACCAGCATCACATCGACCAGCGGCGTGACGTTGATTTCGCTCATGGGCTGGAAGTCGGAGTCGTGGCGGATCGCCATCTCAGGACTCCTTCTTGCCTTCGGGTTGGCTGGCCAGGCTGAGGAAGTCGTTGGCGAAGCCTTCCATCTCGGAAACCATCAGGCGGGTGACTCGCACCCCATAGTTGTAGGCAAGCACGGCGGGAATCGCGGCGGCGATACCCATGGCGGTGGCGAGCAGCGCCTCGCCCACCGGGCCGGCCACGACTTCCAGGCCGGAACCGCCGGACACGGCGATGTTGCTCATCGCGTTCATGATTCCCCAGACGGTGCCGAACAGGCCGACGAAAGGCGACGTGCTGCCAATGCTGGCGAGCAGCATGAGGCCGGCTTCCAGCTTGTGCTGTTCCTTCTTCACCTGCTGCGAGAGGCCGCGTTCCAGCACCGCCTGACGGTCGCCCGCGTGCGCCAGGGTCTGGCGATCACCCAGCGAAGCGAGGGTATCGAAGCCCGCCTTGGCCAGCCGCGCCAGCGGGCTGTCGGCCTGCTTGGCGGCAACCTTCGCCGCTTCCAGATCGGGGGCCTGCCAGAAACGCTTGGCAAAGGTGGCATTGGACTTGCGCAACTGCCATTGCAGCCAGCCCTTGGCAAAAATCATCGTCCAGGTAATCAGGGAGAACAGGATAAGGACGGAGAGCGCCAGATTGACGGCGGTGGAAGCGGAGAAATGGAACATGAGGGGCACGCGCGGGCTATGAAAGGCGGCTGGATTATAAGGGAGTGCTTATGCATACCAACCGTGACAAGCCGGCGAACTGGCATTCGGGACGCCGGGGTGTGGCTGATTGGCCGCCGCCGCGACACCGCGAACTTTTCAGCTAATAGGGTGTGGTGAGGGACGAACCGCGCCGCGTTAACGCGAATGTGGGCGATGCTACGGCGCTTACCCGCCCAGCCAGCCCATCACCAGCATCGCCGCCAGCAGGCCGGCGATCACGCCCAGCCAGCGGTTGCGCGCCTGTTGCTGGCGCAGCATCAACACCATGCCGGATTCCAGCTTTTCCAGGCGGTCTGTGCGCAAGGCCTGGTGCGCCAGTCGCGGCAGTTGCGGGATCAACGCGCCCCAGTAAGGCGCTTCTTCCTTGAACGTGCGCAGCCAGCCGCGCCAGCCGATCTGCTCGTTCATCCAGCGCTCCAGGAACGGCTTGGCCGTGGACCAGAGATCGAGGTCGGGGTCGAGATCGCGGCCCAGGCCTTCAATGTTGAGCAGGGTCTTCTGCAGCATTACCAGTTGCGGCTGGATTTCCATGCCGAAGCGGCGTGAGGTCTGGAACAGGCGCAGCAGCACCTTGCCGAAGGCGATTTCCTTCAGCGGCCGGTCAAATACCGGCTCGCACACCGAGCGGATGGCCGCCTCGAATTCGTCCACCCGGGTATCCGCCGGCACCCAGCCGGCATCCAGATGCGCCTGCGCCACTTTCTTGTAATCGCGGCGGAAAAAGGCCAGGAAGTTCTGTGCCAGGTAATTTTTGTCGCCATCGGTGAGCGTGCCCATGATGCCGAAATCCAGGGCAATGTATTTGCCGTCGGGTGTGACCTGGATGTTGCCGGGGTGCATGTCGGCATGGAAAAAACCGTCGCGGAACACCTGGGTGAAGAACAACTCCACCCCGGCCCGGGCCAGACGGGGAAAATCGATACCCTGTCGACGCAACTCGTCGGTGCGCGAGATGGGCGTGCCGTCCATCCAGCTCATCACCATCACTTCCGGGCCGCAGTAATCCCAGTACACCTCGGGCACCACCAGTAGCGAGGAGGTGGCGAAGTTGCGGTGCAGTTGTGAACAGTTGGCGGCTTCGCGCATCTGGTCCAGTTCGTCGCCCAAATGCTTGGCGAACTCGGCCACCACCTCGCGTGGTTTCAGGCGCTTGCCGTCCCACCAGAGCAGTTCGACCAGGTGGGCGAAGGCGTCGAGCAGCTTCACATCCTGGCCGATGACCTTCTGGATGCCGGGTCGCAACACCTTCACCGCCACCACCTCACCGGTTTTCAGGCGCGCCTTGTGCACCTGGGCCACGGAGGCCGAGGCGATCGGCGTCGGGTCGAACTCGGCGAACACGTCGGCGGCATCACGGCCATAGGCGCGGCGCAGCACCGCCAGTGCCTGATCGCTGGGGAATGGCGGCACCCGGTCCTGCAACTTCGCCAGTTCATCGGCGATGTCCGGCGGCACCAGATCGCGCCGGGTGGACAGCATCTGGCCGAACTTGATGAAGATCGGCCCCAGCGACTCCAGCGCCAGGCGCAGGCGCTCGGCACGCGGCGCGGATAGCCGGCGCCAGAAAAACAGGGTCTGGACTGCCCAGCGCACGAGCTTCACCCGTTCGTGGCCGAGGAAAAACTCATCCAGGCCGAAACGGGCGGCGGTGAGAAAAATACGTAGGAGACGGAAGAGGTACATCAGGCTTTACGGTGGGTTTCTAGCAGGCTCAAACGCACTTCCAAACGATCCGCATCCTCGCGCAGGCGGTCCACCTCGCTGATGAATTCGCGCACGGCGTAAGGTTCGGCGAGCATGGCTTGTTCATAGACGGCATATTCGGCGAGATTGCGGCCAGCGGATTCGACCGCCTGGGCGCGCCAACCGGTGAGGCCCTGAATGAACTGATCGACGCGGCTGGCGGCGATGTCGCCCAGGTACGGTCGTAGCGCCAGCACCCAGTCGAAATCCGCCAGGGCATGGGCGAGATCGGCGGCGAGCACGCCGTCGCCGGCTACCCGGAACAGGTCGCCGAGCTTGCCGCCAGTGAGCCATTGCGGCACGGCGGAAAGATCGGGAAACAGTTGCACGTCGGCGGCGGCCTCCGGCGAGGCGGCGACGAAACCGCCGTCGCCTTCGATACGCAGGGAAAGCGGCAGCAGCGGCAGAACCAGGCGCACGCACTTGCCGACATGGCGCACCAGCCGCGTTTTCGCGGTCGGTTGCTTGTCCAGCAGGGCGTTGAGGGCGGCGGCGAAAAGGAGGTCGGGGGTGGCGTCAGACATGGCCGGATTGTATGCGAAACCCCGATAATCCCGCCCCGGCCTACTACTTCCTCGCTCCCATGAATATCGACGGCAAACCCACCCGCACCATCTGGCCCGCCGGGTCGCCCACTGACGGCGCGGTCGAGATCATCGACCAGACCCGCTTACCGCATGAATTCGTCGTGCATCGGCTCGCATCCCTGGAAGACGCCGCCGAGGCGATCCGCGTGATGCGGGTGCGCGGGGCGCCGCTGATCGGAGCGACCGCCGCCTACGGCCTGGCGCTGGCGGCCAGCCGCGATGCCGGCGATACCGCGCTGCGTGGCGCCGGCGACACACTGATCGCCACCCGTCCCACCGCCGTCAATCTGCAATGGGCGGTGCGCCGGATGCTGGAGAAGCTGTTGCCACTTGCCGCCGAACAGCGCGTGGCGGCGGCCTGGGACGAGGCGGCCGCGATCTGCGCGGAGGATGTGGCGCAGAACCAGGCCATCGGCGGCCACGGCGCCGATCTCATCAAGGCCATCGCGGCTCGTAAGCCTGGGCCGCTCAATCTGCTTACCCACTGCAATGCCGGCTGGCTGGCTACGGTCGATTGGGGCACGGCGCTGGCGCCGGTCTACGCGGCGGTGGCGGCGGGCATTCCGCTGCATGTGTGGGTGGACGAAACCCGGCCGCGCAACCAGGGTGCCAGCCTCACCGCCTGGGAACTGGCGAAACATGGCGTGCCGCACACGGTGATCGCCGACAACGCCGGCGGCCATCTGATGCAACACGGTCGCGTCGATCTGTGCATCGTCGGCACCGACCGCACCGCCGCCAATGGCGATGTCTGCAACAAGATCGGCACTTATCTCAAGGCGCTGGCGGCGCATGACAACGGCGTGCCGTTCTATGTGGCGGCGCCCGGCCCCAGCATCGACTTCACCCTGGCGAGCGGGCGCGAGATTCCCATCGAGGAACGCGGCGCCAGGGAAGTGACCCACCTCTCCGGTCTGGATGGCGCGGGGCGAGTGGTGGAGATACGCCTCACCCCGGAAGGCAGCCCCGCCGCCAATCCGGCCTTCGATGTCACGCCGGCGCGGCTGGTGACGGGAATCATCAGCGAACGCGGCGTTTGCGCCGCCAGCCGCGAGGGACTGGCGGGCTTGTTTCCGGAGCGGGTCAAATGAGCAAGCAAAGCGTGGGGACCACCAAGGATGAATCGAGCATGCTCTCCCCCCTTTCGCAAAGGGGGGCGGGGGGGATTTGTACGAGGGTTGCGCGATGAGGGACGCTACAAAATCTCCCCCGCCCCCTCTTTGGGACCGGGGGGAGGCCATGCGCCAGGTCGCCGAAACCGCGCGCCGCAGCGTGGCGCTGGGCCTCAACCAGGGCACTTCCGGCAACGTCAGCGCACGCGCGCCGGAAGGCTTCCTGATCACGCCGTCCGGGCGTGACATGACCGCCATCGACGCCGCCGAGATCGTGCCGCTCGACATGAATGGCGCGGCGCCCGCCGGGCTGAAGCCATCCAGCGAGTGGCGTTTTCATCGCGACATCTACGCCGCCTTTCCCGAGGCGCGGGCGGTGGTGCACGCGCATTCGCCGTTTGCCGTGGCGCTGGCCTGTCTGCGCCGCGACATTCCGCCGTTTCATTACATGGTGGCGATGGCCGGCGGCGTGGACATCCGCTGCGCGTCCTATGCCACCTTCGGCACCCAGGCCTTGTCAGATGCCGTGATCACGTCCTTGCAAGACCGCCGCGCCTGCCTGATGGCGAATCATGGCCTGCTCGCCTGGGGGCGCGGCCTGCATGGCGCGCTTGCTCTGGCGCTGGAGGTGGAAGCCCTGTGCGGCCAATACCTGCGCGCCTGCCAGGTGGGCGAGCCGGTGTTGCTGAGCGCGGCGGAAATGGCTGAAGTACTGGAGAAGTTCAAGGACTACGGAGCACGGGATTGATCCGCCTGTGGTTGTTCTTACTATTTTTGTTGCCCATCGCGACACTCGTTTTCCTGCTGGCTCTGGCCACCTCTCCCGCGCCTGAGATTGAACGGCCCGCCACCCTGAATCTGGCCGACCTGGAACGCGGCCGGGTGATCGTCGAATCGCTGGACCTGAAGCACCTGAAAGAAGGCCAGGAACGTCGTTTGCGCTTCGGCCAGGAGGATATGGAACTGGCCCTCAACTGGCTGCTGGGTACCCTGGGGCGGGGTGGCGCCGATGTGGTGATCGACGCGCAAAGCCTGCAAGTACGCGCCAGTCTGCGTCTCTACAAATTACCGCGTTATCTCAATTTCGCCCTGGAGTTCCGGCCGCAAGGCGATTTGCTGGCGCCCAGCGGGGTGCGTCTCGGCAAAGTGCCGCTGCCGGCCCAATTCACCGGCAAACTGCTCGGCGTATTGCTCGCGATGTCTCCGGCGGCGGAGCAATACCGGGTGGTGCGCGACATGCTGCGCGCGGCCAGGCTGGAACCGAAGAAACTGGTGCTGACCCTGGTCTGGCGTGGCGCGCAATTGCGCAAGGCCATCCAGGCCACCGGCTGGAAGCCCGCCGGCATGGACAGCGCCACGCTGGGCCCGTACCGCGAACGCCTGGCCGCCACCCGGAGCAACGATTACGCGGCCTTGCTCGGGGATGCCTTCGCCCTGGCTCGGGAACGCTCGCGGCGAGGCGACCCGGTAGCGGAGAACCGCAACGCGCTCACCGCCCTGGCCGAGGTCGCCGTGGGCGGGCGTCTGTTTGCCAGCCCGGACGACAGGGAACCCCGACGCAAGGGCGGCGCGCGCCTGGCTGGCCGTGGCGATTTCGCGCAGCACTTCGCGCTTTCCGCCTTTATCGCGGTCATGGGTGGCGAAGGGGTTGCCGATCTGGCCGGGCTTTACAAGGAAGTCCGCGACAGCAGCGATGGCAGCGGCTTTTCCTTCAACGATCTGGCCGCCGACAAGGCCGGTAGCCGCCTCGGCGAACTGGCCACGCGCTCCCCCGATACGGCGCGGCTGGCGCAGGAAAAGCTGGCGGGTACCCATGACGAGCGGCTGTTTTTCCCGATGGTCAAAGATTTGCCGGAATTCATGAACAAGTCCCAGTTCGAGAAACGCTTTGGCGGCGTCGGCCAGCCGGCTTATATCAAGCAGGTGCGGGAGATCGAAGGCCGCGTCGCCAGACTGCCGCTGTATCGGGAGTAGGCGCTCCGTCAGCCGCCTTGTGAAGTGCGATAAGTATTCTGTCTCGAATGAATTTCACCACCTCACCGCACCGCACCATATCAGTGCAAGGACAACGTTAAATAACCATTGCTTATCAATGGCTTAATTAACTTGATCGGAGTGTGCAAGGGGCCACTTCCTTGCCCGAAACAGGCGGCTTCTGTCATTATTGGCGGGTTTGTTGGCCGGATTTCGGCCCCGCCTTGATTTTCTCCCGATACTTCCGCACGCCAGCCCCATTTGCTTGGTGAATGGCGCGGCCCCTGTTTCAAGCAGAGAGTGTGTATGGACAACGATATCGCCCGCCTCGGCCAGCCCCTGCCCACGGCATCCCCCATCATTCCTCGCCCGATCGGCCCGGAGCGGAAGAAGCGCATTCGCCAGATCAATTTGCAGCTCGCCGCCTCGGGTCAGCCGGTGCCGCGCGAGGGCGACGACGATCTGCTCGATGTCGCCGAGGACATGCTGCGCAATTACCGCCAGCACCGCCGTCTGCTGCACGATTACCGTTGCCCGGCGGATCAGCGCATCCAGAACTTCGTCAACGACTATCTGGCGCGCAATGGGGTGCTCGCCGGCGTTGAAACACGGGTGCAACTGCCCGCCGCGCCATTCATCCTGGACCGCCCCGGCCTGGCCGCGGAATTGTCCCTGCCGTTCGATGGCGACCTCTTCGAGTCGCGTTATCTCACCTCCTATCGCGTGCGTCAGGGCGTGCTACACAACCCGGGCAAGGACCGCCGCACCACCGAGGGTGTGTTCCACATCGCCGAAGGTGGCCTGCCGATCCCCTGGGACAAGAAGGCGGTGCCGGTCGCGACCTTCGCCGCGCTGATGCGCGCCGCGCTGGACGCGCCGGGTGATCTGCTGCGCCTGCCCTACACCAGCAACCAGCCGGAAGGCGCGCACCTCTGGGTGTCGCTGCTGCTGCGCCCACTGGTTTCCCCCGAGGTGGCGGAAGTGATGCCGGCCAGATCCATGGAAACGCGCTTCTTCGCGCCGGGCGGGCTGGTGGCCAACCTGGATTTCGTCGAGCGCATCTTCGGCAATGCCGGCGACCCCTATCTACCGGAAAACGACGCCGGCCTCGACGTGGTGGGCTGGAGCGGCCACACCGGCTGCGTGATCCTGGCGCCGCATCTCACCACGCTGCGCAAAAAGGATCTGGGCCTGCCGCATTTCGACGCCGCCAGCGAACGGCAACGCCGCGACGGCATGTGCTGGAAGGCGGATGACGAACTGTACAACGACGGCCAGGCATTCAAGATCGTCTGCCGCGACATGAGCGGAGTGATCGTCACCCTCATCGCCGACAACTACTTCGGCTACAGCAAGAAGGAAATCAAGTCGCAGATCAGCTATGCCGCCAATCTGTTCGGCGGCAGCGAGGAAGAACATTCCGGCGGCGCCCTGGCCTTCGCCTCCTACAACCTGGGAGAGCGCTACGAGCCCGACAGCCGACTGCCGGATCGCGGCCACACCCTGGCCGGGGTATTGGCGCTCCTGGGCGACCAGGTGATGCTTCATCCGGAAGGCCATGCCAGCGACAAGCGCTACAAGAACATCCATTTCGTGCCGGAGGACACCCACTTCGACATGGACACGATGCAGGTGAGCTGGCGGGGTATTGACGGCCAGACACACCGGATCAAGTTACTCGCCGGGCATGTCTATTTGTATCCTTGCGGCTACAAGATCGAACTGCAGAAACATCCCAGCGCGCCCACCTGGCGCCTGCTCGGCAGCGAGGCGGAAGGCACCTTCTGCTACAAGCCGTGCACCGTCTCCGGCGGTGGCAAGTCGGAGATTTCAAAATCACTGGCCGGCTCCCTGCTTTCCGGCCCGTTTATCGTCAAGGATCTGAAAGACGACCTGGATCAGGTGGAGGCGCTGTTCCGCCACGATTACTCCGACCGCTACAAGGTCGAACCGGCGGAAGGGCGCGACACCCGCTCCCTGCTCGACCCCAAGCGCTCGGTCGGCTCTGTGATCCGCCTGCTGACGCCGTCGGAAACCGAATACTCCCCCGAGTACAACGCCTGGGTGGAGTCCATTCCGCAGCGCATCCGCTCACTGGTCTTCATCATCAAGCGCTTCTACCGCCAGGAATGGAGCGAGCAAGGGGAACACGCCTGGCGCAAGCATTTCTCGGTGGACCAGATCAACGGCCAGCCCGCCCATGAACTCAAGTATCAGGGCCGCCAGCTGGTCGCCAGTTACCTGCGTGTGGGCCGCCTCACCGATGGTTCCTGGCGCGTGTTCAAGCTCAGGCAGAACTTCGTCGGCGCCCAGAAAGTGCAACTGGCCGACGACATCGCCGTCGCCGCCACCGTGCCGGCCAGTCAGCTCGGCAACCTCAACCCGGCCTGGCCGCACCCGTCGCTGAAACTGGTGGAGAACTGCGAGGCACGCCTGTTCCAGCGTCCCGACGACGCCAAGCATCGCGGCATGGACCCGCAGACCGAACTCGATCTGACCCTGTCGGACAACTTCATCTCCAACTTCGCCCCGCTCAACCGCCAGGACGCGCGCGACCTGGTCGACGACGTGGTGGAGTTTTCGCAATACACCGATCCGATGCGCCAGTTCATCCAGGCGGCGGCCGACGCCGTGGATGACGGCTGGCTCGTCTCCTCCGCGCATCCGCGCATCGTCGGCGGCAAGCCCAGTCCCAACGTGCGCTACCTGCAGGCGCGCCCGGACCTGGCCAACCCGCGCGAACGCTATCTGGCGGAACTCGGTACCCGATTGCAACGGCGCATTCCCGCCCGGCAGCCGGTCTATTTCCCGGTCAACGCCGTGCTGCCGGGACGCCGCAACAACCCGCAAGCGCCCGGCATCAAACCACTCGCCGTGTACGGGCCGATCCATTACCAGGAACTGCCGGAACTGTTCATGGACTTCATCGCCAGCCTCTCCGGCAAGTCCCCCTCCACCACCGGCGCCGGCTCCGAGGGCGCGCTCACCAAGGGGCCGTTCAACGCCCTCAGCACCACGGCCGACCTCAACAACGCCCTGGTCTCCTTCATCCTGTGCGGCTACCCCGGCTTCACCTCCGCCGCCGGCTTCATCGGCCGTGAGCGCCGCGTCGATCACGACGTCAGCTACCTGATTCCGGAAATCTGGAGCCGCCTCACCCAGCGCGAACAGGAACCGGCCTTGCTGATCGAACGCGGCTACCTGGAAAAACTGGACGACTTCGACCACAACGGCCAGCGCGTCCTCGCCAGCCGTCTCGGCTACCGCATCACCAAGGGCTTCGCGCATGCCTACCTGGGCAAGATATTCGACAGCCCGATGGCGGTGTTCGACGAGGCCATGCTGAAGCCGGAAACCCAGGATCTCGACGCCTATGTCGAAGGCATCCAGCACATCGTCGCCTCGCAGCGCCAGGTCGCCCAGGGTTATCTCGATGACGGCTCGATCGACGATGCCTGCCCGCCGCTGCAAGCGCTGCTCAACATCATGGTCAGTGGCGAATTCCAGGGAAAAGACCTTTCCCACCCGGAAATCCGCGCCCTGTTCACGCGCGAATCACTACTGGCGAGCGACTGGTATCGCGAGCGCCTGGATATCAAACAGCAGCGCGACATCGCCCTGGCGGAACGTCAGGTGGCCTACCTCAAGGCCTTCCTGGAAGCCGACGCGCGCGAACGCTGCGACCCGGACCAGCTCGCGCCTTGCCAGGCGCTGCTCAGCCAGGCACGGGCCGAACTCGCCCGCGTCAGCGGCGCCGCCTACCGGGAGAGTCTGTGGGGCAGCCTGGGCGCTGACTGGGTGCATCACGGGGCTTGAGCCGCAAGGACATCGCGGTCCATGAAAAACCCCGCTCCGGCGGGGTTTTTTCATCCTAGAAACCTCAGTTGAGCGCGCCCGAGTGTATGGTTTTCGGGTCGGCTGACAAGGCGCGACGACGCAGCGGGCCCGGGGAGCAACGCGGCCAGACGGCCCGAAATCCGTGCAATCGGGCGCGTAGCGGACTCACCCATCGGTGAGCGCTATCGGAGGCGTTAACGCCAGTATCCATGCGGCCTCACAAGGGCTAAGGAGCGGTCAACTGAGGTTTCTAGGTTCATGGACCGCGACAATTTGCCACATTCCCGGATGAAAGCGCGCTTCCTACCATGCCGCGTTTGTTTCACTAACGGAGTCCGGAATGAAGTCGCGCCTGAAGCCCCTTATCGCCCTGCTCGCCGCTTGCCCTTGGTATGGTGTCGCCGCCGATATTCCGATGTTGGATGAGATCGTCGTCACCGCGACGCCCATGTCCCTGCCGCTTACCGTGGTCAGTGATCCCAAGGCCCCGCGCCAGCCGGTGCCGGCACATGATGGCGCGGACTATCTGAAAAGCATCCCGGGCTTCAACGTAATCCGCAAGGGTGGCACGGATGGCGATCCGATCCTGCGTGGCATGGCCGGCTCGCGCCTGAACATCCTGGTGGACGATCAACACATCCTGGGTGGCTGCGGCATGCGGATGGACCCGCCCACCGCCTATATCTTCCCGGAAGTGTACGACCAGGTGACCGTCCTCAAGGGGCCGCAAAGCGTGGCTGATGGCGCCAATGTGGCCGGCTTGGTGAAATTCGAGCGCAAGAAGCCCGCCTTCGCGCGTGAGGAAAAGCGCGCATTGCTATCGGCTACCGTGGGCAGTTGGGGCCGCAATGACGTGGTGGCGGATGCCACTTACGGTAATGGCCGTGCCTATGTGCGTGGCTTCGGCTCACATACCGATGCCAACGATTACCAGGACGGTAGCGGCAACAAGGTGCATTCCGCCTACACGCGCTGGAACGCCGGCGCGGTGGGGGGATGGACGCCGGATCAGGACACCCGTGTCGAAGTGTCGCTGGACGCCAGTGACGGCCAGGCCGCCTACGCGGATCGCACCATGGATGGGGCCAAGTTCGCCCGCGAGGGCGTGGGCCTGAAATTCACGCGCACCAATCTCACGCCACTGGTCGGCAAGCTCGAAGCGCAGGTGTTCCATAACTACATCGACCATGTGATGGACAACTACACGCTGCGCACCCGTCCCGCGGGCATGGCCATGTTCAACAACCCGGACCGCAAGACCCAGGGCGCGCGCGTCTCACTGGATCTTGTTCCCGGTGATCAGACGATGCTGACCATAGGCGCCGGATACGAGCGCAATGAACATACCTTGCGCACCTCGACAGGCGGCAACGTGACGGTGGATGCCTACAAACGTCTGGCCGACCTGGAGGCGGGCACCGGTAACGTGTTCATCGAACTTGAGCATGACCTGGACAGCCGTTCGCGCATCCTGGGCGGCATGCGCCAGGAATGGTTTTCCGCCGACCGCTGGTCGTATGCCTCGACCGCCGTGCTGACCAGTGCCAGCGAAACGCTGAATTGGAAGGCCAACGCCGAGCAGAATCTGAGCAGCGCTTTCCTGCGCTATGAACGGAATCTGGCCGCCACACCCGCCACCTTTTACGTCGGCCTGGGCCGCGCGCAACGGCCGATGGATCATTGGGAGGCGACCACCTATGGCGGTCTCAGCAACACCGGCGCGCTCAGGCCGGAGACCAATACCCAGTTCGACATCGGCCTGCATTACGCCGCCGGCCCCTGGCGCGCCAACCTGGCGGCATATCGCGCGCGCATCGACGATTACATGCTGACGCGCAGCGTCGCCGGTGTGAATTCCATACGCAACATCGACGCCAGCACCACCGGCTTCGAGTCGGACATGTCTTACCGCTTCGATGAGCGCTGGAAAACCTTTGCCAGCCTGGCCTATGTGCGCGGAGAGAACGACACCGACAACGTGCCGCTAGCCCAGATGCCGCCGCTGGAGGGGCGCATCGGCGTCGAGTACGACGACCGCGTCTGGTCTTTCGGCTCGCTGCTACGCCTGGTGGCGGAGCAGGATCGCGTGCATGTCGGCTACGGCAGCATCGTCGGCCAGGACATCGGCCGCACGCCCGGCTTCGCCGTGTTCTCCCTAAACGCCGGCTGGAAGCCGCGCAAGGATGTCAAACTCACCGCCGGGGTGGACAATCTGTTCGACCGAATCTACGCCGAACACATCAGCCGAACCGGCACCCCCACAGCCGTACCGGTGGGCTATTCCACCAGCACCAGAGTCAACGAACCCGGCCGCACGCTGTGGCTCAAACTGAACGCGAATTTCTGACCGTACCGGAACGCGGGTGGTGGCCTTGTCGCTACCTGTCACCGTGAACGTCAGGCAGCCCGCGGCAACCTGACCTACCTGAGAGAGGAAACACCATGCAACGCACCCTGCTGACATTGCTTCTCGGCCTGACCCTGGCCACCCCTGTCCTGGCCGACAACGTGAAGGTGGAGAACGCCTGGGTGCGCGCCACCGCACCCGGCCAGCAGGTTGCCGGCGGTTTCATGAACCTCACCGCCGATGCCGACATGACCCTGCTCGGCGGCACGAGCCCGGTCTCGCGAACCTTGGAACTGCATTTCATGAGAATGGAAAACGGCGTCATGGAAATGCGCCAGATGAAGGAAATCGCGCTGCCCAAAGGTCAGACCGTGAGTCTGGAACCGGGAGGCCTGCATGTCATGTTCATCGGCCTCAAGGAACAAATCAGGGATGGCCAGAAAGTGCCGATGACGCTGACCGTCAGGGGCGCGGACGGCAAGGAACAGAACCTGGTGATGGAAGCCGTGGCGCGCAAAAGCGGAGGCATGCGGCACTCCCGTCACTGAACCTCGAAGCGGCGGTTGCGCGCGCCCGATGGCGAGATACTTTTGGGTCGCTAGCCAACCGTCATTTCCAGGTCAATACAGTCGCCCGCCCCGAGACCGATACAAGTCGAACACCTCCCGCGCTTCCTCGCGTAGCACTCCGTGCACCAGTTCGATACCGCGCGCTTCAAGATAGCGATGCGAGGCGGGGAACACCGGGCCCTCGTCAAAGCCGGCCAGTTCGGCATCTTCGCGCAAGGCGCCGCTCACCACCCGCTTGAGGCCACTCCAGAGAATCGCGCCCAGACACATGGCGCAAGGCGCGCAGGAGCAGACCAGTTCCAGTCGCGGCAGATCGGCCGCGCCAAGGTTGTGGCTGGCGAAATATTTTTCGGCCAACATGATGGCCAGCACCTCGGCATGCAACAACGAGTTCTGCTCCGGCAGCACGCGGTTGACGCCCACCGCGACCACCCTCTCCTCGGCAAACACCGCCGCGGCGAAAGGCCCGCCACCATCCCGCTCGACATGCTCCCGGGCAAGTCCCAGAACCAGGCGCATGCGCGTCGGATCATCGACGGCGTCCGGCCAGGCGGTGACGTGGCGAGCCACCCAATCGGGCAGGGAGAGGTCGAGATGGATGGGGAGCATGGCGCGCTACCCCCCCCTTTCCCAAAGAGGAGTTGTGGTACCGAAGGGTAGGGGCTTTATCAGGGATTTTCGGATGCTTCTACAGGCGCCGCCCTTGGCGAAATCCCCCTCGATCCCCCTTTGATAAAGGGGGAAGCCACACTCCCCGGCCTCCTCATTCATATCAACAGCCAACAAGAAATGCGTCTTCAAAGGGGGGACGGCCTTCGCACGCACTCCGCCGCGCCCGTTACAGCACATATCTCGCCAAATCTTCGCTTGCCGCCAGTTCCTTCAGGCGGGCATCGACATAGGCGGCGTCGATGTTGAGCGTCTCGCCGCCACGCCTGTCGGCATCGAAGGAGAGGTCGTCGAGCAGGCGTTCCATCACCGTGTAAAGCCGGCGCGCGCCGATGTTTTCGGTACGTTCGTTGACGCTCCAGGCAATCTCGGCGAGGCGGCGAATGGCCTCGGGGGTGAACTCCAGTTTCACGCCTTCGGTTTCCATCAGCGCCTGATATTGCCGCGTGAGGCAGGCATCGGTGCTGGTGAGGATGCGTTCGAAGTCGGCGACCGTCAGGCTTTGCAGCTCCACCCGGATCGGAAAACGTCCCTGCAATTCCGGAATGAGGTCGGACGGTTTGGAGAGATGGAAGGCGCCGCTGGCGATGAACAGGATGTGGTCGGTCTTGATCATGCCGATCTTGGTGGAGACGGTGGCGCCTTCCACCAGCGGCAGCAGATCGCGCTGCACGCCTTGCCGGGAAACATCGGCGCCCTGGCTCTCGCGGCCGGCGATCTTGTCCACTTCATCGAGGAAGACGATGCCGTTGGATTCGACGTTGTAGAGCGCCGCGAGCTTCAATTCCTCCTCGTTGACCAGCTTGCCGGCTTCCTCATCGGTCAACAGCTTCATCGCTTCGGCGATCTTCAGTTTCTTCTTCTGGGTTCGGCGGTTGCCCAGATTCTGGAACATTCCCTGGAGCTGGTTGGTGAGCTCTTCCATGCCGGGCGGCGCGAAGATTTCCATGCTCGACGAAGGCGCCGCCAGGTCGAGTTCGATTTCCTTGTCGTTCAACTGCCCCTCGCGCAACATCTTGCGGAATTTCTGCCGGGTGGCCGATTCCTCTTTTGTGGAACCTTCCTCCCAGGCGTCGCGGGCGCCCGGCAATAGGGCGTCGAGGATGCGTTCCTCGGCGCCCTCTTCGGCGCGCATCGCCACTTTGCGGGTGGCCTCCTCGCGCGCCTGCTTGATGGCGATTTCGGCAAGGTCGCGAATGATGCTGTCGACATCCTTGCCGACATAACCCACCTCTGTGAACTTGGTGGCTTCCACCTTGATGAACGGCGCCCCGGACAGCCGCGCCAGGCGCCGCGCGATCTCGGTCTTGCCGACCCCGGTGGGGCCGATCATGAGGATGTTCTTGGGCGTGATTTCCTGGCGTAGCTCGCCTTCCACTTGCATGCGCCGCCAGCGATTGCGCAAGGCGATGGCACAGGCGCGCTTGGCCGCATTCTGGCCGACGATATTCTTGTCGAGTTCGTGAACGATTTCCTGGGGGGTCATCTGGGTCATGGTGGTTCGAGGCAAAAAAAGACGGGGCAGTTTATCCCGAATCAACGTGGCGACTCGTGAACCCCGTAGCGCCTGCCGCCGGGTTTGTCGGAAGGCGCCGGCATGAAGGCTCCGGCATTTCCGACCTACAGCGCTATAGTTGCGGCCGAGACAAAACATCGAGGAGATACCCATGACCATCCAACGCGCGTTGCCACTGCTCGTCGTTCTGCTTGCCACCCAGGCCCAGGCCAACGACCGTTACTCGACCAGGGACATCGAGTTGTATAGCGTCGCCGTGCCCACCACGGAGCTCACCGCCGAGGCCGCGAAAAACTACAACGTGGAACGCAGCCCGACACGAGGTCTGTTGACCGTTACCCTCGTGAAAAAAGGCAAATCCGGCGCTAACGAAACCATCGCCGGCCAGGTATATGCCGGCGCCATCAATCTGCGCAACAACCTGTCCAACATTCCCATCCGCGAAGTCCACGAGGGCGGTTCGGTCTACTACCTGGGCGAATTCCAGGTCTCCACGCCGGATACCCTGCGCTTCCTGGTCAATGCCAACGTGATGGGCAAAGTGATGAAGAGCGAGTTCGCGCGTGACTTCCACGGCGCACAGTCCGGTTCAGCGCAGTAACTGAACCAGACCCCAGATCCCCATCGAGGCCACCCCCAGGCCGGCCACCCGTTTCACCCAGACCCGGCGTACCCATTCCCGTAGCGAAGCCGCCGCCCAGCCCATTAGCAGCAGATTGGGCAGGGTGCCGAGACCAAACAGCAACAGCAAGGTGGCGCCCCGCCCCGCCCCGCCGGAAGCCAGGGCGGATACCAGCACGCTGTAGACCAGCCCGCACGGCAACCAGCCCCACAAGGCTCCGGCCGCCAGGGCCTGGGGCAGGGAGCGGATCGGCATCACCCGCGCCAGCAGCGGCTGAACTCGCCGCCACACCCCCCCGCCCACCCGCTCCAGAAACAGCACGCTCTGGTTCAGGCCGGCGAGATAAAGCCCGAGCAGAATCAGCACGACCTGCGCCAGGAAATAGAGCCCCTGCTGCACGGGGTACAAGGTGTCCGACAGAAAAGCCGCCGAGCCGATCAACCCCGCCAACGCCCCCGCCGCCGAATAACTGGCGATGCGACCGGCGCTGTAAGCCAGATGGAACGTGAATGGCTGCTTGCCCCCCGGCTGCAGGGAAATCGCCGCGACGATGCCGCCACACATGCCCACGCAATGCGCGCCGCCAAGCAGACCGGTGAGAAAGACGGCCAGGAAGGAAATTTCAGGCATGGAAAAGTGGCGCGAGTAAAGGCCGGTTTTCGTGCCTCTTGTCGCCCGTCCCTGGTCCCTGCCTCACTCGCACAACATCCCGCCATCCACCCATTCCCGGGCCTGCCTGGCGAACTCGACATAGCCACCGGGGACGGAGGGGAAGCGGCCGCCGGGGGTCATGCCGTTGTCCAGTGCCCAGCGGATACGAACGTCATGCAACAGGTGCTCGCGCATATTCTCCGCCGGGTCGCCTCGTGACAGGTTGCGCTTGATCATCCGGCAGGTTTCCCGCGCGTTCAGATCGGTCCAGTCCATCGCTTCCAGGGGCGCGATCCACTCACCGCGCCGCAGGCCGGTGATGTTGCCGCTATGGCACTTGTCGCAGAGGTAGCGCGCGCTGTGTGAGTTGTAGGCGCGGCCCTGGTGCCGGGCGCTGTTGAACTGGTGGCATTGCAGGCAGCGCGGGTGGTGAAACTTCTGGTTGAGCGCGTCGCCGAATTTGACCGGCTCGGTGGTCAATTCGGCGGCCACCTCGTTGGTCGATACGGCGCCGCCGGCCAGGAGAAGCGCGAAGAGCAGCGTTCTCATGGCGACTCGTCACGCTCCGATACCGGTTCCTCGATGGGCGTGAAGATCATCCGGTAGGCGACATAGGTGGAGATCAAGGTCACCGGCAGGAACACCAGCATGCCCAGGCCGAAGGGAATCACCAGGGCCACCGTGCCGAGCGCGCCCAGAACCAGGCTGTAATAGAGGATCGGGCGCCAGCTCACCCAGCAGGCCCAGAGGCTCCACCAGAGCGCGCGCCCGGTGGGGAATGCGTCGAACAGGGCCAGGCCGGGGGAGAACCAGGTGGCCATGAGCAGCGGCGCGAACAGGGCCGAGGCCAGCAGCATGGCGGGCAGGGCGGCCGCGACCAAACGTTCAAGTTCAGCCGGAGGTGTCGTGGCGGGGTCTTGGGCCAGCCGCATCACCTCGCGCAGATCGCTGCCGGTCAGGAGGTTGACCAACGCGAAGACCAGCAATGAGCCGACCATGTAAACCACGCCGATACGCAACAGGGTATCGCGGCCGCTCTGGCTGCCGGCGGCGAGATGGATGAAGGTGACGGGTTCACCGGCGAGGGCGGCGCGGCTGGCGGAGAAATAGCCCGCCACCAGGAAGGGGGAAAGCAACTCGATGGCGAAACGGCCGACCCAGGGAATCATGCTCACACCGATGACCACCATGAAGGCCAGGGCGGTCATGCCCATCCAGGGGATGGGCGACTGCTTGAATATCCGCCAGCCTTCCTTGATCCAGAGCAGGCCAGCGGATGCGGGAGGACGCGAAATGGTGAGCGAATTCATGGGTTCCAGGAAAAGCAAACGCCGCCGGTAAGGCGGCGTGTGGGACGGGGAAGAAGGTTCAGAACTCCGAAATGACCCACATGGGTACCTGGAAGTTCGGGGAGAGATCATCGTAGCGGCGCATCGCGCCATCGCCGCGCTGATCGACCAGATAGTAGGCGTGCCCATGCGGCGGCGTGACCCGGATCATGTACAGCCGGCCCTTGATACGAAATTCCTCCACCCGGTCACCGCCGCGCTGGATGATGGTGATCTGCGGCTCCAGCGACGGATCGACCATGCCGGGTGGCGGCGGGATGTCGGGCAGCGGTTCCAGCCGAGGCGGCGCGGCATAAACCGGAAGGGCTAGCAGGGCGGCAAGCAGGAAAGCGTAGGTGCGCATGATGTCGTCTCGTTGGTAGTGTTGTCGGTCAGGTTGCCGGAGGCTGCCTGACGCCTGGTATACCTGGTTTTGATTTTAGCCCGTGCCCGCTTACAGATTGAACAGAATCTCCCGTTCCTGCGGTGAGGGCTCAAAGCCGCGGGTTTCGTAATAACTGAAGATGGCGGTAACCACCTGGTCGGGTTCGTCGATCACCTGGATCAGATCCATGTCGGCCGGTTCGATCATGCCTTCGCGCACCAGTCGTTCCCGGAACCAGTCCACCAGGCCGCCCCAGAACTTCGACTCCACCAGAATGATGGGAATGCGCGGTGTCTTGCCGGTCTGCACCAGGGTGAGCGCTTCCATGAGTTCGTCCAGGGTACCGAAACCGCCGGGCATGACCACGTAGGCGCTGGCAAATTTCACGAACATGACCTTGCGCGCGAAGAAGTGCCGGAAGGTCTGGCTGATGTCCTGGAACGGGTTGCTGCGCTGTTCGTGCGGCAACTGGATGTTGAGGCCGACGCTGGGCGAGTGGCCGAAAAAGGCGCCCTTGTTGGCCGCTTCCATCACCCCCGGCCCGCCCCCGGAAATCACCGCGAAACCCGCATCCGACAGCTTGCGGGCGATGGTTTCTGTGAGCATGTAATAGGCGGAATCCGGTGAAATCCGCGCGCTGCCGAAGATGGACACCGCCGGCCGGATCGGCGCCAGGCGCTCGGTGGCCTCGACGAACTCGGCCATGATCTCGAACACGCGCCAGGATTCCCGCGCCGAGAGATTGGCCTCCTGGCTGCCGCCGGGGTCGACCATCGAGGGGATTTTCGGTTTGATCATGGACTGCGCCGCCTTGGGAATGTGGGGCGATTGTAGCGCCGGCATCCCTGCCGGCTACCCACGTTCAGGGTTGCTTCGGCACAAGGGATAGCGAAGGCACCTTCCCCCTTTCCCAAAGGGGGAGTGAGGGGGATTTAGCAACGTTTGCCTGAGCAGCCGTCTCAGAAATCCCCCCTGCCCCCCTTTAAAAAAGGGGGGAGAAAAGCGCCGTCACATCTTGCCGATCAAATTGATGAACCAACCGCGTGAGCGGTAGGAGACATCGGTCAGGTCGTCGGAGAAACGGGTGAAGTTGTAGCCGCCGCCCAGTTTTACTTGCTTGTTCAGGTGTTTGTACACGCCGACCAAGGCGCCGGTCTGGCTGTCGCTCGCGGCGGCCACATCGAGCATGCGCAATTCGGTGAGGATGTCCCACTCATGCACCCAGTGCCAGTCGGCGCGCAGGATACCCAGCCAGGCGGTGGAGGAATACCAGTCGCCGCCCACCTTGGCATCCTTCAACTCGCCCCGGCGCACACCCAGTTTGCCGCCGACCGAAACCCAGGGACGCACGTCGTAGATGGTGTCGACGGCGAGCACATGGCTCTTCTGGGCGAAATCCGCCGCCAGGCTGTTGGATAGCTGCCCCGGCGACGGCAGGTTGTAGAGATAGGTGTACTTGAACAGGGTATTCCAGCGGTCGTTCCTGACCGGACGCCAGGCATAGCCGGTGACCAGTTCCAGGTACTCGCCATCCTGGAAGGCGCCGCCGCTGCTGCTGGAAGTGGAGAAGTTGAGGCGTCCGAGGAAACGCCAGTCCGGGTCGATCTGATAACCCAGGGTGTTCTTCATCAACCAGGTTTCGCGGGTGCCGCTGACGCCACTGGTGTTGGAGCTGTCCTCATGGCGGTATTCCAGCGCCCCGGCATAGCGGGTGGCGTCCTTGCGGTAGCCGAGCGTGAAGCCCACCGCCTGGCGATCCATGTCACCCGCCGCCGGGTCGGACAATTTGCCGGATTCCAGTTTGATGCCGGCGTTCCAGCGCTCGTTGGGCGAGAGATCGAGGCCGAAAGCGTGGATCAGGCCGGAAGGGCCGTCGCCGTGCTGGTAACGCTCTTCGGCGTTGAGGCTGACCGTATCGGAATAACGCGTTTTGCCGCCGGTCGTGAGCAGTCCGGCGCGGCCGCGAAAGCCGTCGTCGGTGCGATCCGGAGTCAACGTGTAGTTGGTATACAGGCTGGAACGATCATCCACCTGCCAATCGCCGGAGACGCGCGCGCCGAAGCCGCCATCGCCATCCGACACCTCGCCACCCAGCTTGAAGCGGTCGTTGAGGCGCCGCTCGCCGCCGAGGCCGAAGCGGTCGTTGCCGTGGCGCGTGCCGCTCTTGTCCAGGGTGCCCTGGCCGTAACCATAGGCGCTCCACCCGGCCTTCTGGTCGGCATCCGGCGTGTAATCCATCCGCACCACCGCATCCGTGCGATTGCCGGATTGCGACAGGATCGAACTGGCATTGGCGGTGCGTGTATTGATGTCGTCCGCGCGCACACCCACCCCGGCCTTCCAGTTGGGGTTGAGGGTATGGCTGACGTTCACCTCGGCCGCCTTCCTGGTCTGGCTGGTGGCATCCCTCTCGTCGGCTTTCAGTTTGAGTTCTGTGACATCCGTCGCCTGCCAGGTGACGCTGCCGCCCTGCTGAGTGATGGCCTCGCCGCCGCTGCTGATCTGGCCGGGGCCGGAGAAGCCTGCTTCGCGCTCCTGCCAGTAGAACGTGGCCTTGCCCTTGGCGCCTTCCTTGACCTCGGCGAAATCGACACCCGCCTCCACCCGCTGCGCGTCGGCCTTGCCGCCGGCGACGCTGACGCTGTTGAAGCCGAAGCCGCCATCCTGCGAGGTCTGCATGCCGGAACCGGCGCCATCGGAACGCGCGCCTTCCACCTTCACATAGGTGCCGGGCTTGTAGCGCAGGGTGGCATCGACGCCCTTGAGATTCTGGCGTGGGCCGTCCTGACGATAGCCGGAGGTGCCCAATTGCAGATGATCGTTCACCCAGGCGCTGGCGCGGCCGCCCACCACCATGCTGCTCACCGAGGTCACGCCGGGGGCGTATTCGTAGGTGGCGATCAGGTAGACAGGGTGGCCCGACAAACTGCCGGACTGCACCAGGGTGCCCGCGCCCGCCGTGGAAGCCAGCGCCTCGCGCAGGATGATGCGGCCTTGCAGCGCGTTCACCTCGTAGTCCTGCACCGCGACCAGTTGTTGTGTCTTCAGCACCAGGCCGCTGTCCTTGTCGCGGATTTCCACCCACACCCGTTCCGAACCCGGCGTGATGTCCATGTTGCGCAGGTAATAGAGCGAACCGCCGGTACCGCGAAATTCCTCGCGCGATTGCAGTGTGCCGGGATCGGCGGCGAACACTTCCAGGTTGCCGCGTTTCTCGCCGTACTTCGTGGCGGAATCAGACACCAGCTTGGCGCGCGCGCCATAGAGCGAGCGGCTGTAGTTGGCGAATTCCGTGCCGGTAAGGCTGGTCTTGAAACTGCCCCACATCACTTGCGAGTCGCCGCGCGCCAGGCGCACGAAGAATTTGCCCTGGGTGGGCGCGTCGTCGATGGCCGTGGAATCGTCGCCATAAACCGGGTAGTACTTGTCCGGGTCGAGGCTGCGCAACAGGTAGCGCGGGTCTTTCTCGGCAAAGTTGGAGAACAGGCTCTTCAGCGGCTGTTCGCGGGTGTCGGCGCTGGCGGTGAGCAGCCACTCGCCCTTCACCTTGCCCTTCAAGTAGAAGGCCAGGCGGCCATCGACATACATCTTGTTGTCGAAATGGTCGGTGGTGTCCGCCGTCACCAGCTTGGCCGGGCCGCTGGTGGAATTGCGCCCCAGGGTGAGGTCGGCGATGCCGAGATAGAACCAGTCGTCGGCGGCGATGGACAGGTTGCGGGAATAACGCGCGCTCCGGCCATCGGCTTTCTTCACCTCGACCTCCACCACGTGCGGCCCGGCGGGCAGAATCTGGCGCGCGGCGAAATCGCCCTTGGCGTCCACCGGCACCGGCTGGCCGAGGAAGGTAACCACTTCGCCCGGCTTGATGCCGCCGCCGTTGGCGGTGACCGCGCCACCGTGGGTCTGGATGTTGCGGATGGCGAGGCTATTCTCGCCATAGCCGGCCAGGAGTTCGCGTTCGCGCTTCTCGAAATCCTCGTTGGGTCGCGCCTTGTCGGTCAGGTCGATGCGCTTGGGCCGGGTTTCGTCAAAACGGCCGCGCGCGTCGTAAACCCGCAGAACGTACTGGACGTGGTCCTGCTTGAACCCGGCGGGCAGCCAGGTCGCCGGCTGCCCCAGTTCCAGCGGCAACACCGCCAGCGGCACGCCCTGGGTGGACACGCCGGGCGCGAACAAACGCAGTTCGGCCTTGGCGATGAACGCCGCGTAGTTGCTCCAGCCGATGAGCTCCACCTTGCCGTCGCGCGCCACGGCGTTGGGCCAGGCGTGGGCGTTGAGCACCGGGGTCTGTTCCAGCGTGTCGTAGCGAATCTGGATGTCGGCCTTTTCCAGGGAGACATCGGTGCAACGCTGGATGTCGGGATCGATCACGCCGCTGTCTTCCTGCGGCACGCCGTCGATGCTGATGCGGAACGGCACGTCCTCGGCACGTGTACGCGCGGCCAGCACCTCATCGCAGGAACGCAACAGCTTTGCTCCCACGGGCTGAATCACGGCCTCGGCGACGGGCGCGGGAGGCACCGCCGGCGCGGGTGGCTCGACCGGCGGCAGCGGCACTACCACCTCTTCCTGATGCACCACGACATCTTCATACCAGGCGCGGATTTCCACGCGGCGGTTCTTCGCCATGCCCGCCGGTGTGTCGTTGCCGGCCAGGGGAACATCCGGTCCCTTGGAGTCGGTCGCGATGCGCTCCGCCGGCAAGCCGAGTTGTTTCCCCAGATAAGCGGCGACGATGTCCGCGCGCGCCTGGCCGAGGCCGTGGTTGTCGCGATATTTCGCGCGGCTGGCCTTGGACAGGCCCTGCGTGTCGGTATGGCCGATCACCGCCAGACGCAGGTTCTGGCGCCCGTTCAAATGGGCCACCAGTTCATCCAGGCGCGCCTTGAGCGTGTCACCCAACTCGCTGCCGCCAGAGATGAAAGACGAAGGCGCCAGCACCGTGTGTTCGCCCGGCCGCGCCGTCCGGTGTTCCACCAGACGAATTTCCTGGGTCGGGCGCGGTGTTGCGGCAGCCGCTACACCCTGACGTAGGTCAGGTTGGCGCGCAGCGACTACCTGACGCTCCACCGTCACAACCGGCGCCACGGTGTCGGCGTCCGACAACACAAAGGTTTCCGTCGCCAGTTCCCGCTCGCCGTTGCTCGGCGTACCGCGCGCGCCCAGACTGGCGCCGTGGTCGATGCGTTTGCCATTCACGCGGCGACAGGATTTTTCCTCCTTACCGTCCTTGTCCTTCTCGCAAGGCGCGCAGGCGCCATCCACCTGGCAAAAACGCGGCACCTCGGCGGCAAATGACGGAACTGAGGAAGGAGTGGAAAGCAACAGCAGGCAGAGCAGTTTCTTGTTCATGGTTTTGCGTGGCACGGCTTTCACTTCGCGCCCCCCTTCCTGGTGGCGGCGCGCTCGAAGATTTCTTCCTCGAACACCAGGGTGTAGCAACACCCCTGGGCCTTCCACAATTCCTCCAGTCGTTCTCGGACCGCGCGCAGGCGCGCCGATGCCAGGTCGGCATCGGCCTTGCCGGCCTGATACGCCAGGCGCACGACCGACGGCTTCACGCGCAGGGTTTCCGGCAACTTGTCCAACGCGCGCGCCAAAGCGGCGACAGGGTCAGTTTTGCCCGCCAGGAAAGCGGCATCGCTCAATTCCAGCCGCACCACGCGATGAATGGCGGCGCCGAAGTTCAGCTTCACCATCTTGCCGCGCGTGGTGCGCACCTCGCGCGGGTTCTCCGTGGTGAGGCGATAGCCGGAAGGCAGGCTGCGCTCGTCCAGCTTCATGATGAAGTTGGAACCGTGCTGCGCCTGCGGAATGTCGGCGCAGGCCACATGGAAACGCCCGTCGCGGTCGGTGGTCACCAACAGGCCGCGCGCGGTGACGACGCGCACATTGGCGATCCCCGGCTCGCCCTCGTCCTGGTAGCCGTTGGCGTTCTGGTCATCGAACACCTTGCCGATGATGTCGGAGCAATCGAAGGTGGGGTCGGGGACGACGCGAACGGTGGCGGCGGCGGTGTTGGATATCTGCGTATTGGCGATGGTATTCACCGCCCAGACCTGGTTGGTGTACTCGCCCTCGCCCACCCCCGCGCCCACCACGAGAATCAGCTTGACGCGCTTGCACGACTGCGCCGTTCCGGCTGCGGTGAAGGTGCGATTCGGCCAGGTCAGATAGCGGCCACTGACCGTCGGCTCCAGATGCACCGGCGCGATGGGCCCGTTGCAGTCATCGTCGTAGGTCGCGCTTCCCACCTTGTACTTGAAGCCAGGCGGCAACAAGTCGGGTAGATCGACATTGCTGAGTGTGCCGGTCAGGGTGTTGGTGGCGGTGATGGTGTAGGGAACCAGATCGCCCTTGGACACATTGACCAGCGGCGTGGTCTTGGTCATGCGAATGGCGCCGGAAAGAACCGGGTCGAGCGGGATGTGGTTGTTGACCACGTTGGCGGAGCCACCGCCGCCAAAAGTAATGATGAAGTCGTAGTAATACTGGCTGCTGGCCTGATTGGCGGGAGCGAGGCCCGCCGTGGTGCCCGGACAGGCACCGACCACGGTGGCGTGCGGTGTTGTCGACAAGTAGTTCACGCCCACCCCGGGATCAACGTCGCGCACCTCCCACGGCGTGACGCTGGAGCCGACAGTCAGCGCACCCGCACAAGCAGGCACGAAGGTCGAAGGCGCCGGCAGGTAGCTGCCCGGGGCCGTGACCGCCAGGGTGAACGTGCTGCCACTGGCCGGACAACCGCCCGGCGGGCCGGGTAGAAGCAGGAACTGATAGAAACCATCACTGCCGGTGGTCTGTGGATTACTGGTCACCAGACAGGAGGAGGGAACCGCCACGCCGCCGACGCGCAACTCCACCAAAGCGCCCGACACCGGCAAGCCGGTAATGGAGTCGTAGATCACCCCGGCGGGGTCGAGCGGCAGGCTCTGTTGGATGATGTCGTCGCCGGCCAGGAATTTCAGCCCTCGCAGGGTGCCATCACGGCTGGAAACATCCGCGCCCGCCGGGTTGCTCGGATTGGCGGCGGCGTTGTTAACCGTCGTGGCGCCGGTATCACGGGTGTTATCGACAGGGGTGATACCGCGTTCGTTGGTCACGGCATAGCCGAAAATTGCTTGCGTCGTGGGCTCACGGAAGCGCAGCTGATAGCCGGATCCCGGGGCAATCCCGGTCAGGGCATAACTGCCGTCGGAACCGGATACCGTCGATGCGACCAGGACGTCGCCGAGTAGAAGTTCCACACCCCAACCCGACTTCACGGCTTCCCCCACATCCTTGACCCGGTCATGGTTCGCGTCGATCCAGACAGAGCCTGAGAGCGAGGCGGTTCCGGTGATCGGCGTGGGGTCCGTGGCCGTATTGTTGCCGTCGAAACCGGGCGGCTCGCCGCCACCGGAGATGACCGCCGTATTGATGAGAATCTGCCCGGACAAGCCGCTGGCAACCGCCACACGCAAGGTGATGGGATTGCCCGTGGCATTGGCGGCGATGACCACGCCGCTGGTGCAACTCACGCTGCTCGCGCCGATCGCGCCGACACATGTCCAGCCGGTGCCGGTCGCTGGCGCGGCGACGGTAATGCCGGCGGGCAGGGTATCCACCACGGTGATAACGCCCGAGGTGGCCGCGCTGCCGACGTTGCTCGGGGTGATCGTGTAATAGCCGGTGTTGCCGCCGGTGCCGAAGCTGTCCGGAGAATGCGTCTTGGCAATCGCCAGGTCTGGGGTGGCGGCGGCGGTTTCGGCGAAATTATTGTCGCCGGAAACCGTGACCGCCCCGGTCAGGATGATGTTGCCGATTACGCTGGGCGTGGTCCCGACACCCGTGACCGTGCAACCAGCGCTGACGCAGGAAGTAATGCCATTGCTGGTGCCGGTCGGCTGACTCGGCTGGGTCAGGATATAGGTGCCTTCGGGCAGGCCCGTGAAGCTGTAAGTGCCATCGCTCGCGGTGATGGCACTGGCGCTGGCCGGGTTGCCGTTGATGTCGAAGCCGGTCAGGTTGATGGTCTGCGCGCCGATACCATGGTCACGCGGGCTATCCAGCGTGCCGTTGTTGTCGTAGTCGACGAACACTCGGCCGTAAATGCTCCGCGTATTGGGAATCTCGGCGAAGTTGTTGCCGCTGGTGCTGGTATTGGGCGGCAGGATGATACTTGAGATGACACTGGGCAAAGTGGTCAGGGCACTGGCCGTTCCCGCCGTTCCGCCATTGCCGACCGCGCCGGCCGTGGTGATGCCGTTGGAGGTACTGGGCGGTTGTGTGGGTTCGCGCACCGAGTAGGTTCCGGGCAGCAAGTTGCTAAAGCTGTAATTACCCGAGCCATCCGTAGTCGTGCTGGCAATGACCGTGCCCAGGTTGTTCAGCAACTCAACGGCCACGCCGGAGATGCCGGTATCCGCGCCATTCTGGGTGCCGTTGTTGTTCTGGTCCAGGAACACCACGCCGGAAATGCTGGAAGGCGCAACCTCGGCAAAGTCATTGCCGGAAGAGCCGCTGATCTCGCCACCACCGCCGTCACCATTGAGCACAATGCCGATAATCTGGCTGCTCGTCGTCGTCGGGTTGGAAGCCGCGCCCGGCGTGCCGGTACTGCCGTTGACCGAGGTGATGGCGCCCGCCGTCGTCGTGCCGTTGGTCGTCCCGGCCGGCTGGCTGGACTGGCAGACCGAATAGGTGCCGGCCGGCAAGCCGGCGAACAGATAGTTGCCGAGCGGGTCGGTCGTGACCGGGTTGCTCAGGCCAACTTGGCTGACCAAGGCATTGCTACAGGAAGCGCCTGTATGCAGCGCGATGCTGACCCCAGCAATCGGCGTATCGGTACCCGCTTCATAAATGCCATTCGGGGTGAGATTGTTGTCCTGGAACACCCGACCCGAGACATAGCCCAGGGTGCTGATGGTCAGGGTGGAATTGGCCGGTTGCTGGTTGTTGCCGAAATCGGTCTGCAGCGCGCCGGCGGGGATGTTGTTGTTGTGCACACCGGGCGTCGCGCCGGTGACATTCAACGTGATCGTGCAACCACCCACGGGAATCTTGCTACCACTCGGCAGACGCACCGCAACATGTCCCGCGCCCAGCGCGACATCGGCCTCGTTGGTAATGGTCGCCGCCGCGCTATCCGCGTTATTGCGGCAGGTGGTTGAAACGCCGGGTACCGCGGCCACACTGATCTGCCCTGGCGCGATGGGCAAGGTATCGGTGAAAGCGGAAGCCAGAGTGAGGGCCGATGCATTGCTGTTGCCCAACACGATGGTCAAGGTGGACGTCCCGTTGGGCGCAATGACAGCGGGTGAGAACTGTTTGGATACCGTCGGTGGGACGAAAACCACAAGCTTCGCGCTGGTCCCATCCTCGTTGGATATCCCCTCCAAGGTGGTTACACCGCCCGGCGCAATCGTATTGGTGTAACTGCCGGAGATATTGCTCAGCACATCCACCGTCACGCTACAGGCACCATTGCCCGGAATAGTCGCGCCGGACAGTCGAATGCTGGTGGCCGAGGCGGCGGCCAACACCGCGCCTCCAGAACAAGTGGTTGCCGCATTGGGCGTGGTCGCGACCACCAGTCCGGTGGGCAGGCTGTCGGTGAACGCCGCCGCCGTAAGCGCGGCGGCATTCGGGTTGCGCAGACGGATGGTCAACGTGGCGGCGCTGCCTGGTGTGGTGGTCGCCGTCCCGGTGGTAAAACCCGAGCCGGATTGAATCGCCGCATCCAGGGTCTTGCCGATGATGGCTTTCTGGACCTCCAAAGGTGACTTGGCTCGCAAAGTATCGCTGGTCGGCAGCGAGTTCGTGGCCGGCGCGCCTCCCGCCGTGGCGGTTACGCCGCCGGCCGAAATCGTGTTCACATAATCGCCCTGCGCCGCGACATAGACATCGATCTCGGCGTAACAAGAGGCCGCCACACCGCCCGAAGCGGCGACGATATTGCCCCCCGTCAATTGCACCTGATCGGTGGCCGGAGAACTCAGCGTCGCCCCCAGACAATTGGTCACCGGATTGGCGCCGCTGGGCACCGTCACCCCGGCCGGCAGGGTGTCAGTCACAGCCAGGTTAGCCATGGGCATGCCGGTCGGGTTGTAGAACGTAAGGCGCAAACGCGAGCGCTCACCCGGCTTGACCACATTCGGCGTGAATTTCTTGACCACACCGATGTTGGCCTGGGTGGTCAGGCTGGTGGTGGCCTGGCCGCTGTTGCTCAAACCCTGATCGGTACTGATGGCCCCGGATGGGATGTAGTTGGTGATACCGCCCACAGCGGTGGAAGTGACGTTGACCGAGACTGTGCAACTGGCGTTGGCCGACAGACTCGCGCCGGAGAGGGTCACGGAAGTGGCGCCAGGCGTGGCGGATACCAGTCCGCTCGGGCAACTGGTGGCCGCCGCGGGCGTGGAGGCGATCACCATGCCGTTCGCGGCCGACCCCGCGCCACCATCCGAGGTGAACCAGTCGGTCACGGCCAGGTTGGTCACCGCCTGGTTGCCGTTGGTGAGGGTGATGGTGAGCACGCTGACCTGTCCGGGGAAAGTCAGGGTGCTGGGGTTGCTGGACTTGGCCACCGTCAGGTTGGTGGGGGCGTTGAAGCCAAGGGTGCCACTCACGGGCGTGGTGTTGATCACCCCACCGTCGGCGCTGATGCCCCCGACGGGAATGGTATTCACCCAATTTCCGGCACCGGTGGCCGTCACGCTGAAAATGAAATCGCAATTGCCGCCGCCGGCGATGGATGCCCCACTCATGCTGGCGGTTCCGGCACCGGGCGTGGCGGTGACCGTCGCGCCTCCGGCGCAGGTGGTGTAGGCGTTGGCGGGGTTGGCGACCACCATGCCGGCAGGCAGAGGGTCGCTGACCATCACGCTGGTCAGGGCCGCCGAACCGGTGTTATTCACGCGCACGGTCACCGTGGAACGGCCGCCGGATGCGATCGCGGACGGCGAGAAGCTCTTGGTCGCGGATAGCGCCGACGTGTAGGTAATGCTTGCGTTGGCGCTGGCATTCACGGAATGCGTGGCGCCGTTCGCGTAGGTTTCGTTGCCAGCGACCGTAACCGTATTGTTGTAGTTACCCGCGGCGGCCACCACATCCACCAGCAGAGCGCAGGAGCCAGCGGCGCCGCTGCCTATCCCGGCACGGGCCGGCACGGTGCCGCCGTTGAGAGAGACAGACGTCGTGCCCGCCACGGCGGTGATCGTGCCCGCGCCACAGGTGGTGGCGGCATTCGGCGAGTTGGCGATCTGCATCTGGACACTCCCCGAAAGGGGCAGGGTGTCGGAGATGGACACGGCGGTCAGCGGATTCGCCGAGTAGTTGCTGAGCGTGATGGTCATGCGGGAAACCGTGCCCTCGCTCACTGGGCCAGCCGGACTGAAACTCTTGGCGGCGCTGAGCACGGTGGTGGCGACCGCGCTGTTGCCGGACGCGGCACCGCCGCCGTTGCACAGGCCCGCGCCGTTATTGGTGCAGACGGCGCCCGCCGCGATGTTGTTGACCGTCGAGCTTCCATTCGCCGCGTTGACATCCGTCATCGCATAGAACGTCACGACACAGGCACCTGGCGTGCTGGCATTCACGCGCTGTGGCAGTGTGCCAATGGTGAATGTGAGATTGCTATCGCCGGTACTGTTCGTGACGGTCAATCCCGCACAGCCACTCCCCGTCAAGGCGGGTGTGTAATTGATACCGTTGATCGTCCCGTTCAGGAAACTCATCCCGTTACCGAGCGTGTCGAGCACGCGGACGTTGCTCATGTCGGATGTCGTCCAGTTCTGTGCCGTGATCGCGTATTGCGCCGGGTTGCCGGGCCTGGGATTGCTGGCGTTGTTGCTCTTCAGGACGCGCAGGGTATCGGCCACCAGGATGGTCGCCGACCGGGTCTGGCTGACGATGCCGGCGGTGGCCACCCCGACAGCCCCTTCCGGAATCGTGTTCGTATAGGTGACCGGCGTGTTCGCGACTTGCGTGGTGGCGGTGAAACTGGCCGTCACCACGCAGGTACCTCCGGCGGGAATCGCGCCGCCGGAAAGCCTGACGCCGCGATCGATCCCGCCCACCTGGAGCACGCTGGGCGCGCCGCCCGCGCAGGTCGTGCCTACCCCGGTAACCAGCAATCCCTTGCCGGCGTCCAACGAGCCTACCCCATCGATCGGGGAGTCGTCGAAGGTCGTCACCGTCAGATCGGAACCACTGGTGTTGCTCAGCGTGATGGTCATGACGCCGCTCTGGCCTTCGGCCAGGGAAGAGGGCGAAAACGACTTGGTGACACCAAGGGGCGAAGTCACGGTGATGTTGGCCGTGGCGTTGGCGGCGGCGGGCAATCCCAGATCGTTGCTGAAATCGCCGGAGGCGGTAATGGTATTGGTCAGCGGCCCAGTGCTATAGGCGCCATTGCTTTGTCTGGCCTCAATGGCCACCGTCAAGGTGCAGGTGCCATTGGTGGCGCCGGAGTGGGCAGGAAGCGTGCCGGTGGCGGATATGCTGGTGGCGCCGGCCACGGGAGCGAATGTGGGTGCCGCGCCGCCGTTGTTGCAACTGGCGGTGGCGGCGGGCGTGGCCGCCACTTTGATGATCCCGCTGCCACCCAGTTGCGGAAAGCTGTCGGCGATGCTGAAGTTGGCGATCTCCACCGGATTGCTGTTGGTCAGGGTCAGCGTCAGGGTGCTGCTGGTGCCGCCCAGCGTGACCGTGCTGTTGCTGAACGACTTGGCGATACCTGGCTTGGTGATGGCGGTAACGTTGACGCTCTGGCTCACGTCACCCGAGTTGGACACCGCGCCGCCATCATTGCCGGACACCGCGCCGTTCAGGATGGTGTAAGAGTAGGTAACGGCGTTACCGGTCGTGGTACCGGAGGTAACCGGGATGCGGATGGTACAGGTGCCATCGGTGTTGTTGGCCCGGGCGGGGATGACGCCAGCGGTCAGACTGATGGACTGGGAACCCAACGCCGCCGTCAAGGTACCCGAGCCGGCCGCTGTGCTCGGACCGGCCGGATCGGTACAGGTATAGGTGGCCGCGCCGGCAATCTTGAGGCCGTTGGCCAGCGTGCCGGGAAGGCTGTTGCTGAATGCCACAGCGGTAATGGCGGCGGCCGTATTGTTGTTGGACAAGGTGAGCTCCAGGCGCGTGCTCTGGCCCGGATAAATATTCGTGGGGTCACCGCTGACCAGAGTCACCGAGGTGCCCAGAGCGGCCCAGGCCGTCGCGGTCCCACCAAGCAGCAACAGGGACGCCATCCCCAGCGTTCCGAATGCGTTAGCCAATCTGCCCGGCGCTTGTACCGCCACCACCCCATGACGGGACCCGTTCATTCCCTTCCGCCAAGCCAGCAATTCACGCAAGAACATCAAAAACTCCGGTTCGCCAATATTCGTTTTCCGCATCCGCCCCTTCGAGCAGCGCGGGATTTTATGGATAAACATTTTTCATAATCGTGATGAAACGCACATCGACCCTGGGCACACGGATCCCGGAGCATCCATGACATTCCGCACCGCCTACAATCCCGGTCATCAATCAATTGGATGATCCATGCCCCACACCCTTCTGCTGGTCGATGGCTCCAGCTACCTCTACCGCGCCTTCCACGCCCTGCCCGACCTGCGTAACCCGGAGGGCCACCCCACCGGGGCGATGTACGGCGTGATCAACATGTTGAAGCGGCTGCGCAAGGATTACCCCAGCGCCTACGCTGCCTGCGTTTTCGACGCGAAAGGCAAAACCTTTAGGGATGATTGGTATCCCGAGTACAAAGCGCAGCGTCCGCCGATGCCGGATACCCTGGCCTGCCAGATCGCGCCGCTGCATGAAGCGGTGATCGCGCTGGGCTGGCCGTTGTTGATGGTGGAAGGAGTGGAGGCCGACGACGTGATCGGCACTCTGGCGCGGCAGGCCGAGGCGGCGGGCATGGAGACGGTGGTGTCCACCGGCGACAAGGACCTGGCGCAACTGGTAACCCCCAAGGTGCGTCTGATCAACACCATGACCAACGAGATGCTGGACGAGGCCGGGGTGCTGGCGAAGTTCGGCGTGCCGCCGGGGCGCATCGTCGAATACCTGACCCTGGTGGGCGACACGGTGGACAACGTGCCGGGCGTGGAGAAGGTGGGGCCGAAGACGGCGGTGAAGTGGCTGAGCGAATACGGCGGCCTCGACGCGCTGCTGGCGCGCGCGGATGAAATCAAGGGCAAGGCCGGCGAGAACCTGCGCGCCGCCCTCGACTGGCTGCCGATGGCGCGCCAGCTGGTGACGGTGAAGACGGATGTGGCCTTGCCGGAACACGTCAACGACCTCATCTGGCGCGAGGAAAACCGGGAAAAACTGGCCGAACTGTTTACGAAATACGGCTTTCGCACCTGGCTACGCGAACTGCTCCCCTCCCCCCCCGGGGGAGGGGCTGGGGGAGAGGGAACGGCGCCCGATCAGTCGGCTGCGCTGAATCAACCCGTGCTCCCTCACCCCGGCCCTCTCCCAGCGGGAGAGGGAGAAGTGCAACGCCGCTACGAAGCCATCCTCGACGAGCCCACCCTCGCCCGCTGGCTGGAAAAGCTGCAAGCCGCCGAACTGATCTGCCTGGACACGGAAACCACTTCCCTCGACCCGATGCGGGCGCAACTGGTGGGCATGTCGTTCTCCATCGAATCGGGTGAAGCCGCCTATCTGCCGCTGGCGCACCACTACGCCGGAGCGCCCGCGCAACTGCCGCTGCTGGAAACGCTGACGCGGCTGAAGCCGCTGCTGGAGGACGCGAGCCGGCCCAAGGTCGGGCAGAACCTGAAATATGACTGGCATGTGTTGATGAACCACGGCGTCGACCTGCAAGGCATCGTCCACGACACCCTGTTGCAGTCCTATGTGCTGGAAGCGCACGAGCGCCACGACATGGACACCCTGGCGGCGCGCCATCTCGGCGAGCAGACCATCAAGTACGAAGCCGTGTGCGGCAAGGGCGCCAACCAGATCGGCTTCGATCAGGTGAGCGTGGAGCACGCCACCGCCTACGCGGCGGAGGATGCCGACATCACTTTGCGCCTGCATCAGGCCATGTACCCGGCGGTCAGCCGCGAAGCCGGCCTGGAGAGGGTCTACCGCGACATCGAAATGCCGCTGCTGCCTATCCTGGCGAAGATGGAGCGCACCGGGGTGAAGCTGGACGCCGACCTGCTGCGCCGCCACTCCGTCACCCTCGGCCAGGAAATGCTGGAAATCGAGAAGAAGGTGCATGTGGCGGCCGGGCAGCCGTTCAACCTCAACTCGCCCAAGCAACTCGGTGAAATCCTGTTCGGCCAGCTCGGCCTGAAGCCGAAGAAGAAGACACCGGGCGGCGCGCCCTCCACCAATGAAGACGCCTTGCAGGAACTGGCCCTGGACCACCCCCTGCCGAAACTGATCCTCGATTACCGGGGCCTCGCCAAGCTGAAATCGACCTACACCGACAAGCTGCCGGGCATGGTCAACCCGGCCACCGGGCGGGTGCACACCACCTATTCGCAGGCGGTGGCGGTGACCGGCCGGCTGTCCAGCTCCGACCCCAACCTGCAGAACATCCCGGTGCGCACCATGGAGGGCCGCAAGATTCGCGAGGCATTCATCGCCGAGGCGGGGCACGTCATCGTCTCCGCCGACTACTCGCAGATCGAGTTGCGCATCATGGCGCACCTGTCCAACGACGCCGGCCTGCTCAAGGCCTTTGCCGAGGACGCCGACATCCACGCCGCCACCGCCGCAGAGGTGCAAGGCGTGCCGCTGGAATCGGTCACGTCCGACATGCGCCGGATGGCCAAGGCGGTGAATTTCGGCCTGATCTACGGCATGTCGGCGTTCGGCCTGGCCGCGCAATTGAACGTCGAGCGCGCCGTGGCGCAGGTCTACATCGACCGCTATTTCGCGCGTTATCCCGGCGTCGCCGACTACATGGCGCGTACCCGCGAACAGGCGAAATCGCTGGGCTATGTGGAAACCCTGTTCGGCCGCCGCCTCTACCTGCCGGAACTACAAGGTGGCGGGGGTGGCAACAGCGCGGCCCGCCGCCAGGGCGCCGAACGCGCCGCCATCAACGCCCCCATGCAGGGCACGGCGGCCGACCTGATCAAACTGGCGATGATCGCGGTGCGCGGCTGGCTGGATCAGGCCGGGCTGAAGTCGAAACTGATCATGCAGGTGCACGACGAACTGATCCTGGAAGTGCCCAACGACGAGCTGGAAACCGTCCGCGTCGGCCTGCCGGAAAAGATGGCGGGCGTGGCGCAACTGGCCGTGCCCCTGAAGGCGGAAGTGGGTGTCGGACCTAACTGGGAAGCGGCGCACTGAGTGGTGGAACGCGGGTCGGCCGGGCCGGGTAGAAAAGTATTTTTGTCGTTAAGTATTCGTTAAGTATCGGCATGAATAATGACCCTACCGAACGCCAAGACGAACGGTAGTTCTTCCCCACACACTCTAGGAGCTTCACATGAACAAGACCCTGATCGCCCTGCTGACCGCCGCTTCCTTCCTGACCATCGCCGGCGCCCAAGCCGCTGACAAGCCGATGGACAAGCCCGCCGCTGAAGCCGCTTCCCCCGCCGATGCCGGCGCCAAGCCCGCCAAGCACGTCAAGAAAGCCAAGCACACCAAGAAAGCCAAGAAAGCCGAAGAAGCCGCCAAGTAATCGGTTTCACGCTGAAAAGCCGGGCGACGCGAGTCGCCCGGCTTTTTTGCTTTCAGAAGGCACTGTACGCGGCAATTGTTGAAACGCTCGCGGCTACGGAAAGCCGAGTCCCCCCTTCAAAACGCTCATTACGCGCGAACGGGTGATCCGCCTGGAGCAGTAATTCCCCCCTTTATCAAAGGGGGGCAGGGGGGATTTCTGAGACTGCGGCTGCTCTGGAAAACGTCGCCAAATCCCCCAATCCCCTTTGGAAAGTTGAAAGCCACCTTCAGATGATCGCCACGAATGCCTCGTGCTCGGCCGATAAGGAGGTTGAGAAGCTTCCCTGGAATTGGCTGCCTGACGCTAGTCTGGCTGTCACCCGCCGCGCCGACCATTCAGCCTCGCCTGGCTACGCACCAGGATGCGCAGTTGATCGGCATCGGCCTGGGTGGTCAATCCTCCCAGCAGTCGCTGGCGAAGCTGGGATGAGACGGGAACGCCAAAGCCGATCAATGCGGTCAAATCCCACGAATAAGTCGTGCCCTGGGTGATATGCGAGAGAACGATGTCAAAGGCGGCCATGTCAACCTCCTGATCTGTGTGGCTGGTTAATCGTGTTGCGCTGATTCCAGCCTAGAGGTGACGTGTTCCCGCGCGGTTGCCGGCCGGTGAGCGTTTGTTACAGGCGGTGACAGGAGTTCATGGATCCAACAGGGCGTATGTGTGGATGGTTCTTGTTTGGCCATAAGCGACGCTCAGAGAGAGGTGAAAAACATCGCTGGCGAATGTCAGCTTTCATTTCCGGTGGACCGGGAACCCTGTCCTTCAACAGCCGGTGACTAGCGGCTTGCCACTCCATCGTCTGCATGCGCGGAATAAGCCGACCATCGCAAGGGTGCCTACAAACTCATCATTTCCGGCCACGCCTGCCCCAATAAAATGGGCGCCGCTTGTGATGCGCGACTGCGGTGATGACTACCTCATCGCCCTCAACGGCATAGATCACGTTGTACGGAAAACGGCGGAGGACAAATTTGCGAAGTTCATCATCCACCGGACTACCTATGCTCGGCTGCGACGCAACGACGGCAGCAACGCGATGCACCTCGGCGATGAAGGCAATGCCAAGACCCGGAGCCTTATCTTCGTAGTAGCGGGCCGCTTCGCGAAACTCGACATCCGCTTCAGATAAAAACCGAACTTTCATTCGAGATCAGCCAATGCCCGGCGAAATACCTCCTCCGCTGGAATGGCCTCGGTCTGACCCGCCCGATAAGCCGCCAGACGTCGCTTGGCCTCCTCAATCCAGAGTTTCTCCACTTCAAACTCGCTCGCCTCGTCCAGGCTGGCCAATAACTGCTCCGCCAGTTTCGCGCGATCGGCCAGATCGAGTTCTTGGGTGAGGGGTAGGACTTCATTCAAGGTTGCGGACATGATTACTCCGTTCAGGTTGTCGGCTTCGAGTCAGCATTGCTTATTGCGAGCCTGGCCCGTTTGATTCCTTACAAGCATTCGAGCCTTGAGGCTAGAAATACGGACCCGTCTCCTATTTTCGCGTTTTCCGTACTGGATCGATAGCTTGTCGCCGCCACAGGCACGACACTTCGGCGCTTCCTTGGCTGACTCAACCGGCTTGGCGGGGGCCTTCACCGGCTGTCTCGGTACAACCGCAGGCGTTGCTTGTGGTTGAGCCTTGTCCAGCCCGAACTTGGCGGGGTAATTGATGGCTATCGGGCTGTGCCGCAGCATGAGCTGGCGACCCACGTCCTGGATGGTTTCAAGGGGCACGATCTTGGCCACGCTGCCGAATGCGCCAAGGATGCTGGTCTCTTCGTTGTCTTTCTTGATGGCCTTGCTCAGCAAGTCGGCTTTGACGACTCGGCTGGTGTCGAATTTCTTTGGCCGGTCGATTCGGGCGTTCGGCGAGACCAGGATCAGGGTCTGGAAGGAGGGGGCCAAACGTAAGCCAAGGCGGGTGGGCATCTCGATCTGCTCAAATACATCCTTGAGAACCTGGATGTGCCGCTCATTCTGGGCCAGCGGTGAAGGCATGCCTTCGAACGTCTTCTTGTAGTCATTCCACCTCAGAAACTCGCCATCCTCGGTTATCTTGAGGCCGGTGTTGAAGTGTTTGGTCTCGAAGACGTAGACATCGAGCAAGCGGTTGATCATCAGATGGTCGATCTGGGCAACCCGACCGTTGACCTCGAAGCGTAGGTCATGCAGCACGACACGGTTCTTGTGGGCCGCATTCTCGAAGTCGATGAAGTAGGCTGACTCTTGCTCGCCTTTATTGCCCGCGCGGACGAGCCGGATTTCCTGCTCGATCTTGGGTTTGATTGGCGCGGGGGCGGTTGTGAGTAGCGTCTCTAGTTCAGCGACGACCCCATCCTTGGGTCGGAACGGTTTCAGAATCATTGCTGTATCACCCTGTCTTGGTTTTTATTGGTTATTGGCCAATTCATGTCGCCAGCCAGCCTGGAACATACACCAGGACGACCTAGTGGTCTCCCTTGGAACGTGGCGGTAACCGGTCTCGCGCTTAAGCCTTGCTCAGGACTTGGCGACAACGGGCTCGCCGTCGCGATAAATCTTGCGCCAGTGAATGGCGGATTAAGTGTGTGTTAAGTCTTGACATGAATAATGGCACCACCGAACGCCAAGACGGACGGTAGTTCTCCCCCACATCCTCTAGGAGCTTCACATGAACAAGACCCTGATCGCCCTGCTGACCGCCGCTTCCTTCCTGACCATCGCCGGCGCCCAAGCCGCTGACAAGCCGATGGACAAGCCCGCCGCTGAAGCCGCTTCCCCCGCCGATGCCGGCGCCAAGCCCGCCAAGCACATCAAGAAAACCAAGCACGTCAAGAAAGCCAAGAAAGCCGAAGAAGCCGCCAAGTAATCGGCTTCACGCTGAAAAGCCGGGCGACGCGAGTCGCCCGGCTTTTTTGCTTTCGGAAGGCTCTGTCCCCGGTTTCGGTTATCGGTAAAGATCGCCCACGGTCTGCGCGAACAGACGGTTGCCGGACAGCAGCAGGCTTCGGGAATATTCCGCGTAGCGCATGGGGTCGGCTTGCATGACCCCTTTCTGGTTGGTCCGCACCGGCCCGCCAGACAAGCCCAGGAGCCCCAGACCAACCACGAGGGCTCGGTTGCTGCTCGTTTCGCCCATGTTGAGTTGACCGAAGCGGCCGGCGAAGACCACGTTTTCCTTCAGGTTTGCCACGCCGCCCATGACCGCCGAAGAAATAGGCGCGGCGCGTCCACGCAAATACAGCAGGCTCAAATTCTTGCTCAGGCTCATGCCCGCCTTGGCCTCCACGTCGGTTTCATCGCGCACGCCGAACAGGCCCTTGTTGCGGCCGGCGGCGGTTTCCGCGAAGTCCACGACAAAGAGGGGATTGAGGATGAGCGCCTTGTTGTCGAAGGCGAAATCGCCGGCGCGTCGGCCATTGCCCCAGCCGAAAGCGCCTTGGTTTCCAAGCGCTTCCGCCTGGTCGAACCAGAGTTTCATGCCGGTGGGGGAGAGCACAGCGTAGGTGCGGCCTTCATGCTCCACGGTGTAGGGCCCGCCGTTTTTGCCTTCGGCGGCCTCGATCTCCGCGAAGGAAGGATGGGCGGCAAAGTCGGCATAGGGAATCAGTTCCACGCCATTGGCCTTCAACTGCGCGAGGAAATCTTCGTAGGCCCGATCCACCTCGGCCTGCATGCGTTGGAGGTCCATGCCCTCCAGGGAAAGTTCGACCTTGGAGTTGACGCCGGATTTGTGAATGCCGCCCATCATGTAGGAAGCGCGGACGCTGTCGGAAACAACCGCCTTGGTGGCGAAGGCGACGCGGAAGCCCCCCACCACGACCTTCTTCATGGCCGCCAGATCCTCCTTGGGCCACTGGCGTTTTTCCAGAAACGTGCCGGCATCAAGACTCACCACGCCGGGAGCGGGGTCGAGCGCCGCTGTCACCGGGGCAGATTTCTGCGAGGCCGCCGTGCTGGAGGCGTTTCCGGACGGGCTTGAATCGGAGCTGGTCGTAGCAGGTTTTTCTTCGGTATTTTCCGCTCCGATCAGTCCCTTGACCGAACCCCAGAGGTCCAATGCCTGGGCAGGCGCGGCAACAAGGATGAGACAGCAGATCAGCCATACACGGTGTTTCATATTGGTCATGCCCCATGAAGAGATGCAAAACGCCACCACGGCAATGCGCCATGGCCCGGATTTGGGATGGGTAGGTACACGGTTGTTTCCTGGAAGCGGAAATATATTCGAAAAAATCGCGGTTACCAGAGGCTTTTTACCGATCAACAGCCGGGATTGCCCCCAGTCATTCGACGACTTCGGCCATGACCTCGAAGCACAGGCTCGTCGGCTCCTCGTTCCCTACAAGATGCGGGTGATCGGGTCGGAAACGCCTTCCTTTGTAATGCACAACGAGCGCGGCCTCGGAACAACGGTGCTTCGAGTGGCGCCTCGTTCAGCCAGGCGCAGCCGTGCGGGACTCTTGCGCCAGTGAATGGCGCATTAAGTGTTCCTTAAGTCTGGGTAGGAATAATGACCCTACCGAACGCCAAGACGGACGGTAGTTCTCCCCCACATCCTCTAGGAGCTTCACATGAACAAGACCCTGATCGCCCTGCTGACCGCCGCTTCCTTCCTGACCATCGCCGGCGCCCAAGCCGCTGACAAGCCGATGGACAAGCCCGCCGCTGAAGCCGCTTCCCCCGCTGATGCCGGCGCCAAGCCCGCGAAGCACGCGAACAAGATCAAGCACGCCAAGAAAGCCAAGAAAGCCGAAGAAGCCGCCAAGTAATCGGTTTCACGCAAAAAAGCCGGGCGACGCGAGTCGCCCGGCTTTTTTTATGGGCTGACGACCCTGACAGCGGGTGATGCGGCTGGGGTAGACGTTCCCCCCTTTCTCAAAGGGGGGTTAGGGGGGATTTCTGAGACGGCCGCACAGGAAAATGTCGCTAAATCCCCCTCATTCCCCCTTTGGAAAAGGGGGAGGCCACGCTCCCTGACGTCTTCACGCATTTCACCCGCCAACATGAAACGCGCGCCCAAATAAACGTCTGTAGTGTGCGCGTGGCGCATGCGTTCAGCGCAAACCGCGTTCCAGGCTTTGCGCGACGGCCCGCAGCAGCCAGACCACGGCCAGGCTCAAGGCGAACCCCGCCAGCACGTCGGCGGGGAAATGCGCGCCCAGGCTGACGCGCGACAAACCCACCCAGAGCACGAACAGACTTAGACCGGCGCGCGCCGGTTGCGTGGCCACCGGCCAGAGGCTGGCCGCGACCAGCATGGCGAAGGCGGAATGTCCGCTCGGCAGGCTGTACCGGAGTTCCGCCTGGCCGACGATATGGAGACTGCCCGGCGGCAGGACGAACGGCGGCCGGGGGAAGTCCAGCCACGGTTTGAGGATACCGAGTATCTGCCCTTCGAGCACATAGCCCACGCTGAACACGAGCAGGACCGACAGCCAGGCAAGCGCATCTTTTCTGCCGCCGCGCGCCGCGACAAAGTAAGCGCAGGCCGCGCTCAAGGCCAGATAGATCGGGAAATTGCCATGGCCGCCCAATTGCGTGCCCAGCAGCATGAAGGTATCGAGCAGGGGGGCGCGGATGTTGTTGATGGCGTGAAACAGCCAGACATTCAGCCCGCCCCAGTCATAAAACAGCATGTGCATCAAATGCTCCTAGCCGGCCAGCGCCACCGCCCACAAGCCGACGCCGCCGGCCGCCGCCAGCGCCGCCAGCGCGAACAGCCAGCGCACGCGGGTCAGCGCCGTGATGGAGGCGAGCGAGATGGCGATCTGGATCAGGGTCATCGACTGGGCCTGCTTGTGATGCGGGTGCAAGGCGTGCTCGCTGCGCTCGTTCGCCAGTTTCGATTCCGCTTCCAGCGCCTCGGCCTGCTTCTTGATGCCTTTTTTCTCCTCGGCGTACTTTTCGATCAATTCCTTGTAACCCGCCTTCTTCGCGGGAGGCGCCAGGTCGTAGGCCAGTTCCATGAGATGGCCCTTGCCGCTCTTGGCCTGATAGAAGTTCCATTGGTCCGAGGCCTGGGTCTTCTTCAGAACCGCTTCGTTCTTGTAGAGCATGGCCTCGTTCTGCGAGGCGCCGCCCTGGTAGCTGACGATGGCCCCCAGGGTCGACAGCACGGCGGTGAAGATGGCCACATACTGGGCCAGGCCGGGGCCGTTCTGGGCTTCGTGTTCGAGGGCGTGCTCATGCGCGCCATGCACATGGAAATGATGTCCGGACATGGTTATGTTCTTCCTGAATTCCGTGAATAAAGTGATCGTGAATATGAATGAATCCGTGCCCGCAAAGCGGGTTCAAGCAGGGAGAATGGCCGCATGATTCCTTCCACGCCCCGCCGCACCTGGCTGTTCCTCGGCGCCACCTGCCTGCTCTATTTCGGCCCCGATCTGCTGCTGCCGGAGGTCTGGCGCCAGGCCGCCCTTTATCCGTTGCTGTCTTCCCTTTATCAGGGCGTTCTGGTGCTGCTCGGCTTCGGCTTCGGGCCGGCCATCTGCCGCGCCCTGGTGGTGCGCGAGATCGACGAGGGGCCATTGCGTGTCGCCGTGGACCGGGCGCTGGAGACGTTGCGCGACAAGGCGCGTCCGCCGGTCGTTCTCGCCGAACACAGCGCCCCCTTCGTGCTGACCGCCGGTTTGCTGCCGGGGCGTTGCCGGATATTCGTGTCCTCCGCCCTGGCCGCCCGACTGTCCCCGAACGGACTGCGCTTTCTCCTCGCCCGCGCCGGCGCGCATGCTTCCGCGCCGCAACGCCTGGCGGCGGTCCTGCCCCTGCTGGTTTTCACCGTGCTGGTGCCGGACGATCCCAAGGGGCTGGCCATCTGGCTGGCCCTGGGCGGGCTCATGCCGCTTTGGCTGCTGCTGCACTGGCGCTTCGAGCTGGACGCGGATCGTCAGGCCGCGCGGCTGATGGGGACGGGCGCGAGCGACGGCTTGCGCGAAGTCCTCGCCGCCAGCGCCTCCCCCCTGGACAAGCTGAGCCCGCACCCGCCCTTGCGTTGGCGTTTGCGCGCGGTTGCGGGGCGACCCGAATAGCGCGACAAAGCCGATTTCGCGGCACACATGGGGTTCCATGTTGCGAACCGCGTCAAGTACGGTCCAACGCATGGTGTGGTTCGCCGCGCTCACCACACCCTACTTCCGGCTGGGGCACGCTTGTGTCCTTGCGTTTCAACATGACGGGCTGCCAGGTTCAACCCTCGTAACGGCGAAACGCGAGCACCGCGTTGCTGCCGCCAAAGGCGAAGGAGTTGCTGATGGCCGCGCGCAACGCCGGCGCCGCGACGCCCACACCTCGCACCAGCGGCACGGCGCAGGCCGGGTCCGGGTTGTCGCAATGCGCGGTGGGCGGAATTTGCCGATTGCGCAAGGCCAGCACCGTGATGGCCGCTTCCAGGGCGCCGGTGGCGCCAAGCAGATGGCCGTGCATGGACTTGGTGGAACTGACCAGCAGCCCGCCCAGGTGTTCTCCCCAGACTTCAGCCAGTGCCTGGCATTCGACTTCGTCACCCGCGCGCGTGGCGGTGGCGTGGGCGTTGCAATAGCCCACCTCGGCGGGATGCAGCCCGGCCGTGGCGAGCGCGGCCCGCATCGCGCGAGCCTGCCCGGCGGCGGCCGGTTTGGTGAGATGGCTGGCGTCACAACTCATGCCGACGCCGGCGATCAGCGCGTGGATGCGGGCGCCGCGCGCCAGCGCGCGCTCGACCCGTTCCAGGATCATCACGGTGGCTCCTTCGGCCAGAACCAGGCCGGTTCGATCGCTGGCAAACGGCCGACAGGCGCTGGCCGGGTCAAGCGGGTCGGGGGTGGCGAGCGTGCGCATGGCCTGCCAGGCCCGGACCACGCCCGGCGCCAGCGGGGCCTCGGCGCCGCCGGCATAGGCGACATCGACGTCGCCGCGCCGCAAGGCGCGAAAGGCTTCGCCGATGGCGACGTTGGAGGAAGCGCAGGCCACGGAATAGGTCAGAACCGGCCCGGTGATGCCCAGGCGCATGGCCAGATGCGCCGCCGGCGCGTTGGTCATGCCGGCGATGACCGTAAGCGGCGGCATGCGCTGGCCGCCGAAATGCGTCGCGTAGCCGGCCTCGATCGCCTGCGCGCCGCCCATGCCGCAGCCGAGGTAGATGCCGGTGCGTTCACTGGCGGCCTCCAGGGACGCCCCGGCATCGCGCCGCGCCAGTTCCGCCGCGACCACCGCGAGCTGGCTGACGCGATCGACGCCGAGTAGTTGCAGGCGGTTGAACCAGGGCGCCGGGTCGAAATCCACCTGGCCCGCGACCGCGGGCGCGTCACCCGACGCACCCGCGAGCGGGCGAATGCCGGAACGGCCCGCCATGACCGCCGCGAACACCGCCTCCGGCGTGTCGCCCAGCGGCGAAACCAGGCCGATACCGGTAACGGCGATCGCGTCGTTCATGTCAGTTCCGCGCGGCCGTTCCGAAGGAACTGACCGTCCCCTCGAATGGAAAACGAGCGCGGCGAGTCAGGGGATCGTTTCACTTCTGCTTTTTCCCGGCCAGGACTTCGTCGACCAGGGCGGCCAGTTCGGCGAGGTTATTGATTGGCCGGTCTTCCGGGAGATTGACGTCGAAGTGTTCGCCGATATCGAACAGGAGTTCGATCAGACCGAGAGAATCGAGGCCGAAGTCGGTCAGCGGCTTGTTCGGGTCGAGATCGGCCGGGGCGATGCCGAACTTGTCGGCGATCAGTTGTTTCAGGGTTTCAAGCGTGGCAGTCATGGGTGGGCCGAACCAGAAGTTGGGAATCAGGGGAAAAGGCCTCGTTCACGGCCAGCCGGCGGGTGAAGCGAGTGATTTCGGCGACGACCGTGTGGCGATCATTATCCAGGGTGATCATGTGGTAACTGTTTTCCAGCACCACCATGCGCTTGTCCGTCGTCGCCAGTTGCCGCATCAGCAGTTCCGGGCCGCGCAGGCTGGTGACCTCGTCTTCGCGGGCATGCAGGATCAGCGTCGGTGTGTCGATTTTCGCCAGGGAAAGTCGCACCCGCCGGATCAAACGCTCGGCTTCGTGGATGGCCCATAACGGCAAATGCGACGCCCCGGCGCCCGACAGATGGCGCTCGCGCATCTCGCGCGCGATCCATTTGCGGATCTGCGGATTCTTGACACCGTAAGGCTCCTGTTCCGGCACCTTGATCCAGTGCCGCAGGCCGGGCAGATAGCCGATGTGGCGCAGGTGCAGCAGGCGCGACAGACCCCAGCCATCGTAGTAGAGCGTGGGCGACAGCAGCACCAGCCCGGCCACCCGTTTCGGATTGGCCAGGGCCAGGGCCAGAGCCAGCACCGCGCCGATGCACAGCCCGCCCAGCACCACCGGGCCTTCGCGATCACTCAGGCGCTGCAACTCGTGCTGGCCGGCGGCCAGCCAGTTGCGCCAGGAATGCGGCCGCATCGGCCCGGTGGCGGAGTAGTCGGGCAATTCCGGCGTGTGGATCACCACACCCTCGCGCGCCAGGGTGTTGCGGATGCTGGAGAACTCGCGCGGCGAACTGGCCAGGCCATGCAGCAACATGCAGGGCGCGCTCGCCGCCGGTTTCGCCTCGCATGTCGGCGCGGCCGGGTGAGCGGAGCCAAACAGCGGGCCGCCGACGCGGCTGAAGAGGGTAGCCGAAGCGGGATTCATGGCGTCAATCCCGCTTCTCCGCGCCCCACTGGTGCGCCCAGGCGTACAGGGTCGGCAGCACCACCAGGGTGAGCAGGGTGGCGCTGATCAAACCACCGATCACCACCACCGCCAGCGGGCGCTGGGTTTCCGCGCCGATGGCGTGCGACAGGGCCATCGGCAACAAGCCCAGCATGGCCAGCAGGCCGGTCATGAGCACCGTGCGCATGCGCAGCATCGCCCCGTTGGTCACCGCGTCGGGCCAGGACTGGCCTTCGCCGCGCAACTGGTTGAAGGTGGTGATCATCACCACCCCGTTGAGCACCGCCTGGCCGAACAGGGCGATGAAACCGATCGCCGCCGACACCGACAGGGGAATGCCGGTGAGGAACAGGGCGAGGATGCCGCCGATCATGGCGAAGGGGATGTTGAGCAGGATCAGCGTGGCGTTCTTGAACGACTTGAAGGCGTCGAACAGCAACACGAAGATCAGCAGCACGCTGATCGGCACGATCACCGCCAGACGCGCCATCGCGCGCTCCTGGTTCTCGAACTCGCCGGACCAGGTGACGCGGTATTCCGGCGGCAGTTTCACCTTGTCGCTCACGGCCCGCTGCATGTCGGCCACCACGCTGCCCATGTCGCGGTCGCGGATGAACACGCCGATGGCCATGACCCGGCCGCCGTTCTCGCGGGCGATGTTCATGGCCCCGGAAGCGGCCGAGAAATGCGCCACCTCGTCGAGCGGAACGTGGGCGCCGCTGGGGGTGCTGATGAGAATGTCGTGCATCCGCGCCAACACCCGATCCGGCTCCGCCAGCCGCACCATGACCACGAAGCGGCGCTCGCCTTCCCATATCTGGGTGGCCTCCTTGCCGCCCAGGGCGGTTTCGATCATGTCCTGGATGTCGGCCACGCGCAGCCCGTAGCGCGCCGCCTTGTCGCGATCCACCTCGATGCGCCACTGCGGCAGGGTGCCGGCGCGGTCGATGAAGGCGCGATCGACGCCGCGCACATGGGCAATGGCGCCAAGAATGTCCTGCGAGGTCTGGCGCAGGGTATCGGTATCCGTGCCGAAGACCTTGATCACGATCTGGCCGTCGATCTGGGAAATGCTCTCCAGGACGTTGTCGCGGATCGGCTGCGAAAAGCTGGCGTCCACGCCCGGCAGTTTTTCCACTTCCGTTTCCATCTGACGCAATAGATCGTGTTTCGTCTTGCCCGGGCGCCAGGTATCCGCTTCTTTCATATCGACCAGCACTTCGGCCATGTTGATCGCCTTGGGATCGGTGCCATCCTCGGGCCGCCCGGTCTTGGAAATGACCGAGGCCACCTCCGGCACCCGATGCAGCGCTTCGCGAATCTTCCGGGTCAGGGACTCCGCTTCCGGAATGGAGATGCTGTTGGGCATGGTGACGTTGACCCAGATCGAGCCTTCGTCCAGCTCCGGCAAAAACTCGGTGCCCAGGCGCGGCACCAGCGTCAGGCTGGCTACCAGGCCGGCCAGGGCGATACCCAGCACACTGCGTTTATGGCCTAGCGCCCAGGCCAGGGTCGGGCGGTAGACACGGGCGAACGCCTCGACCAGGCGGTTGTGTTCGTGCGGCAGGTTCTTCGGCAGGAAATAGCGGGCAAGCAACGGCACCAGGGTCAGCGACAGGATCAACGCCACGATCAGGGCGGACACCACCGACCAGGCCATGGGCGAGAAGATGCGCCCCTCCTGGCGTTGCAGGGTAAAGATGGGCAGATGGGCGGCGATGATGATGAGCATCGAGAAAAAGGTGGGCCGCCCTACTTCCGTGGCCGCCTCCTGGATGACCTTCAGGCGCGACTTGCCGGAATGCTCGCTGGCCTCGGACAGGCGCCGGAAGATGTTCTCCATGACGATCACGGCGCCGTCGACGATGATGCCGAAGTCCATCGCCCCCAGCGACAGCAGGTTGGCCGGGATGCCCTTGAAGGTCAGGCCGAGAAAAGTGCCGAGCAACGACAGCGGAATCACCAGGGCGACGATGAGCGCCGCGCGCAGGTTGCCGAGGAACAGGAACAGCACCAGCGACACCAGCGCGGCGCCTTCCACCAGGTTGCCGAACACGGTATGCAGGGTCTTGCCGATCAGCCAGGTGCGATCGTAGAACGGGTCGATGCTCACGCCGGGCGGCAGGATGCCGTGGTTGAGCTGGGCCACCTTGTCCTTGATCCCCTTGAGTACCTCGGAAGGGTTCTCGCCCTTGCGCATGACCACGATGCCGGTGACCACATCGTCGTCGCCGTCACGCCCGACGATGCCCTGGCGCGGGATGTTGCCCAGCCCCACCGTGGCCACGTCGCGCACCAGCACCGGCACGCCGTCGCGCGCGGACACCACCACGTTCTCGATGTCCTTGGCGCCGGTGAGCAGGCCGATGCCGCGAATCAGGTATTGCTGACTGCCCTGAGCCACATAGCCGCCGCCGGCGTTGGCGTTGCCGCGCTGCAGGGCGGTGACCAGGTCTTGCAGGCCGATGCCGTGGTCGCGCAGCTTGGCCGGGTTCGGCCGCACCTCCCAGGTCTTGATGCTGCCGCCCATGGTGACCAGATCGGCGACGCCGGACACCTGGCGCAGTTGCCGCTCCACCACCCAATCTTGCAGGGTGCGCAGGTCCTGCGAGGACATGCCCTTGCCGCGCAACTGGAAGCGGTAGATCTCGCCGATGGCGGTGGACAGCGGCGCCATCTGCGGCTCGACGCCATCGGGCAGGGACGCGTCATGCAGGCGCTCGTTGACCTGCTGGCGGGCAAAGTAGGCGTCCGCCTGATCGTCAAACGTGATGGTCATATAGGACAGACCGAACTGGGTGTGGGAAAACACCCGCACCGAGTGGGGCAGGCCGGACAAGGCCACCTCCAGGGGAATGGTGACCTGCTTTTCCACCTCCTCGGCGGCGCGGCCGGGATAGAGGGTGATGACCGTCACCTGGGTGTCGGAGACGTCCGGAAATGCTTCGACCGGCAGCCCCTTGAACGCCGCGATGCCGGCGCCGATGAACAGTAGCAGCCCCAGCACGACGAACATCGGCTGGTTGAGCGCGAGGGAAACGAGCCTGCGGATCATTGGGATTCGAGCATCTGTTGCAACAGCAGCGCGCCTTCCGTCACCACCTTTTCACCCGCTTGCAGGCCTTCGCGGATCAACGTGTGTTTGCCGTTCCTGACCTCGCCATTGACCAGGCGACGCTGGAAGCCGCCGCCGCTGGTGACGAACACATACTGTTTCCGGCCGATCAGGATGACCGCCGCGTCGGGGACTTCAACACCGCCGCTGGCCGGCTTGCTGACCAGGCCGGAGGCGAACATCTCGCCTTTCAGCTTGCGCTCGTGGTTATCCACCCGCGCGCGCACCGTCAGCGTGCGCTTGTCCGGATCGACGTAATCGGCCACCTGGATGATGCGCGCCTGGAAGCGCTGGCCGGGCCAGGCGCTCACCGTGAACTCGACCTTCTGGCCGGTCTTGAAGGTGCCGATGTCGTCCTCGGGCACGTCGAGCTGCAACCACAGCGTGCTCGGGTCGGTCACCACGAATAGTGGCTTGTCCAGGTCCGGACGCACTTCCTGGCCGGGGTTGATGCGGCGTTCCACCACCGTGCCGGCGATCGACGAGCGCAGCAGCAGCCCCTCGTCCACTTCATGGCTGCCGGCGCCGAGAGCGCCCAGACGGTGGGCGGCGCGGGCGTGATCGGCCTCGGCCAGCGCCAGGTCGGCCTGGGCGGACTCCAGATCCTTGCTCGGCGCGACACCATGTTCGACCAGTTCCTGGGTGCGCGCCGCCTGCTTGCGCGCCCGCTCGCGCTCGGCCTGGGCGCGTTGCAGGTCGGCCTGCAAGCCACCCACCTCACCCGCCTGGAGCCGCGCCAGGGACGCGCCGGCGCGTACCCGGTCGCCGACCTGGGCCAGGATCGCCACGACCCGCCCGGCCAGGGGTGAATACACCCGGACGGTGCGCTCCTCGTCCCAGACCAGGCGGCCGGCCACCCTGGCCTCGCTCGGGCCGGCCGGCGTCGCGGCTTCCATCTTCAGGCCCGGCAACTGGCTGGCGCCGCCAGCAAAGGTGATGCGGTCGTTCTGGATCGTCGCCTTGGGCGCCTCGACCGGGGGCGTTTCCTTGCCGCAACCCATGAGCAGGGCGGGCAACAACAGCAGGGGCAGATAGGTCTTCATCATGGATTCTCCAGCGCGAGGCTGGCCTGGTAAGCCGCGAGAGATTTGGCGTAGCCGGCCCGGGCTTCGACCGCCTCGACCTGGACGGCGCGCAGGGTGCGGCGCGCGTCGAGCAGGTCCACCAGGCCGATGGCGCCGCGCCGGTAGGCGAACTCGGCGGCCTCGGCGCCGCGCGCGGCTTCTTCAAGCAGGCCGCCGTCGAAGCGACGCGCCTGCTCCAGGGCCGCGCGCAGATCGCTATCCGCCCGGAGCCGCTCGGCGCGAGCCTGGCCGCGCGCCTGTTCCAGCGCCTCGCGGGCGGCGTCGAGATCAGCCTCGGCGCGGCGCACTTCACCTTCGTATTCGTAATGGATGAACAGCGGAATGCTCACACCGAAGCCCACGGTGTCGGTCGGCGGGCTGCAACTGGGCGCGCGGCAATGTTCGTACTGCACGCCCACGCCCACATCCCGGCGGCGCAACGACAGCGCCAGGGCGCGCGCCTGTTCGGCGGCCCGTACGCGCGCGCCCGCGGCCCGCACATCGGCGCGTTGCTCGATGTCGGCATCTCGACTGGAGGCATCCGCCGGGTTGGCCAACACCGGCCAGGGGTCCGCCGCGCGCAAGCGCCGCGCCTCGTTCTCCACGCCGATCAGGTAGGCCAGCGCGGCCTGCGCCTTTTCCCGCTCGGCCACCGCCTGGCGGGCATCGTTCTCGGCGCGCAGGGCTTCCACCTTGAGACGGGCCAGGTCGGACGGCGACAGATCGCCGGCCTTCACGCGCAGCGCCGCCGCTTCCACACTTTTTTGATACAGGGCGGCGCTTTCCGCGAGGATGCGGGCGCGTTCCTGGGCGCGCAGCAGATCGTAATAAGCCTGGCGCAGCAGCAGGCTTTGCTGCCGCCCGACCTCGCCCTGGTCACCGCGCGCGGCGGCCAGACGCGCGTCCGCCACCTTGCCGCGCAACGCGCGTTTGTCACCGCGTTCAAAGAGTTGATCGACGCGCCAGGTGTAATCCGCCGTCTTCTCCCAGGGCGCGCCGGCGCCCACCTTGCCGGGCTGCAACGCGGTCAGGTTCAGCGACAACTGCGGATTGGGGCGCGCCCCCGCGCTGGCGATGTCGGCCCGCGCGCCCTGGGTCGCGGCTTCCGCGATATGGAGTTCGCGGTTGTTGTCCCGCAACAGCGACTCGGCGTCAGTCAGCGTCAGCTGGCCGAGGTCGGGGGCCGCCAGGGCCAGTACGGGGCAGAACAGGCAGGCATGGAAAAGACGGTGGATCAGCAAGCGGGAAATAGCGGTGGAAAACGGGGCGGTGGAAAACGGCATGGCTGGTACGGTGGTTATTTTCTCGGCCGCCCTGACGGGGCCGTGATGGCGCTATGAATGGCTTGGCGTGAAGCGGCGGAGGGCCTGAACGCAATACAAGGGGACTATTCACGGCACTCCAGCGGCATTCCAGGGCTTGCCGTTCCGTTCAACCGGAATTGCCAAGCAGCCGAAGCAGGCATGTAGCGCAGGCGTCTCGCCTGCTTCGTGAGTCTGATTAGAAGACCGAAGCAGGCGGGACGCCCGCGCCACGGGTGGAGCTCCGGCATCGCCACGGCTGATGGACATTTTGGGTTTCCCTTACAAACAGGCGACAGCGGCGATCAAGCCTTGGTGTTGACGACCAGGCCGGTGGTCTGGCCGCTGGTGTTCACCACCGGCTTGGGCGCGTGGATGGCCGCGACACGGTCATCGGCGTCACCGTCATGATCCGGGCCGACACGACGAGGCTCCAGCGCCTCGGGCTGAAGTGTTTTCTGAAGCGAGGAAACGGCGGCGCTGGATGCTATCGAACTGACTGACATGGGGCATGCCCTCCATAAACTGGTCAACGGCCGGATAGCCGCCGACGCAAGCCTACGGATTGCGCGGCAAGGCGTCCCTTACCATTTGGTAAGAATCCTGAATTGCCGAAAAAACCTGGAAAATCAGCGGTCTCACAACCACCCTTGCTTCTCCGATGGGAAACCCCATGCGCATTCTGGTGATCGAGGACGACGAGAAAATCGCCTCCTTCGTGGTGAAAGGCCTGAAACAGGCGGGCCATCAGGCCGATCTGGCCTGCGACGGCGAACTCGGCCTGGCCCGGTTGCGCACGGCGAACCATGACGTCGCGGTGGTGGACATCATGCTGCCCCATCTTGACGGCCTCACCCTGGTGCAGCGCGCCCGCCAGTCAGGGGTGACCACCCCGATCATCTTTCTCTCCGCGCGCCGCGAACTGGACGACCGCATCCGCGGCCTCGGCGCGGGCGGCGACGATTACCTGGTCAAACCGTTCGCCTTCTCGGAATTGTTGGCCCGCCTGCAAGCGCTGGTGCGGCGCAACACCGGCGCCCTGGAGCCGGTGCGGCTCGGCGTCGGCAACCTGGAAATGGATCTGGTGAAACGGCGCGTGCTCTGGCGCGGCCAGGAAATCATCCTGCAACCCCGGGAATTCGCGCTGCTCGAATACCTGCTGCGCAACAAGGGCCGCGTGGTATCCAAGGTCATGATCATGGAACACGTCTGGGATTACGGCTTCGACCCGGAAACCAGCCTGGTGGAAACCACCGTCAGCCGCCTGCGCGGCAAGCTTCTGGAAGGCGCCGAATTGATCGAGACGGTACGCGGGGTGGGCTATGTTCTCGGACGCTAAAGGCTCCGTCGCCCTGCGCCTGACCCTGTTCTACGCCCTGTTCTTCGGCTTCGTCACCGCCGGCGGCGGCATCCTGCTTTACCACCTGGTACGGGTGCATCTGCTGGAAGAGCTGGACCAGGATCTGCTGCGGCAGCAGATGGAAATCGCCAGCATCCTCGCCGCCCACGACGGCCATGCCCTGAAGACCGAACTCGCTTCCAGTACCGCCGACGGTGGCCGCGAGGATTATTTCGTGCGCATCCTGGACGCCGAAGGCCGTGTGGAACTGTCCTCCGACATGCGCGCCTGGCGGGTTCCCCTGCCCTCCATCCCGGCGGAGGGGCTGGAGGTCGGGGAGCACGCCTTTCTCACCGTGGAACTCCCGGATGCGCGCCACCAGGCGCGCGTGCTGACCAGCGCCGTCAGCGAGGATCGCTATGTCCAGGTCGGCCTCTCCCTGGCCGACAGCATGGCGTTCCTGCGCCATTTCCAGCATTACGGCCTGATCATCCTGGCCTCCATGCTCAGCCTCGGCACGCTGGCCGGCTGGGCGCTGGCGCGCAAGGCCATGGCCGGCGTCGGCGCGGTGACGCGCGCCGCCGAGCGCATCGCCGACGGCCATTTTTCCGACCGCGTGCGGGTGGTCGGCCAGGGCCGCGAGATCGACCAACTGGTGCATACCTTCAACCGCATGGCGGAGCATGTGCAGACCGTGATGGCGGAGATGCGCCAGGTCAACGACCACATCGCCCACGACCTGCGCAGCCCCCTCACGCGCATCCGCGGCCTCGCGGAAAACGCCGCCATCCAGGCCGCGCCTGGCAGCGAACGGGCCGAGCTGGCCGGCAGCATCGTCGAGGAATGCGACCGCCTGGGGCAGATGATCAACACCATGCTGGAAATCGCCGAAGCCGAAGCCGGCGTACAGCGCCTGGCCTTGACCCATCTGGAACCAGCGACGCTGGTGGCGCAGGCGCTGGAACTCTATGAAGGCGTGGCCGAGGAACGCGACATCGCGCTGAGCAGCGATCTCCACCCAACCCCAACACTGCAAGGCGACCGCCGCCGCCTGCTGCGCGCGCTGGCCAACCTGATCGACAACGCCCTCAAATACACCCCGGCCGGAGGGCGCGTCGAAGTCGGCCTGACGCACAAGGGCAATGGCGTCGAAATCGCCGTGCGCGATAGCGGCCCCGGCATAGCCGCCGCCGACGTCGCCCATCTGTTCGAACGCTTCTACCGCGGCGACCGCAGCCGCCACCTCCCCGGAAACGGCCTTGGCCTCAGCCTGGCCCGCGCCGTGGCGCATGCTCACGGTGGCGAGATCCGGGTCGAATCACGTCCCGGCGACGGCAGCACCTTCGTCTTGAGCCTGCCGCTCACGCCGGGGTGATCGGGGGGAATTTACGATGGGAATATGCATAGGTTTTGGCCGGCCTTCTTGGGCCATTAATCTGGTTGGCGGCACGCGACCAACAAGAGGCATCCGGGGTACAGAGGAGAGGCCGCGAGGGCCGGTATGGCCCTTTACTATTGAACGCGTATCGACAGCGGGCGCCATACGCCACGCATCAGTCCACAGGCGCGAACTCTTTCAACAGCAGATGTAGTTCATCCTGGTGCTGTGTGGCGATCCTGGCCAGGATTTCTTCCCCTTTGGAAAGCAGACGGACTTCCACCACACGGCGGTCATTGCGGCCGGTACCGCGCTCCACCAGACCCAGTTTTTCGCAGCGGTCTATCAGCGCAACCACACCGTGATGTTGGGCCTGGAGCCGCTCCGCCAATTCGCCGATGCTTGCCCAGTCCCTATCTGGAAACCCCTTTACGTGCAACAGCAACTGATATTGCAAGAGTGTCAAACCTTGGTCTTTGCACATTTTTTCGCTGATCCGCAGGAAACGGCGTAAGCGGTAACGGAAGTGGGAAATCCGTTCGTAGTCGGACTTGGTCAGGGAGAGGGGCTGGCTGGAACCCGTACTTGACATGATTTTTCCTGTAGTCTACACATTACATCATGGCTTGATATTATCACGCCATGATGCAAGTAGCTGATGTTGATGTTGATGTTGTCCATTGAGTCAGGAGGCATGCCATGAACTTTATTTCCCTTTCCAAATTACCCCTATCCGCGGCGCAAGGCTGGCCCGAACTGGAGAAAGTCCACCCCAGACTGCTCAAGGTGTTCGCCTTTATTGTTCTGCCGTTCTCGTTGTTGCCCCCGGGGATGCTCTATTACTCAGGCTCAAGCGCGCCGGGGTTGTTGTTCAAGACCGCCGGCGGCAACGCCTGGGGCGAGATCGCGCTGATCTTTTTCCTCGCCGAGATGGCGACCTTCTTCGGCATGGGCTGGCTGATCAAGCAGGTTGCCGAGAGCAATCGGCTCAATATCGATTATCACGATGCCTACCTACTGGCGGCCATCGCGCCGCTGCCGCTCTGGCTTTCTTCCCTCGGTCTGCTGATACCAAGCCTGGCCTTCAACGCCGTGCTTTCTCTCGCGGCATTGGGACTTTCCTGCGGGATCATTTATCACGGTATCGAGGGCCTGTGCCATATGCGCGAGGAAGTAACCGCGGCGGGCATCGTGCAGACGGTGATCGGCGCAGGTCTTATCGCCTGGGCGCTGCTGTTGATGGTGGTGCTGTTATAACGACGGTTGCACTGCCGGAGACTGGCGCGTGTTGCGGCGGATGAGCGGCCATGGGGCTGAAAGTCCGGAAACCGGCGGTGCGGTTGGCGCAAGCACCGAACAGTATGAAAGAGGGCCGAGGAACGCGGCATCGCTCTGATCCGCGCGCCGGCCAATCCAATCGACAAGACCCACAAATGCACCCCACCGTGGCACGTCGAAGTCGGTCATCGAAGCTGACCGCAAGACTGGCAAACCACGCTCACCATGACCGGAATACATGCGCATTTCGACACGGCGAGGCAGGTCCTGATGCGAGTCTCGGCGCTGCTTCAGGCCTGGGCGAAAGACAGTGCGGAGCAGTTGCGGGATGGAACCACCTCGCAGCCTGTGTGACCACCTCAAGATATCCCTCGCTGCCGTCGGGCCTCCGAGATTAGCCCTGCTCATCGGCATCAGTACGGGCAACTGCCGGATTTAGGGTCATTCGACTATCCCCTGGACGCCGGTGTCGGCGTGGCGCTGGAAAAGGCGGTCGGCATCTTGTGTCGGGACTGCGGCCCGGCACTTCAGGCGAGCGAAACCGCCGCGCCGCCCGAGCTTACCAATCCGTAATCCCGACCGTTTACCCGGCGCCATGCCGGGTCGATGCAAGCGCGTGGCGCGGCCATGCGAACGGGACGGGTCGGTTTACCAAACGGTAAAAGTCGCCGTGGGCACGCAACTTTTATCCTCTCGCCATCCCGTATTTCCCTGATGACGAAAGGCCCACCCCCATGCCCACGACACCCCGCTTCGCCCGACTTCGCCCACGCGCCACCTGGCCCCTCGCCGCCCTGCTCGCCGCCGCCAGCGTGCCGGCCCATGCCCTGCCCAGCTTCGCGCGCCAGACCGGCGATGATTGCGCGGCCTGCCACATCGGCGCTTTCGGCCCGCAGCTCACGCCGCACGGCATGAAATTCAAGATGGGCGGTTACACCGACAGCAATGGCAAGAACGACAGCCTGCCGGTTTCCGCGATGCTGGTGGAATCCTGGTTCCATACCAAGAAGGACCAGCCCCCCGCCGACGGCCCCAACAACAAGGCCTTGTTGCAGGAAGCCTCGCTGTTCCTGGCCGGGCGTCTGAGCGACCACATCGGCAGCTTCGCGCAGGGCACCTGGTCCGACACGGGCAGCCGCAAGTTCACGATGGACAACGTCGACGTGCGTTACACCAACACCCTGCAACTGGCCGGCAAGGACACGGTGCTCGGTCTCAGCTTCAACAACAACCCGACCGTGACCGACCCGTTCAACACCGTGCCGGCCTGGCGCTTTCCCTATATGGCGACGGAAATGGCGCCCGGCCCGGCCGCCTCGCCGATCATCGACGGCGCGCTCGCCCACCAACTCGGCGGCCTCGCCGCCTACGGCCTCTGGGACGATTCGGTGTACGCCGAACTGGGCGGTTACCGCACCATGGGGCGCAGCTTTCTGGAAAACGTGAACGTACTCGCCGCCGGCGACAACCTCGACAAGATCAATGGCGTCGCGCCCTATTGGCGTGTGGGCTACTTCCAGGATCTGCACAAGAGTGCCTGGCACGTGGGCATGTTCGGCTTCGACCCGAACCTGAAACCCGGCGGCGTCGCCGGCCCCAGCGACAAATACCGCGACATCGGTGTGGATGCGTCGTTCCAGTATCTCGGCACGCGCAAGCATGTGTTCGCGCTGAATACCGCCTACATCCACGAGAAACGCAAATTCGACGCCTCCTTCGATTCGACCTGCGCCACCCCCGACGCGCCATGCAGCCGGAGTGGCAACGTCAACCGCTTCGACATCTCCGGCTCCTACCATTACGACCAGACCTGGGGCGTGACCGCCGGGCTGTTCGGGGTCAAGGGCAGCGCCGACAGCGGCCTGTACAGCGGCGTCAGCGTGCTCAACAAACCCGATTCCGACGGCTACATCCTGCAGGCCGATTGGACCCCGCTGGGCAAGGAGAACTCCTGGGGCGCGCCCTGGGCCAACCTGCGACTGGGCCTGCAATACACCGGCTACACCAAGTTCAATGGCTCGAAGAACAACTATGACGGCACGGGCCGCAACGCCAGCGACAACAACACCCTGTATGCCTTCGCCTGGGCGGCGTTTTAAGGAGCCACGCCATGTTGCATGACAAACCCTCGTCCCTGCTTCGCCTCCTGCCCCTGGCCCTGCTGCTTGCCGCGCCATTCGCCCATGCCGCCGACGCCGGCCATGGCGCCAAGGTATTCGCGGAAGAATGCGGCGAATGCCACAGCGCCGTTTCCGGCAAGAACCGGAAGGGGCCTAGCCTGTTCGCCGTCGCCGGACGCGCCGCCGGTGGTGTGCCGGACTACGTCTACTCCGATGCCATGAAGCACAGCGGCATCACCTGGACGGCGGACCGGCTGGACGCCTACATCACCGCCCCGCGCAAACTGGTGCCGGGCTGCAAGATGAAATACGACGGCCTGGACAACGCCGGCGCGCGCGCCGATCTCATCGAATTCCTCAACAAAACCCACTGAAAGACCCGCACATGATGCTCAAACCCCTGTTGTTATCCCTGCTTTGCCTGGCCAGCCTGGCCGCCCATGCCGCCGACCCGGATGACATGGTCAAGTACCGCAAGAACGTGATGAACGCCAATGGTGGCCTGATGGGCGCATCCAACGCCCTGATCCAGAACAAGGTCGAGTTCAAGGGCCAACTGGCCGGCTATGCCAGGTCTCTCGAAGTGATCAACAAGGACTTGCCGGCCCTGTTCCCGAAGGGCAGCGGCACGGCCGACAGTGACGCGCTACCCGACGTCTGGAACAAGCGCGCGGAGTTCGAACATCGCGCCAAGGACACGCAGACGAAAGCCGCCGCTTTCGCCAAGGCCGCCGCCGGCAAAGACCCGAAGCTGGCCGATAGATTCAAGGATCTGTCCGACTCCTGCAAAAGCTGCCACAAGGACTTCCGCAAGTGAACGCCCGCCTCGCGGTGGCGATTCTGGCCGCCAGCCTCAGCGGCGGCGCCTGGGCGGAGGCGCCGATGAGCCGGGGCGAATATCTCTACAAGCTTTCCGGCTGCGAGAACTGCCATACCGACCGCGAGCACGACGGCGCCCGCCTGGCCGGCGGCCGCAAGCTGGTCACGCCGCTGGGCGTGTTCTACACGCCCAACATCACGCCGGACCGGGACACCGGCATAGGCCGCTGGAGCGAGAAAGACTTCATTCGCGCCTTGCGTGAAGGCAAGCGCCCCGATGGCGCCAACTACTACCCGAGTTTTCCCTATACCTCCTACACCCGCCTCTCCGACACCGACATGAAGGCGCTCTGGGGCTATCTGCGCGCGGTCCCGGCGGCGCGCCAGCCGGACGAGCCGCACGAACTGCCCTGGTATCTGCGCTGGCGGCCGCTGCTGACGTTCTGGAAATGGCTGTACTTCGATGCCGGCGCCTATCAACCGGTGGCGGCGAAATCACCGCAATGGAATCGTGGCGCCTATTTGGTCCAGGGTGCCGCCCATTGCGGCGAATGCCACACCCCACGCAACCTGTTGGGCGGCTATCGCAAGGGTTATCTGCTAGCCGGCACCATGACGGGACCGGAAGGTAGCGTGGTCCCCAACATCACCCCGGACCCGCAGTTCGGCATCGGCAAATGGAAACGCCCGGAACTGGTGCAATACCTGTCATCCGGCATCCGCGCGGACGGTGATTGCGCCGGCAGCCTGATGGCCGAGATCATCGACAACGGCCTGAAATACCTGCCCCCCGGTGACCTGGAAGCCATCGCCGCCTACGTCGCCGAAGTGCCCGCCGTGGCCAACCCGGTGCATAAGGCCAAGAAAACGAAGAAGCCGAAGGACGATAGCGGGTATTGAACGGACTCAATTCGTCATGGGAGTTACCGGGTCAACACCCAGGCGATGATCGTTTTCAGGTCCGCATCGCTCACTTTGGCTTGTGGCGGCATGGGGACTTGGCCCCACACACCCTTGCCGCCGTTGCGAACCTTATTTGCCAAGCGCGCGGCGGCGCCTGAGTCACCCTTGTATTTCTTCGCCACATCCTTGTATGCCGGTCCTACCACTCTTCTGTCCACGTTATGGCACGCCAAACAGCTGTTCTCCTTGGCCAACGTTTCTCCAACTTCGGCGGCCTGGGCGATACCGCTCCCCAAACCAACAGCCAGCGCCAGCATCATGCAGTACTTGTTCGCCATCTCCATCTCCTTCCTCGATTACACAATTCGCCCGCGTCTTCCAAGGCGATTCCGGTTGTTCACCTACATGGCACTTCGGGCTATCTCTCTACTCAAACCCTATCCGTGACTTCCCGGCGCGGGACTTCAAGATTGCCGGGAAGTGAAAAAATCGCAGGGATTGAACGAGCAGTGCGGCACACCATCCCCTCATCCAAGTAGGCTCACACTCCAATCATAGTTATTTGTTGAGTCATTTACTCAACAATTAGCCATCGCTTATACTCCGCCCATCCCGCATACAGGAATACCGCCATGAGCACCTGCGATTCGGTCTGTGAGACCGCCGCCCCCTGCCCCACCGAAAACACGCAACCCATTGCCGATGTCCAGAACTATCCGGACTCGCGCAAGATCGCTATCGACAAGGTCGGCATCAAGGCCATCCGCCACCCGGTCAAGGTGCTGGACAAGACCGGCGGCGCGCAGCACACCATCGCCACTTTCGGTATGTATGTATATCTGCCGCACCACTTCAAAGGGACGCACATGTCCCGCTTCATTGAAATCCTCAACGGCAACGAGCGCGAGTTTTCGGTGGAATCGTTCGAGCACACGCTGCGCCAGATGGTGGTGAAACTGGAGGCGGAGTCGGGTCATGTCGAGATGAACTTCCCCTACTTCGTCAACAAGAAGGCGCCTGTGTCCGGGGTGGAAAGCCTGATGGACTACGATGTGACCTTCATCGGCGAGATCAAGGACGGCGAATATCTGCAAACCATGAAGGTATTGGTGCCCTGCACCAGCCTGTGCCCTTGCTCCAAGAAGATTTCCCAGTATGGGGCGCACAACCAGCGCTCCCACGTCACCATCACCGTGCGCACCAATAGCTTCGTGTGGATCGAAGACGTGATCAACCTCGCGGAGGAAAACGCCTCCAGCCAGCTTTACGGCCTGTTGAAACGCCCGGACGAGAAATACGTCACGGAAAAAGCCTACGAGAACCCGAAATTCGTGGAAGACCTGGTCCGCGACGTCGCCGCCGCCCTGAACAAGGACAAGCGCATTGACGCCTATGTGGTGGAAGCGGAGAACTTCGAGTCCATCCACAACCACAGCGCGTATGCGTTGATCGAGCGAGACAAGGCGGCGAAAGCCTGATCTGTAGCGCCGGCATCCCTGCCGGCGTTCTTTAGTTAGAAGAACGAAGCCGGCAAGGATGCCGGCGCTACATTTCGCCGCGCAATAGACGGATATCCGCCAGCACCCCACTTACCACCGGCTCGATCTTGCGCCGCATGAGCGAGCCGATGGCGGTGCTGCGGGCAAAGATTGGCGACACCTGTTCCTCGCTTACCCGGGCCAGGCGCGCGGCGGCTTCCAGTTGCGGCTCCAGCGCCTGGCAGACATTCATGCGGGACTCGCTTTGTACCCGCGGGCTGCCAAAGGCGAAATAGCGGCCAAGGGCATTGAGCGTGCGATTGACCACTTCCTGAGTTTCCGGCCGCTCCAGAATTTCGGCGACGGCGGCGAGGAAAGTCTGACCCTGAGCGTCCAGAGCGCGCGCCAAGGCGTGTGCGGCCAGATCACCAGTCGCCAGCAGGGGCGCCAGATCTGCCAGTCGCAAGTTCCGATCGACACGCGCGGGCAAGGGTAGCGGCAGCGCTTGCGGCACTGATGAAGCCCCTACCCTTCGGTAATCCCATCCAGCCAGCTCCAGGAACGCCACATAATGCGTGTTGCTGCGCTTGCCGCGCCGCCAGACGGCTTCGCGGGTGGCCTCGGTCAGCACTCCGGAATGGAGCAGCACGAGGACGGTATCCATGATGTCCAGGTGTTCGTCCTGGAGGAATGGCAGGTGTTCAACCAGGAAATCCGCCAGAACCGGCCCCATCGATCCCTGTGCCACCTTTTCCCGACTCAGCATCAGTCGCGCATTTTCGATGGATGGCATGGCCCACCAGGCGTCACGCGCCAGTTCGTCGGTGAGCGCGGGGGAATGCACCACGGCAACCACCGCCTCGGGTTCGCCGGTAAGTAAAAGTCGCCCAAGATTGAGTCCTTCCATCTGACCATGCCGGGTCCAGCGCGAGAGGTAGACCGGGTAGCCGCCCGGCGAGCCGAGGGCATGCCCGGACAGGAGTTCGCGAATCAGCCGCAGGTACTTGTCCAGGCGACAATTGGGGCTGAGCGGGATGCTGGCTTCACCCTTATCTGTGAGGGCATGCAGCACCGGGCTGGCTTCGGATTCATCGATCCGCACCGCCCTCAGGTCCTGGGCGAGCAGGACTTGCAGGCGGAAGCTGTCTTCGGGGGAAAGGTCTTCGATCATGGTTGAACTACAGCCAGCCGTAGGATGTGGTGAGGGACGAACCGCATCATGCGCGGGCGCTGTGCTTCGCTACGCTCACCACATCCTACGCACTTATTTTCTCAAAGCAGCGGGCGGCGGCGGCTACGGTGGTGTCGATGTCCGCGTCGCTGTGCGCCGCCGAGACGAAACCGGCCTCGAAGGCGGAGGGCGCGAGGTAGACGCCTTCCAGCAACATCAGGTGGAAGAAGCGATTGAAGCCCTCCTTGTCGCTGTCCATGACCTCCGCATAGGAGGTGGGCGGGGTGGCGCGGAAGTAGATGCCGAACATGCCGCCGACCGAATCGGCGCAGGCGATCACGCCGGCGTCACGCGCGGCGGTATTGATGCCGTCGACAAGGCGACGGGTTTGGGTGGTCAACGCCTCGAAGAAGCCGGGGGCGGAGATTTTCTCCAGGGTCTTCAGGCCGGCGGCGACGGCCACCGGGTTGCCGGACAAGGTGCCGGCCTGATACACGGGCCCCAGCGGCGCCAGCTTGTCCATGATCTCGGCGCGTCCACCAAATGCGCCGACCGGCAGACCGCCGCCGATCACCTTGCCGAGGGTGGTGAGGTCGGGGGTGATGCCATACAAGCCTTGCACACAGCCGGCGCCGACACGAAAGCCGGTCATTACTTCGTCGAAGATCAGTACGGCGCCATGCTTGGTGCAGTTTTCGCGCAGGGCTTCGAGGAAGCCGGCCTTCGGCTTGACCAGGTTCATGTTGCCGGCCACCGCTTCGACGATGACGCAGGCGACTTCGTCGCCCTTTTCGGCAAATAACTGGTTGACCTGGTCGATATCGTTGTAATCCAGCACCAGGGTGTGGCCGGAGCAGTCGGCCGGGACGCCGGCGGAACTCGGCTGACCAAAGGTGAGCAGACCGGAGCCTGCCTTCACCAGGAGACTATCGGCGTGGCCGTGGTAGCAGCCCTCGAACTTGATCAGGGTGGAGCGGCCAGTGTAGCCGCGCGCCAGGCGAATGGCGCTCATGGTGGCTTCGGTGCCGGAACTGACCAGGCGCAGTTTTTCCAGGCTGGGCAGCATGGCGACCAGTTGTTCGGCCATGCGCAATTCCATTTCCGTCGGCGCCCCGAAGGAGAGGCCGAGGGCGGCGGTTTCCTGCACCGCGCGCACCACGTCCGGGTCGGCATGGCCGAGGATCAGCGGCCCCCAGGAGCCGACATAGTCCAGATAGCTCTTGCCATCCGCATCCCACACCCTGCTACCGGCGCCTTTGCTGAAGAAACGCGGCGTGCCGCCGACGGAACGGAAGGCGCGAACCGGCGAATTGACGCCGCCGGGTATGACTTTCTGGGATTGTTCGAACAGTTGGTCGTTGCGGGAACTCATGGGGTCTTTTCCTCGAAGTGCTTGATGAATTGTTCAGTTGCGAGGCCGGGATCGGCGGCATCGTATAGCGCGGTAATTACCGCCAACATATCCGCGCCCGCCAGCAGGACCGCATTATCCAGGGTGATACCGCCAATGGCACATAGCGGCAGGCCAGTTTCCCCGCGTGCGGTTTCCAGAAGCGTGGTATCGGCGCGTCGCGCCAACGGCTTGGTGGTGGAGGCAAAAAAACTGCCGAAGGCGATGTAATCGGCGCCGGCCCGCGCCGCGCCGCGCGCCAGCTCCAGACTCTGGTAGCAGGAAGCGCCGAGGATGGAGAGACTGCCCAGACGCGCGCGGGCGGCGGCAAGTTCTCCGTCATCCTCACCCAGATGGACGCCGTCAGCCTCGACGAACAGGGCCAGATCGACGTCGTCGTTGATGATGAGCAGGGTACCGAAACGTCGCGTCAGGCCGCGCAGGGCGACCGCTTGTTCCTGCCGGTGGCAGTCGCTGGCCGCCTTGTTGCGGTATTGCAGTATCCGGCAACCGCCCGCCAGGATGGCTTCGGTGGCGACGAGTAGGCGGCGGGTGTCGGCCCAGTCGGGGGTGATGGCGTAGAGGCCATGCAGGCTGGCGTGTGCATTCGCGCCGCAAGCGGCGCTTCTACTCATCGTCACCGTGCACCCAATACATGCGATCCGGAATGAACTGGCCCATACCGGGCCGATAAGCGTGTTTCAAAGTCTGCCAGGTGTAGGCCTGAGCTTCCTTGGCCGCCTCCGCCACATCCTGGCCAAGCGCGAGAAAACCGGCCACCGCTGAAGCCAGCGTGCAGCCTGAACCATGATAGGAGCCGGGCAATCGTTCCCAGACCTGGCGATGCACCACGCCGCGGGTGTTGTATAGGGTGTTTACAACCTGCGGGCCCTGCTCGTGGGCACCGGTAATCAGCACGCATTCACAGCCCAGGTCGATCAGCTCGCGCGCGCACTCGGCCAAGTCGGGGGCATCTTCGGAATCCGTCGCCATTTCATCCTCGTCGTCATCGCCCACACCCTCCGCCAGACGCCGCGCCTCGATGCTGTTGGGGGTGAGCACCGTGGTCTGCGGCAACAACAAATCGATCAGGGCGGCCATCAACTCCTCATTGGCGAGGGGATCGCCACGCCCGGAACTGAGCACCGGATCGAGCACCAGGGGAATGTCGGGGTAGTCGGAAACCACTTCGGCGATGGCGGCCACGGCTTCGACGCTGCCGATCATGCCGATCTTGATCGCCGCCACCGGCATGTCCTCCAGCACACTGCGCGCCTGATCGGCAATCCACTCGGCCTCCATCGGCAGGAAGTCATCCACTCCCACCGTGTCCTGCACCGTGACGGCGGTAACCACGGAGAGCGGATGGCAACCCAGGCTGGCCAGGGTGAGGATATCGGCTTGAAGGCCGGCACCGCCGGTCGGGTCCGTGCCGGCGAAAACCAGCACGATGGGCGGGGGGGGCTTGGGAACTGAGGTGGACATGCTTGGCGTTATCGAATTGGCGGGGCAGAATGCGATCTTATTACATAAGTACTAAGCCGCTTTTGCCGATGGAATATAGAACCTGGATGTGCCTGCTGTGCGGTTATCTCTATGACGAGGCGACGGGTAGCCCGGACGAAGGCATCCCCCCCGGCACTCGCTGGGAGGACGTGCCGCCCAACTGGGTCTGCCCGGAATGTGGCGCCCGCAAGGAAGACTTCGAGATGGTGGCAATTTGATGGCTATCCGTACAGAATGGCCGCCACTGCGCTGCAGCCTGCCGCTCCAGGGAGGATTTTCGAAGGGAGCAGTAACAAAGGAGCACACCTATGCGCTGGATAATCGCCACTCTCATCGCCCTGGTCGCGGTCACTACAGCGATCAATGCCCAGGCGCGAGGAGAATTGCTCTTCAACGTCACACTGGATTACGACCAGGAACGTGACCACATCGGCACCCAGGCCGTATTCAACGACCTTGCCAAATACCTCTCGAGCAGCATTGGCCAGCCGGTAAAACTGGTCATGACCCAGAATGCAGAACGGGTAGGCGAACGTATCCGCACCAATTCCTACTCCTTGCTGCTGGCCCCCGCGCAACTGGTCGGCCTGGCCATGCGCAATGGCTATGTGCCGGTCGCCAAGACCGAGCAGAGCACCCGGGTCGCGCTGGTGGCGCGCAACAGCGCGAACGTCAAATCGCTGGAAGCCGCGCGCGGCAAACGCATCGCCCTACCGCACCGTGAGTCCCTGGTCAGCTACATGTTCAAGGGCGAGATGAACGCTCTGGGCTTGTCGCCCAGCACTTATTTCGGGCGGACCATGCACATGACGCTGTACGGCGCGGTGCTCTACGCCATGGAAATCGGCCAGGCCGATCTCGCGGTGCTGCCGGAAGAAGAAGCGCGCGAATGGATCAAGCGGGAACACAACGGTATCGTCGTGAAAACCTTTCCCGAAGTACCGAGCGCCGGCGTGGTGGTCAGCGGCAAACTCGACGATGGCCTCAAGGACAAGATACGCTCGGCCTTCACCCGGCTCGATAAAAACCTGGAAAAGCGCCTGAACCGGGTCAAATTCGGCAGCTTCGACCCCGCCGACAAGATTGACTTCGAATATGTCTCCACGCGCGGTTTCTTCACTCCCGAGGTGCTGCCGGGCGCCAATATCGCCACCGCCGCCCAGGTCAAGCAACTGATGGCCCAGGGCGTACCGCTGTTCGATGTGCGCCCGGCCGCGCACCGACTCAACGGCTATATCCCAGGCTCGACCAGCGTGCCCTATGGACTGAACAGCCCCAAGGAAGTCGACTACGACGATGCGGTCGACCATTTCGACCTGTCCAAACTGCCTCAGGACAAGAATGCCGCCATGATCTTTCAGTGCAATGGCGCGGAGTGCTGGTTCAGCTACAAGGCGGCGCGCTACATGGTCAAGCGAGGCTTCAAGCGGGTCTACTGGTTCCGCACCGGGTTGCCGGCATGGAAAGCGGCGGGTTATCCGGTAAAACAAGGCTCCTGAACAGAACTCGAAAATACGGAGAGTGGAGTGGACAATTCCAATAACCTGGCGGGTACCAAGGTGATGGTGATCGACGACAGCAACACCATTCGTCGTAGCGCCGAAATCTTCCTGTTGCAGACCGGCTGCGAAGTAATTCTGGCGGAAGACGGCTTCGATGCCCTCGCCAAGATCGCCGACCATCTGCCGGAAGTGATATTCGTGGACATCATGATGCCGCGTCTGGACGGTTATCAGACCTGCGCTCTGATCAAGAAAAACGCCCGCTTCCGTGACACGCCGGTGATCATGCTTTCAAGCAAGGATGGGCTGTTCGATCGGGCGCGTGGCCGCATGGTCGGCTCGGATGAATACCTGACCAAACCTTTCACCAAGGACACCCTTCTCGACGCCGTGCGTCGCCATCGCGCCCGTACCAGCTGATTGCCCCCGCCTGATTCAAAAAGCAAGAGGAACACCATGCCGATAAAGACCATCCTGGTCGTGGATGACTCGCCAACGGAGCGCTATTTCCTGACCGATCTCCTGCGCAAAAACGGCTTTGAAGTCCTCGCCGCCGAAACCGGTGAGGAGGGTGTCGCCAAGGCCAAGCAGGAGAAACCCGACCTGATCCTGATGGATGTGGTCATGCCCGGCCTCAATGGCTTTCAGGCCACGCGCATGCTTTCGCGCGACCCGGCCACGAAGGCCATCCCGGTCATCATGTGCACCACCAAGAACCAGGAAACCGATCGTGTCTGGGGCTTGCGTCAGGGCGCCATCGACTACCTGGTAAAACCGGTCGCGGCCGAGGACTTGCTGGCCAAGATCAAGGCGCTGGGCCAGTAGCCGACAGGAAGCCCCATGAAGGACAAGCAAAGCCTCCGGGATTTCCAGACCCAGCTCGCGGAAAAGCTCAAGGCCGCTCAGGCGGCCAGCGGGCCCTCTTCCAAGCTGGGCTTCATTGCCGGCGGTCGCCACTGGCTGGTCAGCCTGGAACAGATCAACGAAGTGGTGACGGTCCCGGAACTGATCGCGGTGCCCTGGGTGCGGCCCTGGTTTTCCGGGGTCGCCAGCGTGCGCGGCGCGCTGTTCGGCTGCACCGATCTGGGTGCCTTCCTGAATCTCGCGGAAGCCTTGCCCCCGGGAGAATCACATCTCCTGCTGACGCACCCTCGCTTCGGCGTCAATGCCGCCTTGCGCATCGAGCGCACGCTCGGCCTGCGCTCGCTGGACAAGCTGATGCGGGAAACATCACCGGGTGCCGCGACACCCTGGTCCATGGGCCAGTGGCGCGGCCTGGACGATCAGGTCTGGACTGAACTCGATGTGGAAAAACTGGTTGCGTCCCCGGCTTTCCTGGAAGCCGGGTTGTAATTTGAGATCTTTCGCGTCAGCGAAAACGGTAGAGGATGTGGAGACAACAATGGCAATCAACAAGCCGCAAATAGAAACCGGCAAGTCTTTCGACAACCTGGGCTCACGCTTGGCCACCCTGCTGAGCCGCGGGATGACACTGGACCCGTCTCGGCTGCCCCTGCTCAGCAGGCTGCCGGCGGAACAACGCCACCCCGCCGTGGTGCTGACCCTGCTGGTCTCCCTGCTATTGGCCGCGCTGTTGATGATCTGGTACACGGTCCAAGTGGGTAACCGCGCGGAATATGTGGAAATTTCCACCCGCCTGCAGATGCTCTCGCAGCGTTACAGCAAGACCGCGCAACAAGCCGTGCTGGGCAACAAGGTCGCGTTCAAGCAGTTGGATGAAAGCCGGCAAGCCTTTGCTGACGGTCTTACCACCCTGATCGACGGCGGCGCCGGTGTCCCCTCTTCACCCGGCTCCATGCAAGGCGAACTCGGTGAACTGAAAAAGCGTTGGGAGGTATCCAGGAAGGACATCCAGGCACTGGTCACCCAGCAGAACACGCTGGTCGCGCTTGGTCTCGCGCTGTCGGAAATCAACCAGCGCAATACGGAGTTGCTGGATCTGGCCGAGCAGGTCATATCACTGCTCCCCGCCGACTCCAAGAAACAACTCGCCTTCGCCAACCAGCAAGCGCTCTGGACTCAGCGCATGGCGAAGAACGCCAACGCCCTGCTCTCCTCCGACCAGATCAACCCGGAAACAGCCTACCAGTTGGGCCAGGACGTGCGTACCTTCCGTGAGGTATTGCAGGGCTTGATCGAAGGCAACAGCGACATCGGCGTGGTGAAAGTCTCGGACGCGGATGCGCACGACAAACTGCTGGACTTGCGCGAGGTATTTACCGCCTTCGAAAAACAGGTCGACAGCATTCTCAAGAACATGCCGCAACTGGTGGAAGCCAAACGCGCGGCGCGCGAACTGTTCGACGAGTCGGAAAAACTGCTCACGCTGACCCAGCGACTCACCCAACGCTACCAGGCAATGGGAGCCGGTATCTCGCTGTTCCTCGCCATCGTGTTCGCCTTGCTCGCCCTCGCCGCTCTGCTGGCGCTCGGCGTGCTCAACGTGGGTGAGGCCAGCCGCCGCGCCGAAGAAGCCGCTCAGGAAAACCAGCGCAACCAGGAAGCCATTTTGAAGTTGCTGAACGAAATGGGCGACCTGGCCGATGGCGACCTGACCGTGCAGGCCACCGTGACCGAGAACATCACCGGCGCCATTGCCGACTCGGTCAACTACGCCATCGAGGAGTTGCGACTGCTGGTGCAGGGTATCAACCGCGCCTCCGAGCAGGTGACCCTGGCGGCCTCCGAGGCGCGGGCCAGTTCCGACGAACTCCTCGCCGCCGCCGAACGTCAGTCACGGCAGATCACCGAGACCAGCGAAGTGGTGAGTCAGATGTCAGCCTCCATCGCGCAGGTGTCGCAAAACGCCGCCGACTCCGCCCGAGTGGCCGAGCAATCGCTGGCCACCGCCCGGAAGGGCGGTGACTCGGTGCGCAACTCCATTGCCGGCATGAACTCGATCCGCGACCAGATCCAGGAAACCTCGAAGCGGATCAAGCGACTGGGCGAATCCTCCCAGGAGATTGGCGAGATCGTGGACCTGATCTCGGACATTACCGAACAGACCAACGTGCTGGCGCTGAACGCCGCGATTCAGGCGGCGGCGGCCGGCGAAGCGGGACGCGGCTTCACCGTGGTGGCGGAAGAAGTGCAGCGACTGGCGGAACGCTCCGCCCAGGCGACACGACGCATCGGCGCCATCGTCAAGACCATTCAGAGCGACACCCAGGACGCGGTGAACGCGATGGAAAGCTCCACCCAGGGCGTGGTGGAGGGAACCGTGCTGTCCGACGCGGCCGGCCACTCGCTCGCGGAGATCGAATCGGTGTCGGACGAACTGGCGCGCCTGATCCAGAGCATCTCGGACGCCACCCAGGCGCAGACCGGTACCGCCCAGCACATCGCCGAGAACATGCGCGAGATTCTCGCGGTGACCGGCCAGGCATCCGCAGGCGCGCGACGTAGCGCGGTGTCGATCGGCCAGTTGTCGCTGCTGTCGGATGAACTGAAAGTTTCCGTCTCGGGCTTCAAGCTTTGATCACACGGCAGGCATGGAAAAGGGCGAGCACACATCATGCAGCGCATGCGCCATGCCCGTTTCCCTCACCCCCCTCTGATGCAGCGCCGCCGCTCAGGCATCCGCCGGCGGGCGAGGGCACATCGAGAGTCGCCACGCGGCTTTCACGGTAAGGAGTTGGTAGCATGAGCATGGAACTGGAGATGGAGTTCGACCTGGGGTCGCTCACCTGGGTCAAAGCGGAACTGGACAATGCGCTTCAAGCCGCGAAAAAGACGCTGGCTGACTGGAATGGCAGTGACACCACACCGCTCAAGAGCGCCGCTGCGCATTTGCACCAGGTCTATGGCGCTCTGCAGATCGTCGATCTGCGCGGCCTCTCCCTGCTCACGGCGGAAACCGAACGCCTGATCTCGACCATGGCGGACAAGGCCGAGCTGCGCGACGACAAGACAACAGAAATCGCGCTGCGCGCGATCAACGCCATCCAGTCCTATCTTGACGGCCTGATGGGAGGTGCCCCACACGTCGAGATGAAGCTCGCCCCGATCTACCAGGAGGTCATGCTGCGACGTGGTGGCGACTCCCCCGCCCCCAGCGAGTTGTTCTACCCGGACACCCAGGTGCGCGCGCCCCGCGCCGAGCCGGAATTGCCGATGGACGACGCCAGCCGCGCGCGCGCCATCCGCAAAGCACGTTCCCAGTATCAGAAAGGCCTGCTGCAATTCCTGCGCGACAAGGAACAGACCGCCGGACTGATGCTGATGGATCAGGCCGTGCGCGCGGTCGAGCGCCTTGCCCCCGGGCCGTCCCAATACACATTCTGGTGGACCGCCGCCGGCCTCATGGAACTGCTGCGACGCAATGGCGCTCCCAGCGATTTCTGGCTCAAGCGCCTGTGCGGCCGCATTGACCTGCAAATGCGCCGCCTTATGGAAGGCTCGCGCCAGCTCGCCGAGCGCCTGTTCCGCGACGTGCTCTATTACGTTGCCCAGGACAGCGCCCCCAGCGGCCGTGTCGCGGAAGCGCGCGATCTATTCCAACTGGAGCGCTATCTACCGCCACAAGCCGGCAACGGCCTGGCTGAGGCACACCTGCCACACCTGTCCAACCTGCAGGACAGCCTTGCCAGCGCCAAGGACCACTGGATGCGTTACTGCGCCGGCCGCGCGGAAAGCCTGGAACCGTTCCAGAGCGCGGCTCTGGCTCTGTTCGAGAGCAGCACACGCCTGCCCAATGGTGCCCTGCAATCTCTTGCCCGCATCATGCAGGCCGTGGCCAAGCGCCTGCCCGGCGCCGCCGACGCGACCCAGAACGAAGCCCTGCAACTGGAAATGGCCACCGGTCTGCTGCTCACGCAGAATGCCGCTGACCACTTCGAACATCTCGGCCCCGAGTTCGACCGCCAGAGCGACACCCAGGCTATGCGCCTGCAAGCGGCCATCGACCCGATGTTCGACACCTCGCGCATTCCGCGGGTGGATCTGCTCGATGAGTTCTCGCACGCCGCCCAGGAAAAACTGGTCCTGGCTCAGGTCACCCAGGAAATCCAGGCCAACCTCAACCAGGCTGAAGACATCCTCGACAAGTTCTTCCGTGACGCGACGCAACGCGGCAGCCTGCCCATGGTGCCGACACTGATGAAACAGATCGTCGGCGCCCTCAACATCCTGCAACTGGAGGTGGCGGCGGAACTGGTCAACGAAGCGACGCGTCGGGTCGCCTACTTTGCCGAAAGCGATGCGCAAATCGCCCCGGAAGACCTCGACTGGGTGGCGGAAGCCCTGTCCTATCTCGGCCTTTACATAGAAGCACTGCGCTATGGCCGCGACGATAGCAAAGCGCTGAGGACCCTGCTGGACAGGCCCATGGCCAGCGGTCCACAAGAAGCCACCGTGGAAACGCAACTGCGCGGCGAGGCCGAGCAGATCAAGGAGTCGGCGCGGCAATGGGCCGATCAAGGCGCCCAACCGCAAGGCCGCGCCGCCCTCAAGGCCGACCTCATTCAACTGGCGCGCGATGCCGATCTGGTTGCCGACAGCGACCTGCGTGACCAGGCAGACGCAGCCGTGCAGGCGCTGGAAACCGCAACCACCCCTGAACAGATACGCCAGGCGCTAGAGAACATCACACCTGCCATTAGTTCGCCCGCACAGGCACCCAGCGCCGATGCGCTGCGCCTGGCCGCTGCCTCGGACGATGCCATCGACCGCGACATCCTGTTCACCTACATCGAGGAAGCCCAGGACGTACTCGGCAACATCGCCATCCAGATCTCTCGGCTGCACGTCAGCCCCTACGATAGCGAGGCATTCACCTCGATCCGGCGCGGCTTCCATACCCTCAAAGGCAGCGGCCGCATGGTTGGCCTCACTGACCTGGCGGAACTGGCCTGGGAGGTGGAACAGACACTCAACCAGTGGCTGCGAGACGAACGCGCTCCGAGCAACGAGATGCTGCAATTCATAGATGACACCGCCAACGCCTTCCAGGTCTGGATCATGGAACTGGAACAGCAAGGCCAGGTACGGGTGGAAGGCGGGCATCTGGTCCAGGTCGCGCGCAGCCTGCGCGACCAGGGAAAACCCGCGGAGGCGGCGCCCCCAAAGCCTGAAGCCGGCACCCGGGCGGAAAACGCCACGGTGGCCGGCAGCACCGCCACCGCACCCACCACAGACGACACCGTCACCATCGGCAAGCACATCCTGTCCGCCGAACTGTTCCGCATATTCAGCGACGAAGCGGGTCAGCGCCTGGCCGACATGGGTAGCGCCCTGGGCATCCTCGGCCACAACCTGCATCCCGGTGCCTGGGAAACCTTCATCCGTTCCGCCCATACCCTGGCCGGCATTGCCCGCACCACAGGCTTCACACCGCTGGCCGACGCCGGCCACGCGGTGGAAACCTGGGCCAGTGAATGGCCGGACAAAACCCAACCCCTCGCGGAAGTAGCCACCGGCACACTGGAGGCCGTCACCGGCCATCTCGCGGCCTGCGTGCATGGCATTCTGGAACACCGTTTCCCGCAACCCATGCCGATCATCGACACCCTGCTCGCCAGCTTGGTTGCCGATGAGGTGGTCACCGAGGCAGGCACTGAAGAAGCGCTGCCGACCGTTATTTCAGCCCCGGAGGCACCCCCCCCCGAAGCCAGTGACGACGCGGTACCGGCCACGACGGTAACGCCCCCTGAGGTCACGACCACCTCCATCAAGCAGCCGCCCACTCCGGCACCCGTTCCAGTTGCCGTTACAACAAGTCCGACTCCGACGCCCGTCAGCCCCGTGGCTCAGACCACCCAGGACGACCTGGATAGCCAGCTTTTGCCGATTTTTCTGGAAGAAGCCACCACGCTGCTGCCGCAGATAGGTACGGCGCTACGTACCTGGCGTAGCGATCCGGATGATGCCCAGCCGCGCGACGCGCTGAAACGCAGCTTGCACACACTGAAAGGTTCAGCTCGCATGGCCGGCGCCATGACCCTGGGTGAAGACGTACACGGCCTGGAAAGCGAAATCATCGACCTGGGCAGCGCGGCCGCCGACGCAGCGCTGCTCGACACCCTCGAAGCCGCCTACGATCGCATTGCCGACGAGATCCAGCGCTACAAGGGCGGCACAGCGGCGGCGCCCGCCCCGGCGACAGCAGAGTCGCTTCCGACGACCGCGCCGCCCATGTCCACGCGCCCAGAGCGGGAAGCAGCCGCGCGCATGGACGACGAACTGCGCCTACGCCAAAGCCTGCGCCAGAAATCCGACATTCTGGACACCCTACTCAACGAAGCCGGTGAAGTCTCCATCGCCCGCGCTCGTATCGAAAACGTGCTTTCCGGCTACAAGCAAAGCGCGCAGGAACTGTCGTCCAACGTCGACCGCCTACGCTCGCAACTGCGGGAAATGGAAATCCAGGCGGAGACCCAGATGCGTTCTCGCCTCTCGCAAATGGAGGATGAATCCCAGTTCGACCCGCTGGAATTCGACCGTTTCTCGCGTCTGCAGGAACTCACCCGCCTGCTGGCGGAAAGCGTGAACGACGTATCCACGGTGCAGGACAACCTGCTGTCCGGCCTGACCGAGGCCGACAGCGCCTTGATCCAGCAGTCGCGCATGACGCGCACCCTGCAACAGCAACTCATGCACATTCGCATGGTGCCAATGAACAACCTGGCCGAGCGTCTGCACCGCGTGGTACGCCAGGCCGCCAAGGAAACCGGGCGACGCGCACAGCTGGAAATCGACGGTGGTCAGACCGAAATCGACCGCACGGTGCTGGACAAGATCGCCGCGCCATTGGAACACCTGGTCCGAAATGCCGTGGCCCATGGCATCGAGAACCCACAGATTCGCGCCGCCGCCGGCAAACCGGAATACGGCGAAGTTCGTCTGTCGGCCCGCCAGGTAGGCAATGAAATCGTGCTCGAACTGAGCGACGACGGCATCGGCATCGACCATGCCGCCGTGCGCGCGCGCGCGGTGAGCCACGGCTGGTTGGAGGCGGACGCCGAAGCCAGTGACGAGCAGTTGGAAGCACTACTGTTCCGTTCCGGCTTCAGCACCGCCGAGGAAGTCACCGAACTGGCCGGACGCGGCGTCGGCCTCGATGTGGTGCGCAGTGAAATCGCCGATATTGGTGGTCGTGTGCGCCTGATGACCAGCCCCGGCGCGGGGGCGCGATTCACTATCCATTTGCCACTTACGCTGGCGTTATCCCAGGTCGTATTGACTCGCGCGGGCGGCGTCACCTACGCACTTCCTGCCAACATCATTGCTTTGGTGCGTGAAGTCCGCCCCGAGCAGATGGTCGCCCTGCACGAAGCCGGCGAAGTGACGCTGGACGATGAGATATTCCCCCTGCGCACCCTGGCGGAACTGGTGGGACGCTCGGCGCAGGCCGGCGAAGGCCGTTACCGCACCATTCTGCTATTGCGTTCCGGTGAGCAACGTCTGGCAATCCGGGTGGATGCCATGGAAGGCAATTTTGAAGCCGTGGTGAAGAATATCGGCCCGCAACTGGCGCGTATCGCCGGCGTCAGTGGCGCCACCGTACTCGGCGATGGTCGCGTCGCCCTGATCATCAACCCGTTCCAGTTGGCGGAACGGGCGCCGCGACGCGAAATCGAGGTCGAGGAACAGGAAAAGACACTGGCTCCGCTGGTCCTGGTGGTCGACGACTCCCTCACGGTAAGAAAAATCACCACTCGATTCCTGCTACGCGAAGGGTTCCGTGTGGCTACCGCGCGCGATGGCGTGGAAGCGCTGGAAGCCCTGGAAGATGAAATGCCCGTCATCATGTTGCTGGATATCGAGATGCCGCGCATGGACGGCTTCGAAGTGGCGCGCCATGTGCGTGCCAGCGGCGTCACGCGCGACCTGCCCATCATCATGATCACCTCCCGCACGGCGGATAAACATCGTAGCCACGCGCGGGAACTCGGGGTGAACGCTTATATGGGCAAGCCCTATCAGGAAGAAGAATTGCTCGAAGAAATCAATCGACTGGTCGGGCTTGCCATAGCCGGTTGATACGAGGCTGCCAGCCTCCCACCAAGCCCGAGAGGAGAACAAGTCGCCCAGTGCGATCAAAAATATGGATGACCATCATGTCCAAGCAGCGCGTCACCGCCCTCGGCCTTGCCCTGGGTATTACTCTGTCCCTGTCCGCCGCCCTTGCCGCCCCGGGTAAGGCAACATCAACCACCGCCACCCCCGATTACGAAGCCCTTATCAAACAGGCAATAAACAACCCGAAAACGCGCGAGGCGGGCAAGCGCGCGACCTTTCTTTGTGTTTATTGCCACGGCGAAGACGGCAGCAGCGTGCGGGAGAACATCCCCAACCTGGCCGGGTCGCGATAGGGCCAGCGGTTACCCGCTGCCCCCCGCACAGATCCGTACGTGC
>CAZIUC010000004.1:0-171693 GCA_964542455.1 uncultured Thiobacillus sp. | reverse complement strand
TTCGGATTTCGGATTTCGGATTTCGGATTTCGGATTTCGGATTTCGGATTTCGGGCGCGCGCAAGCGCGCGGGTTTCAAATCCGAAATCGCAAATCCGAAATCCGAAATCAGAGAAGCTCCGGCGCCGGCCGCCCGATCAGGTAACCCTGCGCATAATCAACGCCGATCACGCGCAGGATGGCCAGGGTGGCCTCGTCCTCGACGAATTCTGCCACCGTGGTCTTGCCATAGCCGCGCACGGCATCGGTCAGTGCCCGCACGAAAACCACGTCATCCGGATTGTTGGTGAGGCCTTTGATGAAGGAGCCGTCGATCTTGACGAAGTCCACCGGCAGTTCCTTGAGGTATTGAAACGAACTGTAGCCCACACCGAAGTCGTCCAAACCAAAGGCGCAACCGAGGCCACGGAACTTGCCCATGATGCGCGTGGCCCCCTTGAAGTTGGCCAGCGCGGCGGTTTCCGTGATTTCCAGCAACAGGCGTTCACCCGCGACCTGATGCCGCTCCAGCATGGCTTGCAAAACCTCGAATGCGGCGTCGTCGTCGAAACTTCGGCTGGACAGATTGAGCGCCACTTTCACAAGTGGGTCCTGGAGGGCGACGAATTTCACCACAGCCTCGATCACCCAACGGTCGATGCGGCGAATCAGACCGGTACTCTCGGCCACGTCGATGAATAACCCGGGCGGTGTCAGGCTGCCATCGCGGTTGCACAGGCGCAGCAAGGCTTCGTAATGGCTGATCCGCCCTGACGCGATGTGCTGGATCGGCTGGAAGTGCATCACGAAACGGTTTGTCTCCAGCGCCTGCTCGACTTCCTCACGCCAATGGGCACGCCGGCTGGCCACCTCCTTGTACGGATCATCGACGCTGTAGAGATGCCAGGAGCCATGCCCCTTGGCGCGCGCCTGGGAAAGCGCCACATCGGCGTTGCCAAGGAGCGCGTCGGCGTTGTCACCTTGCTCGGGATAGGCGACGACACCCACGCTGACCGAAAGGCGGCGACTGCTGCCGACTTCCGTACTCTGGTGTAGATGCAGCATGCCCTGATTAACATTGCGCGTCAGGACAATCGCCTCAGCCGAGGTCAAACCCGGGAAAGCACAGGCGAAATCGTCACCACCCAGACGCGCGGCCAAGGCAGGGGCCGTGGACAGCCCCTGCAACAGGCGTGCGAACTGGAGCAGGACGGCATCACCCGCTGCCTGCCCTCCGGCCTCGTTCACCGATTTGAATTCGTCGATGTCGAACACCAACAGGATGCCGTGTTCGCCCAGGCCGAGTCGGTATTCCAGTTCGCGCTTGAAAGCGCGCCGGTTGTACATGCCAGTGACCACATCGTGGTCGGCCAGCAGGGAGAGACGAAGCTCCGCCTGCTTGTGGTCGGTGACATCCAGGCCAACCGAGAGGTAGGCGGTCTCGCCATCCACTTCGTCAAGGCGTGAGTGGAACCAGACGATCTCGCGTTCCCTGCCATCTGAACAGACGAGCGTGCCTTCACCCTGGAGGGGAATGCCGATTTTCAGACGCGCCAGGCTATCCAGGTAGTGACCGCGCTGCGCCGGCTTCAGGAATAAATCAGAGAAGTTCGCGGCGTTCACCGAACGCGCGGGAAGCCCAGTGGCTCGGATGGCATGGGCGTTGGCCAGACGAATGCGTCCATTCGCGGCATAAGTCAGGATCAGTACCGGTGCCGTATCGAGCAGTCCCGCCACGAAATCGCGTTCGTGCTCGAGTTGGGCGGCCTGAGCCTGGAGCGAAGTGGCGTGATGCCGGGACTGCGCCTGCAGATGTTCCAGCGTATTGGCCAAAGCGTAGGTCAGGCGCCCGAGATCATCCACCTCGTCCCGGAACAAACGACTCTTGCGGCCGTGGAAAGCGCCGCGCGCTTCCGCGAATAAGCCTTCGCCCAGCAAAGGCAAGGCGCGCACAGCCTGCTTGATGCGATTCATGCTGGGACGCAACAACACATACAGCATGAGCATGGCGGACAGCAGAACCGCCCCCCCCAACAACGTGCTGTTCCAAACCGCCGCGCGCATTTGCCGAGCGCTCGCGGTGCTGTCCCGCATGATCAGGAAGCGAACCTTATCTCCCCCGATGGCGGGCGCGTTGAACAGGAACAACTGATAAAGGCGGTCACCGCGCTCCAATGAATACCCCTCTCCAAGACGCTCTTCCGGCCGCATGGAACGCAGGAGTTCCTCATACTTCGCGCCGCCGCTGACGGAAAGCAGGCGACCACCGAAAACGCCGGGCTGAGTGCCATCACTTCCAGAAAGCTGGCCCAGCAAAGCCACTTCCATACCGGAGAGGCTGCGAAAATCCATGATCAGATCCTGCAAACCGGCGGCCAGAACGACCGCGCCCACAGTCTTGCCACGCTCCACCAGGGGAACGGCGGCGGTAAAAAAACAGGTGGTTGTGCAATCCAGGCTGTAAGCCGGCAACTCGCGGCGTACCGCCTCCAGAGCCAGGCTTTTTATCGTGAGGTTGCCAGTGGACAAGCCCCAATCACCGAGGACATGTCCGTCGGGCGACAAAAACGCCGCGCGATCAAGACCATGGGTCAGATTGAGTTCTGGCCAGAACGGCTGCAATACCTGGCGCAGCATCGATGGCGAGCCTTCACGCAGCGCGGGGCGCACACCCGGCAGATCAGCCACCAGGGTGGCTAGCGATTGCAGGCGAGCCGATTGATGCACAAACAGGCGCGCCGCCAGATCCTGGCTCTGCTGGCGTTGCAGCGTCCAGTTCTGCTCCCGCAAGTGATCGAAATGGCGCAACTGCAGCCAGGTAAAGACAGTGGCGGTCAGGGCCAGGATAAGACCTGAGAGCAGGATGATCTGCCCACGGATACCAAAAAAGAACGGAGCAGCGTTACCCGATCTGCCGTTCATGGCGTCAGAAATACCAGGCGCCTTGCAGCAGCAACAAATCCCACTTGCGTACCGTCGCCGCGATCGGGGTATCCGTCGGCGACAGCCAGGCAGTGCCATCGACATGGTGCCATTCTCCCGACCAGGCCCAGCGCCCTACATCCCGGCGCACGCCGAGCGACCAGTCCTTGGCAAAGCGCATATGGGCGGGGAAGCGGTAGCCGGTGGAGGCGGCGAATGCCGTGCCGTCGTGATCCGTCTTGTCGAAATAGAACACGTCATACCTGAGGAACCCCTGCCACCCCCCTGAAAAGCGGCGCGTGGCCTGTATATATCCGGCCTCGGTGGTGTTGTCTTTCTCGATATCGGCGGCTCCATAACCGCTACTGTAGACACTGGTTTGCGAATATTCGCCCGTCAGCGACCAGTACTCCGTGTTGTGTTCAAGCGAAAGAACCCATGTAGGCAGACGTGTCTGGCCGGCGGTGAGGTCTCCAGAGACACCGCTGGGGTGGTACTTCATCGCCATCTCGCCCAGCGACAGGCCGGCGCGCCAGCGCCCGCCGGCACTTTCCAGCATGGCTTGGCCGAGCCAGGAGTTCTTGCCCTGGAAATGGCCGAAATTGCGCCCAAGCATGAAATAGTTGAGATCCGGGTCATCCACTTCCGGCCGCAAGGCGCTGACCTGCCAGGACAAATTGCCATCGGCGCCCTCGTGGTTGCCGTACAGCGAAACACCAGGCGCGGCCAACCAGAAATTACGTGCCCGATCCATATAGATCGATTGCGGCATGATGATGCCTGGCCGGGTATGCGCGACATCGCGCGTGGTGTTGTGAAAGCCATAAGGGTTCTTGATCTTGCCCAGTCTCACACCCACCGCGGAATCGCCATCGGCAAGCAGACCACGATCGACGAAACCGTAGTCGAGACGCAGATCACCGCCATCCGACTCGCCCGCCCAGCGCGCCAGCAACTGACCGGAAAGCAGCCAGTCCGCGCTGGGCCGCCAGGACAGATTGCCTCCAATTTCCCGCATATCAGTAGCCACCCCATCGTTGCTACGCCCCCCGACACGGTTGTCGCTGGTACGCACCAGCGATTGGCTGAGAAATCCGTGTACCTGCACCCGCTGGCCCAGTTCGACCGCCTCGGCGGGAAATATCGGCAGCGCTAACGCATAAATGAGGGAACGGATGGTTTTATTCGACATAGAGTATTTTGACAGGGTCATTTTGCTTCACCCTCCTGACATAGCCCAGAGCACCGGGGGTCGTTGCCACCCGGCTGATCATTTCTTCTTCTGTGGCCACCTCGATGGGTGCCTGTGCCATGCCTGAATAGACCAAGCGGTCCCAGGACTGGCGCAATTGATAGGGATAAAGATTGAGTTGTTCCTTGCACAGCGCGGCATGGGTCGGGTGTCCATCCGGCAGCACAAACACCTGCACCGGCCGGCCATCCGGCCACTTGCTCAGACGCATGCCGAAGAACGCGCGCGCGGTAGCCCGCGCTATGCTGGTGCCCGCCACGCCACGATTGACAACAACTTCCACCGCGGTAGCCTGCAGCGAAAAAAACATCAGGAGGAACCAGCCGCTTAGCCGCATCCAACCATCCTAATTATGTTTATTCAAACAACCGCTAACTCAGGCCCAATACATCCTGCATATCGAGCAGTCCGTTCGTGCGCCCGGCGATGTGGCGTGCCGCGCGCAGGGCACCCAGGGCAAAGGTCATGCGACTACTGGCCTTGTGGGTGATTTCCAGCCGCTCGCCAGTCCCCGCGAACAACACCGTGTGGTCGCCGACGATATCACCACCACGCACGGTAGCGAAACCAATGCTGGAAGGAGCACGCTCGCCGGTCACCCCTTCGCGCCCATACACCGCGCAGGTTTTCAGATCGCGTCCCAGCGCCTTGGCCACCGCCTCGCCCAATGCCAGCGCGGTGCCGGAAGGAGCATCCACCTTGTGCCGGTGATGTGCCTCGATAATTTCGATATCGAAACCTTCATTCAGCACGCGCGCGGCCATGTCCAGCAACTTGAGCGCCAGATTGACCCCAACGCTCATATTGGGTGCGAACACCACGGGAATCTGTCGCGCGGCGGCGGCGATGGCCGCCTTGCCCTGAGCATCGAAACCGGTGGTTCCGATCACCGCGGCCACACCTTTCTCCTGACACAAGGCCAGGTGGCGCAGGGTGGCTTCGGGACGGGTGAAGTCGATCAGCACATCGGCGCCATCGAGAGCGGCAGCCACGTCGTCGCTGACCACGACGCCCAACCGGGTGCCGACCAACTCCCCCGCGTCGCGCCCCAGAGCGGGATTACCGGGACGATCCAGCGCCGCATGCAAACAGAGGTCCGGCGCGTCGACCAGCGCTTCCAGCAAGGCGCGGCCCATGCGTCCGGAAGCGCCCGCGATCACCACCTTGATCATTTCTTCTCCCCGTCCGGCTTGGCTTCCGGCTTCTCCGCCGTTGCTGGCACCACATCTCCCTCGATGCCTTTCAGCTTGTCGTTCTCGAATACCACGGTAACGCGCCTGCTCTCGATCAGCCTGCCGCCCTTCTCCAGGCGGTAGACATAATCCCAGCGATTGTTGCGGAAAGGATCGACCAGCAGCGGGGTCCCCAGCACAAAGCGGACCTGGGAAGGCGTCATGCCGGGTTTGAGTTTGGCCAGCATGTCCTGGCTGATGGCATTGCCCTGTTGAATATCGGCTTTATAGGGCGAGATACGATCCATCGCGCGTTCGATCGGGTTGGACCAACTGCCGCACCCCGCCAGCAGGGTCGCCGATAACGCGGCGGCGGAACCAGCCGACAGCAGACGCGGTGAAAGATTGATGAATCGCATATAAGCAAATGGCGGGAGGTTCGCGGAAGAGGGAGAAAAGGCGCGCTATCATAGCGTGCAACCCCTTTCCCCGTCATAAAAGCGATGGCAAACACCGAGCAACTCAAGCACAGCGGTCTCAAGGTCACCGGCCCGCGCCTCAAAATCCTCGGCCTGTTCGAGTCCACCGACCAACGCCATCTCACCGCTGACGATGTCTATCGCATGTTGCTGACCGAGCATGTCGACGTCGGCCTGGCCACGGTCTACCGAGTGCTGACCCAGTTCGAGCAGGCAGGCATCCTGATCCGCCACCACTTCGACAACGACAAGGCGGTCTACGAACTCAATCAGGGCGGCCACCACGACCATCTGCTGTGCATGCAGTGCGGGCGCGTGGAAGAGTTCTACGACCCGGAAATCGAGGCGCGCCAGCGCGCCATCGCCGCCGAGCGCGGATTCAAGCTGACCGAACATGCGCTACATCTCTACGTCGAATGCGTGAAGGAAGACTGTCCGCACCGCGCCAAGCAGCGCGGGGACTGACCCCGCATTCCGCTAGAATCACTCCCCGTATCTCAACATTTCATCAAGGAAACCTCATGGCCCGCGTTACCGTCGACGATTGCATCAAGCACATCCCCAACCGTTTTGAAATGACCCTGACAGCAGCCTACCGCGCGCGCCAGATTTCCACCGGCTCCACTCCGCGCGTGGAAGCAGACAATGACAAGCCGGCCGTCCTCGCCCTGCGCGAGATCGCGGCGGGCCTGACCGGCATTGAAGTGCTGAAGAAGCAGCACGGCTGAGCGACGAGGCAGCGGGCGATGAAAGCGGCGGCGAACGCGGAACAGGTACCCGCCGCGGACTCCACCCCGGGCATCGCTCCCGATGATGCCCCCCCCCCTGCCTGCATCGCCTACCTGAAGGACACTGACGTCGCGGCGTTCCAGCGCGCCTACCAATTTGCCGAGATCGCTCACACCGGCCAACTGCGCAAGGACGGCAAGCCCTACATCACCCACCCACTGGCGGTGGCGGAAATCCTGGCCGAATGGCAACTGGATGCGCAGACTCTGATCGCCGCCTTGTTGCATGACGTGGTGGAAGATACCGGCATCAGCTCCAGCGAAATTGCCCACGAATTCGGCAAGGCGGTGGCGGGGCTGGTCGATGGCGTCACCAAACTGGACAAAATCCAGTTCGAAAACAAGGCCCAGGCGCAGGCCGAGAATTTCCGCAAGATGCTGCTGGCGATGGCGCGCGACGTGCGCGTCATCCTGATCAAGCTGGCCGATCGTCTGCACAACATGCGCACCCTGGACGCGATGCGCCCGGACCAGCAGGGGCGAATCGCCCAGGAAACCCTGGACATCTACGCGCCCATCGCCAACCGGCTGGGACTCAACCACCTGTATCAGGAACTGGAAGACCTGGCCTTCCAGCACCTGCACCCGACCCGCTACAAGGTCATCGAAAAAGCCGTGAAGGCGGCGCGCGGCAACCGCAGCGAAGTGGTGGACAAGATCCGCGCGGCGATCGAAGCCAAGCTCGCCACCTGCCAGATTCCCGCCCACATCTATGGACGTGAGAAACACCTCTACAGCGTCTACCGCAAGATGCAGGAAAAGCATCTGGCCTTTTCCGAGGTATTCGACATCTACGGCTTCCGCATCATCGTCGAGGACGCGCGCGCCTGTTACGTCGCCCTGGGCGCCATGCACGCCCTGTACAAACCCATTCCGGGCAAATTCAAGGACTATCTCGCCATTCCCAAGCCGAATGGCTACCAGTCCCTCCACACCACCTTGTTCGGACCATTCGGGGCACCGGTGGAAGTGCAGATTCGCACCCAGGAAATGCACCGCATCGCTGAAGCCGGCGTCGCTTCGCACTGGCTCTACAAGGCGGGAGAGAACACGGTCTCGGAACTGCAGATCCAGACCAATCAGTGGCTGCAAAGCCTGCTCGACATCCAGGCCGACAGCCGCGATTCGGTGGAATTCCTGGAGCACATCAAATTCGACCTGTTCCCCGACGAGGTCTACGTGTTCACGCCCAAGGGACGCATCGTCGCCCTGCCACGCGGCGCCACGGCGGTCGATTTCGCCTACAGCGTGCATTCTGACGTGGGCAACCATTGCGTCGGCGTCAAGATCAACGGCGAGTTCATGCCCCTGTCCACGCCGCTCAAGAACGGCGACCGGGTCGAGGTGCTGACTTCGGAATCCGCCCGCCCCAACCCGGCCTGGGCGCATTTCGCCATTACCGGCAAGGCGCGCGCGCATATCCGCAGCGCGCTCAAGAGCACACACCGGCACGAATCCATCCTGCTCGGCGAGCGTCTCCTCGACCAGGCTGTGCGCGCCCTGGGCAGCGAGCCGGACAGCCTGGGTACCGCGCAATGGGAGCGTTTCCAGAAGGAAAACGGCCGTGACCGCGATGACACCCTGGCCGACATCGGCCTGGGCAAGCGACTCGCCTTCGTGGTGGCGCGGCAAGTCCTGGCCAGAGAGGCCGACGCGCTGCCCGGCAAGAACGCCGGCCCCATGCCCATCCGCGGCGCGGAAGGGGTGGTGGTGCGCCTGGGCAAGTGCTGCCGCCCGATTCCAGGCGACCCCATCATCGGCCAGATCAAGAAGGAGCAGGGCCTGATCATCCACACCCACGACTGCGCGCAGGTGCGGCATTACCGTGAAGATCCGGACAAATGGGTGGATGTGGCCTGGGCCGCGCAACTGGAAAAGCAGTTTGAAGTCGGCATCCGCGTCATCGTCGCCAACCAGCGCGGCGTGCTGGCCAAGGTCGCCGCGGCCATCGCCTCGGAAGGTTCCGACATCGACAACGTGCGCATGGAAGAAGAAGCCGATGCCTACACCAGCCTGTATTTCACCGTCAGCGTACAGAACCGCCTTCACCTCGCCCGCCTCATGCGCGCCCTGCGCGGCCTCCATGAAGTGATCCGCATCCAGCGCATGAAGGGCAAAAGCGAGGAACGCGGCGGCAACGTCGTCTGATCTCCCACATAACCATGCAACCTTCCCCCTCGCCATGACCAAGACCATTATCGCCAGCGCCGACGCGCCCGCCGCCATAGGCACCTACTCCCAGGCCGTCAAGGTGGGAAATACCGTCTACCTCTCGGGACAAATCGGTCTCGATCCAGCCAGCATGCAAATGGTGGAAGGTATCGAGGCGCAGATTCACCAGGTGTTCAGCAACCTGCGCGCGGTCGCGACCGCCGCTGGTGGTGGCCTCGGCGATGTCGTCAAACTCAATGTCTTCCTCGTCGACCTCGGCCATTTCGCCAAGGTCAACGAGATCATGGCGCGGTATTTCACCCAACCCTACCCGGCGCGCGCCGCCGTCGGCGTCGCCAGCCTGCCGCGCGCGGCGCTGGTGGAGGCGGACGCGGTGATGGTGTTCTGATTTCTGATTTCGGATTTCGGACTTGACTGGTGACCGCTAACTCCAACATCCGAAATCGGACGAAATCCGAAATCCGAAATCCGAAATCCGAAATCGACAAAATCGCTCATAAGCTGGGCTACGCCGCTCCGGCCGACCTGATCCTGCATCTGCCGCTGCGCTACGAGGACGAAACCCGCATCACCCCGCTACGCGATGTCCGCCTGGGTGACATCGCGCAGATCGAGGGGGTGGTGGAGCACAGCGAGATTCAGAACCGGCCGCGCCGGCAACTGGTTGTCCAGGTGGTCGACGCGGGTTCGGACGATGCCCACCTGACCTTCCGTCTCCTGCACTTCTATCCCAGCCAGGTAGCCCTGTTGAAACCCGGTGCGCGGGTACGCCTGCTGGGTGAAGTCCGACCCGGCTTCTTCGGCGCGGAAATGGTGCATCCACAGTTCCGCGTGGTCCGGGAAACCACCCCGCTGCCGGACAGCCTCACCCCGATCTACCCGGCCGTGGCGGCGCTGTCGCAATACGCCATCCGCAAGGCGGTGGAAAGCGCGCTGAACGATGCCGACCTGAGCGATCCGCTGCCCATCCCGGCCGGCCTTCCCGGTTTCGCGGAGGCCCTGCGCAGCCTGCACCACCCTCCCCCCGACGCCAACCAGGAAGCGCTGGAGTCGCGCGACACTCCGGCCTGGCGGCGTCTGAAATTCGACGAACTCCTGGCCCAGCAACTGTCCCTGCGCCTGGCCGCCCGCCAGCGCCAGGCGCTGCGCGCCATTCCCTTGCCGGACGACGGCGGTTTGCGGGAACGCCTGCTCGCCGCCCTGCCCTTCACCATGACCGCCGCGCAACGGCGAACACTGCGCGAGATCCACCGCGATCTGGCGCGTCCGCACCCGATGAACCGCCTGCTGCAAGGCGATGTCGGCAGCGGCAAGACCCTGGTGGCGGCCCTGACTCTCCTCCCCGCGCTGGCCGCCGGCTACCAGGCGGCGGTGATGGCGCCGACCGAAATCCTCGCCGAACAGCTCTACTTCAAATTCCAGGAATGGCTGCAACCGCTGGGCATCGAAGTCGTTTGGCTCGCCGCCGCGCTCAAGGGCAAGGCGAAAAAAGCCGCCCTCGCCGGCATCGCCGATGGCAGCGCGCGCGTCGCGGTCGGCACCCATGCCCTGTTCCAGAACGAGGTCCGTTTCCACAACCTCGCCCTCGTGGTCGTCGACGAACAACACCGCTTCGGGGTGGCACAGCGCCTGGCGCTGCGCGAGAAGGGTGGTTTTCTCCCCTCCCCCCCCGGGGGAGGGGCCGGGGGAGAGGGAACGACGGTTGATCCAGCCGCAGCCCCTCTCCCCAGCCCTCCCCCGGGGGGGGAGGGAGCACGACACTACCTTCCACTCCCCAAAGACACCCTAGCCTTCGCTCGTCAACTGCGAAAAACACAAACCGACGCCGAGCACCTGCTCTGGCAACGCCTGCGCGACCGCCGCCTTGCTGACGCCAAATTCCAGCGCCAGAAACCTATCGGCCCCTACCACCTCGATTTCTATTGTCATGAGCACAAACTCGCGATTGAACTGGATGGCGGACAGCACATGGAAAACAAACCCTACGACGAGGCGCGAGATAGATTTCTTAACGAGCAAGGCATCCGGGTGGTGCGCTATTGGAATAACCAGGTGTTGGGTGAGACCGAGGCCGTATTGGAAGACCTGTGGGCAAGATTGACCGTCGCTCCCTCTCCCCCAGCCCCTCCCCCGGTGGGGGAGGGGAGCAACACGCCTCACCTCCTCATGATGTCCGCCACCCCCATCCCACGCAGTCTGGCGATGAGCTACTACGCCGATTTGGACGTCTCGGTGATCGATGAACTGCCGCCCGGGCGCACCCCCATCGCCACCCGCACGATCAACGCCAACCGGCGCGACGAGGTGATCGCCCGCCTGCGCGATTACTGCCTGTCCGGGGCACAAGCATATTGGGTCTGCCCGCTGGTGGAGGAGTCGGACAAGCTGCAATTGCGCGCGGCCGAGGAGAGCCATGCCGAACTCGTCGCCCTGTTGCCGGAACTGAATATCGGCCTGGTGCACGGGCGCATGAAGTCGGACGCGAAAGCCGCCGTGATGAGCGCGTTCAAGGCGGGTGAACTGCATCTGCTGGTGGCGACCACGGTGATCGAAGTCGGCGTCGATGTACCCAACGCCGCGCTCATGGTGATCGAGCACTCCGAGCGTTACGGGCTGGCGCAACTGCACCAGTTGCGCGGCCGCGTCGGGCGCGGCGCGCGCGAGTCCTCCTGCGTGCTGCTCTACGAAACCCCGCTTTCCGACACCGCCCGGCAGCGCCTGAAGATCATCCACGACCACAACGATGGCTTCGCCATCGCCCGCGCCGACCTGCAATTGCGCGGCCCCGGCGAATTTCTCGGCGCGCGCCAGTCCGGCCAGCAACTGCTGCGCTTCGCCGACCCCTTGGTGGACAACGATCTGCTGGAACAGGCGCGCGACGCCGCCGGCACACTGCTGGAACGGCATCCGGAAGGCGTGAAACGCCATCTCGCCCGCTGGCTGCCGCGCGGACTGGATCTATTCCGTGTCTGAACGACAAGCAACGGCCATTCCGCGTGGATCGGGTTACGCCGCGCCAAAACCCGACCTACTGGTACACACCAACCAGAGCCCGACCAATAGCGTCGGCTTATAAGCAAATACTTATAGAATGCGCCTCGGCACAATCCCTGGAGGAGAGACATGGACTGGCTTACCCACCCCTGGCCCTGGTATGTAGCGGGGCCTTTGATCGGTTTGATGGTTCCGATGATGCTGTTCATCGGCAATCGTTCTTTCGGCATATCCAACAACCTGCGCCACTTGTGCGCGATCACCCAGCCACCCACGGTGGATATCGATTTCTTCCGTTACAACTGGAAGGAACATACCTGGAGTCTGGTATTCGTCATCGGTACCGGCCTGGGCGGCTATCTCGCCGGCGTGGTTTTCGCCAACCCGCTTCCCGTGGAACTCAGCCAGGCCGCGCAGGAGATGCTGACCTCCTGGGGCTTCACCCAACCCGGCCACAACCTGGTGCCGGAAGAACTGTTCCATACCAGCGTGCACAACTTCACCTTCCTGTTCGCCTGTGGCGTGCTGGTCGGGTTCGGCACCCGCTATGCCGGTGGCTGCACCTCCGGCCACGCCATCACCGGACTGTCCACCCTGCAACTGCCTTCGCTCTACGCCGTACTGGGCATTTTCGGCGGCGGCCTCTTCGCCTCCTGGTTTCTGGTCCCAAGGATGCTGCAATGACCCGCTACCTTCCCTATCTCCTGGTCGGCGTTCTGTTCGGATTCGTCCTGATCAAGGCGGAAACGGCGTCCTGGTATCGCATCCAGGAAATGTTCCATTTCCAGAGCTTCCACATGTTCGGCATCCTGTTCTCGGCCATCATTACCGGACTGATCAGCGTGCAGATCGTCAAGCGCATGAACAAGCAGACGGCGCTGGACGGCCAGGCCATCGACATTCCGGAAAAAGCGCCCGGCAAGAAAAGCTACATCTTCGGCGGTCTGATCTTCGGTTTCGGCTGGGGTTTGATCGGGCTTTGCCCCGGTCCCATTTTTGCCCTGGTCGGCACCGGCTCCCTGGGCGCCCTTGTCGTCCTGGCCGGCGCGCTGCACGGAACCTGGCTTTACGGTGCGTTAAAACAACATATGCCCCATTAGTTTTTCCACCCTATCCATCAAAGTGTTTTCTTTTGACAGTCCCAATGGCGCGGACTACCCTTCGCGCCGGCTTTTTTCGCCCTGAATCGCATTTGGAGGAGACACCCATGCGCATGATTACCCTGGCCCTCGCAGCCGCCGGCCTGACTTCCCTGGCCGCCCAAGCCGCCCCCTTGATGTCCAACGAATGGGCACAGCAGGCTTGCACCTACTGGAACACCAACCCCGCCCTCACCACCGAACTGGCTGTGAAGTGGGCGCCCAACGACGGTGGCCGCGGTTACAAGGTCATCCACATGTATCGCACCGATTGCGGCGAAGCCAACAAGGTGGAAATGACCATCTCCACCAAGGATGGCAAGACCACCTGCGTCTATGCCGGCCCGATCCAGCATGCCACGCTCGATTACGCCATGGACTACAAGATGCACGCCGAAACCAAGCGTTGGCGCGAAATGGGCGCCGGTGAGTACGGCCCCATGCGCGCCATGATGTTTGGCCGCCTCAAGTTCGAAGGTCCGAAGGTTGAAGCCATGAAGGTCATGGGTCCGTTCGAGCAATTCCTGCTGATCCCCGGCAAAGTGCCCGGCGACGACACCTGCCCGAAATAAGCTGACCTGCCGTTGAAAAGCCCGCGAGGTGGATAACCTCGCGGGCTTTTTTATTGCCCGGCGGGGATGGGAATGACCCTGAGCGGCGCGCCCCCCGCCGCGATGGCGAACAGGCGATCTATGTTGGGATGCTTCCCGGGATATTGGCGCGCGTCCTCGCTGTGTTCGGCATAAAGGCGCAGCCCTTCTTCCGCCGCTTCACGGTCGATGCGGCCGAAACGATGTGCCAGCCAGGCATAGACGCGTACCGACCCGGCGCTGCCGGGGCGGTTTTCGATCACCGCCATGACGGCATCGCCATTGAGCAGTTCGAGACGGGACAAATTATTGACGGTCGGCAACGTGGCCAGGTTGTCGGCGAAGCTCATCAGACGCGGTAAGCGATATGGGTAAGCACCTTCGAGGTGAGTTGCATGGCGCCGCGCACCGGGCCGGGCAACGGCGCGCCGCCGTGGGCGATGGCGGTATCGGCATGCTTCGCCTCATCGATCTTCATCTGCTCGACGATGGCGCGACTCTTGGCGTCCCGCTCGGGCAGACTACCCAGGTGGCTGTCCAGATGCCCCTCCACCTGGCGTTCGGTTTCAGCCAGGAAGCCCAGGTTCCATCGGTCACCCAGGGCGCCGGCACAGGCGCCCAAAGCGAAGGAACCGGCATACCAGAGCGGGTTGAGGAAACTCTTGTGGCTACCCAGTTCGTCGAGGCGTTTCTCGCACCAGGCCAGGTGCTCGGTTTCCTCATCGGCGGCCTCCAGCAGGGCGCGTTGCGCTTCCGGGTTGCGCGCGGTGAGCGCCTGGCCGGCATAGAGCGCCTGGGCACAGACCTCGCCGCTGTGGTTGATGCGCATGAGGCCGGCGGCATGATGCTTGTCAGCCTCGCTCAACTCCGCGTCGGGAAGTCCGACATCCGGGTACGGACGGCGCGATCCGGCCTTGGCGAAGACCGTGCGCAACGCCTTGTCAAACTGGAGGATGAAGGCGTCGGGTGTGGGCAACATGAGCATGGTTCCATCAGGATGGGGGTGTCCGATTATCCCTTAAACGACGATTCCTTTCCCGCGCCAGGCATGCTCAAATCCGCGCTTTTTTGACCACGTCATGACCCCGCTGGATATTGCCTATGCCGTCACCGTGCTGTTGCTCGCCTATTTCGTGCGCGGCCTGTCCGGCTTCGGTTCCGGCCTCATCGCCGTTCCCCTCCTGGCCCTGCGTTTCCCGCTGCCGGAAGTGGTGCCATTCATGCTGATCGCCGATTTCGGTGCAGCGGGTCTGGTTGGTGGCCTTTCCGCCCATCGGGTGGATTGGCCGGAAATCCGTCGTCTCATGCCCGCCACCGTGATCGGCGTGGTGATCGGCACACATCTGCTGGTGGCCCTTCCCCCAGCGCTGCTGCTGACGATACTCGGAGGCTTCGTGCTCGCCTTCGCGCTACGCTCACTGCTGCTCAGACAAAACGGCTTCGTGGTGGCCTCGAAACACTGGGCCTGGCCGGCCGCGCTCAGTGGCGGCGCGGTAAGCGGCCTGTTCGGTACCGGTGGGCCACCTTACGTCATCTACCTTTCGCATCGCATCCAGGACAAGGGCGCCCTGCGCGCAACACTCTCGGCCCTGTTCTTCCTGGAAGGCCTGCTGCGCATCATCACCTTCCTGCTCGCCGGCCTGCTGTTGGGCCATGAAGTCTGGCGCAACGCGCTGATCGCCGCCCCCCTCGTCATCACCGCCTTGTACTTTGGTGGCCACATCCATGCCCGTCTGACGGATCGCCAGATGCTGCAAGGGGTCAGCCTGCTCCTGCTCGGCAGCGGGGTATCGCTGCTGGCCAAGGCGTGGTGGTGACGCTTACATCCCGCGCAAACATGAAAAAAGCCGCCAATACGGCGGCTTTTTTCGGAAGGGAAGGAGATCAGTCCTTCTTCTTCTTGTGGAAATCCAGCTTTTCCTTGATCCGCGCCGACTTGCCGGAGCGGTCGCGCAGGTAATAAAGCTTGGCGCGACGCACATCGCCGCGACGCTTCACCACCAGGCTGGCCAGCAGCGGGGAGTAGGTCTGGAAGGTACGCTCGACACCTTCGCCGGCGGAAATCTTGCGCACGGTGAAAGCGGAATTGAGGCCGCGGTTGCGCTTGGCGATCACCACGCCTTCATAGGCCTGAAGACGCTCGCGGGTGCCTTCCTTCACTTTCACGCTGACCACCACGGTATCGCCGGGCGCGAACGGGGGCAGGCTTTTGCCTCCCTCGCACAGGCGAGCAATTTCTTCTTGTTCCAGTTGTTCGATCAGATTCATCTTCGTTTCCTTGCACGATATTGGGGGTAGAGGTCTCAAAAAGCAGGAGACATGCCGCCGTTTCTAATAACCGGATTATTCCGGCGCACCATCAAGACGCGCTTTTATCAAGCTCGTCGAGCAATTCTCTTTCCAGCACACTCAACTCACGCCCCACCAGCAAATCCGGGCGCCGCGCTCGCGTTCTATCCAGCGCCTGCTTCAGCCGCCAGCGGGCGACGTCGGCATGGTTGCCGGAACGCAGCACCTCCGGCACCTTGCGCCCCAGGTAGTCCTCGGGCCGCGTGTAGTGCGGGCAATCCAGCAAACCATCGGCGAAGGAGTCTTCCTCGGCCGAATCCGCATGCCCCAATGCCCCGGGGATGCGGCGTATCAATGCATCCAGCAACACCATCGCCGGCAATTCACCACCGGACAGCACGTAATCGCCGATGGAGACTTCTTCCAGCGCGTGGCGCTCGTACAAGCGCTCGTCGATGCCTTCGTAGCGCCCCGCCAGCAATACCAACGCGGGCGCGGCACCCAGTTCTTCCACCAGGTCCTGATCCAGCCCGCGGCCTTGCGGCGACAGGTAGATCATCCGCGGTGCCAGACCTTCCCGACTCAAGGCGGTTTTCGCCGCCGTCAATGCCAGGTCCAGCGGCTCGGCCAGCATCACCATGCCGGGACCACCGCCGAACGGCCGATCATCCACCGTGCGGTGGTTGTCCTGCGTGAAATCCCGGGGGTTCCAGAATTTCACGGAGCACAACGCTTTTTTTACCGCTCTGCCGCTGACACCATATCCCGTGAGCGCGGCAAACATCTCGGGAAACAGGGTGACGACGTGATAACTCGGCGCCGACACCTTAATAATCCAGACCCCAGTCCACCACAATGCGCCTGGCCGCCAGGTCCACCTCGCGGACAAAGGCGTCGACGAAGGGAATCAGCCGTTCCCGTTCGCCCTGGATCTGAAGCACATCATGGGCGCCGGTTGCCAGCAGCGCATCCACAGTGCCGAGCACGGCTCCTTCACCATTCACCACTTCCAGGCCGATCAGATCGTCCCAGTAATACTCGCCTTCCTCGGCTTCCGGCCGGTCCTCGCGTGGCACCGCGATTTCCATGCCCGTCACGGCCTCGGCGGCATCCCGGTCGTCCATCCCTTCCAGGTGGGCGAGCAGGTATTGCCCATGCACCTTGCCCTCGACCAGGCGAAACGGGCGCCATTGGCCATTCCTGCCGACATGCCAGACCGGGTAGTCCAGCAAGCTGTCGATGTACTCGGTTTGCGTCTGAATCCTGACCCAGCCGCGTATCGCGTAGGGCGCGGAGATCCGCCCCATCACCACCAGAGCGTCCTCACCGGGTTTCTGGCCATCGAGCGGTACGCCGCTCTCGGTGGGAACGCGCTTCAAAGCAATCAGGCGGCAGCTTTGACGTGCACGATACGGGTAACGGTGTCGGAAGCCTGGGCGCCGACGCCTTGCCAGTAAGCCAGACGCTCGCGATCGATGCGCAAGGTCTCGGCGCTGCCGGTAGCGAGAGGGTTGTAGAAGCCGATGCGCTCGATGAAGCGTCCATCACGACGGTTGCGGGAATCCGCCACCACGATGTTATAAAAGGGGCGCTTCTTGGAGCCACCACGGGCAAGACGAATGGAGACCATGTTTAATCTGTCCTAAGTATCTGACGAAACACCCGAAAAACCGGGCGAAAATGAAAAACCCGCGGGAAGCCCACACGGAAAAGCCGCGCATTGTACTTGAACCGAAAGACCATTCCAAGCAGCTGTTTTAGCGAAGATTTTCGGCGGTCGGCTAGCGGCCGACGATTCCAAAGTCCGACAGGCTGCTAGCGCATCCCGGGCATCATGCCCTTCATGCCGCGCATCATTTTGGACAGCCCCCCCTTGCCCATCGACTTCATCATCTTCTGGGCCTGTTCGAACTGGGTGAGCAGACGGTTGACGTCCTGCACCTGGACACCCGAGCCGGTGGCGATACGGCGTTTGCGCGAAGCTTTCAGCAAGGCGGGGTTATGGCGTTCCGCTGGAGTCATTGCATTGATGATGCCTTCGATGCGGCGCATCTGGACTTCACCCTGGGCGAGTTCGCCGGCGCCGATCTTGCCCGCGCCCGGCAGCTTGTCCATCAGGGAAGACAGGCCGCCGAGCTTTTTCATCTGCTGCATCTGCGACTTGAAATCTTCCAGGTCGAAGCCCTTGCCGCTCTTCAGCTTCTGGACCGTCTTGAGCGCTTCCTCGTGGTCCACCGCCTTGTGCGCTTCCTCGATCAGGGAGAGCACGTCGCCCATGCCGAGCACACGGCTGGCCATGCGCTCGGGGTGGAATACCTCGATACCGGAGAGCTTTTCACCCACGCCGACCAGCTTGATCGGCTTGCCGGTGATGTGGCGCACCGACAGCGCCGCGCCGCCGCGCGCATCGCCATCAAGCTTGGTAAGGATGATGCCGGTGAGCGGGAGAGTGTCGTTGAAGACCTTGGCGGTGTTGACCGCGTCCTGGCCCTGCATGGCATCGACCACAAACAGGGTTTCGATGGGCTTCAGGAAGGCGTGCAGATCCTTGATCTCGTCCATCATCGCCGCGTCCACATGCAGGCGGCCGGCGGTATCGACGATCAACACGTCGTAGAAATGTTTTTTCGCGTGATCCAGCGCGGCGCGGGCGATGTCGAGCGGCTTCTGCTCGGGGCTGGAGGGAAAGAAATCGGCCTCGGCCTGGGCGGAAACCAGCTTCAACTGTTCGATGGCGGCGGGACGGTATACGTCGCAACTCACCAGCAATATTTTCTTGCGCCCCTGCTCGCGGATGACGCGCGCCAATTTGCCCGAGGAGGTGGTCTTGCCGGCGCCCTGCAAACCCGCCATCAGGAAGACGGCGGGCGGCTGCGTGGCGAAGGACAGCGGCGCGGCCTGCTCGCCCATCAAATAAGTGAGTTCCTTGTGCACCACACCGATCAGCATCTGGCCGGGAGTCAGGCTTTTCAGCACTTCCGCGCCCAACGCCTTTTCTTTCACGCGCGCGATGAAATCGCGCACCACCGGCAGCGCCACGTCGGCTTCCAGCAAGGCCACGCGCACTTCACGCAAGGCGTCCTGGACGTTGGCTTCGGTCAGGCGCCCCTGGCCACGCAGATTCTTGACGACATGGGAAAGGCGCTGGGTAAGGTTGTCGAACATGTTGGTTTAGGGCGTATGAGATAAACTGCGCCAGTTTATCAGTCAACCCGAAGCCCACCACGGCCCGCCTCATCGCCCATGTCGGACCCCATCCTCTACACGCTCTGCATATTGGCTTATCTTGCGCTGGCCACCTGGTTCTGGCCGGGGCGCCCGGGTTGCTGCCGCATGGACTGGGTGCCGCGCCTGCTGCCGGTGATTCCCCTGATCCTGCATTTGTATCTACTGAACGCGGGCGTGTTCGAGGGCCAGGGCATCCATCTCGGCTTCTCCACCTCGATTTCCGCCGTTGCCGCCCTTTCTGTGATGACTTATGCCGTGGCCTCGTGGCGCTACCACCTGGCCGGGTTGCAGGGCTTCGTGCTGGCCTTCGCCGGCGTTGCGGTGGCCATCGAGGCCATTTCTCCCGCATCTCATGCCGCTATTCACAGCGACATGCCGGCGTTCCAGTTGCACCTTGCGGTCGCCTTCGCCGCCTATGCCCTGTTCACCATCGCCGCGCTGCACGCCCTGCTCATCGCCCTGGCGGAGAAACACCTGCACAAGGCCGTTCCGCCCACCATCGTCGCCGACCTGCCACCGCTCCTGACCCTGGAAAAACTGCTGTTCCGCATGATTCAGGCGGGCTTCGTCCTGCTCACCCTGACCCTGGCTTCCGGCATTCTGTTTTCCGAGGAAATCTTCGGCAAGGCGCTGGTGTTGAACCACAAGACGGTATTCGGAATCGCCTCCTGGCTGATCTTCGCCGCGCTCCTGCTCGGCCGCCACATCAAGGGTTGGCGCGGCCGCACCGCCATCCACTGGACTCTGGCCGGCTTCATCAGCCTGATGCTGGCCTATGTCGGCGTGAAATTCGTGCTGGAAGTGCTGCTGGGGCGCTGAAAGGCGCTCCTTTCCCGCGGGCGCTCGGTCAGATGTAACACCAGCGCCGAATCGCCGCATCGCCACAACCACCCGGCTGACCGCCACATCGGCCGCACAGAAACAAAGCCGCTCACCACCCGATCACGCGCTTCCTCGATAGCCATGAAACGCCAATCGCCATAAGCGGCGAGCACGGGGAATTGAGCGGAGAGGACATGGGCCGACTCACCCCGCGGCAACGACATAGAGGGTTTGCATCACCTGGCGCGAATTCGCGCCAGCGTCCGCTTTCTTGGCTCATGGCAATAACCATACAAGCAATTGATTTTTAATCATTAGCTGATACTCGTTGGTGAGCATGACGGCGCGGATATCTTGCCTCGACGGGCCGCGAACATAGAATGAGACAAGCATGTCCCAAATAACACGCTCCCGACGCCCGGAGATCACCATGCTTTACCTTGCCTCCTTTGCGCGCTTTTTGAGCGCCTTGTCGCTGGCCCTTCTGCCGGCTTTTCTTTTTCCCTATCTGGCTCTCGCCGATGAGGGTTTGCGCGCGGACAAGCGCGAAATCGCGGTAGGCGAAAGCGCCACGCTACACCTGGAGGGCGTCAGCGGCTGGTTCAAGACGCGCTGGCACGACGATCCGAACGGCGTCATCCGCTTCGACGACACGAGCAATAGCGTAGCCAAAGTCACCGCGCTCAAGCCTGGGCGGGTGAGCATCACCGCCAAGGTGCTGGCGAGCAGCTACAGCCTCGACCTCAAGGTGCTGGACGCGCCCGGCAAGCCGAACATGAAGGGCGATTGGCAAACCAAGGTCGAGGGCATGGCCAAGGCGCGGGGCTTCCCGGACACGCGCGCGCGCATCGTGCGCATGCTCGCCGAGGTGAACAACGGCAGCCGCTCGCCACAGGCTTTCTATGCCGATCTGGCCAAACTCCCCGCGACCCTATTCGACGTGATCGAGGTGCGCTCGAAACTGGTCGATGGCGACCCCGCCTTCGCGCGTGACGTGCTGGGGGCGACCTACACGGCCGGCGGCACGCCGGTGGAAAAGAGCCTGCTCACCTGGCGCCGCGAACAGACCCTGGCGGCCATCGATGACGTGGTGCGGCGTTTCGTCGAAGCCGGCCGGGTGCCCGCCGACGGCTATTCATTGAGCATTGCCTACGTCGGCAAATGGGCCAACACGGATCAGGACGCGCCGAACTTCGACGCGCTCACCTTCGCCGGCGACATCGACTTCAGTTTCGTCAGCAACGACGAGGCCCTGTCGCTGGCGATGAAGGACGCTTTCGCGGAAATCATCAAGCGGCGCACCGGGCTCGACCCCATCGCGCTCGACGCGGTCGCCACCGCGCACGGCAAAGCCGGTCTGGAGGTGTACCTCGGCGCCCACGGCATGACGTTTGCCGAAGGGCAGATGAAGAACAACGAACTGGTGGACATGCGCACCGGCGCGCGCCAGAAGCGGTCGCTGGAGGAAGTGGCCATGGGCCTGACGATGGAACGCGCCATGTCCGAACAATTCGGAAAGGAGCCGCCCTGGCCCGCGCACGACACGGAACCCGGCCTGTCGATGGAGATGCTGCGCCACTTCGACCATGACATCGTCAAGACCGGCATCTACGACATGAGCAACGCGGTGGTGAAAGCCGCGAAATACCTGGATCGCAGCTACAAGTCGCTGGCGACTTCCGGCGGCCAGCCGGGCGACGCCGCCCTCGCCAAGTTCGTTGCCGACATCACCGATTGGGCGAACACCACGCCACAGACGGTGGAAATCCGCGAGAACATGGTCAAGCGCATCTCCGACCATCTCGGCGCCAAGCCGAAGGTGGTGTTCGACCAGAACACGCGAAAGCTGGTGCTGTCGCTGGACGCCGCTCGCATCACCGCGTTCCACAAGAAGGCTACGGAGGCCATGTGGAAAACCGTGGAACAGGGTTCCGACACGCGCACCCGTGAGATTGAAACCCGCATGCGGGACCTCACCGAACGCAATCGCCGCGGCGACAATGTCGAAGCGGAAGTTGCCCGGCTGAGGCAGGACATGGTCGCTCTGGTCGACATGGTGGAAGCCGAAATAAAGGCCTTCCAGGGCGTCGAAGTACCCAAGCGGGTGATCGACAACAACACCCGGATGCGCCGTCTGCTGAACGTGCTTTCCGGCCGTTTCGACACCAAGGTGCTGAGCGCGGAAGAACTCAAGGACAAGAAGTTCGTCGAGGAACTGCTCAAGGCCGAAGCCGAGCGCCGCAGCGACACACGGCGCGAGATGACCGCCGCCTACATCATGGAGCGCAGCCTGGACACGCTGCTGAAGAGCCCGGAAATCGCCATGAGTGGCGTCGAGAAGGGCAACCAGATGCTCGACTACATCGACGACGGCCTGCTCGGTTCGCTGCGGGGGGAAACCGGGTTCACGGATTTTGAAACGGAAATGAAATGGATACGCGCCGCCGCCGCCGATCCGAAAACCAGGCCCGGCGCGCTGAAACGTCTGAACGCGCTGAAGGGCACCGTCGCGCTCGGCATCAAGGCCAGCAACCAGAAGATAAACGCCGCGCTGCAAGCCACCGCCGCCGGCCGCCAGGGCATGAAGTTCATGATGGTCTACGGCCTGGTGGATGAAATGAAGTCCTATCGCGATGCCTTCAATCAGGACGGCTGGGGCGGCTTCGCCACCGAGATATTCCGCCGCCGCATCCCGCTCGGTTCGGCGCTGGAAGGCGCGATCATGGGCAACACCTACCGCGCCGGCTGGGACGTGGTCACCACACTGATTCCGCCGCTGGCCCTGCCGGAAGCCGCCTGGGGTTTGGGCACCGCGATCGGCACACAGGCCAGATCCACCTACTGGAACGAACAACTCGCCCTGTTCGTGGACACCCTCTATGACAGCGCCGAGTTCAAGCTGGAAACCATCGAGCGGCACGACAACGCCAAGGTGGGCGTGTATCGCCTGGTCTCGGTGAAACACCGGGGCATCCCCATCGACCTGTCGCAATTCGCCGCCATGCGTAAGGATCAGGTGGATGCCCTGCGCCAGCAGGTCGGCAAGGGGCGTCTCGACTGGGCCGCGTACAGCAAGGAATTCCAGGGCCTCACCCGCTGGACCGAGGTGGATACCGTCCTGCAAAAGAACATCGCCGACAGCGATCCCGGCCTGGCCTTGATCGAAGAGATGATGAAACACCCCAACGTCGGCCCGAAGCTCATGGATCGTCTGGCCGAAAAAGGCCTGGTGCGCTGGGAGGAAGTGAAACTCGGGTTCATCACCAACCTGATCAAACGCCTGGAAGACCGCAAGCAGGCCGACCAGGCCCTGGGCGCCGGCATGTTGCCGGACCTGTTCCTGGAATTGCGCAAGACCGCCGCCGACCTGGAAATCGAGGACGCCATGTTGCGCGCCCTCGATGCCGAGGTGGACACCAACAACCTGAAGGCCCTGATGAACTGGCTATGGGAAGCCAAGCGCGACGTGCAAGGCCAGGCGCCCACGGAAAGTGAAACCACGCGCGCGGCGCAAGTAGTGAAGCGTTATCTGGACACCTACAAGCGCATCGTCAAATCACGCGATCAACTGCTTGCCTCGCTGCCCGCGCGGGCGCGCAAGGACGGCGCCACCCGTTATCTCACCAGCGAGCTGTTCCTGTCCGGGCGCGCCGATGCCGACCAGGCGGCCGCCGACGCCTGGGTGAAGCAGGTCGGCGCCTCGCTGACCGCCAGCGGCGAAGCCCTGCTCGCCATCAAGAAGGAATTCCTGCCCAAGCTCGCGCTGGATGCCGAGGACCAGCCCTATCTGGAACGCGTGTTCCCGCGCGAGCTCTGGATGGCGCCGTACAAGGAGGCCAGCAAGGCGCGCGGCAATGTGATTTCACTGCTGGATCGCGCCATCGACCACGGCAAGGCGCGCGACGAAATCCTCGACGAGTACAGGGCCTGGCTGGAAAAGCAGGCGCCGGTACAACTCAGCGTCACCGTGCTCGACGCGCTGGACGGCGGGAAGCAGGTCAGCGGCGCCTCGGGCGACCTGCGCCCCACCGACGCGCTGGGCAAACCTGGCGTTGGCAAGGCCAGCGGCAACCTGCTGCTGTTCGGCGTGCCCATCGGCAACTACCGTCTGACCATCAAGGCGCCCGGCTACGAAGACGCGAGCAAGGATGTGCTGCTCGGCCGCAACCTCAACCCCACGCCCAAGCTCAGCATCAGCCTGACGCCCAGCGGCGATGACGCAAAAAATGCCGCGCCGTCGAGCAAGGAAGTCGCCACCGCCCTCAAGGCGCGCGACTGGAAACGCCTGATCGCCCTCCTGGAAGCCGAGAAAAAGAGCGATCTCAAGAAGCGGGACACGGTTGCCTGGCAGGCCAACATCGACGCCATCAATGGCGCCCTGCAAACCCTCAAGGACGAGCGCATGAAATGGCTGCTGGATTGGGAAAGCTACGTGCGCGCCGTGGAACTGGTGGACAACCGCGCCTATGACCAACTCAAGCAGGAAGTGGCGCAACAGCTCACCCGGTTCGAAAACCAGTGCTTCCGCAACGGCGCCGATCCCGAACACCTGCGCGGCGACCGATGCCGCAAGGAAGGCTATGCCTACGAGGAGGGCTGCCTGCCCAAATCCTTGCGCATCGCGCACAGCGACGAGCAACTGCGCATCCGCGCCTCGCGCAACCTGTTGCCGAATGAAGTGCAGCTCATGCACAGCGCCGGCTTCACCTCCTACTCGTCGTTTTTCAACAAGCTGGAAGAACTGAACGAGAAACACGGCCTGCCCTTCCCCTACCCCGAGCCGGTGGTGGCGCGCGTCAAATACCAGAGCCAGTGCGCCAAGCTGGCGGACGACAAAGCCGGCAAGAAACAGGATGACCTGGCCGACCTCAAGGTCAGCCTGAAAGCGCCCACCTCCGCCGTGCCCCTGGGCAAGCCGGTGACTCTCAGCGCCGGCGCCAGTGGCGGCAAGGGCCCCTATCGCTATGACTGGTCCGGCGCCAGCGGCGGCGGCACCCGCGCCACCTTGTTGCCGACCTGGGCGGGCGACTGGACGGTGAGCGTGACGGTACGCGACGCCGAGGGCAAAGGCGGCACGGCCAGCGCCACCATCATGGTCGCGCCCATGAAGATTCGTCTGGCCGGCGCCAAAGGCCAGGTGTTCTACGGCAGCGAAGCCAAGCTGAGCACGGAAGGACTGGAACTGGACAAGCCCGCGCCGGCCACCACCCCGGCCCCGGCCGCCGACCCCTGCGCCAGCCCCGGCAACCCCTTCTGCGTCGACTACAAACACTCCGGCACCATCGACTACACCGGCGGCAAGTCGCGAAACGTCCCCCCCGTGGACGACGGCCAGCACCAATACGTCCCCAATCCCTCGCGGGAATTCATCAAGCCCCCGGTGGAAATCGGCTACCGCGTCGTCTGGCAAGCGGAGCCTGGGCTGACCTTCAACCCACCCACCAGCGACAACGGCACCACCCAGGTCAGCTACGACCGCATGGGCCAGGTGAAGCTGTGGTGCGAGGTGCTGAAACAGGTGGATGGCGTCTATCAAACCGTGGGCGAGTGCGATCAGGTGAGCATTACCGTGGTGGCGCCCAAGCTCTCGGTCAGTTTCACCCCCGCGGACGGCCAGGCCCGCATTGGCCAGGAGGTCCGCGCCCGAATCACCACCCAGCCCAACGTACCCGCCAAGCTGATCGACTATCGCTGGCTGGAGCCCGGCACCGCCAACCGCATGGAATACGGCGACAACGCCGGCGAGATCGGCTTCAAGGTCAAGGATGCCAGCACGCTGGTGCTCAAGGCCCTGGCCCGCGTGCCGTATCACGGCGACGACCTCGGCACGGTGGACGCCACCTATACCGGCGCGGCCTACACGGTGAAAGCCTGGCTGGTGGAACCCGGCATCCGCCCGATGATGTGGGACGCGAAAAAAGGTGGCCTGATCCCCATACCCAAGGGCGCCTACGCCACCCACGAACGCATCAGCCTGCGCGCCGAGATACAGGGCGGCACGACCGAGACGGTGCGCTGGAACTGGACCGTGAACGACGGCACCAGCATCAGCAACCCGATCTCGCAGACGCCGACCGTCACCCGTTCTTCACCCGGCGAGATCAGCGCCCAGGTCGAGGCGCGCAACGCCGAGGGCGCCCTCCTGGGCAGCGCCGATGTGAGCGCGTCGGTCATCGAGGCGTCGGATCGCGCGCCCGTCCCGACCACGCCCAACGTCACCCTGAAACCGGAAAAAGATGACCCGGAACGCGGCGAGCGCGTCTGGATCGAGGCCGAAGTCAGCGGCGGCAAAGCGCCCTACCGCTACACCTGGAAAGGCGCGCGCGGCGGCGGCGCCCGCGTCCAGGCCACAGCGAGCAAGACCGGCGGCTACCTGGTCAGCGTCAGCGTGCGCGACAGCAAGGGCAAGACCGGCACGGCCAGCGTGAGCCTGAACATCCAGCCCAACCAGGCCGACCGCGCCAAGGAGGAAGCGAATCGTCTGGACGAACAGGCGCGCGAGCAATTGCGCCAGGGCGACCTGCCCGGCGCCATTCAGTCGGCGCGGGAAAGCCGGAAACTGGACCCGGCCAGCGCGCGCAAGATCGCCACGGAAGTGGCCGACAGCGCCAAGAAAGCCGGCTGGAACAGCGTTTACCAGCGCGATTTCGCCCAGGCCAGCGTCAATCTGGAAGCCGCTCATGATCTCAACCCAGGCGACAAGGACGCGACCGACAAGCTGAACAAGGCGAAACGCTTTGCCCAGGTGTGGCCACGCGTGGAAGCCAAGGCGCGTGAATTCGACGCCCAGATGGCCGACAAGAAAGTCTGGAGCGCGCGGAAGACCCTGCTGCAAATGCAGGACCTGCAACACGACATGAGCGGCGGCATGAGCAACCCGCTATCGAAGCGGGCCACGGACGACTTCAACGCCGGCATGGCCGAGTACAGCCGCTTCATGCTGGAGGTGGAAAACAACAACACCCGCACATTCAAGGAGAAAGACTGGCAAGCCATGCTGGAAAACGCCGAAACCGCCCTGCGCCGCGAACACAACCCGGCCAACGAAAAGCAACTCAAGAGCCATGTCGACTTCGCTCGCCAGATGCTGCGCGAACAGGCCGCCAAACCCGTCCAGAGCGTGGCCGGCCTGACTCTCGATCGCACTCACTTCGAGCCGGGCGAGGCCATCGCGGTGCGTTTCACCGCGCCCGCCACCTGGCCGAGCAATGCCTGGGTCGGCATCATCCCGTCGCGTATTCCGCACGGCGAGGAGAAAGAAAACGACCGCCACGACGTGTCCTACCAGTACCTCAAGAAACGCGCATCCGGCACCCTGACCTTCACCGCGCCGAGCGCCGGAGACTGGGATTTCCGCATGCACGACACGGACGGCAACGGCAAGGAATATGCCTCGATCAGCTTCACCGTCGGCGCGGCCAACGAGGCCGCTCCCGCCGCCTCCGCGCGGATAGCCGGCAAATGGAAGACCAGCGAAGGCGAACTGACCCTGAACCAGTCCGACAACCAGATCAGCGGCCGCTACAGCAGCGACGGCGGCGAAATCGTCGGTGAATTGAACGGCAACGCGCTGGAGGGTTACTGGATCGAAAACGGCTCCAGCCAACGCTGCGCCACGGCGAAGAACGGCCGCTACCACTGGGGCCGAATCCGCTGGACTTTCGACGCCGACAAGTACACCGGCGCCTGGAGCTACTGCGACAAACCCGTGCCGAGCAGCGGCAACCGCTGGACCGGCGAGCGTCTCGGCGCGGCCGCCCCGGCGCCCGCACAGACCATTCGACACGACGGCTATGGCTACACGCCCAATGCGGCCATCAGCGGATATAACCGGAAAAACCTGAGAAACGTCAGCGTGTCGGACTGCATATCCGCATGTAACGAGACGTCCTGGTGCAAATCCTTCGACTATTACAAATCCGACCGGCAATGCGACCTGAGCGACAAAAATGCCGCCGACGTGGGCGGCCTGAAACGGGACTACAGCGGCAACCCCTACGATCACTACAGCAAGGAAACCGGCGCTCCCGAAACGAATATGACTCCAGCCACCGCCGACAGCCTGGCCGGCACCTGGAGCATCAACGCCAACAACTACAAAGGGAAACTGGAGTTGCGCGAATCCGGCGGCCAGCTCAGCGGCCGCGTCCGGTTCGACGCGCTAAGAACCTGGGAAGACCTGCGCGACATCACATTCGACGGCCGCACCCTCAAATTCCTGCGCCCCGGCCCCCGTCAGACCTACATCGGCACCTTCTCCGGCGACGAAGTGCGCGGCACTTTCAGCGGCGGTGGCAGTTGGAAATGGGTGATTAGCCGCGACGAGCCCGCCAGCCAGAGCAGCCGCGCACGGTAGTCGCGGCCGGACGACCCGCAACGCGCGGTGGATAACGTCATCAATGGCGGCTATGGCTTCCACACCAGAAAGGAGGCCAACCCCTGGAGGAAGGTGGACCTGGGCGCGCGGTCTATCGCACAACGGCTCGATCTTCGGCGGCAAGGACGGCAAACCGCAGATCGTGGACTTGAATGGCGACCCGGCGCGCCATGCGCGGCCGCAACTGAACGAAACCACCTGGTTTCACCTCGACGGGGTGGAAGTAATCGGCGGTAACTTAGCCCCGCCAAGCGGCGCTGGCCGTGACTACAGCGGCTACTCGCCCCAGGTGGAGAGCAGCGTACCCACCACCGAGGAGATAAACCTGCTGGAACAGGTCGACGCCATCAAAGACACCTGGAAGGGGCTAAAAGAGTTGTTCGGACAGTAGCCAAAGTACGCACATCCACAGCGCACAGGGCGGAATGCGCTGCCTCCAGGATCAGAGGTTTTGCGCCACCTTGTTGCGAGCCAGCGGCGGGTTCTTGTCGAAGTAGCGTTTGATGCCGGTGACGATGGCGGCGGCCATGCTGTCCTGATAGGCATCGTCGGTGAGGCGTTTTTCTTCTTCCGGATTCGAGATGAAGGCGGTTTCCACCAGGATGGAGGGGATGTCCGGCGCCTTCAGCACGGCGAAGCCGGCTTGTTCCACCTGCCCCTTGTGCAACTGGTTGATGCCGCCGATTTCCTGCAGCACGGCGCGGCCGAGCCTCAGGCTGTCGGCGATGGCGGCGGTCTGCGAGAGATCGATCAGGGTTTGCTTGAGATAGACATCCTTGACGTCGATATTGATGCCGCCGATCAGGTCGGCCTCGTTCTCGCGCCGCGCCAGCCACTTGGCCGCCGCCGAGGTGGCACCCTTCTCCGATAGCGCGAACACCGACGAGCCGCGCGCATGCGGTTTGACGAAGGCATCCGCGTGAACGGAGACAAACAGATCGGCTTGCGCGCGGCGCGCCTTGTTGACCCGGTCATGCAGAGGGATGAAGTAGTCGCCATCGCGGGTGAGGTAGGCGCGCATGTTTTCCTGTTTGTCGATCTGCGCCTTGAGGCGACGCGCGATGGACAAAGTGATGTCTTTCTCATGCGAACCGTTGGCCCCCCTGGCACCGGGATCCTCACCACCGTGGCCGGCATCGATGGCTACAGTGATCAGGCGGACGTATTCGGGCTTGGCGGCGGTTTTGCCGGCATGGGCCTCCACCTGTTTCTCACCCGATATCTTGCCGGCCTTGTCGATAGCCGCCTCGACCTGCTTTTCCACGGCTTCCAGCGAAGTGGGGTAGACATCCAGCACCAGGCGGTAGCCGTAATCACCCATCGGTTTAAGCGTGAATATCTGGGGGCGGCTTTCGGTTTTCAGTTCCACCACCACGCGGGTCACACCGGGGCGGTTCTTCGCCACCCGGATCGAGGCGATCTGCGGATCCTGTGGTATCACCATGGACGCCATCTCCAGCAGAGCGCCTTCCGGCTCCACACCTTCCAGGTCCAGCACCAGACGTTCCGGGTTTTTCAGACTGAAATACTTGTAGTTCGCCGCTTCGGAAAGCTCGAGGGTGATACGGCTGTATTCCGGCGACGGCCACAGGCGCACGGCTTTGACCTCATTCGCCTTGACCTCGATGGCTAGCGCGGCAAGCGTGGAGCAAAGTCCAAACAGCAGAATCAAGATATGGATAAATGAGCGATGCATTTTCTGCCAGCCTCCGTCAGCCCTTGCACATGGGCGATACGCCCTGTGTCGAGGATATCCAGGCCAACCCGGATATCCGGCCCGGGCAGCAGAGCACCGCCCTTTTCCGGCCATTCCACCAAGCACAGGCTGGTGTCGTTGAAGTATTCGCGGAAGCCCGCATCTTCCCATTCATCCTGATCAACAAATCGATACAAATCAAAGTGGTATAGATTGAAACTCGAAAACGGATAAAGTTCAACCAGAGTATAGGTCGGACTCTTGACACGTCCACCATAACCCAGTTCTCGCAACAGGCCACGCGTCAACGTGGTCTTCCCCGCGCCCAGATCGCCGCATAGCCAGATGCTCAAGCCCGGTTCCAGTACCCGCGCCAGTCGCGCGCCCAGCGCCTGGGTGGCGGCATCGTCGGGCAGCGTGGTGGTGAACTCGCCGTTATCATCGCCGACATGACTCACGACCGTTCTCCCGCAACACTGGCCGCATTGAAACCGTTGATCCGGCAATGGGGACAGCAACTGGGTTTCAGCGCGGTGGGATTCGCGCCCATTGAATTGGGGGCGGCGGAAACGGAACTCATGGATTGGCTGGCGCGGGGATTTCACGGAGACATGGATTATATGGCCCGGCACGGCGCCGCCCGCGCGCGACCCACCGAACTGGTGCCCGGAACCGCCAGCGTCATCAGCGTGCGCCTGGACTATCGGCCGGATGCCGCCGATTCCTGGGAAAACCTCGCCGACCCGGAACGCGCTTACGTCTCCCGCTATGCCCTGGGGCGCGATTACCACAAGCTGATGCGTAGCCGCCTGCAGAAACTGGCGGAACGCATCGCCGCTGAAATCGGCCCGTTTCAGGCGCGGCCCTTTTCCGACAGCGCGCCGATCCTGGAAGTCGCCCTGGCCAGCCGCGCCAGCCTGGGTTGGCGCGGCAAACACACGCTGCTGCTGACCCGGCAAGGCTCCTGGTTCTTTCTCGGCGAACTGTTCACCGATCTGCCGTTCTTGCCGGATGAGCCGGATGAAGGCCATTGCGGCACCTGCCAGGCCTGCATCGACATCTGCCCGACCCGCGCCATCGTCGCGCCTTACCAGGTGGATGCGCGGCGCTGCATCTCCTACCTGACCATCGAACATGCCGGCGCCATTCCCGGTGATTTGCGCCCGCTGCTGGGCAACCGCATCTACGGCTGCGACGACTGCCAACTGGCCTGCCCGTGGAATCGCTTCGCCGACCTTGCCACCCATCCCGGCGCCGTGCCGGACTTCCAGCCACGCCACAAGCTGGACACAGCCAGCTTGAGCGAACTGTTCGCCTGGAGTGAGGCGGAATTCCTGGCCCGCCTTGAAGGTTCGGCCATCCGCCGCATCGGCCATGAGCGCTGGCTGCGCAATATCGCCGTGGCGCTAGGCAACGCGCCGCCCTCACCGGTTGCCGTCGCCGCCCTGGAAACACGCCGCGACCACCCCTCGGCGCTGCTGCGCGAGCATCTACAATGGGCGCTTTCCCGCCAGGCAGAAAAGCATGCAGAACCATCTTGATCCGCGCAGTCCCATCGGCGTGTTCGATTCCGGCGTCGGCGGACTGACCGTGGTGCGCGCGCTGATGGAGCGGCTGCCGTTCGAATCCATCCACTACTTCGGCGACACCGCGCGGGTGCCCTATGGCGTCAAGTCGGTGCAGACCATCTCCCACTACACCACCCAGATTGCCGAATTCCTGCTGGAAAAACGGGTCAAGGTGCTGATCATCGCCTGCAACACGATGGCCGCCGTCGCCGCCCAGGTGGTGCGCGATCTCTCGCCGACGCCGGTGCTGGACGTGATCGAGGCCGGCGCGATCGAAGCCCTGGCCGCCACGCGGACACGGCGCATCGGTGTCATCGGCACGCCGACCACCATCAACAGCAACGCCTATGCGCGCGCCATCCACAATATCGAACCGGAAGCGCGCCTCACCTCGCAGGCCTGCGCCCTGCTGGTGCCACTGGTGGAAGAAGGCTGGCTGGACCACCCGGTCACTCGCATGACCGCGCAGGAATACCTGAAACCGGTGCTGGCGGAGAAGGTGGACAGTCTGGTGCTGGGCTGCACCCATTACCCCTTGTTGAAATCCCTGTTGCAGGACGTGGTCGGTCCCGATATCAAACTGGTGGATTCCGCCGAAGCAATGGCGGAACAGACCGCGGATCTGCTCACTGAACTCAATCTACACAACCCGAACCGCACGCCACCGGACTATCATTTCTGGGTCACGGATGTACCGCTACGTTTCCAGACCATCGGCGAGCGATTCCTCGGTCGCACGCTTTCCAACGTGCATGTGGTGTCGTGGTAGCGAGTGACATAGATCAAGTACTGTTTAGTGACTTCTTATATACTTTTGCCACCTCACTCCACCCTGAAAGGAACGTGTATGAAACTTCTGACTACCCTCGCCGTTGCCGCTGCCCTGGTCACCTCCGGTGCCGCTTTCGCCGATGTCGACCTGGCCAAAAAGAACAACTGTTTCGTCTGCCACGACGCCACCGCCAAGAAGATGGGCCCCACCTGGAAAGACATCGCCGTTAAGCACAAGGGCGACAAGGATGCCGAGAAGAAAATCGTCGACGTGATCGCCAAAGGCAGCAAGGGCGTCTACGGCAAGATCCCGATGCCGCCGCAAGCCAAAGCCGCGGGCGACGCCGCCGCGCTGGCCAAGTTCATCATGTCTCATTGATCCAGCTGGCGGAAGCAATAAAAAAGCGGGCTTCGGCCCGCTTTTTTATTGCTTCCGCGCTTTCCGCGCCGACTCGCAGGCCAGGTTGTCGAAAGCTACCTGACGATCCACCCTCAAACCAGAATGATCGACAAGTAGACGCTACGCGCCAACCTGACCTACAAAGGGGTGCTTGCCCGGCGCCGAATCCAGCAACAGACGGGTGTATTCATGTTGTGGCGCGGTCAACAGACGTTCCACCGGGCCTTCCTCGACGATGCGCCCCGCCCGCATCACCGCCACGCGCCGCGCCAAGTAGCCCACCACCGGCAGGTTATGGGTGATGAACAGGTAGGCCAGGCCATGCGCCGCCTGCAAATCCGCCAGCAGGTTGAGAATTTGCGCCTGCACCGAGACATCCAGCGCGCTGGTCGGCTCGTCGAGAATCAACAACTTGGGTTGCACCGCCAGGGCGCGAGCGATGGCGATGCGTTGTCGTTGGCCACCGGAGAACTCGTGTGGATAGCGGCCGACCGCGTCGCCGGGCAGACCGACCTGATCGAGCAATTGCGCGATCCGCGCGCGCCGCTCGGCGGCCGTCAGCGGCAGCAGCGCGGCCATGCCCTCTTCCAGGATTTCGCCGATGCGCATGCGTGGGTTGAGCGAGGAGAACGGATCCTGGAACACGATCTGCATCTCGGCGCGCTTTTTCCGCAACACCTCGCCGGAAAGCCCGCCCACCGCCACGCCCGCCACCCGCACTTCGCCACAAGTGGGTTCGATCAGGCGCAATATCGCGCGCGCCAGGGTGCTCTTGCCACAACCGGATTCCCCCACCAGCGCCAGCGTCTCGCCGGCCTGGATGGACAGGCTGACCCCGTCCACCGCCTTGAAGTGATCGACGGTGTGGCGGAACAAGCCTTTGCGGATGGGGAAGTGGACGGCGAGGTCACGAACTTCCAATACCACTCCCTCCCCCTCCGGGGGAGGGCTGGGGAGAGGGAACAACGTCCGATCGACCACCAACCTCCGATCAACCGTCGCTCCCTCTCCCCCGGCCCCTCCCCCGATGGGGGAGGGGAGCAAAGCCAGATGGCAACGCGCGAAATGCCCCGGCGCCGCCTCATGGAAGCCGGGCGCCTCCTCGCGGCAACGCGCGAAAACCGTCGGGCAGCGTTCCGCGAAACGGCAACCGATGATCACGGCATCGGGCGGCGGCACGCGGCCGGGCAGGCTGTCCAGGCGCTCGCCGCGCCGTTCCAGGCGGGGCAACACGGCAAACAGCTTTTGCGTGTAAGGATGGCGCGGCGTGGCATAGAGGCTGTCACGATCGGCCCACTCGACGATCTGGCCGGCATACATCACCGCCACGCGGTCGGCCATGTCGCTCGCCACGTCGAGGTCGTGCGTGATCAGCAGCAGGCCCATGCCGCGCTGCCGTTGCAGGTCGCGCAGCAGGGCCAGTATCTGTGCCTGCACGGTCACGTCCAGCGCGGTGGTGGGTTCGTCGGCGATCAGCACCTCCGGTTCGCCCGCCAGCATCATCGCAATCAACGCCCGCTGCCGCTGGCCGCCGGAAAGCTGGAACGGGTAGGCGGAGAGACGGTCGCGAGTCAAACCGACCGCTTCCAGCAATCGTCCGGCCTCGTCCCGCGCGGCATCACCTGTCAGATCGCGGTGCGCGGCGAGGGCCTCGCCGATTTGTTCCGCGACCGTCATCACCGGGTTCAGGCTGGTCTGCGGCTCCTGGAAAATCATCGCCAGACGACCGCCACGTATTTCACCCATCGCCGCTTCCGGCAGGGCGAACAATTCCTCGCCTTCCAGTCGCGCGCTGCCCGCCGCCACCCGCGCGCCATCCGGAAGCAAGCGCATCAGAGCCAGCGCGGTCATCGATTTGCCACAACCGGACTCGCCCAGCAGCGCCACGCATTCATCGGCGCCAATCGCGAAACTGACGCCATCCACCGGCTTCAACAGACGACTACCGGCGGTGATCTCGACACTCAGGTTTTCAACCAACAGTCCTTTCATGAGCGTCTTCATCCGCGTCCACTCGACTTCGGATCGAGCGCGTCGCGCACCTGGTCGGCGAACAGGTTGGCGGCCAGCACCAGCACGAACATGAACAGGAAAGCGGCGGCCAATTGCCACCACACCACCGGATCTCGCGCCAACTCCAGACGCGCGCCGTTGATCATGTTGCCGAAACTGATCATGCCCGGATCGACGCCCACGCCGACATAGGACAACACTGCCTCGGCCAGGACCAAGCCGGAGAAGTCGAGCACCACGGTAATCAACACCAGGTGCATGACGTTGGGCAGTAGATGGCGCAGCAGGATGCGGCCATGACTGATCCCGAAGGCGCGGGCGGCCACCACGAATTCCAGTTCACGCAATTTCAGCGCCTCGGCCCGCAACAGTCGCGCCAGGCCCGTCCAGCCGGTGACGCCGAGAATCCCGCACAGCGCCAGCAGACGCACATCGGATCGCGCGGCGGCGGTGTTGAACAATTCGGCATGAGCTTCGATCTGCACCTGCACCACCAGCACGGCGGCGGCGATCAGCAACACGCCGGGAATGGAGTTCAAGGTCGTATAGAGGTACTGAATGACATCGTCGACGCGGCCGCCGAAATAGCCTGCGGCGATGCCCAACCCCAGGGCGAAGGGCAGCATCACCAGGGTGGTGAGGCTACCGATCAGAAGGCCGGTGCGGATGGACTTGAGCGACAGGTAAAGCACGTCCTGGCCCACCTTGTCGGTGCCGAGGATGTGGTAGTACGGCGCGAGCGCGATGAACAGGCCGGCGAGAAGGCCGATGGCGAGGAAGGTCGACGAAAACGCGCGCCCGTATCCCCCCCTTTGCCAAAGGGGGGTTAGGGTACCGAAGGGTAGGGGCTTCATCAGGGATTTGTTCTTGGCACTAGATGCGGTCGCCACTAAATCCCCCTCGCTCCTCCTTTGAAAAAGGGGGAAGAAAACCAGCCAGACAATCAACCCGCCCAACATCCCCAGCCCACCGCGCGTCAGCACATCCGGCCAGAAGTCCTGTTGCGGGTCGGCCAGATGCGCGCCGCCGTATTTCAGCCGGGGGAAATCGCGCAGTTCACCGCCATCCGGCCCCTTCATGGTCTCCTTGGCATAAAGCTGCGTGGCGAACGGCGCCGAATAGGTTTTCTCGACCTTCTCGCGCAGTGGTGCCAGCGCCCAGTCCAGCCCCGAGCGTACCTCGCCGCTGTACTGCGCCGCCTGGCCGGGCGCGTCGGGCAGGCGTTCCACGTAATGCACGGAATCGAGCAGGCCGATGCCGACGTAGACCGCGAGGATCAGTGCGGTGCTGGCGCCCACCGGTTGCCGCATCAACTGGCGCCAGGGGCCGCGCAGGGCCTCGTTGTTGCGTGCCAGCCAGATCAGCACCGCCACACTCCACAGCAGCACGAGGATCAGAACATCGGACCAGAGCAGCACGGGTTTGATCACAAACTCCCCCCTTTTTCAAAGGCGCTGTTCGCGTGGGTCGTTAATGAATTCGGGGCGCGGATTCCCCCTTTTTTCAAAGGGGGGTTAGGGGGGATTTCTGAGGCCGTGGCTCTGGCAAACGTGGCTAAATCCCCCCCCGCCCCCCTTTGAAAAAGGGGGAAGCAACCCTGTGCCAAGGCCCACATGATCACTTTCATTCCAGCCTCACCCGCGGGTCCACCAGCGTGTAGGAAATGTCGGTCAGCACCAGGCCGAGGATGTAGAGCAGCGAACCGAGGAACACCATGGAGCGGACGATGGCGAAGTCCTGCGCCTGGATGGCGTCGATGGTGTAGCTGCCCAGACCGGGAATGCCGAAAAAGGATTCGATGATCAGGCTGCCCATGAACAGGCGCGGAATCACCACCACCACGCCGGTCAGAATCGGAATCATGGCGTTGCCCAGGACATGGCGGAACAGGACACGTATTTCCGACAAGCCCTTGGCGCGCGCGGTGCGCACGTAATCCTTGGCGATCTCCTCGTAGAACAGGGCACGGTAGAAACGCGCCGAATCGCCGATGCTCGCCACCACGCTGACCAGCACCGGCATCAGCAGGAATTTCCAGGCATCCAGCCCCGGCTGATAGCCGGAAATGGGAAACCAGTGCCACAGCTTGCCCATCAGATACTGGCCGCCGATCACGTAGAACAGGCCGGAGATCGACATCAACGCCACGCACAGCACCACCCCGGCCGTATCCAGGCGGGTGCCCCGGAAGAACACCAGCAAGAGGGCGAAACTGATGTAGGCGAGCAGGCCGACCAGGAAGGTGGGCAGCGCGATCGCCAGACTCGGCCACATGCGCGTGCCGATCTCGCGGGCGATATCACGGCCATCATCGGCGGCGCCGAAATCCAGGGCGAACAATTTGAGCGATTTCTCCACGAACAGCGTATCCACCGCCCGCGCCGAGCCTTCCGCTTGATCGTTGAAGAACAGCGGCTTGTCGTAGCCGTGTTCGCTCTTCCAGCGGCTGATGGCATCCGCCGTGACGTGCTTGGCGCCGAGATGGATGCGCGCCATGTCGTCCGGCGTGTTGACCATGAAGAACAGCGCGAAGGTGAGCAGGTTCACCCCCAGCAGGATGGGGATGGCGTAGAGGATGCGGCGGATGAGGTAGTTAAGCATGGGCGGTCGCCTTCAGACGCCGACGATACCCCGCCACCGCCGGCCAGATCACGGCCACCAGCAAAGCCACGGCCAGCGCCAGGGGCCACCGCGCCGGCCGGTTCCACTTTGCCTGATAGTCGACACGCGCGGCCGGGTCTATTCGGCGGTACTTGAGCAGATTGTGTGTCATCAGGTTGGGCTTGGCGTTCTTTACCCAGCCGTGGCGCAGGCCGAAACTCTTGGGGTGGAAAGCATAGATCCAGGGCGCGTCTTCGCGTGCCAGTTTCACCATTGCGTCGATCACCGCCTGGCGTTCCGGGCCGTTGTCCATGTCCTTCATGAGCTCGAACAGGCGATCGAAGTCCGGGTTGTGGTAGTTCGCCGCGTTCTCACCGCCTACACCGACTTTCTTGTTGGGTCCGTAGAGCAGGAACAGGAAATTTTCCGGGTCCGGGTAATCGGCGTTCCAGCCCCACTCGAATATCTGCTCGCTGCCCTTGCTCATCTTGTCCTGGAAGCGGTTGTAGTCGCTGGCGCGTATCACCAACTGAATATCCAGCTTGGCGAACTGCTTGCGGAACCAGTCCATGCGGCTCTTGGCCTCTGGTCCACTCGCGGCGGTGTCGAAGTACAGGGTGAGCGGCTGCCCGGTGGCGGCGTCGCGGCCGTTGGGGTAACCCGCTTCGGCGAGAAGCTTCTTCGCGTCGTCCAGGGGGCGACGTTTGAAGCGGGCACAGTCGGCCGGTCTGGGTGGAACCAACTCCCCCCTTTGTAAAGGGGGGAGCGGGGGGGATTTATACGCGGGTTGCGCGTCCGCCGACGCTGCTAAATCCCCCCTGCCCCCCTTTGATAAAGGGGGGTTCCCGCAATCCGCCCGGAACACCACCGGATTCACTCCCGCCAGCCCTTCCCGATAGCCGAAGATGCCCGGCGGCAACGGCCCTTGTCCCGGCAGGCCGCGCCCATTCAGGAAGATGGAAATGAACTCGTCATAATCGATGGCGATTGACAAGGCCTGGCGCAACTTGCGCGCCCTTTCCGACAGACCGCCCACCACCGGGTCCAGCATGTTGAAACCCATGTAGTTGAGTGATGGCCGCGCGGCGGTGGAAAGCAGGATGCCGCGCTGGCGCATGTCGTCGGTCAGGTCCGGCTCGCCCTTGGCGTTCATCCGGATAGCCTGGTCGAAGCTGTCGGAGCTCACTCCGGAAGCATCGTAATAACCCTGCAAGAACTTGTTCCAGTACGGCACATCCTCTTTTTCCAGCGAGTAGATCACCGTGTCCACCATCGGCAAGCGTTTGCCGGCATCCTCAAGCATGCCGGCCTCGCGGTCACCGGGATCTCCTTCGCTGGGATAGAAATCGTCGCGGTAATTCGGGTTGCGCTGCATGCGCATCACCCGGTTGGGATCGTTCTCGGCCAAGTAATAGGCACCCGTGCCCACCGGCTGCCAGTCCAGGGTGAAATTCCGCTCCGCCATGCCCGGCTGCCAATAGAACCGTTCCGCCTCCTCCGGTACCGGGGCGAAAAACGGCATGGCCAGCCAGTAGACGAACTGCGGATATTTGCCCTTGATGCGGATGCGATAGGTATAGCGATCCACCACATAGGCACCAGGAAAATCGAAGCGGCCGATGTCCAGATAAGCATCCTTAGGCTGATCCTTGGCCGCCTTGCCCAGATTCTTCGCCAGGTCTTTCAAGCCGACGATGTAATCCGCCATCAAACCCAGGATCGGCGACTGCACACGCGGATGCGCTAGGCGGCGCACCTGGTAGACGTAATCGGCGGCGGTCAGCTCGCGGCTGCCCTTCTCCGGAAAATCCTCGAAGCGGACGATGCGCTCCAGCTCCTCTGGCTTGATCGGTACATAGCGAGGCTTGCCCGCCGCATCCCTGGCGAAAGCCGGATGCGGCTGGTAGCGGACACCCGGCTTGATGCGAATCTCATACTCCGACACCGCGATCCTGGAAGCCGCCACATTGGCCGGCAGTTCATGTCCCTGGACATCCAGATAGCGCACCGTCGGCATCGCGGCGGCGGTCTGCGGCTCGAGTTGATACGGCCGTTTCAGATAGTGGTATTGCAGCGGCGCCTCATAGATATTGCCAAGAAAGACGTATTCGTTTTCGCTATAGGAGCGCGCCGGGTCGAGATGCTTGGGGCGCTCGCCGAAAGCGGAATAAGCAATGGAGGCACCGGCGTTATCGCCTCCCTCGGCGGCGGAATAAGGACTGTTCACTGGCCGCGAACAGGCGGCGAGGAGCACAAGTAGCAGGAGAAGGAAATGCGGCATGGCCGCTATCTTGCCAGCAAATCAGGTCGGTAAACCTTTTGGCATCCAGACAATCATCCCAGACGCGGCAGTTGAACGTGCCTGTCGGCACGAACGCCACCACTCTTGTGGCCTTCCGGCGAGAAAGGAGCGGTCAGCCGCCGTTTCCAGGTTCAACGCATGCTTCCGGATACCTATAAGGGCGGCAGCGGCCGCCCTTATTCACCCGCTATGCGCCAGCGCCTTAATCGAACGGGTGCCGCCGCACGATGGTTTCTTCCCGATCCGGGCCGGTGGAGATGATGTCGGCCGGAACGCCGCAGAGTTCTTCCATGCGCCTCAGATAGGACTGGGCGTTGGCGGGCAGTTCCTCGAAGGTCTTCACGCCGACGGTGGTTTCTTTCCAGCCGGCGTGATCTTCATAGATCGGCTCACAATCGGCGATGCTTTCCGAGCCCACCGGCAGGATGTCGCACACTTCACCGCCCATCCTGTAGCCGGTGCAGATGCGGATGGTGTCCATGCCGTCGAGCACGTCGAGCTTGGTGACGCACATGCCGGTGAGGCCATTGATCTGGATCGCGCGCTTCAACGCCGCCGCGTCGAACCAGCCACAACGGCGCGGGCGGCCGGTGGTGGCGCCGAACTCGTGGCCTTTCTCGGCCAGCCATTTGCCGTCCGCGTCGAACAGTTCGGTGGGGAACGGGCCGGAGCCGACGCGGGTGGTGTAGGCCTTGGTGATGCCGAGGATGTAGTGCATGGCGGACGGTCCCATGCCGGAGCCGGTGGAGGCGCCGCCGGCGGTGCAGTTGCTGGAGGTGACGAACGGATAGGTGCCGTGGTCGATATCCAGCAAAGTGCCCTGTGCGCCCTCGAACAGCAGGTTCTCGCCACGCTTGTTGGCTTCGTAGAGGTTGCGCGGCACGTCTCCGATCATCGGTGTGATCTTCTCGGCCAGTTCCATCGCCTGATCGAGGGTCTTGTGGAAGTCGACCGTTTCCCACTTGAAGTAATGCTTGAGCACGTAGTTGTGATAGTCGAGGACTTCACCCAGCTTGGCGGCGAAGCGCTCGCGATGCAGAAGATCCTGCATGCGAATGGCGCGGCGCGCGATCTTGTCTTCATAGGCGGGGCCGATGCCACGTCCGGTGGTGCCGATCTTGCCGGCGCCCTTGGCCGCTTCGCGGGCATGGTCGAGGGCAATGTGGTGCGGCAGGATCAACGGGCAGGCTTCGGAGATGGTCATGCGACTGGCGACGTCGATGCCGCTCTTTTCCAGCATTTCCACTTCTTCCATCAACGCCTCGGGCGAGACCACCACGCCGTTGCCGATGAAGCAGCGCACGTTATCGCGCAGGATGCCGGAGGGAATCAGGTGCAAAACAGTTTTCTTGCCCTTGATCACCAGGGTATGGCCCGCGTTGTGGCCGCCCTGGAAGCGGACCACACCCTGGGCGCGATCGGTCAGCCAGTCGACGATCTTGCCCTTGCCCTCATCACCCCACTGGGTGCCGATTACCACGACGTTCTTGCTCATGCTTGTTTCCTCTGTAGCGCCGGCATCCCTGCCGGCTATAGACGGGCCGGCAAGGACGCCGGCGCTACACGTTATTCAACAATCCAATCAGTATCTGTTTTCACCAAGGCGCGATCACAACCCGATTCCGCGCCATGCGCTTCCTGCCCCGGCAATTCGATCACGACCCGCTCCCCCATAGCGCGCAATTCGGCAATCCTGGCGCGCAGGCCGACATCGGCCACGCAGGGCGCCAGGATGCCTCCGCGCGGCGCGGGTTCGGCGAGGCAGTCGAGAATCTGGCGCAAATCCAGAGAGAAGCCGGTAGCCGGGCGGCCGCGCCCGAACACGCCGCCGGCGCCGTCATAGCGGCCACCCAGCGCCACCGCGCGCGCCTGGCCACCGGCATAGGCGGCGAAGGTGGCGCCGTTGTGGTAGCCATCGCCACGCAGGTCGGAAAGATCGACGGCGATGCTGGCCTTGCCCTCGGCATTCCCGGCGGCGAACAGGTGTTCGAGTTGCTCCAGTGCCCGGCGGATGGCGGGCTGCTCCGGCAACACATCACGCGCGCGTTGCAGCGCCTCGACGCCACCATAGAGGCCGGGCAATTGACGGAAGGCCGCTTGCCAGGGCGCGGCGAGATCGGCACTCAAGGCTTCCACTTCAGGTACATCCTTGCCGCGCAGGGCGACGTGCAGGGCGGCGGCGCGCGCTTCGCTCAATTCCGCGCCAGCGACCAGGGCGCGGAACAAGCCGGCATGGCCCAGGCTCAGACGCGCGTCGGGAACGCCGGCGTTATCGAGGGCGGCGAGCAGGAGTTCCTGGATTTCCAGATCGGCTTCGATGCCGGCATGGCCGAACAATTCGGCGCCAAGTTGAAATGGCTCGCGGCTGGCCAGACCGGCGGGCTTGGTACGCAGCACCGGACCGGCGTAGCACAGGCGGGCGACACCCTCATGGTTGATCAGATGGCTGTCGATGCGAGCGGCCTGCGGCGTCATGTCGGCGCGTATGCCCATCATGCGGCCGGAAAGTCCATCCACCACCTTGACCGTCTTCAGGTCGAGATCGCGTGCCGCGCCGGTGAGCAGGGAATCGAGAAATTCCACCAGCGGCGGGACGACCAGATCGTAACCGTAGCCGTCGAACAGATCGAGCAAGCGGCGGCGCAATGCCTCCGCCTGGCCGGAATAGGGCGGCAGGATGTCTTCGACGTATTCGGGCAGTAGCCAGGCCTGGGTCATGGTTGGCAAATAAGCGTGTGGATCATTGCGAGAGGAACAGGAGAGCGAGGCCGGCCAGCATGGAGACCAGCCCCATGAAGCGCACCTGGCCGTTGTTGAACTGGATCATGCGGGAAAATGTTTCACGCCAGGCGGTGGGGGCCAGGAAAGGCAGCACACCCTCCATGACCAGCATGAGCGCGAGCGCGGGAAGCCAAACATCGCCCAGACTCACGCCATACCACCTTGCTTATTTGCCGCCGCGAGGTTTGCCACCCCCAGGAGACTTCATGTAACGGAAGAACTCGGAATTGGGTTGCAGCACCATCACGTCGTTCTTGCCGGAAAAGCTCTGCTTGTAAGCTTCCATGCTGCGATAGAAAGCATAGAACTCGGCGTTCTTGCCGAATGCCTCGCCATAGATCGCGGCGGCGCGACCATCGCCCGCGCCCTTGACGCTCTGAGCATCGCGGTAGGCCTCGGCGATGATCACCTCGCGCTGCTTGTCGGCATCGGCGCGAATCTTTTCCGCCTCGGCGGAACCGGTGGAACGCAATTCGTTGGCCACCCGCTTGCGCTCGGCTTCCATACGACGGTAGACCGACTCGCTGACTTCCGAGGGCAGATCGACACGCTTGATGCGCACATCCATGACCTCGACACCGAAACGCCGCGCATCGTTATCCGCCGATTTGCGCAGGGATTCCATGACGTCGTCGCGTTGCCCGGAAACCACGTCATGCACGGTGCGCTTGCCGAACTCGGCGCGCATGCCGTCATTGACGGTCTGTGACAGCCGATTTTCTGCGCGCCGCTCATCGCCGGCAAAGCTGACATAGAACGTCCGGACATCCTTGATACGCCACTTGACGTAGTAATCCACCAGCACGTTCTTCTTCTCGGAGGTGATGAAGCGCTCCGGGTCGACCGCGTCCAGGGTCAGGATGCGGGTCTCGAAGTAGCGGATGTTCTGCACCAGCGGCAACTTGAAGTAGAGGCCGGGTTGCTTCTTGATGTCGACCACTTCACCCAACTGGAACACGATCGCGTTCTGCCGCTGATCCACGGTAAACATCGATAACGACAGGAAAAACAGGGCGACGACCAGGCCGACTACGATGATGGCGTGATTTTTCATGGCCGGGCCTCCCGTTCACGACCGCGGAAGGCATCACGCGAACGAGACGGGTCTTCGCCACGGTTGGACGTGCTGTCCTGACGTTGCGGCATCAGTTCGATCTGCTGCGGATTAGCCTGCGTCGGCTGGCCGCTTTGCGTCATGTTCATGAGCTTGTCCAGCGGCAGGTAGAGCAGATTGCCGCCCGACTTGTCGTCCACCAGAACCTTGGTCGTATTGGAAAGAATCTGTTGCATGGTGTCCTGATAGAGACGCTCGCGGGTGACCTGCGGTGCCTTGGAATACTCGGTCAGCACCTGCTTGAAACGGGACGTTTCACCTTCGGCCTGCGCTACCACGCGTTGCTTGTAGCCTTGCGCCTCTTCGGTGAGGCGGGCTGCGACACCTCGCGCTTTCGGAATCACATCGTTGGCGTAGGACTGGCCCTCGTTCTTGAAACGTTCCAGATCCTGTCCCGCCTTCACCGCGTCGTCGAAGGCGGCCTGCACCTGTTCCGGCGGCTGCGCGTTCTGCATGTTCAGTTTGCTGACCGTGATGCCGGTCTTGTAGCGATCGAGGATATCCTGCATCAGTTTGGTGGCGCGCGCGGCGATGTCGGCGCGGCCTTCATAGAGCACGTAGTCCATCTTGCTCTTGCCGACGATCTCGCGCATCGCGGTCTCCGCCACCTGCTTCACCGCATCATCCGGATGGCGATTGGCAAACAGGTAATCTTCCGGGTCTTTCAGCAGATATTGCACGGAGAATTGAAGGTCGACGATATTCTCGTCGTCGGTCAGCATCAGCGCTTCGGACAGCACCTTGGCTTTCATGTTGTGCTTGTAGCCCACCTCGACGGTACGCACCTGCTCGACATTGACCATTTCGACACTTTCCAGGGGGGTAGGCAAATGCCAGTTCGGGCCGGGCTGGGTAGTTTCAAGGTACTTGCCGAAGCGTAGTACCACACCGCGTTCACCGGCATCGACGATGTAGAAGCCAGACGCCAGCCAGACCAGAAACGCCAAACCGATCAGCAGACCGGCGCCACCAGGAATGTTGAATTCACGCCCACCACCGATGCGTGGCGGCTCGTCACCGGAGCCGCCCCCTTTCTTGCCGAACAACTCGTTCAGGCGGCGATTGAAATTCTTCCAGAGCTCATCGAGATCCGGTGGGCCGCCAGCATTCTTGTTGCCGCCGCCGCCACCCCATTGCGGGTCATTCCAGGCCATCGATATTGGTTTCCACATAGCTTTGAGAAAGTTCGGCCTCTTGTGCCGCCAGTACTCTGGTTTCATGTTGTTGATCACGGGCAAACTCCGCGAGAACGCTCCGGAGCAATTCCACCCCAGCGCCCGTCTTGGCTGAGAGCCAAACGGCGGCGATCTTACCATACTCATCACGCGCCACTCGGGGCTCGGCACCGGTGAGATCGACCTTGTTCATGACCTGGAATTGCGGCACCTGTTCCGTGCCGATTTCCTTCAGTACCTTTTCTACTTCCACTATCTGGCGCTCACGGTTCGGGCTGGCACTGTCGACCACATGCAGCAAAAGATCGGCATGGATGGTCTCTTCCAGGGTGGCATGGAAGGCGGAAACCAGGGAGTGCGGCAGGCGGGTAATGAAACCGACGGTATCCGACAGCACGATCTGCTGCCCCGCTTCCGGCAGCCAGAGCTTGCGCGAGGTGGTATCGAGAGTGGCGAACAATTGGTCGGCGGCAAATGCGCCGGCATGGGTCAGTGTATTGAACAGGGTGGATTTTCCGGCATTGGTGTAACCCACCAGGGAAACCGACAACACCCCGCCACGCTTCCGGCTGCGACGCTGCAAGGCGCGGGTTTTCACCAGTTTTTCCAGCTTCCCCTCGATGTTCTTGATGCGAGTCAGGATCATGCGGCGATCCAGTTCCAACTGGGTTTCGCCAGGGCCGCCACGCATGCCGATGCCACCTTTCTGGCGTTCCAGGTGAGTCCAGCCGCGTACCAGCCGGGTCGAGTAATGACGCAATTGCGCCAACTCCACCTGCAACTTGCCTTCGTTGCTGCGCGCGCGCAGGGCGAAGATTTCCAGAATCAGCGCGGTGCGGTCCAGCACCCGGCATTGCAGGCGCCGTTCCAGGTTGCGTTCCTGGACAGGGGAGAGTTCGTGATTGAAGATGACCAGGGAGGCATCGGCCGCGCGGGCGGCATCGCCGATTTCATCCGCCTTGCCGGAGCCGGCAAACAAAGCGGGATCGGGCCGGTTGCGCTTGCCTTCCACCACGCCGACAACGACCAAACCCGCGCTGCTGGCGAGCAGTTCAAGTTCGCTTAGCCCTTCGGAGTAATCCTCTTTGCCAAAATCCAGGGAGGCCAGGATGACTGCCTGCCCATGCTCGGGACGCTCAAACACGTATCAGCGCTTGTGAAGCCAGCGCAGCGAGCGGCCCGAGAGCAAGGCGGACGGCGCGCGGCGACGCGGCATATCAGTGGGATAGCCGTTCCCCCGGCTCGGCAAACCCCACCGATCCGCCCCCAGAGGGGGCCAAGTCGTTCTTGGGGCGACCCGGCGAACGACTTGAGAGGCGAGGAGCGAGCACCGCCCACGGCCATCGGGACGCGCGGTAGATTTATCCACGAACTCTCAGTCGCCTTCGCTGGCGGGACCAGCACGTTGTACTGAAATCGGGCGAGCGGGTACCACAGTGGAAATGGCGTGCTTGTAAACCATCTGGGTGACGGCGTTTTTCAGCAACACCACATAGGGATCGAAACTTTCGATGATGCCTTGTAGCTTGATGCCGTTGACCAGGTAAACCGAGACCTGAACCTGTTCCTGACGCAAGGCGTTGAGAAACGGGTCTTGTAGCTGCTGCCCTTTACTCATGGCGAATCCTTTATATGAATGAGGGTATTACGAAGTAAGGCGAATCGAGGGCGTGAATTTTATCGGGTTTTATTTCCGCGTCCTTGCTTTTCTTCGTGCCGGAAAAAGCGCGGACGTTACCGCGTCGCATGCAACCGACAAATCATGATATTGCCTCGACCAATGGCCGACCGAAGTGCCAACCTTGCCCCAGATCCACCCCCATTTCCCGCAGGATGCGCGCGCTTTCGGCGTCTTCGATGCACTCCGCCACAGTGATGATCCCTTCCTGGCGCGCAAACCGCGCCAGGCTTTCGACGATGGCGCGAATTTTCCGTTCCTTGTGCATATTGGCGACCAACCAGCCCTCGATCTTGAGAAAGGAAATGGGTAAACGCGCCAGGTAAAGGAAGGATGAATAGCCACTACCAAAATCGTCCAGGGCCAGGCGAAAGCCGAAATCGAGCAGCGGCTTCAAGTCGGCTTCCAGGGTATCCAGGTTGCGCAGGAACTGGCGCTCGGTGATCTCGAACACAATAGGCTTGATCGGACCGAATTCGACATCACAGTTCTGGCAGTAGCTTATGGCATTGGCGAGCAGTTCCTCGACCAGATCGCGACGTGCCAGGAACTGCGGCGAGAGATTCACGAAATGGGCAAAATCCGCGCCCATGATGCCCCCACCCACATTGCTGGCGCAGCGCGACATAGCCTGAGCGCAGATGATACGGTCAATTTCCGCCATCAGCCCCAGCCCCTCCGCCGCTTCGATGAAATCACCGGCCGGAAGCAGGCGACCATCGGGCAAGCGGACCCGGGCTAGCGCCTCATCGGCGACGACGTTGCCACTGGCGAGATCGACGATGACCTGATTCGCCATCACCACCCGCTCATCGCGTAGCGCCCGTTTGATGATTTGTGCGGGCCACAGCACACCGCTTCCGTCCTGGACTTCGACACGATCACGGCCATTCGCCTTGGCCCGATAGAGACAGGTGTCGGCCATTTCAACGGCATGGTGATAAGTCCGATCATCGCTCGAGGGCAGGCCGATGCCGGCCGACAGGGTGAGCCGGATCGCTCCGGCGCTGGAGGCGATGGGTGAGGCCTTCACCTGGGCGACCAGACGCTCCAGCACGAACACCGACTCGCGCACATCAGCGTTGCGCAGAAACACCAGAAATTCCTCGCCGCCCCAGCGCGCCACCCAATCATCCTCGCGCAGGCTGGCTTCGATGCGGCGCGCCACGGTCTTGAGCACCTCGTCGCCGACAGCATGGCCATAGCGATCGTTCACCGCCTTGAAGTGGTCCAGGTCGAGCAACGCCAGGGCATAGCCTTCGTTGTGGCGGCGCGCGCGCGCCAATTCCTCGTCCAGGCGGAGTTCGGCGGCACGCCGGTTGAGCAGACCGGTCAAACCATCGCTGAGCGCATGGTGTTCCAGTTCCTCCTGCTGCCTCACCTGCGCCAGGTGGTATCCCAGCCAGCCCGACACCAGCTCCATATAGGCGATATCCGACTCGTCCCAGGGCGCCTCCTTGGGCTGGCGGCAAAGGAAGGACAGCACCCCTTCGACCGCTTCGCCCGCCCAGACGGGAACGCCGGCGTAAACGCGCAAGCCCGCCTCAACCACCAGACGATGTCCGCGAAACTGCGTGTGCTCGGCGAGATCGGCGATGAAAACGGGTTCGCGCGCGAGCAAAACCTGTCGACAGATCGCGTCCCCCCTGGGAATCACCGAGCCTTCAGGCAGTACGCCCAGGGTGTCGTGGGCATAACGCGCGGTGTATTCACCGTTGATCGCCCCCAGCACCGCCAATTCCATGCCCAGTGACTCGCAAGCCAGACGCAGCATGGCGTGAAAACGCGCCCCCTCATCGAGGTCGCGCCGAGTTGCCAGTTGCCAGAGCGCCTTCAGGCGCTCGGCGTGTGCGGCGACAGCGGGCATGGTCGGCTTAGGCCGCGCCCCAATGCGGAGTGGCAATACCCCAGCCCAGGTCGGCTTCCACCAGGCGGCGGCGCACTTCCAGCAACTTCTCGATCAGTGCCGGTTCGGCGCGGCCGTAGGCATCGGCGTCGGGCACGCGCTTGACCACCACGCCAAGCAATTCGGTGATGGCGTTGCCGATGGAGTTCTGGCTGATGGTGACGATCAGTTTGCCGGCATCATTGCGGTAAATCAGTTGCTTGAAAGCCGGCTGCCAACGGATCGAGTTGGCGTACTTGGCATCCTTGATACAGCGATCACGCACCATCTTCGCGGTCTTCAACAGGTCGTTATTGAACTGCAATTTGTTCTCCACCAACGCGGGGAAATAGATGTCGCGAGGCAGCGGCGCGTTGCGGGTGGAAACCTGGCCGAAGAAGGTGCGATAGAAGTCGATGAAGCCCTTCAGGATGGTGTCGTACTCCTTCCAGAAGCGGACTTCCTTCAGCGACTCGGCGCCGCCGGTCACTTCCCAACTGGGCAGTCCCTGCGGATAACCGGTCAGGGCGATACGGCAGGAACCGGACTGGCACGGGCGCAGTATCCGCAGATCGAGCTCATCGAAAAACGCCTGGTAGACGTCGCGCATATAGGCCTGAAACAACGAATGCTGGCCACCGTCGGTCAGGTTGGGGTTGCTGGCGTCGGCGATGGGCGCGTCGCGCAACTCGGCCTTGCTGAACACGATGAAGTGGTTATGCAGCATGCGGATGCTCGGCACCCCGGGCGAAGTCAACGGCCAGGTCGCGTCCAAACTCGCCTCGCCGGCCAGCACCAGGGCCTTGTCCGGGTCCGGATACTGTTCCAGCATGTACTCGATGATCACCTGGTTCATGCGGTTCCAGACGTTCTTCACCTGTTCCGGCACCTGGGTGCGGCGCACCGGGCGGCCGAGTGGATCGAGGATGGTTTGCGAGGTGTTGTAGATGATCGAGGTATCGAACTCGTTGCTGTGGCCCAGCGCCTTGCGATAGAGCAACAGCCCTTCCGGGTTCTGCAACAGGCCGTTGTTGTGAACCAGATCGTTGAGGTTCTCGGTGCTGTTGAAAAACTCGTTCGCTTTCATCCCCTCGGGAACATCGAGCGGAATCTGACGGAAGGGGGTGACGATCTCTCTGGGGCCGGAAAGCATGGGATACCTCGAAAAAGCCGGTGGAAACGGGATGCGAAGGTCGGGAATCATAGCCGCCACAGGGTGCAATAAGCGATAGCGCATTGCATCATTTACCGCGATACACCCCTGTAGCGCCGGCTTCCAGCCGGCAGTTTTCAAAGACGCCGGCAGGGATGCCGGCGCTACAGGGGCTTTCCCGTCAGGGGATGCTGACCACCACTTCCGCCGACGCCTCGCCCACGGCGCCATTGGCCGAGCGGTAGCGCAAACGGTAGCGGGGGGAATCGCGGCGCGGCGCGAGGTCGATGGCCTCGCCACCGGCCACCGGGCCGGCGGCGGGATGCCAGTGTTCGCCATTGCCATTGCCATCTCCAGCTTCGACCAGCACCGAGAGTCCACGCGGCGGCTCGGCGAAATTCAGTTTCACGTGCGGGAAGGGTTCCGCCAGATAACGCGCCTCGGGCCGGCCCGGCACCCCGAGCGGCGGCGCGCCGACGCGCACCTGAACGGCCGCGCCGGGGTCGCCGCGATTGCCGGCGGCGTCGACGGCCACCAGGCGGTAGACGTAGGTCTTGCCGGCGTCCACCCAGGTATCGATGAATTCGCCCTTGCCGACGGAAACCGGGTCGCCGATCACCAGGCCGGGTTCCTTGGCGCTGGCGCCGCGCAGCACCAGCACGCTCGCCGTATCGGCTTCCGGCAGGGCGGCGCGGAAGGCGAGGCGGACGCGGCCGTTCTCGCCGGAGGTGGCGATGATGTGAGGCGGCGAGGGCGGCACGGTGTCGGGGAGGGTGACGCTGAGCGGCGTGCCGGGTTCGCCGGTCTGTTGGTCCGGAGCGATGGCATGGACGCGGTATTCGAAACGGCCGCCGGGGCTGCCGCCGTAGAGGTCGTCGTAGCGGGTTTCCGGGGTGGGCGTGGTGGTCAGGCGGCTCCAGGCGCGGGCGTCGCCGGCGCGCCGTTCGACGTGATAAGCGGCGGCGCCGGACGCCGCTTGCCAGGTCAGGCGCACCCGGCTGTGGCCGACTTCGGCGGCCAGCCCCTGAGGCGCGGCCGGCGCCTCGCCGCGCACGTTGACCGGCAACGGCAAACCCGGTTCGCCGAAGTCGCCGCGCGGGCCGATGGCGCGCAGGCGGTAGAACAGGGTGGAACCAGGCCGCGCCTCGCGGTCGGTAAAGCCGGTCGCGGCCAGGCCGGTTGGGGTGAGGACTTCCCAGGGGCCGGCGGTCTGGAAGGCGCGTTCGACCAGGTAGCCCTGGGTGTTGCGGCTGGCATTGGCCCGCCATTGCAATTCCACCGGGGTTTTCACGGCGCGCGCCTGAAGCCCGCGCGGCGGATTCAGGGCGGTGAAGTCGGGAACGAAGACGCGCGCCGTGGCGGCCGCGGATTCGCGGCCCAGGAGGTCGATGCCACGCACCTGGTAGACGACTTCGGTTTCCGTGGGCGCCTGGGCGTCGCTGAACGCCGCGCCCACCGCCGACCAGTCGTTGCCCAGCGCCAGAGGTTGCCGGGTCAACCGGGTGCCGGCGCGGCCATCGTCGCGTTCCACCGTATAAGCCAGGAGCGGCATGAGGCCGGGGTTGGGGCGCCAGTAGAGCTTGACGCCCTCCGCCGTCGCCTCGGCGCGCAAATCCTTGGGCGGGCGCGGTGGCGGCGCGGCGCTGGCGATGTCGATCGGCGTGGTCTTGAGCCAGGCGCCATCGGGTTCGCCGCGCGCGTCGAGGCGGCGCAACACGAAGCCGGCGCGGCGCGGCGGCAAGTCCTTGAGTTCGATCGCGAGGCCGGCGGATTGCGCGTAGTCCCAGTCCGACATGGCTTTCAGCGCGAGAACGATGGCGTTGCCGCCGGGTTCGAAGCCGTTGGCGGGAACGACGCGGCGGGCGAGGACGCGGCCGTTGTCATCCTCGATCCGCCAGCCGTGGCCCCATTTCTCCGGCGGGATGAACCAGAGCAGGCGCACCGCGCCCTGGCCGTCGCTGGCGGACCAGACGCGGGTGATGAGCTTGCCGGCGGGTGTGCCCTTGGGCGCGGCGGCAACCCCCGCGAGAGGGAAGAGCAGAAACAGGAGGATGAGCAGGCGGCGCATGGTCAGCAGAGTCCGAAGCAGGAGGTGACGGCGTTATAGGCATCCTCGGCGGCGCCGGTGGCCGCGTCCCAGGCGTCCGAGACGCCCGAGGCGATGGCGCCGCCGATCTCGCCGAACGAGCACAGGTCGGCGCTGATGCCGGGATCGACGCTGGGCAACACTTGCAGGCTGACGTTGAGTTTGCCGACCGGGCAGGCGCTGAGGCTGTAGCCGAAGCCGAGGACGAGTGGATTGGGCGCCGCCGCGTGGACGCTGACCGATTCGTTGAGCGAGGCACAGGCCCCCGCCAGACAACCCCTGGCGGTCACGCCGGCGCTGCCTTTCGCGTCGATCTGGATCGGCTTGAGCTGCACGCCGCTTTCCACGCCGACCTCCCCGTCGACATAGGCGCAGGTGCCGCCGTCGCACTGGATGTCCGGGAAGCGGGCATGGGCCTTGGCGCCGACATGGAGGCCGCCGGAACTGTTGAGGTCGAACCAGGCCTGGCCGCTGGCGACGAAGAAGTAGCCGGTGATCGGGTCGGCCTTGCCGCCGGCCTTGAAGTACCAGTCGCCGCCGCCGACCGAGAAGCCGATGGCGGTGGGATCGGCCTCGACATAGATGCGGTCGTCCAGGCCGGGCGGCCCCCACTTGCCGCCCATCGTGCCGGTGAAGGCGCCGCCGCCATAGCCGAGGGTGCCGGCGATCGGCCCGGTTCCGGAATGGCTGGCGCTCAACAGCCAGGCGCTATAAGTCATGTCGACGCCGGCATCGCCGCCGCCGGGCTTGATGTTGAGATCGCCGCGCGCGGCGAAGATGAAACCGCCATCCACGGTGCCGACCAGCGCCATCGCGTTGACCACCGGAACGGCGGCGGCGCTGTATTCGACGAAGTCCAGGCCGCCGCCGACCAGGGAATCGCGGGTGACGTGGTAGCCGAGGCCGCCGCCGAATTCGTACAGGCTCAGCACGCCGGGCACCAGCACGACGCCTGAAGGCAGGGCCCAGGTGAACTTGGTCGCCCAGAAATCCGTGTCGCCGTGGTAACCAAGGAGGAAATGGCCCTTGAGCGGCACCGGCATCTGGAACTGGGTGAGATCGACATCGCCCTTGAACACGATGCTGTCGCCACCGCCCAGGGCCACCATGAAGGGCGCGTCCGAGGCGTAACCGAGATCGGCCAGGGCCAGCAGCACCGGGTTGGACGCCACGCTTCCGCCATCCTTGGCCCCGGTATAGACGGGCTTGATCGCGGCCTTGACCAGGGGCGAGTCGAATTTCACCTCGAACGTGCCGGTATAGGGGCCGCCGCCTACGTATTGCGCCGTGGCGGGCTCGTTCACCTGGTACGACACCGGCACCGGAACGGCGGGCAGAGCCTGGGAAATCTTCAGATCGGTGAGGAAATCGAAGCTCAGGCGCCGGCCGCCGCCGCCACTGGTGCCGATCTTGACTTGCTTGAGGCTGACCGCGCCCTGCGCCAGCTTGCCGCTCTTGCCGGCGAGGCCGACGCTCTTCTCGGCGGCGCCGGCGAAATAGGCGCGGCCGTCGAAGGCGAAATACAGATCGCTGACGCACACATCCTTGGCGAACACCTGGCTTTCGCCCTGGAAGTCGAAGCAGGCATCGCTGCTGGCGGCGGGCAGCGAGGGCGGGTTGGCGCCGGGGCCGAGCGGGGTCTTGGTGAAGGCCAGGTTATCGACTTTCAGCGTCACCGGGCCGTGAGTCAGGGTCTTGGGCTGGCCCTTGAGCACCAGGCTGATGCCGCCCTGCCCCTGCCCCTTGCCGGCCAGGAGCACCGGGTCGCCGGCGCCGGTCAGTTTGGCGTTGAGCCAGGGCACATAGACCCAGAGGTCATCGTAAGTGGCCTTGAAGATGCCGTCCCAGGCGCGGGCCTCGACCCCGTTCCAGCCGATCTTGCCGCGCATCCAGTCATGGCTTTCCGCGCCGCTGTTGGCCTTGCCGCACAGGCCGTCGGCGTCGATGCCCCAATCGGACACCACCGCCTTGGGCGGCGCGCCGGGCATGTCGAAATTGAAGAACAGCAGGTCCGACTTGCCCAGGGTGACACCGCGCCAGCCGTTGCCACCGCCACCCATGCACTGGCCACCGGGCGCGGCGCCCTGCTTGGTGGAAAGATCAAGCGCAACGGTTTGCGGCTTCATCCGGAAACCGCTGTCGTAGACCAGGAATTCCGCCATGGGCAGGCCATCGGCATACCAGTCGCCGTCCGGCGACAGGCTGGCCTTGGCGCCCTGCCAGCGCGGCACCTGACTGCCAGAGGCCGACTCCGGCAGCGCGGAATTGGCCAATCGCGCATCCAGCCAGGCATCCACCTGTTTGCCGGCGACGCCGTCGAGACGGGTGAAATGGCCTTTCAGGGCGGGCATCTGGAGTTCCGGCAGGCCCGGCGCGGTGATGCTGAACTGGCCGTCCAGCACGGTGAGTCCGTCCTCCGCCACTTTCCAGCTCTTGATGTTCACCGGCGCTTTTTGCGCGCCGCCACCGGGAATCGGCACCAGCAAGTCACCCGCGCCGCTGTAGCGGTCGCCCGATCGCGTCACCTTGGGCTTGCCGCCGGGGGCTTGCAGACCGACCACCTTGAATTTGCCGTCCGACACCGGGAAGTCGAAGGTGCAGGGCTGCGCCGGGTCGTGGCCGACCACCAGATAGGGTTGGTCTTCCGATACCGCCCAGACCGGAGGATTCTTGGCCAGCGGCGTGACATCCACCTTGGGCAGGTCGCTGACGCTCTGCGTCGGCGCATAGCTCTTGCCGGTCGCCGCCAGCTTCACCGGCGCCGCGTCATTGAACCATTGGTTGAACATCAGGTTCAGGACCGGGCCGGGGCCGCCACCACCTGGTTTGCCGCCTCCTGCCCCCCCCTTGATCGGCACCTTGGGCCCGGCCAGCAATCCCAGTTTCGGCAACGCGCCCTCCTTCGCCGCCTTGGCCAGGCCCGCCTGGGCACTGCCGTCACCGCCCAGCGCCGCCTCGACCATGCCGAACAGATGCGCGCTGTCGGGCAGGGCTTCGGCTTCCACGCGCAGCTCGTGCATGCCGAGTTTGTCCAGGCCGACCGGGCTTTGCGCCGGCAGGTTGATGCCGCTCACCGGAGGCGGCCCCCAGGTATTGGGAGGATTCTTCAGCACCGAGTCCGGGCGCGCTTGCGACGGCCCCACCGGGCGTGGCGCGTCGGCCGGCAAGGCCATGCCGTCCACGTACCAGCGGGTGCGCGCCTCGCCCTGGCCGGTGTAATGCAGCAGGCCGTAGGGTGTGAGCTGATAGTCGCAGGTCGAGTAGGCGGGAACGCCGCCGAGCAGGGCCAGGGCGTTGAAGTTCAGTTTCGCTTTCTCCAGCGTCAGCGCGCCGGTATCGACCTTGGCGAGCGCAACCGTGCTGCCGCTGGCAACACCGGTTCCGCTCGCGCCAGCCTTGGCCTTGGCCTTTGATTCGATCTTGCCTTGCTTGCCGGCGCCGACCTTGGGAACCCCGTCGCCGGAATCCACCCCTTCGACCGTGATGTCCACCAGCTTCAACGGGCCGCCGGCGTCCGGGTCGGCGCGGTGCTGGATCGTCAGCGGCTGGCAAAACAGCATGTAGGCGCGGCCGGCCACCGCCTGGCCGTATTTCACTTCCGCCTGCGCGGCCTGGGACTGGCTGCCGCCGGACAGATTCAGAGCGGCGTTGTAAAGGTTGCCCGTACCCAGGGTGGCGTTGCCGAGATCGGCGGACAACGCCGCCACCTGCTGGCCGCCGCCCTGGATGTCGTCCTCGCCCAACTGGAACAGGCGCACGATGTACTGCCCGGCGCCGGCGTAGGCGTGGACATACTTGATGCCCGAGTTGTCCAGATCGACCGTATCGCCGCGCTCGTAATCGCCGGCATCGCCGGACATCAAGGTAGCCAGGGGTTCCTGGGTGCCGTCGCCCCAGTCCACGAACACGTTGTCGAAGTTCCAGGTGGTGAACATCACTTGCGACGGCGAGCCCATGCTTATGCTGCCGCCGAGGCCGGTGGATATCGTCGTTTGCGTATCCGGCGTGCTGGCCTGGCTCTTGTCGACATGGGTGGCGTAGGGGCTTTCACCGAGGTTGAGGTGCCCCTCGATACGGAAGCGGTCGTAGGTAAAGCCGGAGGCGCCGGCCAGCTTGCCTTTCTGGGTGGCGGCATCGATGTTGCTCACCGACAGGCCGGCCGAAATGGCCGAGGGGCAAGCGAGGCCGGTGGGCGCGTCGGGCAGGTAGAGCGGCCAGCGATCGGAGATTTCCACTTCGATGTCGACCAGTTCCGGCTTGGCGTACTGGCCATAAACCCCCTGCGCCTGGGTGACATCCGATGCGCTTTTCGCTTTCGGCGCGAACCCCATCGCCAGTTGAATCGGCGGCGCGTCGGGAAGGTCGGCCAGCGCGCTCTTCACCACGCCGCTCTTGGCGTATTCACGGAAACCCGCCACTTCCCAGGAAATATCGGCCTTGGCCTGGGCGAGCCCGAGATCACCGCCGGATTCGCCCGCCACGCCCGCCACCATACCCGCCGCCAGTTTGGCCTTGGCGGCGTTCTGCGACTGGAGCCCCTGGTTGACGCCGAGTTGCCCGCTCGCGGGCGGCGGCTTCAACGCCTGGAACAGTTCAGCGATCAGGGCGGCATCCGGCCGGTAATGCGGAATGGAACCCCAGCCGGAGCCGCTCGGCACCGCCATGTCGCGTTTGGTGAGCAGCTTGTCATGGAGATAGAAGCGAATCTCGAAACGCTCCGCCAGCCCCTTGTTCTGCTCATGCCAGATGAACAGCAGGGTGTCGTCCAGGGTGGGATGCAGGTCCTGGTAGATCGGCGTCGGCGGCCCCAGCGGTTTGCCGTCCGGCCCCTTGGGCGCGGCCTGGCTGGCGGTCTGTTTGTGCCAGGCCGGAGCGTCGAGCAGGATTTTCCCCTTGAACACCTGTTTCAAATCGGTTTCCGGAAGCTTCACCCGCTTGGCCTTGGGCGCGGCCGCCTTGGCCGTCTGCTGGAGCACCTGGAATTCCACCTGCTGTTCCAGCGCCGCGCCGAACACGCCCGCCAAGCCCAACTTGCGCTTCCCGGTGGTGGCGAACGGCAACACGTCGATGGACACCTTCAACTTGCCGCCATAGAGCAATACCGGCGCGCCTTTCACCAGAATGCCGGCGCCGAAATCGGGCTTCACAGTCGGATTCAGGTTCTCGCCGGACAGGCTGACGCTATAGCTGGTGCCTTGGGTAAATTCGTTGGGATACATGCCCAGCACGCGCGGCGCCATCAGGGTAGGCGGCTGGAACGGCCGCGGAATGACCGGCGCTCGCGTGGCCGGCGCGCTCAGGCCATCCGAGGTGGACGGTGAACGAGTATCGCCGCTCGGCGCGGTGACAGGCGCGGCAACCGCGTCGGAAGCGGGCGCGAAACCGCCGCGCTTGGGTGGCGGCGCGCCGATGGCATCCGTGCTACCGCCATCGACCCCAACGCCGGCGAAGGGGCTGGACGCCAGAGCGAACGGTTGCGCCAGGAACAGGGCGAAGCAAAGCAGCCCGTGAACGACCGGAGAAAACCGCGTCCAGACTATCGTTCCGCGCCGCATGTCTTGCCTCCTCACCAGAACCGCCACCCAACCCAGTCGTGCCGGCGAGACGCCGGCGCTACATCAAGGCACTCGAATCACCCGCCACGCGCTTTCACCCAATACCACCCCGTCCCGGCCCAGGCCCAGCACCCGCCAGAGATAGGCGCCGCCGGCTTTCAGATGCGCGCGCGCCATGGCCGAGAGCGTCACGCCGGTCTGTCCGCCGGGAACCACGATGCCGGCGACCGGCGCGGCCTTGGCCAGTTGCGCCAGTTCGGCGGTATCCGGCAGCGGCGCGGCGCCCAGTTCCGGCAGGTTGCCGGCCAGAGCGGCCGGGCGCTCATACAGCACCAGCAACCAAGACTGCGTGCCTTCCAGAGGCGCCCAGGTGAAGCGGGTGTTTTCCTCCAGCAGCGCGCCGGGGCCGGGCGACGACAGGCGCAATTCGCGCGCGACCGGGGTGGCGCCGGGCTGGGTGACGAAATAGCGGATTTCCGGCGCGTCGAACTCCGGTAGCGGTTGGGTCAGACGCAGGCGCAGCAGATGCAGGCCGGGCGAGTTGGTGGGTGGCGCCGGGCTATCCAGGCGCAGCGGCGCGCCGCCCTGGGCGAACTGGCGCACGACGCGCAAGGTACGGAACACCGCCTGGCCGGAGGTTGATGGCGGCTCGGCGATTTCCCAGACACCTTCCACCAGACCGCCGCCACTCAGGGTGATTTCGCTCCAGGCGCCGAGAAGCGACCAGGGCGCCACGATGCGCACCGGCGTGTTGTCGTCGAAGGCGATGGCCTGGCGATTCACGCTGAGGCCGGCGGCCTGGGCGCCGGTGATGACGATGCGTACTTCAAAGGGAATCAGCGAGGCGTCGCCGGGATCATTGTAGGAACGGCGATACACGAATTCTCCAACGCCGAGTCCAAGTGCTTTCTGAATCACCGCCTGCGGCACATTCACGCTTTCAGTGATCAGTGCTGTTGCTCCAGCCGTGACAATCCGGCTTAGGGGCAGCGGCACGGTGCCGAGCAGAATGCCGGCGCGACCGGCGCTGTAAAATTCGCCCTGGCTGGAAGTCACGCTCGGGCCGGTGGTGCTACGCACCTGCCAGGTGACGGTAAACACCCCAGTGCGGCCGGACGCGACATAGACAGTGCCCGGCGCCACGCCGGAATTCACCACAGTGGCCTGGGTGCCAGCCGACGCCAGCAGCAGGAAAGCGATGAATGTAAAAAGAATCCGCTTCATTGTTGTATCCCCCTCAAGGCACCTCATTCAAAGCGCCTACTTCAAAGTGCCAACTTCAAAGCGCCAACTTCAAAGCGCGAATGGCAAGCCGATCACCGCGCGCAGGAAAACTTGCCAGTTGTCGGCGCCGCCACTGCTGCCCGATTCGTCGTGCTGGCTGCCATCGAGCATCAAGGTCAGGCCGGGACGGCGTTCCTTCGGTGGCGCCACTATCCAGGATAGGCGCGCGTTGAGATCCTGGGCACGACGCTTGGCGCTGCCGTCGGAAGTTTTGTCGTCGCTCAGGGTGTAACCGGCGCCCAGGTTCAGGGTCTCGCTCACGGTATACGAGGCATAGAGGCCGGCGGTCAGGGTTTTTCTGTCCTTCGCGATCACCCCGGCGGGCGCGTCGCTTTCCGAGGTAATGGAATAGCTCACGGTCGGCCCCAGGGTGAGGCGTTCGCCCAGCTGCAGCGAGGCAAACAACTGGGTGCTGGAAAGCGAGAGATCGGGCGCGGTCTGGCGCGGGTCCTCGTCGCGGCCCAGGGTCTGGCTGACGCCCCAGGACCAGGTACCGCCGCTGAAAGTGGCGGACAGCGTGGCGCTGTCGGTACGGCGCAGCGCGCCCGCCGTCAGGGAGCCGGTGCCGTTGATGACGTCGAGTTCGGTACGCCCCAGGGCCAGCCCCAGATAAGGCTGTCCATACCAGGGAATCGCCGGCTGGCCGGCGGCATCGCGGGCGTATTCGGGATACCAGCCCATGCTGAGATTGCTTTGCAGGGAGCGCGAACGCGCGACATTGGGCTGGTCGTCGACGTTATCGCTGGCGCGCGCCAGGCTGGCATCACCGTGTACCCCGGCCCAGTCGAAATGCACCCCACCCTTCCACAGATCGGTGTCACGCGCGGCGCCGGGCGCGGCGGGGCTGCGGAACCAGGTTCCCACAAGGCGCCGCTCCAGGCCGAAACTCAGCGCCGCCGGGCGGCCGCCCGCTTCCAGCTTGTCCCACGGACTCCAGTTGAACATCAGGAGATGGCTGTCGCCGTCGCGATAGGGTTCGTTGCTGTCGATCACGCCATCACCATTGGTATCCGAACCCGGACCATCGGCGTCGAAATGGCTGCGCGCCGTTTCCGCGCGCACCTGCACGCGGTAGTCGAGAAAGGTGCCATAACCGGACAGCGCCGCCGCCCGGCCCTTGCCACGCGCGGCGTCGCCGGCCACGCCGGAGCCGCTGGCGCCGGTCTGATCCTGCCCGGCCCCGGAAACCCAGGTGCCCCAGATGTTGAGATCCTGCCCGGCCAGCGGTTTGATGCTGGCGACGGCGCCCACGGTGCGTTTGTCCGCGTCGCCCACGCCCAGCCCGTCCTGAAAGCCGATCACGTTGCCGGTATTGAGCGCGAAGGCGGTCAGTGTGGCGCCGCCGTCCGCCGATTTGACGCCCGCCGACACCCCGCGCCGGCTGAATCCCTGCATCACCAGGCTATCCGGCCCCACCGCGTGATGGCCGACCTGCGCCACCACCGGGCCTTTTTCCGCCGTCAGCAAAAAGGTCGCCAGGTCGATCGGGCCATCCTTGCTCGGCAACTGGGCATGCTGGCTGTTGCCCAGCAGATCGGCCGCGCCGGTCAGCTTCCAGTCGCCATCGGCCAGCGCGCCGCGAAGGCTCAAGGCGCCATCGGCCTGGTTCGGACCTGGCGTTGCCGCCGCCAGATTGTGCGATGCCAGTCGGTGGGTCAGATTGAATACCAGATTGCCGTTCAGACTGGCCTCGCGATAACCCTCGCCGCTACGGATTTCCAGCGTCCAGCGCCCCCGCTCCACCATCTGCCCGCCGGCCTGATACTCGATCAGACGCAACTCGTGCTTGCCATGGCCGAGGGGCTGCGGCGGCGTGAACACGGCCTGGCGCCCATCCGCGCTGCTCACGTAAGCCGTGACATCGAAACTGTCCAGCTCCAATGCCAGCTTCTCCAGGGTTTCCGGCGGCAGCGCCGGCAAGCGGAATTGCACCGGCGCCAGCGGCGCGCGCACGCCCTGCTCCGGCGGCAACAACTCGGGCGTCCAGTCCGCCGCCGAGGCAACCGTCGCGAACAAGGCGGCGGCAAGGAAAGGGAGCGATTTCATGGGGAAAACGATCAGGGGAAGACCGGGGCAAGCATATACCCGACATTGCCATCCGGAAATAAGCGCAGCGCAATAAGTACCATCGGGATACGGATTGCGCCCGCAACCCGATGGCGGCTTACTTCTTGAACGTCTTGTTGCGCCGTCGGGCGTCGCGCTCGGCGGTGCGTATCTGGCGCGGCGTGAGGGGATTGGGGTTGCGCGCTTCGAACGGGTTGTGGCCGGACTTGAAGTCCACCCGCAACGGCGTGCCTTGCAGATTGAACACGGTGCGGAAGGTGTTTTCCAGGTAACGCTTGTAGCTGTCGGTAATGCCTTCCAGGTGGTTGCCGTGGATGATGATGACCGGCGGGTTGCTGCCGCCCTGGTGGGCATACTTGGGCTTGGGCCGGAACAGGCCGGAGCGGCCGGGTTGTTGCTGGGAAACGGCGTCCTGCAGGACACGGGTGAGGCGCGGCGTGGGGAGCTTGGCCATGGCCGCCGCGTAGGCTTCGTCGACGGACTTGATCAAACCGCCCACACCGTCGCCCTTGAGCGCGGAGATGAAGTGAAAACGGGCGAAAGAAAGGAATTCCAGGCGCCGCGTGAGTTCCTGCTTGATCTGTTCACGCGAGTAGTTGTCCATGCCATCCCACTTGTTCACCGCCACCACCAGGGCGCGCCCGGCTTCCAGGACGAAGCCGGCGAGGTGGGCATCCTGATCGGAGATTTCCTGCTGGGCATCGAGCACCAGGATGACGACGTTGGCGTCCTCGATGGCTTGCAGGGTCTTGATCACGGAGAATTTTTCGACGACCTCGGTCACCCGCCCCTTGCGCCGCACCCCGGCGGTGTCGATCAGGGTGTAGGGCTTGCCGTTACGCTCGAAGTCGACGTAGATGGAGTCGCGCGTGGTGCCGGGCTGGTCGAAGGCGATGACGCGCTCCTCGCCGACGAAGGTATTCACCAGCGTGGACTTGCCGACGTTGGGGCGGCCGATGATGGCGATCTTGGGATGGTCGGCGTCGGCGCCATCTTCCGGCTCGACTTCGAACGACTCCAGCGCCAGATCCACCAGGTCACGCACCCCTTCGCCGTGGGCGCTGGAAATCGACACCGGCTCACCCAGGCCGAGTTCGAAAAATTCGGCGCTGACCACGCTGCGGTTCATGCCCTCGGTCTTGTTCACCGCCAGGAACACCGGCCGCCCGCTGCGGCGCAGTTTCTCGGCGATGATCAAATCCTGCGGCGTGACGCCGGCGCGGCCATCGACCAGGAAGACGACCACATCGCCCTCCGCCACCGCCTGCATGGTCTGCTTGGCCATCGCGGCGAGGATGCCGGTTTCCACCACCGGCTCGAAGCCGCCGGTATCCACCACCAGAAACGGCTTGGAGCCGCTACGGCCGTGGCCGTAATGGCGGTCGCGAGTGAGACCGGGAAGATCGTGAACGAGCGCGTCGCGCGTCTTGGTCAGACGATTGAACAACGTGGATTTGCCGACATTGGGCCGGCCGACCAAGACTAGGGTGGGTTTCATTTGGGGGATAAGGGAGAAGTAGAAATGAGAAAGTTATTGAAATTTAATTAATTTAAGAAGCCGCGTAGCCCGGATGCAGCACAGCGGAATCCGGAGCGATGTCCTATTCGTGCGGCCAGGTAACTGCGCCGAACATCATGCCGACCTGATTGAAATAATGGGTAAAAAAACACCGATCCTGAACCAACCAGCGATTTGACCGCCAATTTTCTCTGCTTGAAGAGATTCTCGACGCGAATATCCGCGTAGGTGATACCCATGTCATTACCTCACTCGACAACGATATGTCTTGCATATTCCTGAAACCACGCTTGCCGCTTTCGTTCTTTCTCCGCGTCCATCGCATCAAAGAAGGCTTGTGTACCGCGAAATACGCCGCGTGGCTGGATATCCGGCACGCCGGGCAGGCGCGTCATGGCGTCGAGATGCACGCCCCGTTCCAAAGCCTCCAGCGGACTCGCGGCGAATTCTCGCCAGTGGCGGTTGCCGACTTGGCGGGTCGAAACCTTATCCATGTATGTAGCCTTGTTCTCGTTGATGCCGAACCGCCAGCACCAGCGCGGTGTCCGTTGCCACAACATAGCGGTAGAGCGCCAGGTGTCCGTTGCGGCCATGCGAGATCACCAGTTCCCGGTAGCCTTCCTCGACTTTGCGACCGACCAAAGGGTGGTCTTTCAAGATGGACAGGCCGTTCATGAGAACGTCGCCGATTCCCAGCGCGGCTTGCGGATTAGCCTCCAAGAGAAAGCCGGTGAGACGTTTCATGTCTTTGAGGGCCCCGGGAGAGAGAACCAGTCGCGACACGATTACAGTTTGACCGGCGTGGGGTGTTCGGCGTCGCGGCCTTCCAGCGTGGCGCGCAGGTAGCTGAACACTTCGTCGGCGTCGTAGACCAGGCCGTATTGTGCGACTTCCTGCTCGGCCCGCTTGGCGGAATCAACGAATTCGCGCCGCCTTTCCGCCAATTCGGTTTGCGCTTGCAGCGCTTCGAGCATGAAAGCGTGGGGCGTTTTCCCGGTGTATTCGGCGGCGTGGGCGATGCGGGATTTGAGGGTGTCCGGCAGTTTCAAAGTAGTAGTGGTGGACATGATCGGGCTCCAATGATTGAGCGGTGCCACCAGAGTAGCACCGCGCGCGCCAACCGAACAAGAACCGCAATCGGTGCTGGGACAGGCCATAGACACCATGGCACGACCTGTAGCGCCGGCATCCTGCCGGCGTCTTCTAAGCAGCCGGCTGGAAGCCGGCGCTACAGGTGGGGCGGCGGCGCTACTTCCCTAACCCGATCTACTGAATCTTGAACGCCATTACCCCGCCATTCGCGGTCTGCGCGACCAGGCCGGATTTGAGCGGGATCATGACGCCCTTGATGGGGCTGCCGTCGGTCGCGGCGCGGGCGGCGAAGGCGCCGTCCTCGGCGTTGATGAGGTGGATCTGGCCCTGGTAGTCGCCCACCGCCACGTAACGATCGGCCACGGCGCTGGGGCTGGAGAGGCCACGGTCGCGCAGTTTGTCCTGCTTCCAGGAATTGCTGCCGCGTGTGCGCTCGTAAGCGAACAACGTGCCGTGGTCGTCACTGGCGAAGACGTAACGAGCGTCCATGTCCACTCCGCGCAGGGAGGAGATTTCGCGCGCCCAGGTGCCGTTCCCGGTCGTACGGTCGACACAGGCGATACGGCCCTGGTAGGCGGCGGCGCAAACCTGCCGCTCGTCCAATGCCAGTGGGCCGACCACGTCGGCGATTCGTTCCAGCTCGGTGCTGCCGCGCGGCAAGGCGATGTTGGTTTCCCAGAGCGGGGCGCCGTTGATCAGCGAGAGCGCGTTCAACTTGCCGCCGGCGTTGCCCGCGTAGAGCACGCCGCCGCCGAGCGCCAGATACCCTTGTTCGCGCAGGGTGAGGGCGGGCAGCACGCGGCTGTTGGCCCAGCGCTGCTTGCCGTCATTGGCCTCGAACAGGGCGATTTTGCCGTCGTTGCTGCGCGCGGCGACGACACCTCCCCCCGCCACGGGCGGCACCAGGATCTCGCCGGAGAGTTTGGCTTTCCAGGCGACAGCGCCATCGGCGGCCTTGTAGGCAAGCAGTTCGCCCTTGGGCGTGCCCACCAGCACCAGCCCATCGCCGACGCCGACGCCGGCCGAGATCACCTGGCCGACATCGATGCGCCAGAGTTCACGGCCACTGGCGATATCCAGCTTGATAACCTTGCCGTCGCGGCCGGCGGCGTAGATGGCCTGGCCGTCGGTGGCGGGCGAGAATTCGTAAGGACCGGCGCTACCGACGTTGGCGTCCCACTGCCGAACCAGGCTGGCGCTGGCCTTGAATTCGGTCAGTTCGGCCGGCTTGGCGGCGGGTTTGTCGGAGCCGAACCAGCCGCTGAACCAGGAGCAGCCGGATAGCGTGGTGGCGAGGGCGGCAAGCAATAGGGCACGTTTAAACACATCAGCCTCCCAAGGCGTCCAGGCGGATTTCCAGCAGGGGTTTAAGGGAACTCTTGTCGCCCAGTTTTTCCAACGCCAGTTTGTAGGCGGCGCGGGCTTCATCGGTCTTGCCCTGTTCGATCAGGACATCGCCCTTGAGTTGAGCGGCCAGGCCCTGGAAAGCGGGATCGTAGGATTCGTTCAACAAGGCCAGGGCGCCGGCGGCATCTTTTTCCTCGAACAGGATGCCGGCCAGGCGAATCCGCGCGAGTTGCTTGAGACCGTCATCCTTGGCATGTTCCAGGGCGAACTGATACTGGGCACGCGCGCTTTTCAGATCGCCGCTCTCGTAGTTGACGCGACCAGCCAGCCAGGCGGCGGGCGTGGCATAGGCGCTACGCGCCTGGTTTTCCATGATGCGGGCGGTGGTGTCCTTGGTGGCCTTCAGCTCGTTCATGGACGCGGCCTGAACGGCGGTATCGAACAGCATGGAGGCTTCCACCGCCTGATTGCGCTGCCAGGTTTCCCAGGCGCGCCAGCCACCGACGATCACCAGAAAGGCGGTCACGCCGAGAATGACCTTCATGCCGTGCAGTTTCCACCACAACTTGAATTCGTCGATTTGTTCCTGTTCTTCCAGATCGAACGCCATGGTTTACCCTTTCAAAAGTTCCGCTGAAGCCGCCAGAGCGACACGCTGTTGTTCACCGTCCCCACGCAGGGGCTTGATCGTCACTTCACCGGCCAGAGCTTCGTCGTCGCCGATGATCATGGCGAAACGGGCACCGCTGGCATCGGCTTTTTTCATTTGCGATTTGAAGCTGCCGCCACCGCCGTGCAGCACCACATTGAAGCCGGCATCGCGCAAGGTTTCGCCGGCTTGCTGGGCGAAACGGCTCGCGGCTTCGCCGACATTGACCAGGTAGACATCCGGCACATCAGCGGGCGGGTTGCCACCGACATCGAGCATCAGGGCCAACAGGCGTTCCACGCCCATCGCGTAGCCGCAGGCCGGCGCCGCTTTGCCACCAAGTTGCTGCACCAGGCCGTCGTAGCGACCACCGGCGCATACCGTGCCCTGGGCGCCGAGGCGGTCGGTGACCCACTCGAACACGGTGTAGTTGTAGTAATCCAGGCCGCGCACCAGGCGTGGATTGATCGTGTAGGCGATACCGGCGGCATCCAGCCCGGTCTTGACCGCCTCGAAATGCGCCAGCGCGGCGGCGTCGAGTTCGTCCATCAGTCTGGGCGCGGCTTCCACCAGCTCGCGCATGGCCGGGTTTTTGGTGTCGAGAATGCGCAGCGGGTTGCTGTGCAGGCGGCGTTTCGCGTCTTCATCCAGCAGGGCTTCATGCGCCTGGAAATAGGCGATGAGTTTTTCCCGGTGGCGGGCGCGCGATTCGGCGCCGCCCAGGGAGTTGAGTTCCAGATGGACGCAGTCGGCCAGGCCCAGCAGCTTCCACAGGCGCGCGGTCATCAACAGGTGTTCGATGTCGATATCCGGCCCGGCGAAGCCCAGGGCTTCGATGCCGAACTGGTGGAACTGGCGGTAGCGGCCTTTCTGCGGTCGCTCGTGGCGGAACATGGGGCCGGCGTACCAGAGCCGCTTGCCGCCATCGAACAGGAGGTTGTGTTCGATCGCCGCGCGCACGCAACTCGCGGTGCCTTCCGGACGCAACGTCATGCTCTCGCCGTTGAGCTCGTCGACGAAGGTGTACATCTCTTTTTCGACGATGTCGGTCACTTCGCCGATGGCGCGCTTGAACAGCCCGGTGTGTTCCAGGATGGGGGTGCGCAGCTCGCGGTAACCATAAGCTTTCAGCCAGGCGCGCAGGATGCCTTCGAAATATTGCCAAAGCGGCGCATCCGCCGGCAGGAGGTCGTTCATGCCGCGCACGGCGCGGAGTTGGTTACTCATGGGAGGTCTTTGCTTACTCTTTACTTGTTGTCCGCGCCGTAGGTGCGCACGACGTAGTCTTCGACGATGGCCTGGAATTCCTCGGCGATCCGGTCGCCCTTGAGGGTGACGGTTTTCTTCCCGTCGACATAGACCGGGGCCACCGGGACTTCGCCGGTTCCGGGCAGGCTGATGCCGACGTTGGCGTGTTTGCTCTCGCCGGGGCCGTTCACCACGCAGCCCATCACCGCCACGTTCATGCTTGCCACGCCGGGGTACTGGCCGCGCCAGACCGGCATCTGGGCGCGCAGCCAGTTCTGAATTTTCTGCGCCAGTTCCTGGAACACCGTGCTGGTGGTGCGGCCGCAACCGGGGCAGGCGGTCACCAGGGGGGTGAAGGAACGCAGGCCGACGGTTTGCAGAATTTCCTGGGCGACCTGGACTTCGGTGGTGCGCGATTCGCCCGGCTTCGGGGTGAGCGAGACGCGGATGGTGTCGCCGATGCCTTCCTGCAGCAGGATGGCCAGAGCGGCGGCGGAGGCGACGATGCCCTTGCTGCCCATGCCGGCTTCGGTCAAACCGAGATGCAGGGCGTAATCGCTACGATTGGCGAGATCGCGGTAGACCTCGACCAGATCCTGCACGCCGGACAACTTGCACGACAGGATGATGCGGTCGCCCGGCAGGCCCAACGCTTCGGCGCGGGAGGCGGATTCGAGGGCGGAGACGATGAGCGCGTTGCGCATCACCTGTTCCGGCTCATGCGGCTCGGCGCGTTGCGCGTTCTCGTCCATCATGCGCGCCAGCAGTTCCTGATCCAGGCTGCCCCAGTTGACGCCGATGCGCACGGCCTTGCCATAACGCGCGGCGGCTTCCACCAGGGTGGCGAACTGCTCGTCTTTCTTGGCGCCACGACCGACGTTGCCGGGGTTGATGCGCAGTTTGGAGAGTGCCTGAACACATTCCGGCACCGCCTTGACCAGGCGGTGGCCGTTGAAATGGAAGTCGCCGATCAAGGGGACATCGCAGCCCATCGCATCGAGTTTTTCGCGCACGGCGACCACACCACGCGCGGCTTCCTCGGTATTGACCGTGAGCCGCACCAGTTCGGAACCGGCCTGCCAGAGGTCATAGACCTGGATGACCGTGCCGGTGACGTCGGCGGTATCGGTATTGGTCATGGACTGCACCACCACCGGAGCGCCGCCGCCCACCGCGACATGGCCCACCATGACCCGGCGCGTGGGGCGCCGCACGATTGTTCGACTCATCGTCATTGCGTTGTCATTCCGGGTTTATTCCAACGTCAGTCGGGCGACCTTCTGCCCGATGAAGGGGGCGAGGTCTATGTGGTGGCCGTCGTAGCTCAATTGCACTTGCGCCGCCTCGCCCACCACCAGTTTGAAAGGCGCCTCACCGGCGAAGGTTTCGACACTGCCGGCACTCACCAGCTTGGAATAGCGCTTGCCCTGGCCGTCCACCACCTGAATCCAGGCATCCAGACCCGGAACAAAGCGCAGGGTATGGATCTTGCCGCCGGGAACCGCACCGGCGGGCGCGCTTGGCGCGATCTGGTTCGGTGGCGGCACCGGTTTGGCGGCGGGCGCGGGGATTGACGTGGCCCCCGGGGTGGCGGCCGGCGGCGACGCGGGGATTGACGCGGGCGTGGGTGATACGGCGGGCGGCACACTCGCCGGCGCGCCGGGGACGACATCGGCGGGCGCCACGAACTCCGGCGCGATGGGCTGCGGAACTGGCGGTGGAGTGATCGGCATCGGCGCCGGCGGGACGACCGGCGTCGGCGCGGGCGCCAGCAGCGCCGCCGGATGCGCCCCCGGCTCGCTGACCAGCGCATTCTCGCCCTGGCGCAACCAGTAGTAGAGCAGCGCCACCAGCAACAAGAAGAAAGCCAGCCCCAACAAGGGCAGCAACACCCAACGGCGCATACCGGGAGAAGTGAATATCACGCCTTCGCTGGGCGCGGTAATGGTCTCGGCGACAGCGGCATGAATGTCCACCGGCACGATCAATTGCTCCGGGTCGACCTCCACCAGTCGGGCGTAATTGCGAACGAAGCCACGCGCGAAGACATCGCCCGGCAGATGCGCCAGGTCCTCGGCTTCCAGCGCCTCGATCTGGCGGGCGCCGAGTTTGAGTTTGGCGGCCACATCGGCGGGTGTCAGACCGAGCGCTTCGCGCGCGAGCTTGAGCTTCTCACCGAAACCGGGGTGAAAAACCGCGGGCTGCGATGCCGCACTCATAACAGGCTCCCCATATGGTCATATTGGCCGGTAATCAGCCATTGGGTTTGTATGGATTCCGGATAACGCCGACGCAACTGGACGCCATAGTTGGCTTCCGCCTCGCGGTCACCCAGACGGCGCTCGATGCGCACGCCCAACCAAAGCGCCTGCGGGCTGACCTCTCCCTGCTCGGTCAATTGCCGCAGCAGGGCGCGTGCCGCCAGCCAACGCTCCTGGCGAAAATGGACTTCAGCCAGTCCCAACTGGGCGGAAGCATGGTTGGGCGCCAGTTTGGCGGCGCGCAGGTAAAAGATTTCCGCCTTTTCCAGGTCGCCCTGTTCCAGGCTGCACGCGCCGGCATTGGTAAGCGCCTTTTCCGGCGAGGAGTAGAGCGGGTTGCTCAACGCCACCTCGAAATGCTCGCGGCCTTCCTTCATGCGCTTGCGTTGGCAAAGGAACAGGCCGTAGTTGTTATGAGCCTCGGAAAACTGCGGCGAGCGTTCGATGGCACGACGGAAGTTCTCCTCCGCGCGCTGATCCTCGCGCAGTTCACCATGCACCAGACCGAGCATGTTATAGGCAGGGGCATAGCCGGGGTCTGCGCTGAGTGCTTCCGCCAGTTCCTGCAAGGCAATCGCGTACTGGGCGCGCAGGAAGTAGTTGGCGGCCAGATCAGTATGGATCTGGGCACGGGAATCGCCACCGCTTCCGGACTGCGCCTCCGGATTGCTGTTGGAGGCGGGCTGCGCCACACAGCCGGCGAGGGCGAACAAGACAAGCAGGAGTAGACGCTTCACACCGCCCCCATGAATTTCTCGATGCGGGTGCTCACAAGTCTGTCGGTGGCCTTGCCTCGCTTCGACTTGTCCTGAACCTGGCCGGCCAACTGGCCACAGGCGGCGTCGATGTCATCGCCGCGCGTCTTGCGCGTGGTGGCGATCTTGCCGCCCGCCATGAGCTGGCTGGCGAAACGGCGCACCGTCTCGGACGGCGAACGCTGAAAACCGGAATTGGGGAACGGATTGAAGGGAATCAGGTTGAACTTGCAGTTCACTTCGCGGGTGAGATGCAACAACTGCTCGGCATGCTCGGGGCGATCATTGATGCCGTCGAGCATGACGTATTCGAAAGTGATGAAGTCGCGCGGGCCATCCTGGACGTAACGTTGGCAGGCGGGCATCAGCACCGATAGCGGGTATTTTCGGTTGATCGGCACCAACTGGTCGCGCAACGCGTCGTTGGGCGCATGCAGGGACACCGCCAGGGCCACCGGCATCTGGACGCGCAGCCGATCCATCGCCGGCACGATGCCGGAGGTGGAGATGGTGACGCGCCGCTTCGACAGGCCATAAGCATGATCGTCGAGCATCAGGGACACGGCGGCCACGGTGTTGTCGTAGTTGAGCAGGGGTTCGCCCATGCCCATCAACACCACGTTCGAGACGATGCGCTCACCCTTCGGGTCGCGCCCCATCGCCTTGTTGGCCCACCACAACTGGCCGATGATTTCCGCCACCGACAGATTGCGGTTGAAACCCTGCCGACCGGTCGAACAGAAAGCGCACTCCAGGGCACAGCCCACCTGGGTGGAGACACACAGGGTGCCGCGCTCGGCTTCCGGAATGAACACCGCCTCGACCCGATTTTGCGGGCCGACTTCCAGCAGCCATTTACGGGTGCCATCGTCGGACACCTGCTCGTGGTGCAGCAGCGGCGGCCGAATCTCGGCCACTTCGGGCAGCTTCGCGCGCAGTGACTTGGCCAGATCGGTCATCTGATCAAAGTCGTCGGCGCCGTACTGATGCAACCAATGCAGCACCTGGCGGGCGCGAAACGGCTTCTCGCCAAGGCTTTCAAAGAAAGCGACGAGTCCGGGAAGGTCGAGATCGAGGAGGTTTTGCACGTGGGTGAGGCTTAAGGAATGAGGCGTGAGGCGTTTGCGCTCACCCCTCTCCGATTCAGCGACCCGAGTAAACGTTCATTTCCGGGAAGAAATAGGCCACTTCCACTTTCGCGGTGTCGGGGCCGTCGGAACCGTGCACGGCGTTGGCGTCGATGCTCTCGGCAAAGTCGGCGCGGATGGTGCCGGCGTCGGCTTTCTTGGGATCGGTGGCGCCCATCAGTTCACGGTTCTTGGCGATGGCATCCTCGCCTTCCAGCACCTGGATCATCACCGGGCCGGAGGTCATGAAAGCGACCAGATCCTTGTAGAAGGGGCGCGCCTTGTGCACGGCGTAGAAGCCGCCGGCTTCCTGCTCGGACAGCCAGGCCATGCGCGCGGCGATGACCTTGAGGCCATTGCTCTCGAAACGGGAATAGATCTTGCCGATGACATTCTTGGCGACGGCATCGGGCTTGATGATGGACAGGGTGCGTTCGACGGCCATGTTGCGGTGCTCCGGATACAAAGGGGGGATTGATGAAAAGAGAGGGAAAGCTTTGAAAAGACGCGAAAAAAGCGCGCGGAAGTTACCATGAAACCCCCCTAAAATAAAGGCGGCGCGCCACCCCTGGGCGCGACAAGGAGGGTGCAATGGCGGTTGAAAACGGTCCGATCGGTGGGTTGACAGAAAGCGATGATGTCCGTCGCCGGGCGCTGTTGCGCCTGGCCGTGGCGGGCGTGGTGACAACCGCCGCGCTGGCCGGCCTGTGGTGGCTGGACCAAGGCGCCAAGAAACCCGAAAAGCCGGTTCCGGCGGCCCTGCCCAGCCCCATCGTCACGGCGCCGCCGCAGGAAAGCGCGGTGCCGCAACCCGCGCCAGAGGAATCCGTTCCCGCCGCCGTGGAGGCTCCCGTCCCGGAACAGGGCCAACCGCAGCTCACCTCCACGGCGAAGCCACTGACCACGTCGGTGGCCTCCGAACCGCCGCCACCACCCAAAGTCAGCAACGCGCCGAAGACGCTGGGTGCCCCCAGCATCGCGCCGCGCGCCACGCCGACACAAGCACCCGCCATGCAATCCACCTCCCTGGGGGAGCGTTTCGTGGTGCAGTTGGGCGTATTCAGCAATCCGGATCGCGCCCGAGAACTGGTCATCAAACTGAGAAAACAGGGCATCCGCGCCCACATGGAAACACGCGTACAACTGGGGCCGTTCGCCAACCAGGACGAGGCGGAGAAAGCCCAGGCACAAATGCGCAAACTGGGGCTGCAGGCACTGGTTACCCCGGCCTCCGCCACGAAATGAGCCATCCGGCCTCCTCGGGGCCGACCTGAAACGCCGCATCAGCGCCGATTTCCGCCGCCCAGGCGAGGTGGTCATCCAGGTAGATCAGCGGCAGGCGCTCACGCAGCCAAGGCGGCACGGCGGCTTCGCGCAGCAGGTTTTTCAGGGTGCGCGCGGGCCGGAGCGTTGCGGGCCGGAGCTTCTCGCCACCGGCGCGCAAGCGCACCGTCGCCCGCTCCGGCAAACGCACTCCCCGCCCGACGGCCGCGCTGAAATACAGCGTGCCGGCCGCCCCCAGATCCAGTTCGGCCTCGCCCCGCCAGGGCCATGTCCGGGCATCCGCGTCCCGCTCCACTGCGGCGCTCACCAGCACGACCCGCCCGTGAAAACGCCGTAGCGTGGCCGTGCCGAAATTGACCCTGGGTTGCGCGTCCTCGCGGGATTGCAGCATCTGCTCCAGGGCTTCGCGCAGGCGTTCACGCTGGACGGGGATGCCATGCAGTTCCAGATAGCGGCGCAGCAGGTTGCGCGCGCGCGCCGCGTCGAGTTCCTTCAGTCGGGCAACCGGCAATCCCTCCGGGCCGATGGCGGCGGCGCCGTCCTGGCGCGCCAGGACGTCGAGCAGGGCGGCGCTTTCCGCGAATTGCGCGGCGGCTTGCGCCAGGGTGACGGCGGCCCCCGGGAACAGGTCTTCCAGGATCGGCATCAGGCGGTGACGGGCCGCGTTGCGGCGCAATGCGGTATCGGCATTGCTCTCATCGTCCACCCAGGACCATCCCCGGGCGCGGGCATACGCCTCGATTTCCTCGCGGGATACGTCGAGCAAGGGGCGCAGCAGTTTGAAAGCGCCGAGCGCGCGCTCCTCCGGCATGGCCGCCAGGCCCTTCATGCCGGCGCCGCGCAACAGTTGCAGGAGCACGGTTTCCGCCTGGTCGTCGCGCTGCTGCGCCAGCGCGAGAGCATCGGCATCCAGCGCGGCGAACACCCGGTAGCGCGCTTCCCGCGCGGCGGCTTCGAGACCCTGGCCGGCGCGATTTACCACGACATGCTCGACCCGCAAGGGCACGTCCAGGTCGGCGCAGCGCAGGCGGCAATGTGCCGCCCAGGCATCGGCTTGCGGGGAGAGGCCGTGATGAACATGCGCGGCAAAGAGGTGGAAACCAAATTCGCCACGCAGGCCGGCGAGCAGGTGGAGAAGTACAGTGGAATCCAGCCCGCCGGAGTATCCGACACCGAGGCGGCGACCAGGTGGGTGGCGGCGGAGGAAACAGGCGACCCGCGCGGAAAGGTCGTGCTGGCGCAAGCTCATAAACCGAGCGCCTCTGTGGCGCCGGCATCCCCGCCGGCGCCACAGATTTTCAGGCGCGCGCTTCCTTGAACTTTCCGTAGCCCATGAGCCGGGCGTAGCGATCGTTGAGCAGCGCGTTGCGCGGGCGCTCGCCGACTTCGCGCAACACTTCCGAGAGGCTGGCGCGCATGGATTCCATCATCGCCTCGGGATCGCGGTGAGCGCCTCCGAGGGGCTCGCTGACGATGCGGTCGATCAGGCCCAGGGTCTTCAGGCGCGGCGCCGTGATGCCCAGGGATTCCGCCGCCAGCGCGGCCTTGTCGGCGCTCTTCCAGAGGATGGAGGCGCAGCCTTCCGGGGAAATCACGGAGTAGGTGGCGTATTGCAGCATCATCACCACGTCGCCGACGCCGATCGCCAGCGCGCCGCCGGAGCCGCCTTCGCCGATGACCGTGCAGATCACCGGCGTCTTGAGCTCGGACATCACATAGAGATTGCGCGCGATGGCTTCAGACTGGCCGCGTTCCTCGGCGCCGATGCCGGGATAGGCGCCGGGCGTGTCGATGAAGGTGAGCACCGGCAGGTGGAATTTCTCGGCCAGACGCATCAAGCGCAGCGCCTTGCGATAGCCCTCCGGGCGCGGCATGCCGAAGTTGCGGTATTGCCGCTCTTTCACGTCACGGCCTTTCTGATGCCCGATCACCATCACCGGCTCACCTTCGAAACGGGCGACTCCACCGACGATGGCGGGGTCGTCGGCGTAGGCGCGATCGCCATGCAATTCTTCGAACTCGGTGAACAGGGCCTGGATGTAATCCAGGGTATAGGGGCGCTGCGAATGGCGGGCGACCTGCGAGACCTGCCAGGCATTGAGCTTGCCGTAGATCTGCTTGGTCAGCGCCGAACTCTTCTTGCGCAGGCGGCCGATTTCCTCGGAAATATCCAGCGACGAGTCGCCCTGCACCTCGGAGAGTTCCTCGATCTTGGCTTCGAGCTCAGCGACTGGCTGCTCGAAGTCGAGAAATGTAACTTTCATGGGATTAACGCCTGGAAAAGGGCGGTCATATTACTAGCAGCCTGTCGGGCTTTGGTCGTCGATAGAGAAAAAGCGCCCGCGGACAACGATTCCAAAGTCTGGCGGATAGCTTGAGCCGCCCACAGAGGGAACCATCAGTGGTGATGCCCATGCGCGCCGTGCACATGGCCGTGTTCCACTTCCTCGGGCAACGCGGCGCGTATGTCCTGTACCCGGCATTGCAGTCTCAGGCTCTGCCCGGACAGGGGATGGTTGCCATCCACCACCACCTGACCCTCGGCCACGTCGGTCACGGTGTAGAGCATGGTGTGCTCGCCATCCTCGCTGGCCCCTTCCAGTTGCATGCCGATCTGGACTTCCTGAGGAAACAGATGGGCCGGCTCGACCCGCACCAGGTCGGCGTCGTATTCACCGAATGCGTCTTCCGGCTCCAGCACGACATCAAGCTCGTCGCCCGTGGTCTTGCCTTCCAGCGACGATTCCACTTTGGGAAAGATGCCGTCATAACCGCCGTGCAGATAGACAGCGGGCGACTCCAGGGTCGCTTCTTCCAGCAGTTCTCCTGAAAGCGTGGTGAGCTGATAGGTCAGGGTAACTGCCGTATCCTTGCCGATTTTCACTTCATAACTCCTTGACTAAATTGAGGACTTCCTCCGCGTGCCCCTTCGGGGTGACAGCATGGAGAGCATGGCGTATGACTCCCGCCGCATCGATGATAAAAGTGGAACGATTCACGCCTACACGCTGCACACCATCCACCTCACGTGTCACGAGAACATCGTAAGCCTTGCAGGCAATCCCCTCCTTGTCGGCAAGCAGCGGCACCGTAATGCCGTGCTTTTCGCGGAAGGCGCCGTGGCGGACGCAATCATCGCGCGAAATTCCGAGAACGGCACACCCCAGGCGCGCGAAACTGGATTCACGATCGCTGAACTCGATCGCTTCGGTGGTGCAGCCGGGCGTATCGTCGCGCACATAAAAGAACAGCACGAGCGGTTTTCCCCGGTAATCCGCCATCTTGGCAATGGCCATATCCGCATCGGGTAATTCAAAGTCGGGGGCTGTCGCACCGACACCCACACCTTCGTTCAGCATCACGCAGTCTCCTCGAAATAGGCCGAAAGTATTATATCGGTAAACCTGACAACCCCTGTTCGGCACCTGCTTCACCGGTACTTTTTCCATGTCGGGTTTTTCACTGGAGCAACTAATGGATTCTCTCCGGAAGCGTTCCCGGCTGAATACTGGCAATGCGCGTGACGATACGGAGGGACGCCGGCTTCACTTCACCCTACCCGAGCACCCCTGAAATCAGCGGCCTTCGTCAGAACCGTGGCCAGACAAGCCCCGTGTAGCCGGCGGCTGCTTCGCGGGCACATCTTCTATATTGGATGGCGATCGGGTGGAGTGGTCGCCGGAAACCATGACCACCCGGCAAAATCAGGCCGGCCATCGCCTGCCGCCTTCCACCGCGATCGTGAAACTTTTTTTACTAATACTGCTTAGTTGCACATCGCGGGCTACCTGTTGCCAGGCGCAGCCCACTCAACTCGGTAAGCGGCAGCCAGAAATAATATTCGCGGGCAAAGTTGCGCTTATCGCTTCGAGCCACTAGCGGCCAGAGTTTTTTTTGCTAGAATCCGCGCGATCGGTCAGGGGAGTGAAAACTTCCCGGCTGATTGAAGACTCCATTGATCATCTTTGTTCTTGTTTATTAGGAAACTCCAAATGAAATATTCCGTCCTGCTCGCCGCCCTGCTCGCCTTTTCCCTGACCGCCTGTGGCAAGAAAGAAGAAGCTCCCGCTCCGGCTCCTGAAGTTGCCGCTCCCATGCCCGCTCCCGCTCCCGAGATGCCTGCTCCCATGCCCGCTCCCGAGGCGGCTGCTCCTGCCGCTCCGGCCGACGCTGCTGCTCCTGCCGCTCCTGCCGCCCCCGCCGCTCATTAATTCGGCGCGCAAAGCAAGAAAAACCGGCCTTCGGGCCGGTTTTTTTTCGCCTATCGATCATTCGCCATGAGCGATATGGAAAAACATAAACAGCAATTTTGATAGACCGACTTGTTTTCGACAGTTCCGCCATTTACCCCGTCAACAGGCACCGGTCATGGTGCCGCATAAATTCGCTATCCCATTGATTAATATACAAACAGATCAATGGCACGGAAAATGCTTAATGCTACTCAGACACCCCACTGGAGAGCAGCATGAGCAACACCCTGATCCGCGCACTGGCCCTCGCCACCTTGTTCAGCGCAAGTAGCGCCCAGGCATTCGTCATCGATGGAAATCTGAGTGACTGGGGTGTGCAACGCAACGGTACTGCCGCCGGCTGGATACCCGACAGCAGTGCGTTCGCATACAAAATAGAAGACCAGCATGACAGCTACCTGAACCCCGGCTATGGCGGACAAGCCTATGACGCCGAGGCGATGTATGTGGCCTGGGATACCAGCTATCTCTATGTCGGCATCGCCACCGGCCACAGCCCGTTGACGGTCAACAACCCCAACGGGAGCAGCTACGGTCCCGGCGACATCGCAATCGATTTCGGTATTAATGGTAATTTCGACTACGGCATCGAACTAACCGATAGCGCCACGAAGGGGAATGTCTACTCCAACGTCAACTGGGCGCTGGGTGTCTGGAAGAGCAATGGCGCCTGGACCGGCTACTACGATCCCAATCTGGCGGGCAATCTGGCCCTGGCCGACCCCGCTCACCCGACTTCCATCCTGAGCGGCACGGTTGTCGGCACCGGCAATGTGGCTTACACCACCGTCGGCCAGAACAATTACGGCGCCTGGACCACCGATCTGCATTACTTCTATGAAGTGGCCGTTCCCCTGTCCGCGTTTGGCGCGGATTGGGCCGACGGCGCCAACTTCCGGGTGCATTGGTCGGAGAACTGCGCCAACGACAGCATCTGGGTCGATACCACCGCCACCCATCGGGTACCGGAACCAGGAACACTCAGCTTGCTGCCGCTGGGCATGTTGGGCCTGATGGCTTTACGCCGGAACAAGGCTGCCGCGTAAGCGCGACGCGCGGCCCTGGAAAAATGCCGGCCCCGCGGGGCCGGCATTTTTTTGTTACTGGGCCACCGCTTGGATCACCCACCGGGAAGGCGTATCTCCCGTTCCCCGTAACGGCCTTCGTTGGCGCGCGGGTGGCAGGCAGCACAATTGCCGGGGATGCCGACGGCTTTGCGCTGCCAGTAAGACTTCGGCACTTCATCGTGCATAAACTTGAAGAATGCGGTTTCCGTAATGCGCTGTGGCGCGGTGTTGACCGGCACGGAGCCGGCGATGCGGCGCATGCGCATGTCGGCAAAGATGCCATCGGCGGCCATGTCTTCCAGATCCTTTAGCAGGGCCAGACGGACCGGTTCCAGCAAGATGACATCCTTACCGAAATGGTGGCCGAGTTCCGCCAGCATCTTGCGCCAGGAACGCGCCGGCAGCATGCCGGGAGCGTAGACGATATGGCAACTCCCGCATTCACTCGCCAACGCCCTGCCGCGCGGCAGGGGGAATACCGCATCGTCGTCTGACGCCGTATTGCTGATCCAGAGGCCGGCCAATCCCACCGATGCGCAAAGAATGGCCAGACCTTTCCAGGTGATACTGCTTGGCATGTCATTCCACCGAGGTCATGTAGGCTGTGAAATCGGACATGTCATTCCTCTTCCTGGTCAACCTTGCGGTACTGGAAGCCACTCACCATCGCTTGCGCCAAGGGTACTCCATGGCGAACTTCATGCAGGATCAGCAGGGCGATGTGCACAACAACAAAGGCCAACACGGCGTGTGCCATCCAGGCGTGCGGCTCGCGAAACAGATGCTTGAGGGTGACCTCATGGCCCAGCCAGAGATAGAGTGGACCGCTCCCCTGATCGATGGCCGCAAGCGCCAAACCGGTCACCGCCATCGTGATGAGGACTAGATAAAACGCCAGGTACAACGCCGCCGCCGCGACCCGCGGGCCCCACTCCGGGACGGCGGAAGACAGTTCACGCGTCCGCAACATCCGCCACCAGGCGCGTGGCCGCCACATGGCAGCCACGCGGGCATGAAGCGGCCCGACCAGGCCCCAGGTGACGCGGGCAACCAGGCCCAGCACAAGGCCATAGCCGACCAGGACATGAAAATGCCAGAGACTGGCGGCGTCCGGCGTGTAACCCAGCCACTCGGCGGCGCGCCCACCCAGCAATAAAAGGATAATGGCCAGCGCATTCCAGGCGTGGATACTCCTCAGAATGAAGTCGTAGACTTTTTCCCGCTCGAGGATCATTTACGCCACCTGGAGAAAGGCTTATTTGCCGTGGGACCGAGGGATGGGTCGCGCGCAATGCGCCTCATCACCCTTGTTCGGAAGAGACGGCGCGTCGAGAGCCGTGAAAGCGAAGGCGATCGTGTACATGGGGCATTCTCGAAGAAAGCGGAAGAAGGTGCGGCGCGGGCAATGTGGCCTGGGCAACCATAATCTTTGAATCTACTTATATTGTCACTACCCAAACCAACCAGGTTAGGGAATGCCCAACAGCGGAACGCTCTGTATTACTTGCGCCCGGGGAATACCCCCGTACATGAAAAACCCGCCGCGGCCGCAGGTCAGGTTGGCGCGCAGCGACTACCTGACGGCCGTTGCGTCCATGTTCAAGCTTGATGGTGGGTCGTCAGGCAGCCTTCGGCAACCTGACTACACGGGGCGCCACGAGACTTCCGCATTATTCCAGCCCATCTCGCGCGATCTCGCGCACGTCCGCGTCATCATCCCCCAGCCGCGCTTCCAGCCACGGCCGCGCCTCGGCACCGCCGCTCAGGCCGAGATAGTGGCAGGCATCGGCGCGCACCCGTGCATCGGCATGGCCGGACAGCACGCCCAACGCCGGAACCAGCCGGTGCAAGGCCGCCGAACCGGCGTATTCCTCGAACACCACCCCGGCCCCCAGGCGCACATTGATGCTCGCCTCCGGATTGCCGACGATGGGCAACAGGGCGGCAAGCCGCCCCGTGTCGGCCGCCACCAGACCCAGAACCTGGGCAAGACCGCCGGTTTTCAGCAACTCGTGGAAGGCTTCGGCCATGCCCTCCGGCTCGGATGCGCGCCGCGCCCAGACGGCCAGTTCACCCGCCGCGCGCGCCCCTGGCAGCGCGAACGGCCCCAGGCGCAGCCAGGGCACGGATCGCACGCCGTGTGATTCGGCGACCTTCGGATGGATTTCGATGTTCACCACCTCCAGGCGGCCGATGCCGCCGCGTTTCACCAGATCGGACAAACCGGCCAACATGGCGGGGCAATGCGGGCAATGGCTGGAAATAAACAACAGGGCATCGGCGGTCATGGGCTGGCGGAGTAAGGGAAGCACCGCTAGGCTAGCGCACCTCTGAAGGAGAACACCATGTCCGACATCAACCTGTTCACCCCGCTGGCCCTCGGCCCCCTCACCCTGCCCAACCGCCTGGCCATGGCGCCTTTGACCCGCAACCGCTCCACTCCCGAGGGTGTGCCCCATGCGCTCAACGTCGAGTACTACCGACAGCGAGCCGGCGCCGGGCTACTGATTACCGAGGCAACCTGCATCGCGCCGGAAGCGGTGGGCTATCCACTCACCCCCGGCATCTGGAGCGATGCCCAGGTGGCCGGCTGGCAAGCGGTGACCGAGGCGGTGCGCAAGGAGGGCGGGCGCATCGTCTGCCAACTCTGGCATGTAGGGCGTATTTCACATCCCTCGCTGCAACCGAATGGGCAACCGCCGGTCGCGCCCTCCGCCATCGCTCCGACCGGCGATGCCATCACCTATCAGGGGCCGCAGCCCTTCGTCACCCCACGCGCGCTGGAGACTTCCGAACTTCCAGGCGTGGTCGAGCAATACCGGCATGCCGCCGCGCAAGCGAAAGCAGCCGGCTTTGATGGCATCGAAGTACATGCCGCCAACGGTTATCTGCTCGACGAATTCCTGCGCGACGGCAGCAACCTGCGCACGGATGCCTACGGCGGCGGTGTCGACAACCGCGCCCGCCTGTTGCTGGAAGTGCTGGAAGCGGTCTGCCCAGTGTGGGGCGCGGATCGCGTCGGCGTGCGCCTGTCGCCGATCCAGCCGTTCAACGACATGCGCGACTCCGACCCCAAGGGCACCTTCAGCCGCGTGGTGGAACTGCTCAATCGTTTCGGCCTCGCCTACCTGCATCTCACCGAGATGGGCAAAGACGCGCCGGGTGCCGCCGGCCCCTACTTCGACCCGCTGGAACTGCGCGATGTTTGGCGCGGCGTGCTGATGACCAACGCCGGATACGACCGCGACCGCGCCAATGCCGTGCTGGCGGCGGGCCGCGCCGACCTGGTCGCCTTTGGCGTGCCGTTCATCGCCAACCCCGACCTGCCCGCCCGCTACCTGGCAGGCGCCCCGCTCAATGCGGCGGACCCGGCGACCTTCTATGGCGGCGACGCCAAGGGCTACACCGATTACCTATTCATGGACGGCGCATGAAATTCACCCTCCTACCGGTCACCCCCTACCAGCAGAATTGTTCGCTGATCTGGTGCGAGACCACGCGCCAGGCGGCCCTGGTCGACCCCGGCGGCGATGTCGAAATGCTGCTCGCCGCCATCGAACGGGCTGGCGTCACCCTGACCAAGGTGTTGCTTACTCATGGCCATCTGGACCATGTCGGCGGCGCGCTGGAACTCTCGCGCCGGCTGAACCTGCCCATCGTCGGGCCACATCCCGGCGACGCCTTTCTCCTCGACAACCTGCCGGCGCAGGCCGACATGTTCGGCTTCCCACCCGCCGAATCCTTCATACCGATGGAATGGCTACACGATGGCGATAGCGTGGCTGTGGGCGACCTGGCGCTACAGGTCATCCACTGTCCCGGCCATACCCCGGGCCATGTGGTGCTGTTCGAGCCGGAAAGCCGTCACGCCTTCGTCGGCGACGTGCTGTTCAAAGGCAGCATCGGCCGCACCGACTTCCCACGCGGCAATTACGAAGACCTGATCGACTCGATCCGGAACAAGCTCTTCCCCCTGGGCGACGACGTGGCTTTCATTCCCGGCCACGGACCGATGAGCACGCTGGGATACGAGCGGCGCACCAACCCCTACGTGGGAGAAGATGCCTGAAGTGCGCCACTTGCTCCCCCATTTTCAAAGGCTCAGTTGGCGTTAGCTGTTGATCCGAGTGAATGGGCCTGGGAAAGCGGCCTCTCCCTTTCCCAAAGGGGGAATGGGGATTTTTACAAGGCTCGCGGCCACGAACGCCGCACCGCGCTTATTACGGCAGGCAGGTTGCCGAGTGCACGGCCTGGCAATACTCCGGAACCCATTCGCGCAACTTGGCGCGCACTTCCGCGTCACTGACCGTCTCGCTGCGGGCAATCCAGTCCAGCATCACCGCCACGTCATCGGCAACCGCGTCGCGCGCCCGCGCCACCCGCAACTTGGGATGCGGCGTCGGCAAGCTTGATTCGGAATCCGAAAGCAATTCCTCATAAAGCTTCTCGCCGGGCCGCAAGCCACTGTACTCGATGTGTATTTCGTCCTCGCTTTTGCCAGACAGCCGAATCATCAGGCGCGCCAGGTCCGCTATCTTCATCGGCTCACCCATGTCGAGCACGAAAATCTCGCCGCCCTGCCCCATCAAGCCGGCTTGCAAGACCAATTGAGCGGCTTCAGGGATGGACATGAAAAAGCGGGTGATCTCCGGATGTGTCACGGTGATTGGCCCACCCGCCTCGATCTGCTTCTGGAACTTGGGAATGACGCTGCCGGAAGAACCCAGCACGTTGCCGAAGCGTACAGAGATGAAACGGGTACCCTCAGCTCCCGGCATGGCCTGGCACACCATCTCCGCCAACCGCTTCGACGCCCCCATGACATTGGTGGGATTCACCGCCTTGTCGGTGGAAATCATCACGAACTTGCCCACACCGGTCTGCTTGGCCGCCTGCGCCACCACCCAGGTGCCCAACACATTGTTTTTCAGCGCCTGGAGCGTATTCACCTGTTCCATCAGTGGCACATGCTTGTAAGCCGCCGCATGAAACACCACGTCCGGACGGTAGTCATGCATCACCTGGCCGACACGAACCGCATCTTTCACATCGCCAATGACGCAGGCCAGCGACTGGTTCGGACAACACTTGGCAAACTCCTGTTCCGTGCCATAGAGCGCGAACTCCCCTTGTTCGAACAACACCAGCAAACGCGGCTTGAAGTGCGCCAACTGGCGGCACAGCTCGGAGCCGATTGACCCGCCCGCACCAGTGACCATCACCACTTTGTCAGTCAGCAATTCATGCAGCCCCTGGCTATCCAGTTTCACCGGATCACGCCCGAGCAGATCGTCAAGCTCGATCTTGCGCAAGGACGCAACCGACACGCGCCCCTGCATGAGATCGTCCATCGACGGCACCGTCAGGATATTGAGCCCGAGGCGCGCGCACTGGTCGGCAAGTTGAGTGCGCACCGCATGTGCGGCAGAAGGTAGCGCCAGGATGACATCGCGCACTCCGTACTTGTCTGCCCAACGCTTGACCTCCTGGGTCGTCCCCAACACGGGGACACCCTGTATAAGGCGTCCCCGCTTGTCCGGAGCGTCGTCCAGCAGGCCCACAGGCTGATAGCCCGAAGCCGTGCGGTTCAACTCGCGCAATAAAAAGTCCGCCGCCGACCCGGCGCCAAGAATCAACACAGGTTTGGTTTCCATCAGCAACCCGGAAAAACGGTGATCTTTCCAGGCACGATAAGCAAAGCGGCTGCCACCCATGATGAGCACCAGCAATACGGGATCCAGAATCAGCACGGAGCGAGGCACCACGGCTTCCACCCGGAACAGGATCAGCGCCAACGCAGTCGCCACAGCCGCCACACCGACCGCTTTCAATATGCGTTTCAGGTCCGGCAGGCTGGCGAAGCGCCAGACACCACGGTAAAGACCGAAGTACCAGAACAGAGCCGCCTGCAGTGGCAGTACCCAGATCAAGGTCAGCAACGCCGCCGATAGATATTCCGGTGGCAGCGAGAGATTGAAACGCAACCAGTACGCACCCAACCAGGCCGCCAAGGAAGCGGCAAGGTCATGAAGAATGACCAGAACAGAGCGATTAATAAGCAAGACCGGATTCCTTCCAGCGACGGTCGATCACAACAGCCAGAGCAAAATAGAAAATCGCCCAGAACAAAACAAGGGCTGACTGCCAATCGGGATGACGCACCAGCAACAGGCCAGAAACACCGGCCCCAGCCATCAGGCCGTATTCAGCCAGGGCCAGGCGGCGATGGCTCCAGCCCATGCGTACCAGGCGCTGGTAATAATGGCTACGGTGCGCTTGCCAGACTTTCTCACCCCGCAACAGGCGTCGAAACAAGGTCAGGCTGGCATCGACGATGAAAGGCGAGAACACCAGAAGCGGAAACACGATGGGCCACAACCCTGTCGACCAGCCCGCCAGGCCCAGAGCAGCAGCAAGATACCCCAGGGGAATCGAACCGGCATCACCCATGAACACCCGTGCCGGCGGAAAGTTGAAATGCAGGAAGCCCGCGGCGGCTGCCGCAATGATCCAGGCCAGTAGCGCAAACGACTCCGCGCCGCCAAGCCAGGCCGCGATCCCATAACTGGTAAAACCAAACAGCGCCATGCCCCCGGCCAGACCATCCGAACCATCCATGAAGTTGTACAGATTGGTCATCCAGACCATAGTGGGTAACGCCAGCCACCAGGCCCAATCCGGCAAACCGGGCAACACATACAAGCCCGCTCCAGCCGCAAGAAAATGGCCGACAAAGCGAACCCGAACCGACAAGCCCCGCAGATCATCAAGGAGGGACAGCGCACTCAACCCCAGCGCGGCCAGTGTCAGAACGAATATCCCCTCGGGACGCAATAACAGGGCGCAGAGCGCCAGGCCCGTCATGATTCCCAGGCCACCAATGCGTGGCGTTGGGTGAACATGCAAGGAGCGATCATTGGGATGGTCCATCGGCAGCACCGCCTCGCGGCGCAGCAATAGATTCAAAGCAAGCCAGCAAGAAATTAGCGCGATGGGGGGAAGAAACCAGACTCCAGACATGGCGGCGACTCTAGCCCAGGGGTACTACTTAACCAATATGCTGGAGGAAATAGGCCACAGTCTGATCAAACCCATCCTCCATCGAAAATGGCGGCCGCCAACCCAACTCCTGACGAATTCGCGAACTATCCACAGCCAGGGAACCCAACAGACGATCCATCTCCGCGGAACGCCCGGCCAACGCCCCCACCATACGTAGCCAGGAAACAGGCACAGGCAACAGGCGCGCGGGCCGGTTCATGGCACGCGCCAAATGCCGAACAAGATCGGCGCTGGAGACATCCTCACCATCGGAAAGCAGATAAGTCTTGCCGGCCGCGGCGGGATGTTCCAGACACAGACGTATGGCATCCGTGAAATTGCCCAGATACAGCAGGCTGCGACGGTTCTCGACGCGTCCGAACGGCAAGGGCCAGCCTTTTTTCACCGAGCGCATCAAGCGAAGAAAGTTGGCGCCCACGCCGGGGCCGTAGACCAAGGGGGGCCGAAGAATCACCACTTCCATCCCCGTTGCCGACTCGATTTCGCGCAGACCTTGTTCCGCTTCCCATTTGGAGATGGCGTAAGCATCCCGCGGCGATGCCTGATCCGATTCGCCGTATGGCTGTTTCCGCCCCTCACCATTCACCTTGATCGAACTGACAAAGACAAAACGCCTTATCCCGGCGGCGGCGCACTGACGAGCCAGGTTCAATGTGCCTTCGGTGTTGACGGAGCGAAAAGCGGCGAGTGGATATTCTTCCTCATCACTCATTACATGCACACGTGCCGCAAGATGCACCACAACGTCTACCCCTGGCAAAGCAGGTGACCAGTCGGTGTCGCGCCCGATGTGCCCAACGACACGTTCGTTGTGTATGGTTCGAGTACAACGCACAGCGGGAATCACCTCGCGCCCAACATGAGACAGTGCTTCACATAAAGCCCCCCCCACAAAGCCGGAAGCACCCGTGACAAGAACGCTCATGGATGCAGAAATTCCAGCATTTTGGCGGGATACTTAGAGAGCAGTTTCAGAAAATTGGTGGAAATACCGTGTTCTCGACAAGCCCGCAGAACCTCCTTGTTAAGTAACAAGGTGTTGCGCCAGCCTCCTGTACTGATGCCGCCGGTACGCATTCTGACCAGCACCTCGGGCAAATAGTTATAACGAAGGCCGGGCTTAGAAAATACCCGCGCGATCCACTCATAGTCTCCAGCGATCCGGTATTCCCGGCTGAACATTCCGAATTGGTCGAACAATCTTCGCCGCACAAACAGGGTCGGATGCGCGGGCATCCAGCCCCAACCTATACGGTCTGGACGAAATCGAGCCGATGAGTATCGCCGCACCACTCGCTGGGTATTTTTTGGGGATACGAAGGTAGCATCGGCATATAGCGCATCCAACCCCTCATCTGCGAATGCGGCCGCGACCCGGGCCAGCACAGTGTCATTGGCATAAACGTCATCCGCGTTGAGGAAACCGACCACATCACCTGAGGCCAACGCAAGACCCTTGTTCATCGCATCATATACACCGAGATCAGGCTCTGATACGACATGCGCCAGATAGGGGGCGTATCGATTTACAATGCACATGGATCCATCCTGGGATGCCCCATCGATCACGATGTGCTCACGCTCGGCATGTGTCTGGGCGAGAACCGAGACCAGGGCATCCTCGATTGTCTTCTCTGCGTTGTACGTCGCGGTGATGATGGAGATCTTCATAAGTGAATCCTGGGGACGGGCTGGCTAGCGGCGGCGATTGTCGCATAGCACCCAAGACGATCACCCAACCCGCAAGCGCGCTTGATCCGGGGTGCGTCGTTGCCTCCTGTGATGGAAGACATATCCCGTGAAAGTTGTGTTCGATCCACAGATTTTTTCGCTGCAGGAATATGGGGGCATCTCCCGTTATTTTGCGGAACTTGCATCGCACCTACATACCCTGGAAGGAACTCAAGTTGAGATATGCAGCCCTTGGTATTCAAGCCGCTACTTGTCGAGCGTTCCTCAGGCCATCTTGAACGTGAGAGCAGGCATTCCCGCTCGTCGATACATGCGATATACCCGCCATCTGTTCACGGCGGCAAACATGGCGCTGTTCAGGAAGCGTTTGACGGCCCAATCGTTCGACATCGCCCACCATACCTATTACTGGCCGCTGCCTGACAGACTCTCCGTGCACGCCAGAGTAACAACCATCCACGACATGATCGACGAAACCATCGTCCCCAACCCCAGAAAATCCAGCCTGAAACAACGATCCGTCCAGCAAGCGGACCACGTAATATGCGTCTCTGAGCACACTCGAAAATCCCTCCTTGAGCGCTACGACATCGCACCGGAAAAGGTTTCCGTTGTGCACCTTGGAAAGCCTGCCATCCCCTCCCCCCCTCCTGCCACACCGAATGTACGCATAACACCTTATATTCTCTATATCGGAGAACGGGGGAGGTACAAGAATTTTGGCCGGCTTGCCCAAGCCTTTGCGTCATCAGCGCGACTCAACCAGGACTTTCAGTTGGTATGCTTCGGGGGCAAGCCGTTCTCGTCCGACGAAAGAAATTCCTTTGCGGCACTGGGCCTGGCATCGAACCAACTCCGACATTGCTCGGGTGACGATGACATGCTGCTTGCGCTATATCGAGAGGCGAGCCTTTTCGTATACCCCTCGCTATATGAGGGTTTTGGCCTGCCGCCATTGGAAGCCATGTCCATGGGAACCCCGGTTGCGTGCAGCGACTCCACATCCATTCCGGAAGTCGTCGGTGAAGCTGGCGAGTACTTCGACCCAACTCGCACGGACTCCATCATGCATGCGATGGAATCGGTGCTTTATTCGACAACGCGGCGGCATGAACTCATCGCCTTAGGGCATGAACGATCTGCGCATTTCAGTTGGGACAGGTGCGCTCGAGAAACACTCGATATATACAGGACGCTGGCTTGAACGGCGCAGGACACAGATATGGACCAGACACCGGAAAAAACCCTGAAGACCACTGAACTGACCGCCATCCTCGGTCGGGAGAAATTCGACCGGCTGGCGGATGTCGTCGGCCGCGAGGCATGGAATCTATACCGCGGCAGCTATGAGGCAGCCTCCAATCTTGAGGTGGTCACGGACTATCCGTTGCAGATTGATTTCGAGCTCAATGCCTCATGCAACCTAAAATGTCCCATGTGTCCCATCTCAGCTGAATCGCCCAAGGGCAAAGGGAAAAAAACCTGGTTCCCGTTCGATCTTTACAAAGAGATCATCACCGATGGCGTAAAGCGCGGCTTGCGAGTCCTCAAGCTCAACTACGTCAACGAACCCCTGATCCGCAAAGATCTCCCCGCATTCGTCAAACTTGCGCGCGACATCGGTGTGCTTGATGTCTATTTCAGCACCAATGGTCTACTGCTCGACGACACCGCTTCACGGCTTCTAATTCAGGCTGGCCTGACGCGCATCCAGGTTTCTCTGGACGCCCACACCACCAAGATTTATGACCAGGTCCGGCCGGGCGGCGATCTGGAAAAAACTTGTGAGAACGTGGAGCACATGATGGCACTCAGACAGGAAATGGACAGCATCACACCTCTGGTCCGAGTCAACTTCGTGCGCACCGAACTCAACGAGCATGAACTGGAACCCTTTGTAGCCCATTGGCGGGACCGGGCGGATATGATCGGCATCCAGGAGTATGTAAAACCCCCCAAAGCCTCCGGCAATTTAGTCAGCCGCACCACGGAATATAAACGGCTGCGAGGTTTCCGCTGCTCCTTCCCATTCAAGCAACTAGTTGTCACCAATGAACGCAAAATCCTCCCCTGTTGCACCTTCTGGGGAGAACATCTCGTTCTGGGTCACTGCGATGATGCCGCTTCCATCATCACCGCCTGGAACAGCGAGAAAATGAAGGAGTTGCGCCAGATTCATTCCCAAGGCGAGTACTGGCGGATTGAGCCCTGCCGTCAGTGCGTCGAGGGTGGTGTACTTGCCTGATCCGTGACGACCTTCCGCCCAAAAATTCTGCGCCAGCTCGGAGACTTGCTCTCGCCACGGGACAAGCTGATTCTGGCCGTACTGGTGGTGATGTCCGTGATCTTCGCTGGCGTCGAAACCGCCAGCATTTCCCTGGTCATGCCATTCATCACCCTGGCCACCGACCCCGCCTTGGCGCTCGAACAAACGAATTATGCGAAGGTCTATCATCTGCTCGACTTCGAATCCACACATAGGTTCGTCATCGCCGTAGGCTGCGTTCTGATCGTGTTCTACCTGTTGCGAGCGGTCTACAGTCTTGCTTATACCTATGCGCTGAACCGTTTCACATGGGACCGCTACCAGGACTTGGCAACACGCCTTGTCTCCACCTATCTGGCCCTACCCTACCGAGAATTTACCCAGCAAAACTCCTCGCAGCTCGAAAAAAGCATCATTACCGAAGCGTCCTACCTTGCCCAGATGATCGTATCAACTCTGCGATTCATCGCCGAGGCCGCGGTCGCAATACTGCTCTACACCGTGCTGTTATTCGTCAATCTCCAGGTCACCCTAGTCATCACCATCCTGCTGGCAGTAAAGATCGGCGCCCTGACTTATCTCATCAAGCGCATCACGACGCGGCAGGGAGTGTTGCGGGAGCAACATCAGTCCCGCTTCTACCACCTGCTCAACGATGCCTTCGGTAATTTCAAGTTGGTAAAACTCCTGTCCAGCGAGAAGCTGATTGTGCAACAGGTATCCCAGGCCGCCTCCGGTTACTGCCGTTCCAACATCATCAACACCACCGTCAGCCAACTCCCCCCCACCGTCCTGGAAACTGTTGGTCTATCTTTATTGGTGGGCATCGTGCTTTACACCCTGCTCACCAGCATGGATGGTCACCAGATCATTCCCGTCATCTCCATGTACGCCCTGGCCCTGTACAGGATGATGCCTGCCGCGCACCGTATGCTGTATTACTACAACAACATGCTGTATTACCGGCGCTCGCTGGATATAGTGCATAAGGAGTTGTCCCGGCCGATCCCCGCCGACGGCGACGATCCTGTCCAGTTCACCCAACAGGTGACATTGGAAAATATCCGGTTCAACTATCCTGGGCGTGGGAGCGTGTTTGACGGCGTGAATCTGACCATTCGCAAGAATGAAAAGGTCGCCATCATCGGTCCCTCGGGTAGCGGCAAATCCACCCTGCTCGATCTGCTTATCGGCCTGCACACACCTGACCAAGGCAGGGTGCTCGTCGACAATGTCGAACTCACCCCCGGCAACGTACGTGCCTGGCGCCGTGCGATTGGTTATATCCCGCAGAACATTTACCTGTTTGACGGTAGCGTGGCCGAGAACGTGGCCTTTGGCAAAAGTTACGACGAGACCCGCATCATCCTGGCCCTGACACAGGCGCGGATTTATGACTTCCTCCAGCGCCATGAAGGCATCCACACCCAGGTGGGGGAAGGCGGCGTGAAACTTTCCGGCGGACAAAAACAGCGCATTGGCATCGCCCGCGCCCTGTATGGCGACCCCGAGATACTGGTCCTGGACGAAGCCACTTCGGCCCTGGATCCCGAGACAGAAGCGGAAATCATGTCCGAGATGCATGATCTGGTGCGAAATCGGACCCTGATCGTTGTTGCCCACCGCGCCTTATCCTCACAATACTTCGACCATATCTACCGGGTCGAAGCTGGGCAGCTTCACACCATCACGGAAGCAACGACGTCGGAGTCATGCAAACAACCTCCCGCCGCTCATACTGGCTAAGCCCTACAGTCCTCCAATACCGTCAGGTACACGACAACTCATGACAGATATGCATATTTGGCTCTGCGACCTTACCTATACGCAGCAGACCGTAGCCGCAGACACCATGCCCATGGCCATCGGCTGCATCGCCGAATACACGGAGAAGCGTCTTGGCCTGACCACTCCCATCTCATTGTTCAAATACCCCGAGGATCTCATCAAGGCCCTGGAAACTGGCCCACTGCCTCAGATTCTGGGTTTCAGCAACTACTGCTGGAATCTGGGTCTGAGTAGTGACATCGCCCGGGCGGTCAAAGAGGTTACACCGCGCACTGTCATCGTCTTCGGTGGCCCAAACTACCCAGTTCCAGACGAAGAACGGGTGGCATTCCTGCTTGAACACTCGGAAATCGACTTCTACCTTGCCGGAGAGGGCGAAGCCGCTTTCGCTGAATTGGTAGAGGCACTCAGAACCCACCACTTCGATACAGGAGCGGTCAAGCAGGCGGCGCTACCTTCCATACACTGCCTCGATACTGACGGTGGGGGCATCTTTCCGCCGAAGAGGGACCGGCTGGTCGAGCTCGATGAAATCCCGTCGCCCTACACCAGCGGTCGCCTGGACAAGTTCTTCGACGGAAAATTAATGCCGCTGCTCCAGACCAATCGGGGCTGCCCCTTCAGTTGCACCTTCTGTGTGGAGGGAGACAACTATTATTCAAAAATTCGTAAATACTCCGCTGAGAGGATACGCGCCGATGTGGAATACATTGGAAGCCATATGCACGCCATCCGCAGTGATCGCTCCCGTAATGATTTATTCATCGCCGACTCCAACTTTGGCATGTATCCGGGTGACATAGACACCTGCCAAGCTTTGCGGAAAACGCGGGAAAACTACCAATGGCCCGAATACATCAATGTCGCAACTGGAAAAAACAGCAAGGAACGAGTCATTGAAGCCGCAGAACTCCTAGATGGCGCTTTGCGATTGTCAGGCTCTGTGCAGAGCCTGGATGCCAATGTCCTGACCAATATTCGCCGCAAGAATATCTCTGTCGAGCAACTGGTTGAACTTGGCCTTCACTCCAACAGGATCGGAGTCAATTCCTATAGCGAGATCATTCTGGGCCTGCCTGGCGATAGCAAAGTAGCGCACTACGACACCATCCGCCAGGTGATCGACGCCGGATTCAACATCGTCCTGCCCTGGCAATTGATGCTGATCAACGGCTCGGAGCTCGCCACCCACGCTCACAAGCAGTTGTACCAGATGGATGTTCGCTATCGAATCCTACCCCGCTGCTTCGGTAGCTACCCGCTCTTTGGCAAGACAATCAACAGTGCCGAAATCGAGGAGGTCTGCGTTGCCAACGCCACCCTGCCTTTCGAGGACTACCTGGAATGCCGGCGACTGAATCTGTTCGTCGCCATCTTTTACAACGACAGCATTTTCTCAGGTCTGCTAAAGCTGTTCCGCCTGCTCGATATCTCCATCTTCGACTGGATACTCATGGCCATGGAACACAGCCGCCAAACGAGCCTAGAAGGCGTGGTGACCGAGTTCCTCCAGGCGACCAGGGACGAGTTATGGTCCTCGCGCGCCGAGTTGGAAGCTTTCTGTCGTGACACCGAGACCATCCAGCGCTATGTACGGGGGGAACTAGGCCGTAACAACCTGTACTACTTCCGCACCCTGGCAATCACCCAGCACATCGACACATTGAAGGACATGGCATTGCACACGGCCCTGACCATGCTCCAGGGGGCAGGCCATGATGATGCCGAACTGCGGCGCTTCGTAGGGGAGTTGCTGGAATACCATGCGCTGCGCATCCGGGACGTATTCACCGAGCCGGATCACGCCCTGACCGGCATTTTCAATTACGACTTGCTTCGCTTCGACAAGGATAGCAGTGTCACGTCCTATGCCAGTGTGCGCGCCGACAACCCACGAACCTACCACTTCACATTAAGCGAACAGCAACGCGATCTGATCAGACGCAACCTGATCGTACACGGCAGCGATTCGGTGGGTATTGCCCGCATCCTCTCGCGGGTGTTCGTGAAGAAGTTGTATCGTCAAGTCGAAGAAGCCTGACGCAAAGAATATGAGGTCCACCACCTCCCCGCGGAGTCACTTCAGCAGTTGCGGATACTGAGCAGGGTAGGCGACAACCCACCCAAAATGGTGAATGCCCCGGCAACGCAACTGAACCATCGACACGAAATTCATGCTTCAGGTGTCTCAATGTCATTGACACGCTCCGCAGGCACGCCAGAAGTAAGGAACTAATACAAATCATCGTCGCCGCGCACCGCGGCTACCGCATCTCCGTATCCGATGCAGGCATAGTGGCCATGGTCAACTGTTGGCGCAGCGCTTCAAAATCCCGCTGCGTCCGGGAGCGAAGCAATGCCCGTGCAAAGGGGAATGCCAGCACACCCCAGCGCGAGGCCAGCAAGCGAAACAGGAAAGGAGAGACTGCCTTCTTGGTGAACAGGTGGAGATCACCGCCATGAACATAGTGCATGCCCACTCTGCTGGCCAATAAGTCCAAAGTGCGACGCTGATAAAAACTGATGTGTTGCCCGCTTTCGAACGCGTAGTAATGCCAGTCCGGTGACGGAGGTTCGCCCTCGAACAAGGTAGTGCTGAACAGCAGACTGTCGCACCCTGTTTCCTCGATGATGGAGGTAACAAATGCCGTGGGTGAGGGCACATGCTCCAATACTTCCATAGCCGTGACCAGGGCGTATTCCTGTCCCGGTTCACCCTCGAACCCCTGAGCCAACAGGTTGGCGCAGTACTTATCCTGCCAGTAAAAATCGAAGCCGATATCTCGCATCAGGCGGGTGAAGACACCATATCCGCCAGCGAAATCGAGATAGCGGGCACCACGTGGAAAGAGAAGGGTAAGAATGCCGGTTACGCGCAGGGCGTTGAGCAGGTTTCGCCGCATCACCCCGGTGTCGATCTGGGCGATGGGATGCCGATAGGCCTCATCCAGCCAATTGGGTTGATCAGCAAACAGCAGACCACAGTTCTGACACAGGCCATAGCTTGCCTCCCGGTCGCCAAGCACTTTGGCGGAAAACACCGCGCGGGCTTCGCTACCGCAGAGCGGGCAAACACACATGCCATCCTCGACTCAAACAATTCATTACGTTGACCTCATCAGGTGGTAAAGGCGAAAATTAGCGGTCAATCGAATAATTCCAATTGGGCAGGATCGGCACTCCAGGCATGAAAACCATCGCATTTCTTCCGTTGACCCGGACCAATTGGCCGATCATGGTCAGACTGGCCACCGCGGTCAGGGACAGTGGGAAAGGCCATCCAATCATCATTCTATCCAACCCGCTGGTGAAGAGCCTGTCCCGCGACCTGGGCAGCAGCATCGAATTGGTAGAAATTGGCGAGATTTCCACCCACACCCCGCGGACCACTCATGATCTGCCGCGAGCAAGCGTCGTTGATAGCGGCTTGCGTGCCGGGCTTCAGGGTGTCAGACGCAGCCGGATGCTCACCCCACTCCTTTCTTGGCACAAGGGCCGGGCGATGCGAAGGCAGTTGTGCATGGCGGAGAATCTGCTACGCAAACTCCAACCCACGGCGGTCGTCGTATCCGGCGATCGCAACACCGGGATCGAGCCCGCAATTCTGCGCGCCGCGCGCAACCTCGAAATCTTGTCGATCATCCCACCCACCGCGTTTTCCGCCACCCTGGAAGGCTTGTTCATCGCGCGGCGGCAAAATCCGGCTCATTTTGTGACGCATCGGGCAAACTTCAAGCGCCAATTTCCCAATCAGTGGCGGCACGACCCCTTGTCAGGGGAAGATTTGTGCTTCTTCGGTGTGGCCACGACCCATGCCTATGCCACCCTAGGCATGCTGTCGGAAAACCCCTGGGTGCTGGGTGGCGGGCTCAGCGACTGGATCCTGGTAGACAGTACGGATGTAAAGCAACGCTACATCGAATTGGGCGTTGATCCCGACAAGATTCTGGTCACGGGACACCCTGACCATGATGCCCTGTCACATAGCCAGCAACGGAAGGCTGAAACACGCGCCCTCCTTTTCGATAAATACCAACTCGATCCGGCTAGAAAACTGATCCTGCTCTGTTTGCCCAACTGGGCCGAAGTTGGCCTTAAAAGCTGGGAGTGGCATTGGCGTGAAAGCGAGATTTTGTGCCACAACGCAGCCAAGCAGGATTGCAATGTCCTGCTCTCCCTGCATCCCAGCCAGGAACGAGCACGCTATATACATCTGGAAGATAGTTTTCGTCCCTTGCGTATTCTCGATGAACGTCTCGCCATGGTCATGCCGGTGGCGGACATCTATCTCACCGGACTGGCTTCCTCCACCATCCCCTGGGCGGTGTTGTCCTCTGTACCTGCAGTGATTGCCGACCACTATCCGGAGAAGGACCGCATCCATGCTGGCCTGCCGGGTGTCCTTTATGTTCCCGAGGCTGATCAGTTGGGCGATACGCTCGCTCGTCTGGTCAGTGATGACGCTTATTTCCAGACATTGAGGCAACGCCAGCAGGAAGCCACGAATCGCTATGGCGCCATTGACGGACACGCCACCGATCGGATCATCCAGTTTCTGCTCACATCAAGACTCAGGGGCGACGGGGGAAGGCTTGCTCATGCAGCGTAAAATTATGGTTTTGACTGGCAAACGCGGTGGTTTCGGAGCCATGAAGCCTATGCTGCGCCTATTGCGCGATGACCCTGCATTCGAGTTGCAACTCGTGGTCACTGACCAGCACCTTGATCCGCGTTTTGGCCGCACCATCACCGAGGTCGAGCGGGAATTTCCTATTGCCGCCGCCGTCGACATGGAGCAGCGCGACGGCACAGCAGTCGGTAGGGCACGCGCGTTAGGCGTGTGCGCGACCCGCATGGCCGAAACTTTGGACGGATTGAAACCCGACCTGTGCCTGCTGTACGGGGACCGGGGCGAAATCCTGGCCAGCGCCATGGCGGCCACTGCCCTGAGCATCCCCATCGGCCACATGCAGGGTGGCGATGTGTCTGGCTCGGTGGACGAGCAGGTTCGCCATGCGGTCACCAAGCTGGCGCATCTCCACTTTCCCTCCACCCAGGAAAGCGCCGAACGCATCAAAAAAATGGGCGAGGAGCCTTGGCGTGTGGTCGTCACGGGAGATCATCACCTCGACTTGATCGTGGCCGGGGAATACGCATCCCAAGCCGAGGTCATTGAGGCCACCGGCATTGACCCAGGCCAGCCCGTGATCGTGCTGCTACAACACTCCGAAACCACCGCGCCAGACCATGCCTACCAGCAGATGGCCGAGACCCTGATCGCGATCCGTGACACGAACTTGCAAACAATCGTGGTCTATCCCTGTTCCGATGTGGGCTACGAAGGGATTGTGCAAGCCATAACCGAGTTCGCCACAGGGCCGCGGTTCCGGGTGTTCAAGAACCTCGAAGCCCCTGTGTTCTGGGGGCTGCTGGCCATTGCGGATGCCATGGTGGGCAATAGTTCAGCAGGCATCATTGAAACCCCCTGCTTCCACTTGCCCACCATCAATATTGGCCGTCGCCAGGAGAATCGCCTGCATGCGCAAAATTTGATCCATGTGGAACATGATCGCCACGCCATCATGGCCGCCCTTGACCGTGCTCTCAACAATGCGTCTTTTCGTGAATCCGTACGAACGTGTAGGCAAGTCTACGGCGATGGCAAAGCGGGATGGCGGACAGTTGAGGCCATCCGCAATTTGCCACTGGATAACCGCTTGCTCGTCAAGCGCATGACCTACTGAGATGCCGATGACCTCCCCAATCTCATCCGAACCCGCCTTACGTTCCTGGGCCTTCGTTCCCGCCCGTGGCGGCTCCAAGGCCATTCCACTGAAGAACCTGGCCGACCTGGGTGGCCGGCCGCTGATGGACTATTGCATCGAAGCCGCAAAAAGCAGCGGCATTTTCGAACGCATTATCTGTTCCACCGAACATGTCGGCATTGCCGAGCACGCCCGTGCTCTCGGGATCGAACACGACCAACGGCCTCTGGATCTGTGCGGTGACGAGGTATCCACCCGCGCGGTCATCTTGGAGTTCCTGCAACGCCACCGGGACGATTTGCCCGATCTGCTGTTCATCGTCGAGCCAACCAGTCCCTTTCTGCGTCCACGGGACATCGCGGCACTGCTTGAAGAAATGCGGCGGAACACCGCCGCCGTAACCGGCCAGACCGTTGCCAGGCCACCACACACACACCACGCTTGGAACCAGCGTGAGATGCGCGACGGCCAGGTGCGATTCATCTTCGAGGAGCGCAAGAAAGTCTTCGCCAAACAGAACAAACCCGTGCTCTATATATTCGGCAATCTCATCGCCTGCCGCGCCGCCGAACTGCTCGCCGGCGGAGACGTGTTCGCGGAACCTTCGGTGGGTGTGGAAATCGAGTGGCCCTACGACATCAACATCGACTATCCGAATGACCTGATCCTCGCCAATGCCCTGCTTGCAGCCGGGCTGGTGAACCTGCCCCACATCGACCGGAACCGCGCATGCGCAAGCTGATATTGTCCGGCCATCACGATCGACCTGAAAAAACCATGGAGATTCACTCATGCGCATCCTGATTCTGGGCGGCGACGGCTATCTGGGCTGGCCGACCGCCATGTATCTGTCCAATCGCGGCCATGAAGTCGCGGTCGTGGACAACATGGTCAAACGCTTCTGGGAAGCCGAGATCGGGGTACAGCCGCTTATCGCGGTGCGCCCCTTCCATCTGCGCGCCAAACGCTGGGAGACGCTCACCGGCAAGCGCATCCAGTTCTATACCTGCGACATCGCCAGCAACCACCGGCACATCTACAACATCTTCGAGCAGTTCCAGCCGGACACCGTCATCCATTACGCGGAACAACCCTCGGCGCCGTTCTCCATGATCGACCGGGAAAAGTGCGTCACCACCCAGCACAACAATGTGGTCGGCACCCTCAACATCATCTTCGCCATCCAGCACACCAACCCGGATATCCACCTCATCAAGCTGGGCACCATGGGCGAGTACGGAACGCCCAACATCGACATCGAGGAAGGATGGCTGGATCTGGATCACAACGGCCGTCAGGATCGCGTGCTCTATCCCAAGAAACCCCATTCCTTCTATCACCTGTCCAAGGTCCACGATTCCGCCAACCTGGAATTCGTGTGCCGGGTGTGGGGCAGCCGCGTTACCGACCTCAACCAGGGTTGCGTCTACGGTATCGACACCGACGAAACCGCCATGCACCCGGAACTGAACACCAGCTTCCATTACGACGCCGTATTCGGCACGGTCATCAACCGCTTCGTCATCCAGGCCAGTCGCAATCGCCCCCTTACCGTCTATGGCGGCGGCACCCAGACGCGGGGTTATCTCAATATCCGCGACACCCTGCGTTGTGTCGAACTGGCCACGCTCAATCCCGCCGAGCGAGGCGAATTCCGTGTATTCAACCAGTTCACCGAACAATTCGACCTCAACACACTGGCCGAGAATGTACGCAGCGCCGCCCTCGGCCTGGGCCTGCCGGTCAATATCGACCATATCGCCAATCCACGCGTGGAGCAGGAGCAGCACTACTACAACGCCAAGCATTCGGCACTGCTCCAGTTGGGACTGGAACCCCACCTGCTGACCCAGGATGTGCTTGCCGGCATGCTGGAAACCGCGCTGCGCCACAAGGACAACGTGGACGAGGACAAGATCATGCCAAATGTGAAATGGAAGAACTGATGAGTTTTCCCGCCCGCTTCAGCATCGCCGGCCGCGAAGTCGGGGCCGGCGCGCCCTGCCTGGTCATCGCCGAAGCTGGCGTCAATCACTTCGGCAGCATGGAAAAAGCCTTCCGTTTGGTGGACATGGCCGTGGAAGCCGGCGCGGATATTCTGAAGATCCAGCACTTCCACACCGATCGCCTGATAGGCGACTCAGCGGCCGACTGGCGTGACCGCATGCGTTCCAAGGAACTCTCTGAAGCCGACATCCTGCGCATCAAGGAATATTGCGACCAGCGCGACATCCTGTTTCTGTGCACCCCTCACGACGACTGGGCCTTACGCTTCCTGAACGACGAAATCGGCCTGCCCGCCTTCAAGATTGGTTCCGGCGAAGTGGAAAACTGGCCATTTCTGGCCCAGGTCGCCCAATGTGGCAAACCGATCATTCTTTCCACCGGAATGTACCGTCTGGAGCAAATTCGCGAAGCCATCCAGGTGCTGGCCGAAAATGGCTGCCCCGCGCTCTCCATCCTGCATTGCGTGACCAGCTACCCGGCCCCGCCTGAGGCCATCAACCTCCGGGTCATGGACGAGATCCGCGCCTTTTTCCCTGGACCGGTGGGCTATTCCGACCATACCGCCGGTACCGCCGTGCCGCTGGCGGCGGTTGCCAGGGGCGCGAACGTGCTGGAAAAACATATCACCCTGGATCGTGACGTTCCCAACGCCCAGGACTGGAAGGTGTCCTGCGATCCCTCGAATTTCGCCACTTTTGTCGCGCAGATACGGGAAATCGAGGCCTCCTTGGGATGCGTCGAGAAAAATATCGGCGAATTGGAGCAGAACGCGCTGCTCTGGGCACGCAAGAGTCTGCACGCGGCAACTGCCATACCCGCGGGGCGCGCCATAGATCCCACCATGCTCGTGGCCCAACGCCCTGGCAAGGGCATCTCACCCGCCCACCTCGCCACCATCGCCGGACGCTCAGCCAGGAGAGACATCCCCGCAGGCGCCATGATTGACTGGGACATGATTGCATGATCACCTGGGACATCGACGAAAGCATCCTGCGTTCCCCCGCCATCACCAACCGAGACCTCTTCGCGAAGACACTCGCCTCTCAACCCGCCGAAGAAATCATCACGCGGTACGCCGGACTGACACCACAGCAGATTGAACAGGAATTCAATGAAATCTTCTCAATAGTGCGAGAACTCGGGATCGAACTGCATGGAACAGGTTTGGAGCTGGGCGCCGGCGTCGGCGTGCTATCTGCGGTAGCGGTGAACTGTTGGACGGAGATCGAGCAGCTATACGCGCTGGAAATCGTTCCCAAGGTCATTGAATTGCTGCAGCCGCGGACCGTTCACCATATCACCTCGAAAAACGCTAACAAAATTCTCGGTGTGCTCGGCTCCTTCGATGACATGCGTGTGCCGGATGGACATTTCGATTTCTGCATCGAATATGCCTCACTGCATCATAGCGACGATCTGCCGCGCACCCTGCGAGAGACCGCTCGGACACTCAAACCAGGCGCCCCACTGATCGCAATTGACCGCGCGCATTACGATGGCGTATCGAGCGAACAACTTCAGTTCATGCTTGATGTTCACTACTCAGCGGAATGGAAACATCGCAACGGATACTCCGATGCGCCATTGAGCCGCGCCCAGAACGGAGAGCATGAAATACGCATGAAGGAATGGCTGGATGCGTTTTCCGCTTCTGGTTTCGAGCTTGTACGCCGTATCGAGTTACGTCCCATCGGATGGCGCCAACTGCGCTACAAGGCGGCCCTGATGCTGCCCTTCCAGTTGCGTCGCGTACTCGGCATTCACCCTTCTCGAGTACGCCCAGCCATTTCAGAGCTGTTCTGGCTGACGGCGGGAGTGCTGGGCCTGTCTCTGAAATCCGATACCTATTTACCCGCGGCCAAAGAACACACCCTTTTTATCGCCCGGAAACAGCCATGAGCAGGCTCATGATCCTGCCGGCCTTCGGCGTATGGCCGATGCTGGAGTTCGAGCTGGATATCGTCGAGCGGCGGCTCGCCAAAGGCGACGAAGTAATCTGGCTGATGTGCGAGGGCAACGCCCCATTTTGCCCGGCCAACTTGTCCCTCAATAAACGGGTATGCCTGGAGTGCCGGTCCCGCACCCGGGCAGGACTTAACTGGTTGAGCCACCATGAAAACCTCAAGGTTGGAAGCCTTTACGACCTGGAACCCGCCCAGCTTATCGAAAGCGGAGACTGGGCCGACAGCGCCGTGCTCGGCCCCAAACCCACGGCGACCGGTTTACCCTCGCATCTAGCCGCTACCGACTGGTATGAATCGGCCTTTTCCACTTTACAGACCACCTACAAGGAATTCCGCCCTGATCTGGCCGTGCGCGAGCCCATGTTGCGGCGCATGATCCTGGATTTTTTCCAATCCCACCTGGCGTTCCGCAACAATCTCGCCCGCCACGCCCCCGACGAGGTGTGGTTGTTCAATGGCCGCATCACCCGTTTCCGCCCCGCATTGCGGATCTGTCAGCGCGAATCGCGGCGCGTGTTCGCCTACGAGTATCCCTACCATGGATTCAAGCGTTACGTCGTGTTCGAAGGGCAATACCCACACGACTTCGGTTTCCGCTCTCGCACCTGGAAACAACGTTTCGACGCCTATCCACTGCCCCTGAAAAAAAAGCTAGCCATCGGCGATACGTGGTACCGGAGGCGCTTGTCCCGTATCCAGATCGGTTACGAGAAGGTATTTTCCGTCTGGCAGACAGAAGGCCTGCTACCGCCGGACTGGAATCGGAAGCGCTACAACGTTGCGGTGTTCAACAGTTCCGAGTGGGAATCCGCTGGGGTGCCGGAATCCAGACGCTGGAACTATGAGGACCAGTATTCGGCGCTGGAACGCATCCTTCAAGACACTCAACGCCTGCCCCACCTGCACTTCACCTTCCGCATCCATCCTCACATGGCCAAGAAGGACAAGGAAAGCGCCGAGCGATTCCTGACCCTGACGCGCTTTCCCAATGTAACCATCCTGCCTCCTGAATCGAAATACGATACCTATGCCTTGGTCATGGCCAGCGACGTGGTGCTGACGTTCTATTCCCTGGTGGGCGTGGAAACCGCCTGGCTCGGCAGACGGGCAATCTGCCTTGGCCCGACGCCATACCAGGACTTCGGCTGTGTCTACCTCCCACGCAGTCACGAGGAACTGCTGGACACCCTGGCGCACCCGGATCAAACCGGTGATCGCTTCCCGAGCATCGAGGCGAGCAAACGCGGCGCCCAGGAATTCGCCTTTGCCCGCATATTCGCGGGGACCAAGCCACGCTACGTGATCAAGCACCACTACACCCGGGCGCTCATGCGGCGCGACGGTATTTCGACCGAGATCAAGGCAGGCTTCACCATCCGCTCCCTGAACCGACTGCTCTCGCTACCGGCCTATGTCGCCGAAGCCGTGCACCGCATCCGCAAGGACGAGTTCCTGCGCAAGGAAATCGCCCGATCGCCTGGCCGCGCTGTGCTGCGGTTCATTCGTGACCGGCTGTTGGGCACCGTACCCTGATTGCCCCTTTCAGGGCCGCTTCTGCTGCATCAGCTTGCGCATGAGTGCCTTCGGACCGGGGAGGTAACTGTCCTTGAAAGTGTAGAGATCCGCCGCCCGGTCAGGCAGGAACGTCTGTGGATGGAGTAAAGGAAAATCCAGTTCGCTCACCGCCATATTGGCGGCACGGGTCAGGTTGCGGGTGTGATGGGCCAACTCGCCAAACCCGATATTGCTCACCAGATTGGCTTGGGGGATCGCGTTGACGCGGTGATTGAGCCAATTGGCGAATAACCACTGATAGTCCCAGGTGTCGATCAGACCGGCATGGGTGCGATCGAATATGCGTCCCCAATAAGCGCGTTCCAGTCGGCCATCCAGGCTGTTCAACACCCTGTCCCGATAAGCAGGCCACAGGCGCATGGACGCATCGTAAGACGCCCAGCGATCGCGCCACGTTGCCCAACCCCAGATATGGCAATAGCGGGAGAAGTAGTAGCTAGCCTCACCACGGGGCAACCCGTACTGGAAGTTGTCGCCGGAGATCATGCCCACGCGCCGGTCATCGGCATAACGTTCAAGGAGTTCCTGGGCAAAGCGGAAGAAGCTAGCCACCGGGACACAATCATCCTCCAGGATGATGCCCTGTGGCTCGTTCTCGAAGAACCAGGAGATAGCCCCGGATATGGAGTCCCGCGCACACAAGTGCTCATCGCGGAACAGACGATAAACATTGCAGGGCCAATCCACCGTATCGAACAGTCGTCGTACCACTGCGCACTGGTCGGCCTCTTCCGGCCGACCAGGTCGCGGCGCATTACAGGCCACGTAGAGTCGTTCCGGGCGCGCGTCTCGCACCGCCTCCAGCACCCTTTGCGTGGTGTCTTCACGCCGATAGGCAATGATCAGGATGGGGGTGGAGAGCGCCGGGATACTCACCATAGTTTCCAAGGTGCGTTCCCTTCGTTCCAAAGCTGGTTCAAATGATTGCGATCACGCAAGGTATCCATGCAATGCCAGAACCCGTGGTGCCGGTAGGCATGGAATTGACCACGGGCCGTAGCGGCCTCCAACGGTTCCCGCTCCAACACCGCATCGTCACCCGCAATCAAATCCAGAAAACCCGGCTCCAGTACGAAAAATCCACCATTGATCCAGTCTTCGGCGAATTCCGGTTTTTCCGAGAAACGCATGACCTTGTCCTCGCCGCTCAACTCCAACTTGCCGTAACGGGACGTGGGATGAACCGCGGTCACAGTAGCCAGGCCACCATGGCCGCGATGAAAGGCATGCAGTGCGTTCAAGTCAACATTAGACAGGCCGTCACCATAAGTCACCATGAAAGCTTCCTCACCCAGATAAGGTGCCAGCCGCCGAATGCGCCCACCAGTCATGGTTTCTCCACCTGTATCCACCAGCGTCACTCGCCAATCCAGGAACTCGCCGCCGTGATAAGTGGCCTGGCCATTCCCCAGATCCACCGTCATGTTGGCATTGCGCGCGTGGTAATTGAGGAAGTAATCCTTGATCAAGTGACCTTTGTAGCCCAGCGCGATAATGAAATCCTTGAATCCCTGGGCCGCATATAGATGAAGGATGTGCCAAAGGATGGGACGGCCGCCGACTTCCACCAGTGGTTTAGGAATTTCCTGGGTTAGCTCCGCCAAGCGGGTTCCATACCCACCCGCGAGAATCACAACTTTCATATCACACCATCAGTATAAAAATAGAAGCGCTTCCGACTTCACTTGTCTCTGAAGACTCACATTACATGCGTACAACCCGAATAGCCGCCAATTGCAGGGGCACGCCTCTGGCATCCTTATCAGGATTACTTTCTTCAGAACATGTCCCTCCTTTGAGAACCAAGGCATAACAAAACCACATCACAAGGCAATTGCTGAGGCCTGTCACTATAAATCTGGGCTGAAGAAAACCCACAACGATTCCAACCAGCAACATGAAATAAAGGCCGCAGCCATCATATTTTTCCCGGTATTCTTTACTGAAAGGCAGCCAGGCCAAAGCCAGAAGAGGCAGGAATGCTCCGATACCAAGTTCACCCAGCATCTTTAAAAAGACGTTATGCACCATCCAGGTTCTGTTGTCGGCCACCACATCGAAATGACCTATGCCCTTGCCGATCAGCAACGCCCGTGCATCAAGCGCCCCGACCGCGTTTATCAAGATACGCACCCGATGCGCGGAAACACCGTCCGCATATTCCACAGCTTCATCTATCCACTGCCGCTCGATTGGCGCGGACCGCTCAGGCGCCAGTTCACGAAATATTGAAATATCTTCACTTATCCCGGGGGTGATCGGTGAATTATCGCCCGTCGCCCACACCAGGATCAGCAGGTAGCCCAGCACGGTGAATTTGGTACCGGCGCCATCCGCGCGTCGTATCGTGAAATAGCTCATGACCGCAAGTGTAGCCAGCACACCGATGCGTCCGCCCGAATATATCTGCAGGACCAGCACGACGGAGGAGGCTGCCAGTGCCAGGTAGAACCCTCTCTGATGCCGCCCCATCAGGAAAAAATTGAGGAAGACAATCTGCCACAGCCAGATCGAGAAATTCACGCGATTTCCATTGAACCCCGATGCGATCAGGTCTTGTATTACTTGGTTGCCAAGAAGGCAACTAACGAGTACGAACAGAGCCAGCAGGTTGATTACCACCATGCCTATTCGCAGAAGGCCCAAGAATTGATCCAGAGGGAAGTGCTCGTCTGCCACATAGCGCACAAATAGCCATATGAATGCTATGGAAAGCGCATTGTAGGTGTATTCCCCAAGCATCTCCTGGCGGACGAGGGCATTCCCCGCGAAAACCAAGGCCAGCAAACCACAGGAGAAAGAGAAACGACGATCAATTGGGCCAAATTTCTTAACGACTATCGGAATGGTCAACAGACCCATGAGCACCAGATAGTAGATACGTTTTGAATAAACGATCCAATCCGTCGATATCGACGCATAAGGAATGGCATATATCCCGCTGATAAGCAAAAGAACGACAAGGCCCACGACTGTGGTCTGATCCAGCATACGCAGCCAGCCACCATGCCCCCATGGCAATATCACTCCCTTATCCTCCCCTGTGTTGCTGTTAATCATTCGACTTTGTTAGCAAATCTTGGCTTACCAGACACTGCGCCCCCCATCCATGACGATGTTTTGCCCGTTCAGATAGGAAGAGGCATCGGAGCACAGGAACTGCACTGCCGCCCGATATTCTTCCCGACTCGCCATGCGGCCTAGCGGGATCAGCGCGGAAAGGCGCTGCACGAACGCGTCGCCCTGGCCGTTGAAGACTCCGCCTGGTGACAGCGCGTTGGCGCGCACCCCGTTGTCAGTCCAGTAGGTCGCCAGGTAGCGGGTCAACCCGATCAAGCCCGCCTTGATGACTGAATAGGTGACCGGCTTGACCGGCTGCATCTCGTCCACCACCCCTTCCTTGCGGTAAAGACGCTGGTCTGGGGAAAACACGGAAAGATCGGAAGCGATATTGAGGATGATGCCGCCCTTGCCATCGCTGGCCATGGCCGTGCCGAACACCTGGCTGCACAGGAACGCACCGGTCAGACCTACCGCAACCTGCAGGTTCCACTGGTCCAACGGGAAATGCTCCAGCCGGGATGTCTCCATCACCCCCTGCTCGCCCTTCACCTTGGGATCGATGGCTGCGTTGTTCACCAGGATATCCACACGCCTCCCCTGAGCGGCGAGCTCGAATGCCACAGTCTTAATGTTTTCTGGATCAGCCACATCCATCACCAGGCAGACGATGCGTGCCACATCCGCATCCTTGGACAAAGTCGTCCTCGCCGCCTCCAGGGCAGACATGGAAATATCTGTCAGGATCACCGTGGCGCCGCTCTCCAGCAACGCGGCGGCGTGTTCCACGCCAAGCAAGCCAGCGGCGCCAGTAATCAAGGCGGTCTTGCCGGTCAGGTCGAATTTCTTGAATCGGTCGGTCATGTGTTTATCCAGGCAATCAAGGTATCGCAGCGGCCCTGGGCAGCCAGTTGGGCGGCATAGGCTTCGGTCAAGGCGGGGGAATCCAGGAAGGACCAAGCCGCATGTCCGCCGGGCCGGCCTTCGGCCAGCCACATCAGGTGATTGGCGAGGGGGTAGCGCTGGAACTGGCTTATAGTGAAGCGCTCCCGCGCTATCCCCGCCTTTTCCAGCAACCGCGCCAGGGTGGAAGGGTTGTACAGGAACAGATGCGGACTCCAGTAGGTGAATTCGGAAAATGCCTTGTTCCGGTAGAGACTGAGCAGGGCGTCATCGGCATTGGGCACCTCGATCACGACCCTCCCTCCGGACGCGGATTTGGTCAGCAACTCGCGCAGGAATAGCAGAGGATCGGGGATGTGTTCAAGCACATGGAATAGCGAGATGACGTCCTGGCTGGCATCGACAATCTCGCCGAGGGAGGCGACCATGCCCACACCCGCCGCCGACAGCTGGTCGCGCCAACGCTCCTGCGGCTCCACCCCCATTGCGTGATGGCAGTATTCGCGCGCCAGCGACAGGACACCGCCGCCGCCGCACCCCACATCGAGGTAATTACGATTGGCGATCAGCGGGCGCAACTGGCCGAAGCGGCGTTCATCATCCTGGCGACATTCGTTCAGGTATGCCTGCCATTCCTGGGTGGCATGATTCTCGTCGGTGTAATCCGTCTCGTAGAAAGCTTCATGCACATGCGCGAAGCTGCCCAGAAAGACCAATCCACAAGAGGCACAGCGGAGGATGGGAATCTCGGGGCGATCCCGAACCCGGCCGGGAACGGTTTCAACAGTTTCACTGCCGCAGAGGTAACAGGTCATGAACGTTCCTTCAGGAATGGACTTGTCCACCGTCGAGCACATGGACACCGCCTGTGGCAAAACCCGCGCGCGGAGACGCCAGCCAGGCGACCAGATCGGCGACTTCCTCGGGACGACCGAGGGACGCCAGCGCCACATCCCGATCCAGCATGGCTTGCACCGCATCGGCGTCTTCTGCCAGCTTGCGCGACCACACCGAGCCCTCGAACAGGATATTGCCCGGCGCCACGGCGTTGATGCGCACTCCCAACCGGCCCAGCGGCCGGGCGATACCACGCACGTAAGCGTTCAAGGCAGCCTTGGCCGCCGAGTAGGTCACCGGCGCACCCGGCACCACTTCCATGCCGCAGATGGACGACACGCAGACGATGGCGCCCCGGCTGGACGCCAGGGCATCCCGGGCCGCCTCGACCATGTTGGTGGTGCTCCACAAGTTGAGCGCAAATACTCGCTGCCACTCATCGAACGCCTCCTCGCCGGGGCGCACCGAACCGCCGCTACCCACATTGCACACCAGCACATCGAGACTGCCGAATGAGGATAGGGTCTCCGCGACGATGCGCCGGGCCTCCTCCGGCCGGGTCACGTCACCGGTGACCCGTACAACGTTCTCTCCCCCCAGGGCGCGCGCCGCCTCGTCGAGTTCCCGAGCATTCCGGCCATTGATCGCCACCCGGCAACCTTCACGCAGTAACCCGGCGGCGATGGCGCGGCCGATGCCCCGTGATGAACCGGTCACCAAGGCGGATTTGCCGTCCAGATCAAGCTGCATGAACGGGATGGCGCGACAGCCAGTCCTGGATCATGTCGCGGTAGCGGGCCAGAGCGGCGGCATGGTCGCCATCGACCGCGCGGGCGGTCTGCATGATGCAGTTGCCGCGATAGCCGGTCCGGGCCAGTTGCGCGAACACCGTTTCAAAATCGGCGTTTCCAGTCCCCAAGGGCACGGTCGTCCCGCCCAGCACTCGATCCTTCACATGGACATTGACGATGCGCGGGCCATAAGCGGCGATCTCGGCGGCGGGGTCGAAGCCCAGGGCGGCGCTATTGCCGATGTCGTAGTTGATACCGAAGCGGCCGGGATCGAGGCGGGCGATGAAGCGCGCCAGCTCCGCCGGCGCGAAATCGGACTCGAACACCACCCGCAGCCGGTGCTCGGCGAGGAAACCGGCCTGCTGTTCAAGGAAAGAGACCAAGGCATTTTCCTGTTCGACATTCTCCAGGCGCCCATTGTCCACCAATGGCACCACCATCATGGTGATGCCCACCGCGGAGCACGCCTTGGCCACAGCGAGGAAGTCTCGCTCCAAAGCGGCCCGTTCCGCTCCCGTCGCCTTCCAGAACGGCGCCTGCATGAAGCAGTCGCCAGTCAACGAGGGGATGGCGAGATCGTGTTTCTCGCAAAAAACGCGAATTTCTGCCTGGCCCTGCGCCGTCAGCAACGGGTTCTCATACAGACGATACTGATCCAGAGTCCATTCCATGAGGCGAATACCAAGCTGTTGCGCCAGCGGAAATTCCTCGCGCCAGTAGGGCCAGGGGAAGCATTGGATGCGGCCGTCGATCAAGGGCGACAGGCGCCCCTGCATGAAACCGATGCGTTCGTTCATTCCGACGTCTCCACGTGAGGGATCAAGGGCTTGGTGGCACTGGATAACAACATGATTTCCTTGGAAAAACGCACGAACTTGCTGTGCTTGCGCAGAAAGGATGGAGTAAGCAACCGAGTCAATTCGGCCACAGGCAAAAGCCAAGGCCATCGCCAAAGTACCGGCAACTGGCGGAAACGTTCGCAACGTACCGACTCAAAACCATGGATGAGCTGAATATCGCGCAGTGAGGACGACATGAACGGCGTGCGGTGGGTGTAGTCCTCGAAGTAAATCCGGTAGTTGAACTCCCAGTCCGGACACAGCGTAATCACCAGTCCTCCGGGTTTCAGCACGCGGTAGATTTCCTGTACCAGCCTTTCCGGATAGTGAAAGTGCTCGATCACGGACTTGGAGAACACCACATCGAACACGCCATCCGCAAAAGGCAAGCCATCGTTCTCCAGATCAGCGGTGCGCAGTTCCGCCTCTGGGCAGACCTTCGCGGCAGCAATGGAGCGGTCTACCCCGAAACCCTGAGCACCACAGCGAATGAAACCACGCAGAAATTCCCCACGCCCGCAGCCGATATCCAGCAGGCTCTGTCCCTGGCGAATAGCGTAGCGTTGGGTAAGGTAGCGCGCGAGTTGGTCTGGGTAGGTCGTGAATGGACGGTCCTGCTCGTTGTAGACGACGTCGACGTAGTCCCTCCTGGTTGTCGTCATGGCAGCAGCACCTCCACCAGTTCCAGCAACACGCCCTCCGGCCCACGGCAATAGGTCACCTTGGCGTAGCCATCCGGCGATGTTTGAGGCGGTGCGTTGAATGTCACCCCCTCCTCGGCCAGACGCTGACAGGCCGCGTCCAGATCATCCACAGTAAGCGCGATATGGGTAAAACCGGTGGAATAGGGCGTTCCAGTCCAGGCCGATTGATCCGGATGTGTATGAAAATGCAAAAGCTCGATCAGATTGCCGTCCGGAGCGGCGAGTTTGGCCGTGGTAAGGCGCACATCCTTAAGGCCCATCATCGCATCGATGTGTGGGCCAGACTCGTCCATACGCCGAGCCACCGTGAAGCCGAGCACCTCGCACCAGAAGCGCAGCGCGGCGTCCAGGTCGGCCACCACGAGGCCAGTATGGCGAATGTGGGTAATCATTCCGCGGCCACTTCAGCGATGGCCTCACCCAGAACCGTCACACCTTCCAGCAGTGCCTCGTCGCTGATGGTGAGCGGCGGGCCGATCTTGATGGACTCTCGCCCGGTGTGAACCACAAGCAACCCCTTCTGCATGCAGCGCTCCGCCACGCGGCTGGTGAAGGGACCATCAGGTTTGCCGGTCCTGGGGTCGTGGATCAGCACGGCGGCAATCAGGCCGCGTCCCAGCAGATGGGGGATACGTCCCGGAAAGCGGCCTTGCAATCCGCGTAGCGCATCAAACAATAGATGGCCCTTGCGCTCGGCCTCATTAATCAGGCCACGTGATTCGATTTCCTCTATCACCGCCAGGCCGGCTGCACACACAAGTGGATTAGCGGAGTGTGTGCTGCTCATGTTGCCCACTTCCGGCAAGTCCATGACCTCGGCCCGGCCCAGCACGCCAGATAGCGGCACACCGCCGCCCATGCCCTTGCCGCAGCAGATCAGGTCGGGTTCCACACCATAGTGTTGAAAGCCGAAGCCACGACCGGTGCGCGCGAAGCCTGCCTGCATCTCGTCGAAGGCGAGAAGAATGCCGTGACGGCGGCACAACTGCTCGATGCCCTGGACGAAATCGTTCGGGTAGAACACCGCCCCCCAGCCCTGAAAGGTCTCCAGCATGAAGCCACATACGTCCTGGGACAGATCGATGCCCGCGGCTTCCAGTTTCTTCAGACCTTCGGCCAGGAAATCCTCGCCGGAACGCCCGTTGAGTACCCAGGGATAGGGGAAGGGGATGTGGTGGATGTCAGCATCCTGATAGCCGATCCACTCCTTCTGGGAAAGATTGCTGCTCATCATCTGAGCGCCGAGTGTACGTCCGTGCCAGTTGTTCTCGATACAGACAATGCCGCGCCGTCGCTTGCCAGCCTTCTGGCCGTGCATGCGCATGAGTTTCAGCGCCGCCTCGGTGGCCTCGGTGCCCGCCGAGAGCAGAAAGGCCTTCTCGAATGGCCGGCCGGCGAAAGCCACCAGCCTTTCAAGATAGCGCGCCCGGGTTTCGTTAGCGTAGGCGTAACAACTATAGAGCGGCTTATCGAGTGCCACTTTCATGGCCGCCGTGACATGGGCATTGGAATGGCCCACGTTGGCAACGAAGATGGTGGATGTGAAATCGATCCAGCGATTGCCGGCGCTATCGAAGATGCTGAAATCCTCGGCCCGATCCCAAACAAGAGGCAACTGCCCCTGCATGGAGCGGGACTCGCAGGCTTCCAGTCGTTCCAGGATCGCGCGGGTGCCCGCGACGGGAATGGCTGTCTGAATCAGGCGATTAGGTGTTGTAACCAGCGGGACGACCTTGGGCTCCCGCGAAAATGCGTATCCAGACATGGAGTCTTACTCACTCGAATAGTTGGCCGATGATTTGAGGATTGCGGGCAGCCAGAAACTCCAGGTGTGCAAAATCCTCCTCCGTATCCACTTCCACCACCGGCGGCGTGAGGAAAGGCAGTACCCGGTCGCCATGTATCAGGCCTGTGCGACGGATAAAGGACGTGGACAGCACGTCCACGTAACCATTTGCCTGGAAGGTAGCCGGAAATTGCTGGCGGGCGTTGTTGGCGGCGTCCAGCGCTGTGCTCTCACTAGCCAGGCGCTTGAGTCGGCCATCGGGGGCAATCTCGAAAGCCTTGTAGGCGGATTCCGGCATCTCATGGACCGAACGCAAGGCGGTGGCTTCCGGCGCGGCCATGAATGCCCGCACTGCCGCATCGATCAGGCGCGGTTCGCGCAGGGGCGTGGTGGGCCGCATGTGAACAACGAAGTCGGGGGTATCGGCGTGCGCCTTCAGCCAGTCCAGAGCATGAACGATGAATTCGTAGTCTGTTGAACGGTCACCCGAAATTTCCGGCGGCCTTAAAAAGGGCGCCTCGGCACCGAGTTGCTGCGCCAGATCCGCATATTCGGGAGAGTCGGTTGAAACGATGACTCTCCCGACACTCGGCGCTTTCCGGCAAGCGGCAATCGTCCAGGCAAGCAGTGAATGGCCAGCCAGGATTCTGACATTTTTGTTGGGTACGCCTTTTGAACCGGCACGCGCGGGGATGAGCGCGATGACCCTAGCCATCGACCTCTACCCGCAGCTTCTTGCGCACCGCCAATTCCGCCGGCGTAATTTCCTTGATGCCGTTGCCCATCAGGGCCGGCACCTTGCGCACGGTCTCGACGAAATCGCGCAGGGCATGCGTCTCGATGGAGGCGGCTTGATCCGATCCATACATGGCGCGATCCAGGGTGATGTGCCGTTCCAGGGAGGTCGCGCCCAGAGCCACAGCGGTCACGCAGACCTTGATCAGCGAGCTTTCATGGCCCGAGTAACCCACCTCGCAGCCGTAGCGTTGCTTCAACATGGGAATGCAGAGCAGATTGGCGTCTTCCTCGCGCATCGGATAGGTGCTGTTGCAATGCAGCAACTCGTAGGGGCAGTTAGCCTTCTCGAACTGTTCGACGATGGCGTCAATCTCTTCCAGGGTAGCCATGCCTGTGGAGATGAATGTGCGTTTGCGTTCATCCATGATCTCGCGCAGCAGGGGCTTGTGGCCGAGCATGGCGGAGGCAACCTTGTTGAAAGGCACATTGAAATCACGGACAAACTTCTGCGCATCGACATCCCAGGCCGAGGCAGACCAGGCGATACCGAGCGCCTTGCAGTAGCGATCGATCTCCAGGTACTGCTCACGATTGAATTCGAGCCCCATTTTCTGCTCACGCTGCGTCGTACCCCATGGACTTTCACGAGGGCTATCGAGAAGCTCCTTGGTGTAGACCTTGTCTACAGTGCGTTTCTGGAACTTCACCGCGTCACACCCGGCATCCTTCGCCGCGTCAATCAATTGTTTTGCCAGATCCAGGCTGCCGTTATGGTTGATGCCGATCTCAGCAATGATGAACAAACTCATGGAGTTCCTCTAAAGTCATGGTGTCAATAGCCAGCAATTGTTCCACAAAGGCCCGGATGAATCCTTCGCCTCCGCGCCGCGGCAGCACCACCGAGGCATGACGGAGGATGACAGGATGCGCATCGGTGGGCGCGACGGAAAACCCCGCCACAAGAGTCAACGAGAGATCGTTCAAATCATTACCCAGGAAAACCAGGCCGTCATAGGGATGGGGGTCATTGGGCCGACTCTCCGCAAAATAAGCATCCATGAAGTCCTTTTTGCGGGCCACACCGTGCTTGCATTCGAGCTTGAGTTTCCGAGCCCGGGCCAGCACAACGGGATTGGGCTCCTTGGACAAGATGAAGATGTCGGCCGTGATCCGCCCTTGCTCATATGCATTGCGCAGGAAATCGATTCCCAGGCCATCGCCCCGATCACAGCGCACACTCTCGACGCCTTCCTGATTGAGATAGACCTTGTTGTCGGTGAACACGCCATCAAAATCGAAAACGATGGTGTGTATCGAAGCCAGTGCCGGCCAAACGGGGGCGATACTCATATCCGAGCCACATTGGCTTCCAGCAGATCGCAGAGGATATGCCCAAGGGTGATATGCATCTCTTGAATGCGAGCGGTGTCTTGTGAAGGGATTACCAGGGAAAGATCGCACAGCGCCTTCAGCCTGCCGCCATCACGCCCAAGCAACCCGATACAACGCACCCCCTTGGATTTGACGGCCTGCACGGCACGTAACACGTTCTCACTGTTCCCCGAGGTTGAAATCGCCACCAGAACATCGCCCGTGGCTGCCAGGGCTTCCGCCTGTCGACTAAAAATATCGGAGAAGCCGTAATCATTACCGACGCAGGTCAAAACGGAAGTATCTGTAGTCAACGCGATAGAGGCGATGGGTTGGCGCTCACGTTTGAAACGGCCGATCAATTCAGCCGCCAGATGTTGAGCATCGGCAGCGCTGCCGCCATTACCGCACCACATGATCTTGCCACCGGAAAGTGTGCAGTTGATCAGTATCGAGGCCGCCGCGGACACGCTGGGCATGAGGTCACGCCGCACCACATCGACCAGTTTGCCGTGTTCTTCCAATGCCTGGTCAATTGCATCAATCATGGCATTACTGCTTTGTGTACTCGCGATACCACCTCGTCCAATTCGCAATCCCCACCGCCAGTTCCGTCTTCGGCTCGAAGCCCACATCCCGCTTGAGATCGTCGACATTGGCATAAGTCGCCACCACATCGCCGGGTTGCATCGGCAGAAAGTTCTTTTTCGCTTCCTGGCCGAGGGAATCTTCGATGGTCTTGATGAAGGTCATCAGTTCCACCGGCTGGTGGTTGCCGATGTTGTAGACGCGGTAAGGCGCATAGCTGGTGCCGGGATCGGGCGCGTCGGTGGTGAAGTCCGGGTTGGGGGTGGCGATTTTATCCAGCACTCGCACGGTGCCTTCGGCGATGTCATCCACGTAAGTGAAGTCGCGCTGCATCTTGCCCATGTTGAACACGTCGATGGTGCGGCCTTCCAGGATGGCGCTGGTGAATAGCCAGGGCGACATATCGGGGCGCCCCCAGGGGCCGTAGACCGTGAAGTAGCGTAGGCCGGTGGTGGGCAGACCGTAGAGATGGCTGTAGGTATGAGCCATCAACTCGTTGGCCTTCTTGCTTGCCGCGTAGAGGCTGACCGGGTGATCGACGTTGTCATGCACCGAGAAGGGCATGCGGGTGTTGGCACCGTAGACGCTGGAGCTGCTGGCATAGACGAAGTGCTCGACGCCGTTGTGGCGACAGCCTTCCAGCAGATTGCCGAAGCCGACCAGGTTGGTCTGGATGTAGACGTAGGGATTCTTCAGCGAGTAGCGCACGCCGGGCTGCGCTGCGAGGTTGATGACCTTGTTGAATTTCTCGGCGGCGAACAGGTCTTCCACCGTCACCCGGTCGGAGATATCGCCACGCACGAACTTGAAATTGGGGTAGGGCTTGAGCTGTTCCAGGCGCGCCAGCTTGAGCTTGGGATCGTAGTAATCGTTGAGGTTGTCGATGCCGACGACCTCATCACCACGCTTGAGAAGAATTTGCGCGACATGCATACCGATAAAGCCTGCGGCGCCGGTGACGAGCACTTTCATTACGTTCATCCCTGAATAAACGCGCGGATTCTAACATGCGGTTTGTACCGCCCATATCGCTAGAATGCCGCCCATGCGCCTGCTCTATTCCCTGGTCTGGATCGCACTCCTGCCCTTTGCCTTTCTCCACCTGCTACGCCGCGCACGGCGACAACCGGAGTATTTACGGTACTGGGGTGAACGGCTTGGTTTCGTGCCCATTACGCCAAATCGACAACCGCTGATCTGGCTTCATGCCGTGTCGGTGGGCGAAACCCGCGCCGCCGCGCCACTGGTCAAGGCACTCAAGGCACGCCATCCCAGTCACGCCATCCTGCTCACCCATGCCACCCCGACCGGGCGGGAAACTGGCAGGGAGTTGTTCGGCGACTCTGTCATCCAATGTTATCTGCCCTATGATTTCCCGCCCCTGGTCTGGTTGTTCCTGCGCCGCGCGCGGCCGGTCATGGGCGTGATCATGGAGACGGAAATCTGGCCGAATCTTTATGCCGCCTGCGCGCGGCGGGGCATTCCCCTGTTTCTGGTGAATGCGCGCCTGTCGGAGAAATCGGCGCGCGGCTATGCGCGCTTCCGCGCCCTGACGGCACCGGCATTGCGCGGCCTGGCGGGCATCGCGGCGCAGACGGAGAACGATGCGAGGCGTCTGCGGGAACTGGGCGCAGTGGACGTGGCGGTCAGTGGCAATGTGAAGTTCGATGTGACCGCGCCGACGGATAGCGTGGAACGCGCGCGCGCTTTGCGGGCAATGTTCGCCGGCCGCTTCGTGTTTCTCGCCGCCAGTACCCGCGAGGGCGAAGAAGCCCTGCTGCTCGACGCGCTGGGTGGTCTTGCCGCCACGCCCGCTCCCTCACCCCCAGCCCCTCTCCCGGGGGGAGAGGGGAGCGTCGAGCGTCGCTGCGCGACGGTTACATCGACAATTCCCGGCCTCTTGCTGGTGCTGGTGCCGCGCCACCCGCAACGCTTTGAGGTAGTTGCAAAGCTTTTGGAAGAGCGAAAGCTGGCTTATGTGCGGCGCGGCACGAACCAGCCGCTGCAACCCGATACCCGCATCTTCCTCGGCGACAGCATGGGTGAACTGGCGGCTTATTACGCGGCGGCCGATCTCGCTTATATCGGCGGCAGCCTGTTGCCGCTGGGCGGGCAGAATCTGATCGAAGCGGCGGCGGCGGGCTGTCCGGCCCTGATCGGGCCGCATACCTGGAATTTCGCGGAGGCGACGGAACAAGCGGTGGCTTGCGGCGCGGCGCTGCGGGTGGCGGATGCGGGAGAACTGGCGCAAGCGGTGTCGGCGCTATTTCGCGATCCGCTCGCGCGCGAGCGGATGCGGGATGCCGGTCTACGCTTCGCGGCGGCGAATCGGGGGGCGACGGAGCGGGTGATGGAGATGCTGGAGCGGAACTTGTAAACCCGGATTCCGCCGCGTCGCATCCGAGCCACGCCCCGCGCGCGGGAAAACCCCTTCTGGCCGTCCGGCATGGCCATGGCCGGAACCGCCACGCCCCGCGCGCGGATAAACCCCGCTGTAGGTCAGGTTGCGGCTCTATCGCTACCTGACGGTCCAACCTCTCAATTCAGTTAGACGGACAATCGCCAAGTAGTCGCCGCGAGTCAACCTGACCTACGCGGGCTGAGCAGGCTGGAAGCCTGCGCTACATGGCTTTCAGGACAATCGTCAGGTAGTCGCCGCGCGCCAACCTGACCTACGCGGGCCGAACTACGCTGTTACTTCTTCCCTTCCTGCAGCAACGCGTCCAACGCTTTCAGGTCGGCCTCGGTGAGGCTGCCGGCGGCGGCTTTCAGGGTCAGGCCGGCGATCAGGGTCTGATAGCGGGCGGCGGCAAGATCCTTGCGGGTGGTGTAGAGCTGTTGCTGGGCGTTGAGCACGTCGACACGGGTGCGCACACCGACTTCCAGGCCCAGCTTGGTCGATCTGAGCTGCGCTTCGCTGGAAACCAGGGCCTGCTCCAGGGCTTGCACCTGGGCGTTGCCGGAAAGCACGCCGAGATAGGCCTGGCGCGCGTCCAGGGTGGCCTGGCGGCGCGCGTTGTCGAGTTCGTGGCGCGCTTTTTCCAGGTTGGCGGAAGCTTCCCGTACCCGCGAACTGGTGGCGCCCCCCTGGTAGAGGGGCAGGACGAATTCCAGGCCAATGGTGCCGGTCTGGGTGGCCACATTGGAAAGCGTCGCCAACGATTGGCCGCGGTTATCGCTGTAACTGGCTTTCAGGTCGAGCGTGGGCATATGGCCGCCCTTCTGTTTGTCAACTTCGCGCCGCGCGGTTTCCTGCGCGGTGCGGCCCAGCGCCACGGCGAGGCTGTCGGCTTCCGCCTGCTTGACCCAGGCGTCCATGTTGTTGGGCTCGGGCAGCCGCATCTTGGCTTGTCCATCGAGCAAGGCGAGTGTCGGCGCCTCCTGGTTGACGATTTTTTCCAGGGCGCGTTTTTTCACTTCCAGGTCGTTTTGCCCGGCGATTTCCTGCGCTGTGGTGAGGTCGTAACGTGCCTGCGCCTCATGGGTGTCGGTGATGGTGGCGGCCCCCACCTCGAAACTCTTGCGTGCTTGCGCCAGTTGCTCGGCATAAGCCTGTTTCTGGGAGCGCGCGGTGGCGAGCACATCCTGGGCCTGCAACACGTCGAAATAGGCCTTGGCCACACGCAACTGCAAATCCTGTTCCGCCACTTTCAGTTGCTGTTCCGCCTGCAATACCTGCAATTTGGCCTGTTCGTAGCTTTCCAGGTTCTGTTTGCGATAAAGCGGTTGAGTCAAAGAGAGGCTGTAACCATAGGGATCGGAGGTCTTTGAGTACCCCGCGATGCTGGATTGGGTATCGGTGTGATTGATGTTGGCGGAGAGATTGATCGTCGGCCGCAACAGGGCTTTGCCCTGCGGCAGTTTTTCCAGGCCGGCCTTGTAGGCTTCCTGCGCGGCGGCATAGATGGCGTCGTTATCGCGGGCGAGCTGATAGATCGAACTCAGATTGGCGCCCAAGGCAACCTGGGTAAGACAGGCCAGGGCGACGGTTAACAGGGTCAGGCGCATGATGGATTCAACTCAGTAAGTGGGCATGGTGCGATCGACTTCCTTGGCCCAGGCATCAACGCCGCCGGTCAGGTTGATCACATTGCTGAAGCCATTGGCTTCCAGGAAGCGCGCGACATGAAAGCTGCGCACGCCATGATGGCAAATAACCACCGTCTCGCGGTTCGGGTCGAGTTCCCCCAGTCGGGTCTGGATGCTGCTCATGGGCAGCAGCGTCACCCCGTCGAGATGGCAGCGTTCGTATTCCCAGCCTTCGCGCACGTCCAGAAGCAAGGGCTTGGGGCGCGCTGGATCGTCCAGCCAGGACTTGAGTTCAGCGGGGCGCAAAGTTTGCATGATTAGGGCCTGTTCATGAATAACTCGAACATTCTGGCCGCGCTGGCGGGCGCGCTGCGGCGTTGCCGGTTGCTTGCAGGGAATGGCCATGCGGCGCAACCGGCGACTTGCATCGCATCCCGCCAGCACACCCATAATTGTCCAGGTTATCCATGAACAGGCCCTCAGAACACGAAACGTTCCGGTTCGGCGGCGTTCACCAAGGTTTTGCTGACCGTCTCGAAGAGTGAGTCGGTACGGTAGACGCCGGGTTTCGCGCAGGTGACCAAAGTGGCCGACATCGCCGGGCCTTCACCGACGATGGCGAACAGGCGCCCACCGGGATTGAGGCGTTTCAGATAAGCCTCGGGCAGCAGGGGAACCGAGCCGGTCAGAACGATCACGTCGAAATGGCCGTCGATGATCCAGTCGCGGGCGCCATCGCCGAGGCGGGTCTGGATGTTGCTCAGGCCGTGCGCGTGAAAACGCTTTTCCGCTTCCTCGCGCAGATCGGCGCGCAGCTCCACCGTAACCACAAGATCCGCCTGGGCGGCCAGCAGCGCGGTGAAATAGCCGCTGCCGGTGCCGATTTCCAGCACCCGGTCAGTGGCTTTGACCTGAACGGCCTGCAACGCGCGCGCCTCGATCACCGGCGCCCACATCGTTTCGCCATGGCCCAGGGGAATACCCATATCGACGAAGGCCAGCGATTGATACAGCGTGGGAACGAAGTCCTCGCGTTTCACCTTCAACAACAGATCGAGCACCTTGGGGTCCAGCACTTCCCAGGGGCGGATTTGCTGCTCGATCATGTTGAAACGTGCCTGTTCGTAATCCATGACAGCTCCAGAAAACGTATCCAATTCAATGCGCGGGATTGTACCCCGCGCCCTCCGGGGGCCGCACCCGGAACCAGGCGGCGTACAGGGCCGGCAGGAACAGCAGGGTGAGCAGGGTGGCGATGAACAGGCCACCCATGATGGCGGTGGCCATCGGCCCCCAGAACACGCTGCGGGTCAGCGGAATCATGGCCAGGATCGCCGCCATGGCGGTCAGCATGATCGGCCGGAAGCGGCGCACGGTGGCGCCGACGATGGCGTCCCAGACGGCGTGGCCGGCGGCGATGTCCTGTTCGATCTGGTCCACCAGAATCACCGAGTTGCGCATGATCATGCCGAACAGCGCGATCACCCCGAGTTGCGCGACAAAGCCGAACGGCGCGTGAAACAGGAGCAACGAGGCGGTGACGCCGATCATCCCCAGCGGCGCTGTGAGCAGCACCAGCAAGGTGCGCTGGAAACTTTGCAACTGGATCATCAATAGGGTCACCACCACGATGATGGCCAGCGGAAACACGGTGCGGATGGAGTTCTCCGCGTGGCCCGACTTCTCCGCCGTGCCGCCGATGTCGATGCGGTAGCCTGGTGGCAGTTTCGCGCGCAGGGTATCCAGCTTCGGATCGATGGCGGCGGTCACGGTGGGCGCCTGGATGCCTTCGCGCAGGTCGCAACGCACCGTAATGGTGGGCAGACGGTCGCGCCGCCAGATCAACCCCTCCTCCAGTTCCGGGGTGAGGGTGGCGATCTGCGACAACGGCACGAAACGGCCGTCGCGAGTATGCACCTGCAAGTCGGCGAGTTGCGACAGACGATTGCGCTCCAGTCCTTCCGCCCGGCCCATCACATCGATCAACTGGTCGCCCTCGCGAAATTGCGTGATGGCGACGCCGTTGAGCAGGTTGTTGACGATCAGCGACAACTCCTGCGAGCTGATGCCCAGCGCGCGCGCCTTGTCCTGATCGACATTCAGGCGAACCTGTTTGATGCGCTCGTTCCAATCGAAATGCACGTCCTTGGCATAGGGATGGGCGCGCATCACCGCCGCCACCTCGCCGGCGATGGCGCGCAGGGTGTCCGGGTCGTGGCCGCTCACCCGGAATTGCACCGGGAAGCCCACCGGCGGACCGTTTTCCAGCCGCAGCACGCGCCCGCGCAAGCCGGTAAATTCACGGGCAAGACGCTGTTCCAGACGCGCCTTCACCGCCTCGCGCGCCTTCAGATCGGTGGTCATCAACACGAACTGGGCGAAGTTGTCGTTGGGCATCTGCGGGTCCAGCGGCAGGAAGAAACGCACGCTGCCCATGCCCACATAAGCCACGTAATGGCTGATGCGGCCCTTGAGTTCCGGGTCGCCGGCCAGCATCGCTTCCACCCGCTTCACCTCGATGTCCGTGGCCTTGACCGAGGCGCCCTGCGGCAGCCACAGATCGATCAGCAGTTCCGGGCGGTTGGTGGTGGGGAAAAACTGTTTTTCCACCCCCTGTTTGAAGCCGACGATGGCCAGCGCGAAGGTCGCCAGGGTCAGACCGATCACCACCCAGCGATGCGCCACGCACCAGTTCACCATGTGCTTGATACGCCGATAGAACGGCGAGGCGTAAGGATCGCCCGCGTGCTTCGCCGCCTTCGCCATCAGCGCCTCGCGATTCAACAGGCGCGAGCCCAGCCAGGGGATGAACAACACCGCCGCCACCCAGGAGGTCAACAGGGCGATGCCCACCACGGCGAAAATCGAGAAGGTGTATTCCCCCGCCGCGCTCTTGGCGAAACCCACCGGCAGAAAGCCGGCGGCGGTAATCAGGGTGCCGGTGAGCATGGGGAAAGCGGTCGAGGTATAGGCGAACGCCGCCGCCTTGGACTTCTCCCAGCCCTGCTCCATTTTCACCACCATCATTTCCACGGCGATGATGGCGTCGTCCACCAGCAGACCCAGGGCGATGATCAAGGCGCCCAGGGATATACGCTGCAAATCGATGCCCGTCGGCTTCATCAACAGGAACGTGACCGCCAGCACCACGGGAATCGTCAGCGCCACCACCAGACCGGTGCGCAGGCCGAGGAAGAGAAAGCTCACCGCAAGGACGATGGCGACCGCTTCCAGCAGGCTCTTCATGAACTCGTCGATGTTGCGCTTCACCACCGCCGGCTGATCGGCGACCTGGCGCAGTTCCAGACCTACCGGCAATTCGCCGCGCAGGCGCGCGGTCGTGGCCTGAAGCTGCTCGCCCAGATTCATCACATTGCCGCCGCGAGTCATGGACAGCGCCAGGCCGATGGCCTCCTTCCCACGCCAGCGGAAATGCGGTTGCGGCGGATCGGCATAGCCACGCCAAATTTTCGCCACGTCACCCAGCTTGAACAGCTTGTCGCCGGCGCGGATGCCGATGGCGCGAATCGACTCCACGCTGTCGAAACTGCCGGTCACATGGATGCGGACGCGGTCGTGGTCGGTATCGACGAAGCCGGCCGGCGTCATCGCGTTCTGTGCTTGCAAGGTCTGCTGAATCAAGCGCGGGTCGAGGCCGAGGGTGGCGAGCTTGGCCGCCGACATCTCGATCCAGATGCGCTCGTCCTGAACGCCGACCAGTTCCACCTTGGCCACATCCGGCACCCGGCGCAGTTCCTGGGCGATACGGTCGGCCTGGCGGCGCAGTTCGGCCATCGTGTAGCCCTCGCCGGTCAGGGCGAAGACGTTGCCGAAGGCGTCGCCGAATTCGTCATTGGGAAACGGCCCTTGCACGCCCGCCGGCAAGGTCTGGCGGATGTCGTTGATCTTTTTGCGCACCTGGTACCAGAGTTCCGGCACCTGCTTCGGCGGCGTGAAATCGCGCAATTCCACGAACACCAGTGACTCGCCCGGCTTGGAATAGCTGCGCACGTTGTCGAGAAAGGGCAGTTCCTGGAGCTTCTTCTCGATGCGGTCGGTGACCTGCTGTTCCACCTCGCGCGCCGTCGCCCCCGGCCAGAAACTGCGCACCACCATGACCTTGATGGTGAAGTCGGGGTCTTCCGAACGCCCCAGATTGAAATAGGCGAGGATGCCGCCCAGGGTCAGCACCAGCATGAAATACGCCACCAGGCTGGGATGCTCCAGCGACCAGGCGGAGAGGTTGAAGGATTTCATGGTTTAACTCCCCTCTCCCCTCGGGAGAGGGGCCGGGGGTGAGGGAGCGACGCTTGCGCACCCACAACGGCCACCAACGTGCCCGCCTCACTTCGTGGAAACCGTGTGCAGACCGGAAACCGGGTTCCCTCTCCCCCGGCCCCTCCCCCGGGGGGGGAGGGGAGAAAAGCGGCCATCATGGTTGCCCCCCTTCCGCCACCCGCACCGCCTCGCCCTCGACCAACTTGTGCGCCCCGGCGGCGACGATGCGCTCGCCTTCGGCCAGGCCGCCACTCACGGCGACGCCATCCTCGCGCCAGGCCGCCACCTGGATCGGGCGCAGATGCACATGGCCATCAGGTCCAAGCAGCCACACCGCCGGCTGTGTCCCTTTCTGGAACACGCTGCCCAGAGGAATCAAGGTGAGCGCGCCGCCCGAGTTATTTTTCAGCAAGACCCGCGCGGTCTGTCCCAGACGCACGTCGGCATCGGCATTCAGAATGCTCACCTTTGCGGCATAAGTACGCGTCACCGGATCGGCCTGCGGCGCCACTTCGCGCACCCGGCCGCGATAGTGCTTCTCCGGCGCCGCCCACAAGGTCACCGCCACTTCACCCGCCTTCGCCAGTTCCGCCACCCGATTTTCCGGCACGGCCACCACCACTTCCTTCTCGCTGCTCTTCGCCACTTTCAAAACCGCCTGCCCCGCCGCCACTACCTGCCCGGCCTCGGCCAGCACAGCGGAAACCACCCCGGCGGCCTCCGCGCGCAATTCAGCGTAACCGCGCTGGTTGCTCGCCAGGCCGGCCTGGGCGGCAAGCGCCCGGTATTTCTCCTCGGCGGACTTGAGCGCGGCCTCCTTGGCGTCGAGCGATGCCTGACTGACGAACTGCTGGGCGCGCAGATCGCGATAACGCCTCACCTCCGCCTGGGCATAGGCGCGCTCGGCGGCAACCGCCGCCAGATTGGCCTCGGCTCCCGAGGAAGACAGCTTCAGATCGGCCGGATCGAGACGCGCCAGCACCTGGCCAGCCACAACCTGATCACCGACATCGACCGCGCGCGTTAGCAATTTGCCGCCAACACGGAAAGCCAGGCTGATTTCATGGCGCGCACGCACCTCACCTGAATATTCGGCCTGGGCGACGGCGCTGCCGGCCCGCACCGTATGCACCAGCACCATTTTTGCCTGCGCGACGGGCGGCGCCGGTGGCTTGCCGCACCCCATCAGGGACAACAGCGGCAGTATCCAGAGCAGGTGATTCATGAGGATGTTCCTTTCTCAATCAAGGGTGCGGCGATAGCGCAGCAGGGAAAGCGTGAGCGCGGCGAGCAGAAAGGCCAGCATCGGCCAGAGTTGCGGCAGGATCTCGGCCAGACCGTTCCCCTTCAACATCACGCCGCGCACGATGCGTAGGAAGTGGGTCAAGGGCAGCACCTCGCCGATGGCCTGTGCCCAGTTCGGCATGCCGCGAAAGGGGAACATGAAACCGGACAGCAACATGCTGGGCAGGAAGAAGAACATGGTCATCTGCATCGACTGCATCTGGTTCTTCGCCAGGGTGGAGAAGGTGAAGCCCACCGCCAGGTTGGCGAAGACAAAGGCCAGCACGCAGGCCAGCAACAGCGGCAGGCTGCCGATCATGGGCACATGGAATACGTAATACGCGGCGAGCAGGATCAGGCCGACCTGGATATAGCCGACCAGAATGTTGGGCACGATCTTGCCCAGGGTGACTTCCAGCGGCTTCACCGGCGTGGCGAGCAGATTTTCCAGGGTGCCGCGTTCGCGCTCGCGAGTCATCGCCAGTCCGGTGCCCATCACCATGGTCATGGTCAGGATCACGCCCATGAGGCCGGGCACGATGTTGTATTGCGTGATGCCTTCCGGGTTGTAGCGGCGGTGCACCCGCACCTCGAACGGCGGGTTCTGGCCTTTCAGGCGCGTGAGCGGGCCGACCAGATCGTGGTCCAGCCCGGAAAGGTTGAGATTGGCGAGCACGGCGATGGCGTTGCCGGTGGCCACCGGGTCGCTGGCATCGGCTTCCACCAAAAGCACCGGGCGTTCGCCGCGTTGCAGCTTGCGCGAGAAATCCTCCGGCACGTTCACCACGAATTGCACGTCGCCCCGCTGCAACATCGCGCTCGCCTCGGTTTCGTTTGCCGCGCGCTTGACGATGTGGAAGTACTCGCTGTTCTGCAAGGCGCCGACCAGGCTGCGCGCGAACACGCTCTCGTCGGCCACGAGCAGGGCGGTCGGCAGGTGCTTGGGATCGGAGTTGATCGCGAAACCGAACAGCATCAACTGCATCATCGGAATCCCGACCAGCATGCCGAAGGTGAGCCGGTCGCGCCGCATCTGGATGAATTCCTTCACCACCACGGCGGTGAACCGGGTGAACGAGTGGGTGAACGAAAAGGCGTTCATTGATAGTTGTCCTTCGTCCCGTCCATCAACTGGATGAACACGTCCTCCAACCCCGGCTCGGCCGGCATCCAGTTCCAGCGTGGATCAGCGCGCAGATCGGCGGTCGCCGCGGCCAGCCGCTCGGCGTGGTCGCCGCTGACGTGGAGCACGTTGCCGAACGGCACCACCTGGGACACGCCCACCACTTCGCGCAGCAGGTCGGCGAGCACATAGAGATCGTCGCCCTCCACCCGCCAGGTCGCCAGGCCGGAGCGAGCCAATATCTCGGCCGGCGTGCCGGTGGTGAGCAGCTTGCCGTAGGCGATGTAAGCGAGCTGGTGGCAGCGCTCCGCCTCGTCCATGTAATGCGTGGACACCAGCACGGTGATGCCCTCGCCCGCCAGCTTGTGGATTTCTTCCCAGAAATCGCGCCGTGCCTTGGGATCGACACCGGCGGTGGGTTCGTCGAGCAACAGCAGCTTGGGGTGATGCAGCATGCAGGCGGCCAGCGCCAGGCGCTGCTTCCAACCGCCGGACAGCGCCCCGGCCAGCTGGTCGCGGCGATCCATCAAGCCCAGACGTTCCAGGGCATGGGCCACCGCCTCGCGCCGGTTCGGCATGGCATACATGCGGGCGATGAAATCCAGATTTTCGCGAATGGTGAGGTCTTCGTACAACGAGAATCGCTGCGTCATGTAGCCCACCTGGCGCTTGATCGCGTCGGTCTGGCGGATCACATCCAGGCCCAGGCAGGTGCCCTGGCCCGCGTCCGGCGTGAGCAGCCCACAGAGCATGCGGATGGTCGTGGTCTTGCCGCTGCCGTTGGGCCCGAGAAAACCGAAGATTTCCCCGGTGCGGACGGAGAGGTCGATGCCGTCCACCACGCGGCGGCCGGAGAAACTCTTGGTCAGCCCCTGGACGTCGATCACCAGGTTGTTCGCCGTGTTCACGGTAAACGCACCTCGATCGGCTGGCCGACGTGCAGGCGCGCGGCGTCCTTGGTCGACACCCCGGCTTCCACCAGGTACACCAGTTTGGTCCGGTTCTCGCGGCTGTAAATCACCGGCGGCGTGTATTCCGCCTGGGTCGAGACAAAGCGGATGGTCGCCGGAATGTCGCCGCCGCAGGCGTCGCACCGGGCATTGACCGCTTGGCCCACCCTGATTTTCGCGAGTTCGGTTTCACCGACGAAGAAACGCAGCTTCAGATTCTCCGGCGGCAACAGGCTGACCACCGGGTTGCCCGCCGGCACGAACTCGCCCGGCAGATAAAGCCGATCCTGCACCGTTCCCGCCAGCGGCGCCGGCACCACCTTCTGGCCCAGACGCCACTGCGCCTGGGCCAGTGCGGCCCGCGCCGCCTGAATCTCGGCGCGAGCGGAAATGATTTCATCCGGGCGCGCGGCCAGACGCGCCACCCGCAACTGGGCCGCGAACTGCGCGACGCTGCCACTGTCACGTTCCACCGCCGCATGCGCCTCGTCCAGCACGGCATGGCTGACGAAACCGGCCGCCACCAGTTTTTCCTGGCGCGCCAGATTGGCGCGGGAAAGCGCCAGCGCCGCCTGTGCCTGGGCCTGTTGCGCCGAGATGGCGGCGATCTCGTCCGGCCGTTTTCCTTTCTCCAGATTGGCCAAGCGGGCGACCGCCTGCGCGACGCGGCTTTCCGCCTCACGCCTGGCCGCCGCCTCGCTTTCCTGTTCCAGCACGAACAGCGGCGCCCCCTTCGCCACCGCCTGGCCGCGTTCCACGTCGAGTTCCAGCAGGGTGCCCGCCAGCGGCGCGCCCACGCGCACATACTCGCCTTCCACATAGCCCTGCCAACCGGGTTTGGCCGTTTCCTGGCAGCCCGAGAGCACAAACAACAACAGCCACGCCGTCAATACGTTCTTTTTCACGGAAATCATGCCGCCTCCTTGGCGCGCAAACCTTCAAGCGACATATCCAGCGCCACGGCGAAGTAGCGTTCCATATCCAGCGGCATCTTTTCCAGGGGCATGAAGGAATGCTTCCAGAACACCGCCATCATCATCGGCGCGATGAAGATGCGCACCGCCAGATCGCTCGGCAGGGGACGGAACTCGCCCTTAGCCATGCCCTCCTCCATCACCCGCCGCATCAGCGTCCAATGCCGCTGGATCACGGCCTCCAGGAAGTAACGTGCCAGTTCGGGGAAATTGCCCGCTTCGGACAACATCAGCTTGGGGATGCCCGACAGCGGCGACAAGGCGATGGCCCGCCACATGGCGCTGACCAACTTGATCAGCAATTCGCGGCTGGACCCGCTGTGCTCCCGCGCCAGTGCCTCGACATTCTCCAGTTGCGGCAGGATGGCGCTTTGCACCAGCGCCTTGAGCAACGCCTCCTTGCCGGAGTAATAAAGATACACCGTGCCCTTCGACACCCCCGCCCGCTTCGCCACCTCCTCCAGCCGCGCCGCCGCGAAACCCCGTTCCACGAACACCGCCAGGGCAGCGTCGAGCAATTCCCGCGGGCGTTCGTCGGCACGACGTTGCCAACGGGGAGTGGGTTCGGTTTCCGTCATGAGAGTGATTGCTCGACACCTAGTAACTGACTGGTCGGTAATTTATAGATCAAACGGGAGTATGTCCAGCCTGTAATCCCCTCCCGCAATCGCCACACCGTGTTCACCCACGCCTCCCGCATGCATGCGGGAGGGCGTGATCGTGCTCGTTGAAGGCGTCACCTGATGAACCTCGCCCTGTTCATGGGTAATCGTCTTTGCTGAAGGAATTGGCCTTCAACATGGCCTTGCCATTGATATGGTTGGAATAGTTGATTGTTTTACTATGCTTTTACCATTCAACCTCTGGAGGATTGGCCATGAATACCTTGCCTGATACCCCGCTTCTGGATGAACTCGAAACCGGCCCGTGGCCGTCCTTCGTCACCGGACTCAAGCGCCTTGCGGGAGACAACCAGATGATGGGCGATTTGCTTGGCCAGTTGGAGCGTTCATATGAAGACCGCAAAGGCTATTGGAAAGGCGGCACAGTCGGGGTGATCGGCTATGGCGCCGGCATCATTCCGCGCTTCACCGAACTCAAGGACGAAGCAGGCAAACCGCTGTTTCCCGAGGCGGCGGAATTCCATACCTTCCGCGTGCAGCCACCTGCCGGCATGCACTACAGCGCCGATCTGCTACGCAACCTGTGCGATGCCTGGGTCGAATCCGGGGGGTCAGGCCTGATCGCTTTCCACGGCCAGTCTGGAGACATCATGTTTCAGGGCATCCACTCGAAAAACGTGCAGACCGCATTCGACCGCTTCAACGTGATGGGCTTCGACCTCGGCGGCGCCGGTCCGGCCCTGCGCACCTCGATGTCCTGCGTCGGCGCCGCGCGCTGCGAGATGTCCAACTTTGACGAGGCGCGAGCATTACGCACGGTGATCAACAGCAACATCGACGACATGCATCGGCCCAGCCTGCCCTACAAGTTCAAGTTCAAGTTTTCCGGCTGCCCGAACGACTGCGTGAATTCCATCCAGCGCTCCGATATGGCCACCATCGGCACCTGGCGCGACAACATCCGTACCAATGAGGCAATCGCCAAAGAGTGGATGGACAGCCACAGCATGAACGACGTGGTGAACATGGTGGTGAGCCTGTGCCCGACCAAGGCGATTACCCTGCGCGACGTCGGTACGCCGGCAAAGGAACATGAATCCGTGCTGCGGATCGGCCTCGACACCGAAATGGCCATCGACAATCACAACTGCGTGCGCTGCATGCATTGCCTCAACGTCATGCCTGGCGCGCTGCTGCCGGGCCTGGACAAGGGGGTGACCATTCTGATCGGCGGCAAGAGTGTGCTGAAGATCGGCGCCACCATGGGCACCGTGATCATCCCGTTCATGAAACTGGAGAGTGACGAGGACTTCGAGAAGCTCAGGGAGCTTTCTCGTAGCGTGCTCGACTTCTTCGCCGAAAATGCCCTGGAACATGAGCGCACCGGCGAAATGATTGAACGCATTGGCCTGGTCAACTTCCTGGAAGGCATCGGTCTGGAGGTCGATCCGAGGATGATCTCCAATCCGCGTACCAATCCCTATGTGCGCATGGACGGCTGGGACGAGGAAGCCGCCAAGTGGTTCGAACGCCAGGCGAAACTCAATGGCAAAGACTTGTTGAAAGCCGCCTGAAGACTTCCCCTTTCAAGACAAGTAGCCCGGATGCGGCGCGACACAAATGGAAACGGCCGGACAAACCGGCCGTTTCCAGGTTGAAGCCGATGCTCAGTTGAACAGGCCCTTCAACAACTTGCTCTTGAGTTGATCCTCGACGCTTTCCTTCTTTTCCGGGGCCGGAGCGGGAGCGGGAGCGGGTTGTACGACCGGCGCGGGCTGGACGACCGGCTGCACCGGCACGGGCTGGACGACTGGCGCCGGGTGCGCGGCGGCGGGCATGGGATAGGAGATCGCCTTGGCCTTCTCCTCGGCGGCTTTCTTCGCGTTGAACGGCTGGCCGTCTTCACCGAGCTTGATGCCTTCGATCAGCAAGGTGATGTCCACCTCGTTGCCTACCGGCCCGTTGACCGCGTATTTGTTGATGCCGAAGTCGGCGCGATTGATCTGGGTGGTGGCCTTGAAACCGGCGCGGATGCCGCCCCAGGGGTCGGAACCAATGCCGAGGATCTGGTAATCCAGGGTCACCGGCTTGCTGACGCCATGCAGGGTGAGTTGGCCGCGCATCGTGCCCTTGTCGGCCGAGTAGGGCGCCACGCTGGTGGAAACGAACTTCATTTCGGGGAAGTTGCGCGCATCCAGGAATTCATCGGTGAGCACATGCACGTCACGCCGGATATGGCTGGAATTCAGACTGTAGATACTGATCGTGGCATCCACCGAGGAATTGGCGATGTTGCTGGTATCCAGCACCACCTTGCCCTTGATGTCGTGGAAAGTGCCGCTGGTGCGGGCAACCACATGGCGCAGTTCCCAGTTGGCGAAGCTGTGGCTGTTGTCGATACTGAAGGTCTCGGCCTCCGCCCAGGTGCCCGCGGAAAAGGCGAGGGTGGCGGCGGCAAGCGTGGCTAGAGCGATCTGTTTCATGGGGGTCTCCTCGTGATAGCTGGCTGGCGTGAGTCGTTTTATAGCACTAACCTTGGCACATTCATGTGACCGTCCACACCGCGCCCCTCCGAAATGACCCGCATCGACTTCTATTTCAACGCGCCTTCCAAGACCGACGTGGCGCGCAAACTGGCGGCCAAGGCCTTCAATGCCGGCCAGCAGGTGCTGGTCTATACCCGCGATGCGGCAATTGCCCAGGAACTGGACACGGCGTTCTGGACCGCGCAGCAGTTGTCGTTTCTGCCGCATGTGCGTTGCGGCCACCCGCTCGCCCGGCAGACGCCCATCCTGATCGGCGGTGATCCGGATGAGCTCGCCAGCGCGGATATTCTGATCAGTCTGGACGACGAACCACCCGAGTTCTTCGGCCGCTTCCAGCGCCTGCTGGAAGTCGTCAGCACCGATCCGGGCGACCGGGAACGAGCACGCCAACGCTTCCGTTTCTTCAAAGGGCGCGGCTACGAACTGGCAACCCATGACCTGGCGGAAAAACCATGACCGGAAGCCGCGACCTGTTCGGCCAGATCGACGCCTTGTTCGAGAAGCGCGCTCTCGACGTGTTGATCGACAAGAGCCTGGAACATGAGGATTTCCCGGTGCTGACCGAAGTGGTGGCGGACAAGGAAGAACAAAGCGCCCAGGAACATGCCACGGAGCGCCGCGCCGGCGACCGCCGCGAGTTGGATCGGCGCGATCAGGACCGCCGCCTGGGCGATCGCCGCCAGATCGGCCTAAGTGTCCCCCTCTCCCCGCGCCCAGGCGCCGCCAACGAGGATTTCGAGCACCTGGTCGCGGCGGTGGAGCAACGCCTCTCCGACCTGTTCATCCGCCAGCAGTTGCGCATGGAAGAAGCCGTGCGCAAGGTGATACGCGAGGAACTGGAGAAGGCCGGCAAGCCTTTATAATCCGCCGCTTACTTCAATCCCAATCACGCGGGTGCGCAGCCATGCACCCGCGTTTGTTTTTACCCGGACCGCCTCATGGAACTCGCCAAATCCTTCGAACCCCACGAAATCGAGAAACGCTGGTACGCCCATTGGGAGGGCGAAGGTTTCTACGGCATGGGGACCGAGGAGAACAAACCCTTCTACGCCATCCTGCTGCCGCCGCCCAACGTCACCGGCACCCTGCATATGGGCCATGCCTTCCAGCACACCATCATGGACGCGCTCACCCGCTACCACCGCATGGACGGCGACAACACCCTGTGGCAGCCGGGCACCGACCACGCCGGCATCGCGACGCAAATCGTGGTGGAGCGGCAACTCGATGCCCAGAAAGTCAGCCGCCACGACCTCGGCCGTGAGAAGTTCCTGGAGAAGGTGTGGGAGTGGAAGGAACACTCCGGCTCCACCATCACGCGGCAGATGCGCCGCCTGGGCACCTCGCCGGACTGGTCGCGCGAGCGTTTCACCATGGACGACGGCCTATCCACCGCCGTCACCGAAGTCTTCGTGCGCCTCTATAACGAAGGCCTGATTTATCGCGGCAAGCGCCTGGTGAACTGGGATCCGGTGCTGGGCACGGCGGTGTCCGACCTGGAAGTGGTGAGCAGCGAGGAAGACGGCTTCATCTGGGAAATCAACTACCCGCTGGAAGACGGCTCCGGATTCCTCACGGTCGCCACCACCCGCCCGGAAACGCTGCTGGGCGACACCGCCGTGGCGGTGCACCCGGAGGATGAGCGTTATCTGCATTTGATCGGCAAGACCGTGCGCCTGCCGGTGGCGGAACGCACCATTCCCATCATCGCCGACGACTACGTCGACCGCGAATTCGGTACCGGCGTGGTGAAGATCACCCCCGCCCACGACTTCAACGACTGGCAGGTCGGCCAACGCCACAAGCTCGCCGCCATCAGCGTGCTGACGCTGGACGCGAAGATCAACGAATTCGGGCCGACGGAATACCAGGGCCTGGACCGCTATGTCGCACGCCAGAAGATCCTCGACGAGCTGAATGCCCGTGGCCTGCTGGTCTCGGCCAAGCCGCACAAGCTACAAATCCCGCGCGGCGACCGCACCCATGCCGTGATCGAACCCATGCTCACCGACCAATGGTTCATGAGCATGGAAAGCCTGGCCAAGCGCGGCCTGGAAGTGGTCGACAACGGCGAAATGAAGTTCGTCCCGGAGAACTGGACCAGCACTTACCGGCAGTGGCTCAACAACATCCAGGACTGGTGCATCTCGCGGCAACTCTGGTGGGGCCACCGCATCCCCGCCTGGTATGACGAGGACGGCAACATCTACGTCGCCGCCACGGAAGCCGAGGCGAAACGCCAGGCGGGCGGGCGCGAAATCCGCCGCGACGAGGACGTGCTCGACACCTGGTTCTCCTCCGCGCTATGGCCCTTCTCCACCCTGGGCTGGCCGCAAGACACTTGGGAACTGAAGCACTACCTGCCCACCAGCGTACTGGTCACCGGCTTCGACATCATCTTTTTCTGGGTGGCGCGCATGGTCATGATGACCCTGCACTTCACCGACAAGGTGCCGTTCAAGGAGGTCTACGTCACCGGCCTGGTGCGTGACAGCCACGGCAACAAGATGAGCAAGTCCAAGGGCAACGTGCTCGACCCGATCGACCTGATCGACGGCATCGGCATCGATGATCTGGTGAAAAAGCGCACCACCGGCCTGATGAACCCCAAGGACGCCGCCAAGATCGAAAAGGCCACGCGCCGCGAATTCGCCGACGGCATCCAGAGCTTCGGCACCGACGCCCTGCGCTTCACCTTCGCCAGCCTCGCCACCCACGGCCGCGACATCAAGTTCGATCTGCAACGCTGCGAGGGCTACCGCAACTTCTGCAACAAGCTGTGGAACGCCACGCGCTTCGTGCTGATGAATTGCGAGGGCCAGGAGATCAAGGCCGGGGCGCCGACCTTCGTCGACCGCTGGATCCTCGGCCGCCTGGATGAAGCCACCAGCGCCGTGCGCGCCGGCTTCGACCAATACCGCTTCGACATGGCCGCGCGCGCGGTCTACGAATTCGTCTGGGACGAGTACTGCGACTGGTACCTGGAACTGGCCAAGGTGCAGATTTCCGAAGGTGGAGAAAGAGCGGCGGCCACCCGCCATACTTTGCTCGCCGTGCTGGAATCTGTGCTGCGTCTGGCGCACCCGGTCATCCCCTTCGTCACCGAGGAACTCTGGCAAGCGGTCGCGCCGCTCATCTCCCCTCCCCCCCCGGGGGAGGGGCCGGGGGAGAGGGAGCCTGCGTCGATCATGCTCGCCGCCTTCCCCAAGGCCGACCCCGCCCGCCAGGACGCCGAAGCCGCCGCCGAGATGGCCAACCTCAAGGAACTCACCAACGCGGTGCGCAACCTGCGCGGCGAGATGAATCTTTCCCCGGCGCTGAAGGTGCCGCTCTATCTGGAAGGCAACGCCCAACAGGCGAACGCCTGCGCCCCCTACATGAAGTTGCTCGGCCGCCTCTCGGAAGTGCATGTGGTTTCGAAGCTGCCGGAGGGCGACGCCCCCGTCGCCATCGTCGGCGACTGGCGCCTGATGCTGCACATCGAGATCGACCGCGAGGCCGAGGTTGCCCGTCTGGACAAGGAAATTACCCGCCTCACCGGCGAGATCGCCAAGGCGAACGCCAAGCTCGGCAACGCCAGCTTCGTCGACCGCGCCCCGGCCGCCGTGGTGGACCAGGAGAAGAAACGCCTCGCCGATTTCGAATCGACGCTGGAAAAGGTGCGGACGCAGCGGGCGAAGCTCGACTGATAACGGTTACGCTCCCGTAGGTCAGGTTGCGGCTGTATCGCTACCTGACGATCCACCCTCAAACTTCCAGATTGATGGAATGATCGTCAGGTAGTCGCTGCGCGCCAACCTGACCTACAACTGCGCCACGATCTTGTCCGCCACCCGCAACGCGTTCGCGTAGATCGTCCACGTATACGGCACGCTGCCGCCGGTGGGCATGAAGCTGGCGTCGGCGACGAACAGGTTGTCGACGCCGTGCATGCGGCAGTCCGGGTCCAGCGCCGAGGTGCGCGGGTCATGGCCGAAGCGGCAGCCGCCGGCAACCAGGTTGGTCGGGGGCGAATCAGAGACGCCCACGGTCACATCCTTCGCGCCCAGTTCGCGCAACACGTTGGCGCCGCGTTCGGCCAGGTAGCGCCCGACTTTCAGGTCGTGCGGATGCGGCGCCAGACGCACCCGCGCCACCGCCCTGCCCCACTTGTCCTTCACCTTTGAGTCCAGGCCGACCAGCCCGTTATCGGTGGGCAGCCAGTCGGCGAAGGCTTCGCAGTCGATGCGGCGCTCACCACGAATGGCGGCCTCCAGGCGGCGCTTGAAGGCGCTGCCCCAAACCAGATAGCCATCCTCGTCACGGCGTTCCGACAGGGCGCGCGAGACCACGTTGGGATGGCCCATCAGGAAGTCGAGCACGCCGCCCTTGACGCGGCCGAGTTCGGGGTCGTCGATCACATACCAGTCGTGCAGGGTGCGGTTGACGAAGGGGCCAACCACGCGCGCCTCGCTGGCCCGCTGTTCACCGAGTTCGTCGAAAACCAGACGGCCGTGACTAACGCCGCCGGCGGAGAAGATCAGGTTGCGGCCGACTTGGCTATATCGGTTGCCCAGGCCGTTCGGGTGGCGCGGCCCGGAACTGGCGAGCAGCAGGCGGGAAGTTTCGATGGCCTGGCAGGCGACCACGTAAACCTTGCCGCTCACCCGCTGTTTCTTCCCCGCCTGGTCGAAATACTCGACCACCTTGACCCGCCCTTTCGTGTCACTGGCCAAGCGGAACACCTGGCTGTGCGGGCGGATTTCGCAGCGGCCCGTGGCCACGGCTTCATCCAGCAGGGCGGCACGGGCACCGCCCTTGGCGCCGCTGGAACAACCATAACTGCCGCAATAACCGGAATACTCGCAGGACCGCCGCTTGCCCTTGGGCCGCGACAGGACGGCGCGCGGCAGCGGCAGGGAGCGATAACCGAGTTTGTCGCAGGCCGTGTCGATCCACGCGGAGACGGGATGTTCGGCGGTGGGCGGATAAGGGAAATCCGGCGTCGAGCGCGGCTCCAGGAAGGGATGCTTGACCACCCGCCCGGAGACTCCGACCACGCTCTCCACCTCGGCGTAATACGGCTCCAGGTCTTCGTAGGCGATCGGCCAGTCGACCACGTTGGCGCCGGGAATCGGCCCGAATTCGGAACGCAATCGGAAATCGACCGGCTTCAGGCGATGGAAGAAACCGGACATGAAGTTGCTGGAGCCACCGACCACATTGCCGTTCCAGAAATCCCAGCCCGATTCGGTCGTGGACGTGGCATTCCAGCCGTCGCCGTCGCCTTCCTCGATCACATGCCGCTCGTCGCGCAGGTCCGGCGTGTAGACGCTACGCCGGCAACAAGCCAGTTCATCCTTGAAGTAATCGGCCTCGGTAAACCACGGCCCTTTCTCCAGCACCAGCACCCGCTTGCCCGCCATCGCCAGGCGCCAGGCCACCGCCCCACCACCGGCGCCGCTGCCGATGATGACGGCGTCGTAATCACCTGGCTGCGCGGTCATTTCAGCACCCCATAGCGTTTCTCCGGCGTCGGCCTGGGAAAGCCCGGTTGATGCCCCAGCCACGTCCAACCGATGCCCTCCGGATTGCCGCCATACACCGGGTCGGTGAGCAACGCTTCGCAGATATAGAGCAGCAGAGTGGAAAGCCAGTTTTCACCCGGCCGGGAATTCGCCACCTCGCGCAGCACCTGTTCGCGCCGAATCGGATCGAGATCGACGAAGGACGTCTGCTGGCGTTGCCGGCTGAGGTCTTCCAGCCAATCCACGCCTTTCAGGATGAAGCGCTGCTCCTCGCGGTCGCCGTGTGGATCGCCCAGCACCTGTTGCAGGTAAGACAGGGCGTTGATTTCACGAGCGCCGGGAGCGCCGAGTTCGGAAGGAAATAGATGGTTCTGAGTCGCGGCCAGCAGCAGCCAGGGGTTGGTGGTTGCCGCGAGTGTGCCGGCCGGAGCGAACAAGGCGGCGAGGCCGCCGGCGCTTGCCAACAGAAAACTGCGTCGGCTAAGCAACGTGCGGCGCCAGTCGTCCAGCGTACCAATCCCCCCCCTCTCCAAAGGGGGGTTAGGGGGGATTTCTCCGAGGCCCGCGCGAACGCCAACGTCCGCAAATCCCCCCCCGCCCCCCTTTGATAAAGGGGGGAGTCGCCGCGCGCCAACGCTTGCCTCATGCGAGACTTCCATCCCCCCCTTTGCAAAAGGGGGGTTAGGGGGGATTTCTGCAACGGTAGCGCCAGCGGGAACCTTGCAAATCCCCCCCCGCCCCCCTTTTGCAAAGGGGGGAGTCAGGACGTCCACATCATGGAATCTCATGTTCCAGCGTGTAGCTCGCCCCGGCGTCCTGGCCCAGGGTTTTCACCAGCCAGGGCAGGGTCGCTTCCAACATCGCCGGCAGGGTCCAGGGCGGGTTGGCGATGTAGAGGCCACTGCCGTGCATGCCGAAGCCATCCTTCAGGGGCGAGTGCACGGTCAACGTCACGTTGAGCCAGCCCGGCGGGCGCGCGGCTTTCAGGCGTGACGGCAACTGGCGCGCATCCGGCTTCTGCAACAGCGGGTACCAGACCATGTAGGTGCCGCCGGCGAAGCGCGCGAGTCCGTCCTTGAGCGCTTCCACGGTGCGCGGGTAATCGCTCTTCACCTCGTAGGACGGGTCGATCAGCACCAGGCCGCGCCGGGTCGGCGGCGGCAGCACCGATTTCAGGCCGGCATGGCCGTCCGTCGCCTCGATCCGCACCTGGCGGCCGGATTCGCTGAAGGTGCTGCTCAACAAGCGGTGATCGCTGCTGTGCAGTTCGAACAGGCGCAAACGGTCTTCGGCTCGGGCGCGTTGCAGCGCGCACCAGGGCGAGCCGGGGTAGAGGCGCAAACGCCCATCCGGATTGAGGCCGCGCACCAGTTCGACGTAGTTCGCCAGCATCGGCGGCAGGTCCGCGCGATCCCACAAGCGGGCAATGCCGGTGTCGAGTTCGCCGGTCTTGCGCGCGTAATCGCCGTGCAGGTCGTAGATGCCCGCCCCGGCGTGCGTGTCGATGTACCACCAGGGTTTGTCCTTCTGGTTGAGGTAGTCGAGCAGCGCGATCAGGACGGCGTGTTTGAGGACGTCGGCATGGTTGCCGGCGTGGAAGGCGTGTCGGTAACTGAGCATGGGCGCGAGGTTAGCACGGGGGTTACCATGCCGGCTCGCCCCATAGGATGGAACCGGCATGAACCCAAGAATCAACAAATTGCTGGATCGCATCAGGGCGCTGGAGGAAGAACTCGAACGGGAAATCGCCGCCCGCCAGGCCAAACTACGTTTTCGCCTGGAAAACAATCGCGTGCGCTTCGAGCGGGAGGTATTGGAGCGGCAGCGACGATTCAAGATCGGCCTGCTGCGCTACCTGGCGGGCACCTCCTGGCGGCATCTGCTTTCCGCGCCGGTGATCTACGTGATGATCGTGCCGCTGTTGCTGCTCGACCTGGGCGTCACGCTCTATCAAATGCTGTGTTTTCCCCTTTATCGCATCCCCAAGGTCAAGCGGCGCGACTACTTCAGCTTCGACCGTGAGCAACTCGCCTATCTCAATCTCCTCGAAAAACTCAACTGCGGCTACTGCACCTACGGCAACGGCCTGATCGCTTATGTGCAGGAAATCGTCGCCCGCACCGAGCAGTACTGGTGCCCGATCAAACACGCCCGCCGCGTCCTCGGCAGCCACATGCGCCAGGCCGCTTATGCGGATTTCGGCGACGCCGAAGCCTATCGCAAGGAGCTGGCGGAACTGCGCGAACTGCTGAAGCGCGAGGAAACCCCGCCGCATGCGGGATAATCCCCGCCTTTTCCCGAAGCGTTAATCCCATGCCCATTCAATGGTTCCCCGGTCACATGACGTCCGCGCGCAAGAAAGCGGCGGAAACCATGGCCAATATCGACGTGGTGATCGAAGTCCTCGACGCGCGCCTGCCGGAAGCCAGCAGCAATCCGCTGATCAACGAGCTGCGCAGTTTCCGCCAGCGCCCCTGCCTGAAACTGCTGAACAAGTCCGACCTCGCCGACCCGGTCGCCACCAAGGCCTGGCTGGCCTACTTCAACGCCCAGAAAAACGTCAAGGCGGTCGCGATCTCGGCCAAGAAGGCGAGCGACGTCGCCCGGCTGCCGGCCTTGTGCCAGTCACTGGCGCCGCACCGCGACGACAACTTCAAGCCGCTGCGCGTCATGATCATGGGCATTCCCAACGTCGGCAAATCCACCCTGCTCAACGCCCTGGTGAAACGCAAGGTCGCGGCGGTGGGCGATGAACCCGCCGTCACCAAATCGCAACAGCGCATCGCCCTCACCCCGCGCCTCACCCTGGTCGACACCCCCGGCCTGATGTGGCCGAAGATCGAAATCGACAGCGACGGCTACATGCTCGCCATCTGCCACGCCATCGGCCGCAACGCGGTGATCGACGAAGACGTCGCCACCCACCTCGCCGGCATCCTCCTCGCCCGCTACCCGGAAGCCCTCACCGCCCGCTACGGCCTGAAGGTCGATGGCCTCGACGCCCCCGGCGTCCTGGAAGGCGTGGCGCGCAAGCGTGGCTGCATCATCAAGGGACGTGGCGGCGAACTTGACCTGGAAAAGGCCGCCATGCAGTTCCTCACCGAATACCGCGGCGGCACCCTCGGCCGCATCAGTCTGGAAACCCCGGAAACCCGGAAAGCGATGCTGGCGGAACTGGCGGCACGGCACGAGGAAGCGCCGACGGAATAAGCGCGGCACTTTTTCGCCCCCCTTTGGGAAAGGGGGGCGGGGGGGATTTCAGGAGTACCCAATAGCCTTCACCAATTCGGCTGAGCCCTTCTGAATACCTGACAGCCGCGCTGACAAGCAGCCTGGTGAAGCGCATGGGCCAGGCGATTGACCTCGGCCTCCCTCAGCGCGGAAGTTCCGGCATCCGCCTGGTGGGACAGATCCTGACAATAGACCGCACAGCATCGCACAGCCTCCTCGCGCTGCTCGCGCGCATCGGCCAACTCCCGCATGGCAAGTTTGGAAACCACATCAACCACAGTGCAAGCGCACCGGGTCACTTCCACTGGCTCGCCCCGCACGCGGTCGATCAACTTACCAATCCTGCTCCGCGCTTCAACCGAGGTGACGATCATCATGTGAATTCCGAGAAACAGCCAACTTTATCCTCCCCCGTTCCGAGGATTGGCTGACCATAGCGGCGGAAACCGCGTCCATTCTGAATGGGGTAGCGATCGATTTAGGCTCTTATTCGCAACAGGGAGATCAAGTAATGGAAATACCCAATACAAACAAATAATACCTGCGGCCCTATCCACATAGAAGACTTGGCGGGCGAGTTTCATATTTATCACTCAGCGCCAAATCCACTTGCATCAGATCACCATTGACAGAATAGATAAAAATGAAACCTGGCCAAGTTAATACAACAAGAATTGTTGTCAGAAAAATTTACACTTTCCGCCATTTTATCGTGCAACATACTGATTTATATTGATTTTTAAAGATGGTACATATTTTGCTTTATTGCCGGCCTTTTTAAGGAGATCAATATGTTAATTCACACCAGACTTGCCGCCGGCATTGCCTTGTTTTCTACCTGTCTATTGGCCACCACACCCGCATCATCAACACCCTTGGACTACGCCTTAGGGTTAAACACCTTACCCTCCGCACAAGGATGGATAAACACCGGATCAAATATTGGAGAAGGTGTTTTTTCCGCCAATGGCACGTTGGCATGGAACACCATGCCATATGACGTCAATGTAAATTACCAAAATTACAGCTATTACACCCAGACACCCGTGGCGGGCACTTACGACGCTTCCCCATGGACATTGACGTGGGATGTCAAGGTTGAAGAAAGTGAACCGGCAACCCCAAGTTATTACTGGGCTGGCGCCTATACCTTTGTCGGTCTTGACGGCTACAACCTGGGCATTGGTCTCGGCACCAACAACATCTCCATATTCAAGGACTATTACGCGTGGAGTTACTCCTATAACTTCGCGCTGCCCACAGCCATTACCGACTGGACTCGCCTCACCCTGGCAACAGACGCCACTCATCACTTCGCGATTTATCTTGATGGCGTGTTGCTGGATCTGCAGCAGTCCACGCTCCTGACCACCCCTTCCGCCAATGCCGTTCATAAATTCAACGGTGCGCCGTCCTTTGTCCCGACGTGGGATACGCTGTTGGGCGGAACCGGGCCTGGGCAATACGGCACAGGCAGTCTTCTCTCGATCGGTGACGGCAGCATAGGCAGCAACGCCAAGACAGAAACGGGTTGTTGGTATCTGACGCAATCCACTTCAGCCAACGTCGACAGCGTTTGTGCGGACCGCACCGGCAATGTCAGCGGCAGCGGCAACACGATTCCCGAACCCGGCGTGCTTGCGCTTCTTGGCATGGGATTCCTGGGCTTTGCCACCCTGCGTCGCGGCAAGTAGTGATGTGAGACCCGCAAGGCCCAGCAAGGATGAGTTGAGCGGTAACGAAACCCATCCTACGCGGGCTTGGCGCGGCCGGCCTATTTCAAGGCGCGCCGCGAAAAACGTTCTCCCAGCCGCTCCATATACAAATAGATCACCGGCGTCAGATACAGCGTGAGGAACTGCGACAGTGCCAGTCCGCCCACCACGGCAAGGCCTAGTGGCCGGCGGACTTCGGCGCCGGCGCCCCAGCCGATGGCGATGGGGAGGGTGCCGGCCAGGGCCGCGAGCGTGGTCATCATGATCGGGCGGAAGCGGACCAGGCAGGCTTCGCGTATGGCGTCGGCCGCGGCCAGGCCGTCGTGGCGCTGCCGGCTCAGGGCGAAGTCGATCATCATGATGGCGTTCTTCTTGACGATGCCGATCAGCATGATGATGCCGACGAAGGCGTAGAGGCTGAGGTCGACCTTGAACAGCCAGAGGGTGAGCAGGGCGCCGAGGCCGGCGGAGGGGAGGCCGGAGAGGATGGTCAGCGGATGGACGAAGCTCTCGTAAAGAATCCCGAGCACCAGATAGACCACCAGCACCGCGACCAGCAGCAGCAGGCCCAATCCCTTTTGCGAGTCCTCGAAGGCTTGTGCCGCGCCTTCCAGGCTGCTGGTGAGCGAGGCGGGTAATCGCAGTTCCTGCTCCAGCGCGCGTATGCGTTCCACCGCCGTACCCAGGGAAACACCCGGTTGCAGGTTGAACGACATCGTCACCGAGGGGAGTTGTCCCGAGTGGTTGATGGTGAGGGCCTGCGAGGCGCGGGTGACTTTCGCCACGGTGTCGAGCGGCACCAGGGCGCCGCTGCTGGAGCGCACATGCAGGCGCGCGAGGGTATCGGGGTCTTCCTGGAATTCCGGGGCGAGTTCCAGGATCACCTGGTACTGGTTGCTGGCGCCATAGATGGTGGAAATCTGGCGCGCGCTGAAGGCGCTTTGCAGGGCGTCTTCCACCTGGCCGAAGGAGAGCCCCAGGGAGGCCAGCTTGTCTCGGTCCACTTCCAGCGCCATGACCGGACTCTTGTTGTTGAGGTTGCTGTTGACGTCCTCGAAGCCGGGCAGTTTGCGCAGGCGCGCGAGCAGCACGTCGGTCCAGTGGTAGAGCTCATCCAGATCGGTGTCCTGCAAAGTGTATTGATACAGGCCGGTGGTGGACTGGCCGCCCAGGCTGATCGGCGGCGGGTTCTGCAGCGACACCTTGATGCCCGGCACGGCGGCCAGCTTGGGGCGCAGTTTCTGGATGACCTCGTCGGGCGTCATTTTCCGTTCCGCGCCCGGTTTCAGGCGCAGCAGCAGGATGCCGCTGTTGGGTGTGATGCGGGAGCCGCCGGAGCCGACCACGGACATCAGGATTTCGATATTGGGGTCCTTGGCCGCGATGGCCGCCACCGCGCGCTGACGCTCCACCATGCTGGCAAAGGAGGTATCCGGCGCGCCCTCGGTGCGGCCCATGATGCGGCCGGAATCGCCGCTGGGCAGGAAGTCCTTGGGGATGTCGCGGTACAGGACGACGCTGCCGGCGATGCTGAGGAAGAAGGTGGCCAGCACCAGGCGCGGGTGCGCCAGGCTCCAGGCGAGGCTGACGCGGTAGCCGCCCAGCAGGCGATTGAAGACGTTCTCGAACAACCAGTACAGTTTGTTGTGCCGCCGGCCCTTCTCTTGGCGCAGATAGCGGCTCGCCAGCATCGGCGTCAGGGTCAGGGAGACGAAGCCGGAGACCAGGATGGCGGCGGAAATGGTCAGCGCGAACTCATGCAGCAGGCGGCCGATGATGCCGCCCATGAACATCACCGGAATGAACACGGCGACCAGCGACAGAGTCATGGAAACGATGGTGAAGCCGATCTCGCGGGCGCCCTTGATCGCTGCGTCGAATGGCTTTTCCCCAGCCTCGATATGGCGGTAGATGTTCTCCAGCATGACGATGGCGTCGTCCACCACGAAACCCACCGACAAGGTCAGCGCCAGCAGCGAGAGGTTGTCCAGACTGAAATTCAGGGCGTACATGCCAGCGAAGGTGCCGACCACGGAAATCGGCAGCGCCAGGGCGGGAATGGCGGTGGCGGAGAGATTGCGCAGGAATAGCAGGATCACCAGCACCACCAGGAAGCCGGCCAGGATCAGGGTGAACTGCACGTCGTTGACCGATTCGTGGATGGAAATGCTTCGGTCGTAGAACACGGAAAGCTGGATCGAGGCCGGCAGTTTCTCCTGGAACGCCGGCAGGATGGCCTTGATGGCGGCCACGGTGGCGATGGTGTTGGCGCCCGGCTGGCGCTGGATGGCGAGGATGATGGCGCGCTGGTCGCCTTTGCCATCCACGATCCAGTTGGCGCGGCGGTTGTCCTCGACGCTGTCGCGTACTACCGCCACCTCGTCCAGGCGCACCGGCGCGCCGTTCTTCCAGGCGACGATCAACGGCCGGTAGGCGGCGGCATCGTCCAGTTGACCGTTGGCGCGCAGGGCGAAGGTCTGTTTCGTCCCCTCCAGGTTGCCGATCGGCTGGTTGACGTTGGCGGCGGCCACCGCCTGGTGCAATTCGTCGATGCCGATGCCGCGCGCGGCGAGCGCGTTCGGGTCGGCGTGGATGCGCACGGCGTATTTCTGCTCGCCATAGATCAGCACCTGCGCCACGCCGGGAATGGTGGAAATGCGCTGCGCCAACTGGGTCGAGGCATACTCGTTCACCGCCGGCAGCGGCAGCGTGTCCGAGTGCATGGCGAGATAGAAGATGGGCGAATCGGCCGGGTTCACCTTGCGGAACGAAGGCGGCGTCGGCATATCCGAGGGCAGCTTGCGCAGCGCGGCGGCGATGGCCGCCTGCACATCCTGGGCGGCGGCGTCGATGTCGCGGTCGAGGCTGAATTGCAGGGTGACCGAGGTGGCGCCGCGCGCGCTCACCGAGCTCATGTTGTCCAGCCCGGCGATGGTCGAAAACTGCGCTTCCAGCGGGGTGGCCACCGCCGCCGCCATGGTCTCCGGCGACGCGCCGGGCAGGCTGGCCGAGACCGAGATGGTGGGGAAATCCACGCTCGGCAGTTCCGACACCGGCAGGGCGCGGTAGGCGATGACGCCGAAGATCAGAAACGCCGCCATCAGCAGCGTGGTCATCACCGGGCGGCGAATACAGAGTTCGGGGAGTTGCATGGGTCAGGCGTATTGAAAAAGCACAGGCGGTGCTTTTCCTGTAGCGCCGGCATCCTTGCCGGCGTGGTCAAAAGACGCCGGCAAGGATGCCGGCGCTACAACGGCGCACTCCTGCCTCATCCCTTGCCCCCCGGCCACTTCACCTTCACCTTGGCGCCGGGCGTCAGCCGAGAATGGCCGTCGGTCACCACCGTCTCGCCGCTGGCGAGGCCTTTGCCGATGGCGGCCAGGCCATCGCGGACCTGGGTGACTTCCACCTTGCGCATGCGCGCGCCACCATCCTCGTTCAGCACATATACGAATGCGCCCTCCGGCCCCTGCTGGATCGCCTCGGCTGGGACCACCACGGAGTCGCGCAAGGTATCCAGGAGCAGGCTGACACTCAGAAACTGGCCGGGCGCCAGACTGCTGTCGGCATTGGCGAGTTCAGCCTTCAAGCGCAACGTGCCGGTGGCCGAGTCCACCGCGTTGTCGAGAAACACCACCTTGCCAGGCGCTTTCTTGCCGCCGGGCACACCCACACTCACCTGCAAACGTCCCCCGGCCCGAGACGCGTTGATGGCGGGCAGATATTTTTCCGGCACGGCAAAGCTGACATACAAGGGCCGCACCCGGTTAACCACGGCCAGCACGGTTTCGTTGATCTTCACCGCGGCGCCCGGAAACACCAGTTTGGCCCCCGTCACCCCGGCGAACGGCGCGCGGATTTGCGTATAGGAGCGCTGCAATTGGGCCAGTTCCAGCGCCGCCTGGTCGGCTTGTACCGTGGCTGTGGCCGCCGCCGCGTTGGCGCGCATTTCCGCGACCTTTTCCTGGGAAACGAACTGTTGTTCGAGCAGGGACTGATAGCGCGCGACGTCCGCCCGCGCCTTGTCCAGCAAGGCCTGATCGCGCGCCAGGTGGGCCTCGGCCTGTTTCACGCGGGCCTGGAAGTCGGCCGGATCCAGCTTGACCAGCAGCGTACCCGCCGCAACCGCCTTGCCCTCGGTGAAGGGCACGGCGAGCACCTGGCCGTCAACGCGGGATTTCAGGGCGACGGTTTCATACGCCTCGCCGCGCCCGACGACCCCCAGAATGACCGGCAGATCGCGAGTGACGGCCTGAGCCACGGCCACCGGCACGGGGGGCGACACTTTCCCTTGTTTTCCCGGCGCGGGCGGTTGTCGCGTCAGCAACCCGTAACCCGCCGCGCCGGCGAGTGCGAGCAGTAACAACGTGGTCCCGAGTTTTTTCATGGTGATGGCCGTAAAAGCGCGCGGCGCGCGGCTGCGATGTTAGCCGAGCGGAGGAGTGGCGGGTGGCGATGATTCCCGCGCTTTGGGCTGCGCCGGCGCGCCGCGCAGGTAGCGCATGGCCAGGGTGCGATAGAGCGGCGGGCAGACCGTGCGGGAAATACCCGAGGCCAGGAGGGTGACGATCATGAGATCGATCACCAGGCCGTAACCACTGACCATTTCCATGACGATCACGAAGGCGGTGATCGGTGTTTGCGTGACGGCGGCGAGAAAACCGGCCATGCACAGCATATTGATCATGCCCGGCAAATAGCCGCCACCGACGAAGTCGCCGAAGTTCTGGATCAGTTCGCCCAGGTTCTGACCTAGGCCGGCGCCGATTGCCAGCGAGGGCGCGAAAATGCCGCCCGGCACGCCGCTGGCGAAGGAGGCCAGGGTGGCGAGAAATTTGTCCAGGCCGTAATGCCAGGGCAATTGGCCAGTCTGGTTGAGCAACTGCTTGGCCTCGCCGTAGCCGGTGCCGAAGGTTGCGCCATCCGAAAGCCAGCCCAGTATCGCCACGGCCAGGCCACAGCCGGCGGCGAACCACACCGGACGCCGGCTGCGCCATTCACCCAGGCGGCCGTTACGGCCCGAGGTCAGAACGATCAGCAAACGGGAAAACGCCCCCCCCGCGAGGCCACACATCAGGGCGATGGAAAGCAGCATGCCGGGGTGGTGGGGCGACGGCACACTGGCGATGTCGAGCCAGCCGAAATAGGTGTAATTGCCGAAAAACGCCTGGGTCACCACACCGGCGATGACGATGGCGGTGATGATCAGGCCGCTCATGCGTTCGCCGAGGCCGCGGCTGAGCTCCTCGATGGCGAACAGGATTCCCGCCAGCGGGGTGTTGAAAGCGGCGGCGATGCCGGCCGCGCCGCCGGCGGCGAGCAGATGGCGGCGGTCGACCTGGAGGCGGCGCGGCAGACGTTCGCCGATGGCCGCCATCAAAGAAGCACCGATCTGCACCATCGGCCCTTCCCGGCCCATGGAAAAGCCGGAGAAGATCGCGCCGGCGCCAAGCGCGATCTTGCCGAGGGCGATGCGCAGGGAAAGCAGTGGCTTGAGCGGTTTGTGGCGGTCGCCATGACGCGCCATCTCGGCCATCACCTGTGGGATGCCGCTGCCTTCGGCGCCGGGGAAATAGCGCCGCGTCAACCAGACCACCAAGGCACCGCCCGCCGGGGCGATAAGGAAGGGCCAGAACGGATACTCACTATGCAACCCACGTAACGTTTTGACACAAACGTCGATGAGTTCGGCGAAGCCGACCGCCAGCAGGCCGATGGCCAGCGCGCCCCCCCAGAAGATCAGCCGGCCCAGCCAGAGATGGCGATACGCCACCTGCCGCCGCCGCCAGCGCACCAGAGCGGCGGCGAATCGGGAAGCGTGGGTGGTGGGGGACGGGTCTCCAGGCATCAGTCCGTCGTCACACCTTGTGATAGACCTCGGCGCCCTGCTTCACGAATTCGACCGACTTGATTTCCATGCCTTTTTCCAGGGCCTCGTTTTCGCTCAAGCCTTGTTTGGCGGCGAAGTCGCGCACGTCCTGGGTGATCTTCATGGAGCAGAAGTGGGGGCCGCACATGGAGCAGAAGTGGGCGACTTTGGCGGAATCCTTGGGCAGGGTTTCGTCGTGGAATTCACGCGCCTTGTCCGGGTCGAGGCCGAGGTTGAACTGGTCGGCCCAGCGGAATTCGAAGCGCGCTTTCGACAGTGCGTTGTCGCGGATCTGCGCGCCGGGATGGCCCTTGGCGAGGTCGGCGGCGTGCGCCGCCAGCTTGTAGGTGATGATGCCTTCCTTGACGTCGTTCTTGTCCGGCAGGCCCAGGTGTTCCTTGGGCGTGACGTAGCAGAGCATGGCGGTGCCGTACCAGCCGATCTGGGCGGCGCCGATGGCGCTGGTGATGTGGTCGTAGCCGGGGGCGATGTCGGTGGTCAGCGGCCCCAGGGTGTAGAACGGCGCTTCGTCGCACCATTCCAGTTGCAGGTCCATGTTTTCCTTGATCAGGTGCATGGGCACGTGGCCGGGGCCTTCGATCATCACTTGCACATCGTGCTTCCAGGCCACCTGGGTCAGTTCGCCCAGGGTCTTCAGTTCACCCAGTTGCGCCTCGTCATTGGCGTCGTAGATCGAGCCGGGGCGCAGGCCGTCGCCGAGCGAGAAGGCGACGTCATAGGCCTTCATGATTTCGCAGATTTCCTCGAAGTGCGTGTAGAGGAAACTTTCCTTGTGATGTGCCAGACACCACTTGGCCATGATCGAGCCGCCACGCGAGACGATGCCGGTCATCCGGTTGGCGGTCATCGGCACGTAGCGCAAAAGCACGCCGGCGTGGATGGTGAAGTAGTCGACGCCCTGCTCGGCCTGTTCGATCAGCGTGTCGCGGAACATTTCCCAGGTGAGTTCTTCCGCCTTGCCGTCGACCTTTTCCAGCGCCTGGTAGATCGGCACGGTGCCGATGGGTACCGGCGAGTTGCGGATGATCCACTCGCGGGTTTCGTGGATGTTCTTGCCGGTGGAGAGATCCATCACCGTGTCGCCGCCCCAGCGGATAGACCAGGTCATCTTGTCCACTTCCTCGTTGATCGAGGAGCCCAACGCCGAGTTGCCGATGTTGGCGTTGATCTTCACCAGGAAATTGCGGCCGATGATCATCGGCTCGGTTTCCGGGTGGTTGATGTTGCAAGGGATGATGGCGCGGCCGCGGGCGATCTCGGAACGCACGAATTCGGGGGTGATTTCCGTCGGGATGGATGCGCCGAAATTCTGGCCGGCATGCTGGCGGCCCATCAGCTTGGCCAGCTTGTCACCCATCGGGCCGCTGGAACGCAGGGTGGCGAGGTATTCCTCACGGCGCATGTTTTCGCGAATGGCGACGTATTCCATTTCCGGGGTGACGATGCCGTTACGCGCGTAATGCATCTGGCTGACATTCATGCCGGCCTTGGCGCGGCGCGGCTGGCGATGCAGGCCGGGGAAGCGCAGACCGGCGAGCGCGTCCATGCCGGCGCGCTGCTGGCCGTATTCGGAGGACAGGCCGGACAGCACCTCGGTGTCGCCGCGCTCCTCGATCCAGTTCTGGCGCACGGCCGGCAGGCCCTGGCGGATGTCGATCTTCGCCGCCGGGTCGCTGTAGGGGCCGGAGCAGTCGTAGACGAAGATCGGCGGGTTCCGCTCGCCACCCATCCCGGTCGGGGTGTCCGCCTGGGAGATTTCCCGCATCGGAACCTGGATGTCCGGGCGCGAGCCTTCGACATAAATCTTCCGTGAATTCGGCAGCGGCTGGATGGCGGCTTCGTCGACGTGCGCGTCGGCGGCAAGGAAAGGGGCGGATTTGGGCAGTGCGGCGTTCATGAAGCGCTCCATCAGAGAAAAATCGTAAGGAGCGAAGGCGATGGCCTGGACGCTTCCCTACGCCGGCATAGCCCGGATCAGGTTCCAAGGGTGTGATCTCAGCCGTCTGACAAGGTTGTGACGGCACCCCTAACGTGGGCGGGGAAACTAGCCCAAACAAGCGCTTATTACAAGCGCGAAGCAGGTGTGGGATTAGCGCTCGAAGGCAGCGGTAACCGTCTGTAACACCTGCTTACGCCGGGGAAACGGCGGCGCTACAACGGCCACTTAAGCTGGAAGCGTACTCAACCGTTGGAGTGAATCATGAAAACCAAATTTGTTGTTCCCACCCTTTTGCTGGCCGGCTTCGCTACATTCGGCAATGCCGCCATGGCTTCCGATGAATTCGCGGGCGTGCTGATCGGCACGGGTTCCGGCGCCATCATCGGCCATGCCATGGGTGGTCGCGACGGCGCGTTCGTGGGCGGCATCCTCGGAGCCATGGTGGGCGCGGCCATCGCCGATGACGACTATGGGCGGCCCGTGATGGTCCGTCCTGATTACCGCCCGGCCTATGGGCCGCCCGTGGTCTACGAAGCGCCGCGAGTCCGCTATGTCAGCACCCCGGTCATCGTGTACGGCCGTCCGGCGCCTTACGTCTGGCGTCACGATGATAGGCGGGATTACCGCGATGGGCGCTGGGATCGTGGCGATCATCACGACCGCTGGAATGATGGGCGCGACGGGCGTCGCGGCTGGTAACGATTTGTAGCGCCGGCATCCCTGCCGGCGTCTTTTAAAACAGCCGGCTGGAAGCCGGCGCTACTGTTAACCCTTGCGTTTGATCGCCTCGGCGCAGGCATCGCCGATGCCCGCCGGGCTGGCGGCCACCACCACACCGGCGGCCTCCAGGGCGGCGATCTTTTCTTTCGCCGTCCCCTTGCCGCCGGCGATGATGGCGCCGGCATGGCCCATGCGTTTGCCCGGCGGCGCGGTCTGGCCGGCGATGTAGCCGGCGACGGGTTTGGTCACATGCGCCTTGATGTACTCCGCCGCTTCTTCCTCGCGGCTGCCGCCGATCTCGCCGACCATGACGATGGCTTCGGTTTCCGGGTCGGCCTGGAATAGCGCCAGGCAATCGATGAAATCCAGGCCCTTGATCGGGTCGCCGCCGATGCCGACGCAAGTGGTCTGGCCCAACCCGAGGCGGGTAGTCTGGAACACCGCTTCATAGGTCAGCGTGCCGGAACGCGAGACGATGCCGACCTTGCCGCGCTGGTGGATGAAGCCGGGCATGATGCCGATCTTGCATTCGTCGGGCGTGATGATGCCGGGGCAGTTGGGACCGATCAGTACCGCGCCGTTGGCGCCGCTGTTGGCCCGTAAGGCCGCCTTCACGTTGATCATGTCGCGTACCGGAATCCCCTCGGTGATGCAGACGATGACCCGGATGCCGGCATCCGCCGCTTCCAGGATGCCGTCGGCGGCGAAACCGGCGGGCACATAGATGACCGAGGCGTCGGCGCCGGTCTCCCTGACCGCGTCCTTCACGGTGTTGAATACCGGGCGGTCGAGATGAATCTGGCCGCCCTTGCCGGGGGTGACGCCGCCGACCATGTTGGTGCCGTAGCGAATCGCCTGCTCGGAATGGAATGTGCCCTGCTTGCCGGTGTAGCCCTGGCAGATGACTTTGGTGTCTTTGTTTACGAGGATGCTCATGCTTGCTCTCCGGCGGCCGCCACGGCCTGTCTGGCCGCCTCATCGAGGTCGTTGCTGGCGATGATCGGCAGGCCGAGTTCAGCCACCGCGTCGGCCAGCATTTTCCGCCCCAGTTCAACGTTGGTACCTTCCAGGCGCACCACCACGGGGATGGTCACGCCGACGTCCTTGACCGCGTCGATCACGCCCTGGGCGATGATGTCGCAGCGCATGATGCCGCCGAAGATGTTGATCAGGATGGCCTTCACATTGCGGTCGGCGAGGATGATCTTGAACGCCTGGGCGACGGTCGCCGCCGTGGCGCCGCCGCCGACGTCGAGGAAGTTGGCGGGCATGCCGCCGGACAGCTTGATCAGGTCCATGGTCGCCATCGCCAGGCCGGCACCGTTGACCATGCAGCCGATGTTGCCGTTGAGCGCGATGTAGTTGACGTCATGCGCGTGCGCTTCGGCTTCCTTGGGGTCGATCTGGCTCTCGTCGGCGATCTCGGCCAGCGCCTTCTGCCGGTATAGCGCGTTGTCTTCCACACCCATCTTGCAGTCGAGCGGCATGATCTTGCCATCCGAGGTGACGATCAGCGGGTTGATTTCCAGCAGCGCCAGGTCTTTTTCCAGGAACACGCGGTACAGCGTTTTCACCATCTTCACGAAAGCGCCGATCTGCTCGCCCGCCAGCCCCAGGCCGAAGGCCAGGTTGCGGCCTTGGTAGTCCATCAGGCCGGTGACCGGGTTGACCCACTCCTTGAGGATTTTTTCCGGCTCGGTTCGCGCGACCTCCTCGATCTCCATGCCGCCGGCGGCGGAGGCGACCAGACCGATGCGCTCGGCGGCCCGGTCGACGGTGATCGACAGATACAGCTCGCGGGCGATGGGCAGGGTTTCCTCGATCAGCAACTGGTTGACCGGTTGGCCGTCGGGCGCGTTCTGGTAGGTGGTGAGGCGGCTGCCCAACAGCGCGGCGGCGGCGGCGCCGAGATCGTCGAGCGAGCGGCACAGCTTCACGCCGCCCGCCTTGCCGCGTCCGCCGGCGTGGATCTGCGCCTTCGCCACCCAGGCGTCGCCGCCCAGTTCGGCGACCGCAACGGCGCATTGATCGGCGGAGGTGATGACCACGCCGCGCGGCGTAACGATGCCGTAGTCGCGCAGCACGGCCTTGGCCTGGAATTCGTGGAGGTTCATGGTCGGGAGTCCTGTTAGGAGGGCGCGATTTTCATGTATTTCAGGTGAGGCGTCATGCGGGAGGGTGTCGGATTGCGCCGCGCTAACCCGACCTACGCAACTTTATGCTGGCCCGCACCGCGCTCAACACCCCGCGCCAGATCGCCACTTCGTCCTTCTCCAACCCGGCCTTGGCGAAGAAGCGGCGCAGACGGGGCATGAGGCGTTTGGGGTTGTCGGGGTTGAGGAAGCCGATCTCGATCAGGGTTTTTTCCAGTTCGACCAGCAAAGCCTGCTCCGCTTCGTGCGGGGCGAGTTCGAACTCCGGGAGATCAAGGGTGGAATCGTCGAGGCTGCTGCGCAGTTCGTAAGCAAGCACCTGGACGGCCGAGCCGAGATTCAGCGAGGAATACGCCGGGTTGCTGGGGATGTTGAGCAGCCAGCGGCATTTCATGAGTTGCTCGTTCGACAGGCCGAAGGTCTCCGAGCCGAACACCAGGGCGACTGGCTGAGTCGCGGCGATGCCGAGGAGTTTCGGCGCGGCCTGGCGCGGGGTGTAGGCGGGGTGCGGCAGGTCGCGGCGGCGAGAGGTGCAGGCGGCGGCCAGCACCACACCGGCCAGAGCTTCATCCAGGCTGGTGTGGATGGCGGCGTTTTCCAGCACGTCCACCGCCCCGGAAGCGCGGGCGCGCGCCTCGTCGTCGATCTCGCATTTGGGGTTCACCAGGGCCAGATCGTTGAGGCCCATGACTTTCATGGCGCGGGCGACGGCGCCAAGGTTGCCGGGGTGGCTGGTTTCCACCAGGACGACACGTATGTTTGCGAGGGAGTTGCTGGTGTTCAAGGTAAAATCCCGGCCCAGTTCAATCGTTCTTTAGACAATCATGCACCCGATGCTCAATACGGCCGTCAAGGCCGCCCGCGCCGCTGGAAAAATCATCAACCAGGGCAGCCAGAATCTGGATCGCCTGACGGTGAAATCCAAGCGGGAAAATGATTTCGTCAGCGAAATCGACCATAAGGCGGAACAGGCCATCATCCTGACATTGCTGGACGCCTATCCGAGCCATTCGATTCTAGCCGAGGAGTCCGGTGCTTCAGGCACGACCGCCGACTCGGAATATCAATGGGTGATCGATCCGCTCGACGGCACCACCAATTTCCTGCACGACTTTCCGCAATATGCGGTGTCGATCGCCTTGCTGCACAAGGGGCAACTCTCGCAAGCCGTGATCTACGATCCGGTGCGCAATGATCTCTACACCGCCAGCCGTGGCCGTGGCGCTTTCCTCAACGAGCGCCGCATCCGGGTGGGCAAGCGCGACAAGTTGCAGGACGCTCTGATCGGAACCGGTTTCCCCTATCACGACTTCACCCATCTGGACGCCTATACCGGCATTTTCCGCGACCTGGTGCGGAAGACCTCCGGCCTGCGCCGCCCCGGGTCCGCCGCGCTGGATCTGGCCTGGCTCGCCGCCGGCCGCACCGACGGTTTCTTCGAGATCGGCCTCAATCCCTGGGACATCGCCGCCGGCTGCCTGCTGGTGATCGAAGCGGGCGGTCTGGTGAGTGATTTCGCCGGCGAGGAAAACTATCTCCAGTCCGGCAACGTGATCGCCGGCAGTCCGAAGATATTCGTTCAGTTGCTGCAAACCATCCAGCCGCATGTGACCGAGGCGCTGCGCCGCTGAGTCGAATGGCACAACCAGCCGCCGCCCCTGTAGCGCGGGCTTCCAGTTTGCCCGCCCCCGCCAGCCTGGGAATGCAGGCTGGAAGCCCGCGCTACAACACGGCTGCGCTCACGGAGCGCCAGGAGATTTCACGTTAACCGCGGGCGCGTACCCGCCGTCTCAACCGGGAGAGCCACCTCCGTCATGAAATTCGCCGCCGGCCTCGCCATCCTGCTCACCACCCTTCCCGCTCTGGCCTGGGAGGCGAAGCCGCTCCGGGAAATCGCCATTTACCCGGAACGGCGCGCGCAGGCTCAGGTGGTGTCCCTGAATGAAAGCAGACTGGCCGCCGAAATTTCCGCGCGCATCGTCAGCCTGCCGCTGGAACCCGGCCAGCGGGTGACGCGCGGGGCGCTGGTGGCGATGCTCGATTGCGGCGATTACGACCTGGCGGCGGAACGCGCCCGGGCGGCGCTGCGGGCGAGCGAGGCGAAAGCCCGGCTGGCCGCGCTGCAACATGAGCGCACGCGCAAACTGGCCGCCGAGAATTTCGTCAGTCGCGACGCGCTCGATGTGCGCGCCGCCGAACAGGATGCCACCCGCGCCGAGGTGGCTGTCAACGCGGCGAGCCTGAAGACGGCCGAGGCCAATCGCGGGAAGTGCGCGGTGCGCGCGCCGTTCCCGGCAATCGTCGTCGAGCGGCTGGCACAGGTGGGCGAGATGGCGGCGCCGGGCACGCCGCTAATGAGCCTGCTGGATACCTCGCGCATCGAGGTGCGCGCGGAGGTGCAACAAGCCGACGCCGCCGGATTGCGCGCGGTCGGCCAGGCCGAATTCGCCGGGCTTTCCGGCCGCTGGCCGCTAAAGCTGAAACGCCTGTCGCCGGCCGTGGCGAAAAGCACCCGCCTGATGGAGGCGCGCCTGCGTTTCACCGCCGCCGCCGCCGCGCCCGGCAGCAGCGGCCAGATCGTCTGGAACAGCCCGGAACGCCATGTGCCGCCGCAATTCGTGGTGCGCCGCAACGGTGGCCTGGGCGTGTTTTTGGTCGAAGGCAATACACCGCGCTTCCACGCCCTGACCGAGGCGCAGGAAGGCCGGCCGGCGCTGGCCGAGGGGTTACGGGCGGATAGCCGAATCGTGGTCCAGGGTCTGGGCGGGTTGCGTTAGCGATGCGGCCATGTAGCGCCGGCATCCTTGCCGGCCTCGTTCTTCTGATCAGACCCACGAGCCGGCAAGGATGCCGACGCTACAGATAACCATGCGCCTCTACCGCGCCCTGCTGAGCAACCACCCGCTCGCCAACATCGCCTTTCTGGTGGTGCTGGTGATGGGTTTGCTGGCTTATCGCGGCATGCCGCGCGAGCAGGACCCGGAGATCAATTTCAACTGGCTGGCGGTGGTCACCACCCTGCCGGGCGCCGCGGCCGGCGATGTCGAGCGCAAGGTCACCCAGCCGCTGGAGGAAGCGGTGGCGCGAATCGGCGACATCCGTTTCATTTCCAGCACCAGCCGTGAGGGGGTGTCCAGCATCCTGGTTCGCTTTCGCGACATCCCGGAATACGAATTCGACCGGCATGTGACCGACTTGCGCCGCGAGGTGCAGACCGCCGCCAAGCGCGACCTGCCGCCGGAGGCGAATGAGCCGCTGGTGACCGAAATCACCACCAACAACGGTTTCCCCAGCGCCATGCTGTTGCTGGAAGGGGCTGCGAACGACGAGACCCTGCGCGATGCGGCGCGGCGCCTTAAGGTGGACCTGGAACGCATGCCCGGCGTCGATAACATTTTCGCCACCGGCCTCTCCGACCCGGAATTGCGCGTCACCCTGCGCCCCTCGGCGGTGGCCGCGCGCGGGCTGGATGCCGGCGACGTCGCCGATGCCGTCGCTCACTGGTTCCAGGACACTCCGGCCGGGCGCGTGCGTGTGGGCGACGAGGAATGGCTGTTGCGAGTGTTCGGCCAGGACGTCTCGCCGCAACATCTCGCCCGCCTGACCGTGTTTCCCTCCATGAATCCGGCCAGGCAGACGCCGCTGGAGGATGTCGCGGAACTCGCGCGGGCGCGCGAGAAGCCCGCCACCCTGGTCAGCCACCAGGGCCATCCGGCCGTGCTGCTGGCCATCACCAAGAAAAGCCGGGTCAATACCCTGGAACTGGTCGAGCGCGTCAACCACTACATCACCGAACAGAACCACCTTCTCGCCGGCGGTGGTCTGCGTCTCACCCTGCTCGACGACCAGACCATTCCCACCCGTCAATCCATCGCCATCATGCAGAACAACGCCTTGCAGGGGCTGGCGTTCGTGTTCCTGTTGTCCTGGCTGTTTCTGGGTTCGCGCATGGCTTTTCTTACCAGCCTGGGCATCCCCTTTTCCCTGGCCGGCACTTTCTGGATTCTTTCCCTGACCGGCAACACCCTGAACATGACCGTGCTGCTCGGCGCCATCATCGCTCTGGGCATGCTGGTGGACGACGCGGTGGTGATCCTGGAGGACATCTATTACCGCATGGCGCGCGGCGCGGCGGCGCTGGAGGCGGCGACCCTGGCGGTCACCAGCGTCGGGCTGCCGGTGCTGGCCTCGGTGCTGACCACGATGGCGGCTTTCCTGCCGTTGATGCTGCTGCCGGGTATCGTCGGCAAGTTCATGATGGTGGTGCCGCTGGTCGTCACCCTGGCCCTGTCCGTCAGCCTGGTGGAGGCGTTCTGGATGCTGCCCACCCATGTCGCGGCGCTCAAACCCGACTTTGCCCGGCCCAGCCGCCTGCACGCCTGGCGCACCCGCTTCACCCGCGCGCTGCGCGTCAAGTATGTCCGCCTGCTGCTGCTGGCATTGCGCCACGCCTGGTTCTCGGCGGCTTTGATTGGCGCGGCCTTCGTTCTCGCCTTCCTGGCGGTGAGCGGCGGCTGGATCAAACAGAACTTCTTCGCGATGGACCCTATCCGCTTGTTCTACGTGAGCCTGGACATGCCACCCGGCACCGCGCTAGACGTGACTTTGCGGCAGACGGAAATCCTGGAACGCGCCGTCACCGCCCGCTTGCGCGAGGGTGAATTGCGCGCCGCCGCCAGTTACGCCGGACTCAAATTCACCGAAACCGAACCCTTCTATGGCGATGCCTATGGCCAGGTGGCGGTGTCCTTGCTGCCGCGCAAGGGCGGATTTGGCAGAGTCGAGGGGCGCGCGACTGACAAGGTGGTGGAAGACATGCGCCGCGAAATTGAGGCAATGCGCGAAGCCCTGCCCCCGGGAGGCAACATCACGTTTACCGTCATTTCCGGCGGCCCGCCGGCGCAAAAACCAGTGAAGGTCCGCCTGCGCGGTGACGATTACGCACAGTTGCGACGCGCGGCGGACGAACTCAAGGGGGTGGCGGCGCGCATCCCCGGCATCCGCGATCTGGCCGACGACGATCTGGCCGGCCGCCGCGAGTTGGTGTTGCGCGTGGACGCCGACGCCGTGCGCGCCGCCGGCCTCGACCCGGCGCGGGTGGCGCGCCTGGTCAGGTTGCATACTGAAGGCGAAATCGTCGCGGTGGCGCGTGAACGCGGCGAAAAGATCGAAGTACGGGTACGCGGCCCGGAACGCAATTTCGACGATATCCAGGCTGCCCTTGCGGACCCGGTGGCTCTTCCGGGCGGCGGCACCACGACGCTCGGCGCGCTGCTGGATAGCGAAGCGCATATCGCCAAGGGCGTGATCAAACGCTATGACCTGCGTCGCGCCATCACTATGGAAGGCGATCTGGACAAGACGAAAACCGACACCCTGGCCGCCAATGACTTCATCAAGGCCGAGTGGGACAGGATAGCGGCGCGCCATTCTGGTATCGGAATCGATTTCTCCGGCGAACTCGACGACATCCAGGAAAGCCTGGATTCCATGCTGACGCTGTTCCTGCTCGGCCTCGGCCTGATCTACCTGATCCTCGCCACCCAATTCAGAAGCTACTGGCAACCGCTGATGATCCTCGCCACCGTGCCCATGGCCTTCACCGGCGTGGTCTTCGGCCTGGCCGTGTCCGGCAACCCGCTCTCGCTATACGGCCTGTACGGGGCGATCGCGCTGGTCGGCATCGCGGTGAACTCCGCTATCGTCCTCATCGATACCGCCAACAGGCACCGCCGTGGCGGCATGAGTCCACTTCATGCGGTCATCCTCGCCGCGCGCCGTCGTGTGGTGCCCATTCTCATCACCAGCAGCACCACCATCGGCAGCCTGTTGTCGCTGGCGCTGGGCCTGGGCGGCAAGTCGCTGATCTGGGGGCCGGTGGCCTCCGCCATCGTCTGGGGGCTGACGGTGTCCACCGTCCTGACCCTGTTCGTCATCCCCCTGCTCTACCGGATATTCATGAGGAAACCGCATGTCGCCACGTGAGCTGTTGATCGGCGCCTTCCAGGCCGGCGTCGAGGCCGTGCGCGCCGAGGCGCTGTTGCCGCCGCATCTGCCGACGCCGGCACGCGGTCGCAACATCGTCATCGCCGCCGGCAAGGCGGCGGCCGACATGGCGGCCTGCCTGGAAGCGTATTGGCCGCTGGCCGCCTCCCTGGAAGGCCTCGCCATTACCCGCCACGGCCACGGCGTCCCCACGGTTCGCGTCGAAGTGGTCGAAGCCGGCCACCCGCTGCCCGATAGCGCAGGTCTGGTTGCGGCGGAACGGTTGCTGAAACTGGCGCGCTCCGCCGGTCCGGAGGATCAGGTCATCGCGCTACTGTCCGGGGGCGGCTCCAGTTTGTTGAGCCTCCCCTGTAGCGCCGGCGCCTTCGCCGGCCCGACGCTGGACGACTTGCGCGCGGTCGCCGCCGCCCTGCTCGCCAGCGGCGCCCCCATCGCCGACATCAATTGCGTGCGCAAACACCTCTCGTCCACGCTCGGCGGCCATCTGGCGGCGGCGTGCCAGGCGCCGGTCACCGCCCTGCTGCTGTCCGATGTGGCCGGCGACGACCCCGCCGTCATCGCATCAGGCCCGTTCGCGCCCGATCCCACCACCTATGCCGACGCGCTCACCGTCCTGGAACGCTGGAATGTCTCGGCGCCAGAAGCGGTGCGCCGGCATCTGCGACACGGCGCCGCCGGCGAGCTTGCGGAAACGCCGAAGCCGGGCGACCCTTGCTTTGAGCGGGTGACAACCCGCGTCATCGGCAACGGCCACACCTTGCTGGAAGGCGCGGCGATCTATCTCGCGGAAGCGGGCGTCCGCCCGATCATCCTGGGTGATACCCACACCGGCGAAGCGCGTGAAGTGGCGCAAGTGTTCGCCGCCCTGGCGCGGGAAATCCGACATCACAACAGCCCCTGGGCAGCGCCGGTCGTGCTGCTTTCAGGCGGCGAAACAAGCGTCACTGTGCATGGCTGTGGACGCGGTGGCCGCAATACGGAATTCTTGCTCGCATTGGCGCTGTCGCTCGACGGCCTGCCCGGCATCCATGCCCTGGCCGCCGACAGCGATGGCCTCGACGGCACGGAAGACGACGCCGGTGCGGTGATCACGCCGGACACCTTGGCGCGCGCGTGCGGCCTTGGCCTAAACCCGCGTGCCCTGCTCAAAGAAAACAACTCGTATAACTTCTTCGCCGCCCTAGGCGATCTGGTCCTCACCGGCCCGACGCGGACTAATGCAAATGATTTTCGGGCGATCTTGATAGCCTGACTGGATCGCCTACCTTGAGACCCAGTTTCTCGGCGGCGCTACCCCGGTTCACGGCAATCTCGACCAGACCGGAACTGTTGACGTGCCAGAACGCCTCGCCCTTCCCGGCCTCGAAGAATACCCGGCGCCAGGGCAGGACGTTGCCCTTAACCTCGATACTCGTGCCCGTCTCGGCCAGTCCACCATGTATCCCGCTCCAGGCGTTACCGTAGTGGTCGATGTAAAGAATGCGTGGCAACTCCGCCGTATCAAACTGCACTTCCAGGCCTTCGACCGGTGTGAGTTTGTCGTCAGGGAAGTTGCCGGCCGCAATCCAGCCGGCAATGGGCGCAAACAGATCGCGTCCATGGAAGGAGTTGGAGCAAATATCCGGTCTCCAGGTTATACGCCAGGTTCTTGATGCCTGTGCGCGCCCGGCAAGCACCGACAGAAGGCCATTGTCAGGGCCTACATAGAAACGACCCTCAGCCTCCACCACCACTGCTTCGCGCGGCCCGCCGACACCAGGATCAATCACGGCGAGCACCACCGCTCCGTCAGGCAGATTACGACACAACGCGCAGAGTAGATGGGCGCCGGCGTGAGCATTGAAGTCAGGAACGTCATGCAGCAAGTCAATCAGCGGCACGCCCGGCACCAGTCTGGCAAGCACTGCCTTCACCAAGCCTACATAAGGGTCACGCCAGCCATAGTCGGTAAACAATAAGAGCATGTCGACTCCTTGCCAGTAGCGAGACTCAGGGTATCAAAGTACAGAAGTTTGCCTGATTGAATAGAAAAAGCCGGCTGGAGCCGGCTTTTTCTACAAGGTCAGATTCAACCTTATTCGGTGACGACTGCTTCTTCAGCACGATCAACCAGTTCGATCAGAGCCATGGGCGCATTGTCGCCTTGGCGGAAACCGAACTTGAGGATACGCACATAACCACCGGGGCGCGCGAGGAAACGGGGGCCGAGGTCATCGAACAGCTTTACGACCATATCGCGGTCGCGCAGACGGTCAAAGGCCAGGCGGCGATTTGCCAGACTGGGTTTTTTGCCGAGGGTGATTAGCGGCTCTACCACTTTGCGCAATTCCTTGGCCTTCGGCAGTGTGGTCTTAATGACCTCATGCTTGAGAAGGGCGTTGGACAGGTTGCGCAGCAGCGCGGCGCGATGGCTGCTGGTACGGTTGAGTTTGCGATGTGCGAGACGATGACGCATTTTGTTCTACCTAATAGAGATCAGGGTTTCTTGAGGCTTGTGGCGCTCAAGACCTTAAGGCTTCTCAAGACCAAGAGGCGGCCAGTTCTCGAGCTTCATGCCGAGAGTGAGACCACGAGCAGCCAGCACATCCTTGATCTCGTTCAAGGATTTGCGGCCCAGATTGGGGGTCTTGAGCAATTCGGTTTCGCTGCGTTGAATCAGATCACCGATGTAATAAATATTCTCGGCCTTCAAGCAGTTGGCGGAACGCACCGTCAATTCCAGCTCATCGACCGGTCGCAGCAGGATCGGATCGACTGTGGGGGAAGACGGGCCTTTGCTGCCGACTTCGGCGATCGTGGCCACACCCTTGAGATCGGCAAATGACGCCAGTTGTTCGATCAGCAGACGGGCGGAGTGGCGTACCGCCTCAGCCGGCTCGATAACACCGTTGGTCTCAATTTCGATAATCAGTTTGTCCAGGTCGGTCCGTTGCTCGACACGGGCGCTCTCGACACTGAAGCTGACTTTTCTGACCGGGCTGTACAAGGCGTCAACCATGATTACGCCGACAGGCCGCGTCTCGTCAGGCAGCACACGGGTGCTGGCCGGAACGTAACCACGTCCACCCTCGATCTTGATTTCCATCTCGAGGTTGCCACCCTTGGTCAGGTGGGCAATCACATGATCGGGATTGAGTATTTCAACGTCGTGGCCGGCCTGGATATCCGCAGCGGTAACCACGCCTTCACCTGACTTGTTGATGGTCAGCAGCGCATCATCGCGGCTGTTCAATTTCACGGCCAGACCCTTGAGGTTCAACAGGATATCAACGACATCCTCCTGGACACCCTCAATCACCGAGTACTCATGAACAACACCCGCGATGCGAACCTCAGTGGGTGCATAGCCGCGCATGGACGACAAGAGGATGCGACGCAAGGCATTACCCAGCGTGTGACCGTACCCGCGCTCAAAAGGCTCTAGCGTAATGCGAGCCTGGCGGGGGGAAATGCTGTTGACCTCAACAATGCGCGGTTGCAGCAGTTCACCGTTGTTAGACATATTTCGCTTCCTTCAGAGAACCAGGCAATTACTTGGAATAAAGTTCAATCACCAAGTGCTCATTGATGGTGGGCGGCAATTCGGAGCGTTGCGGCATGGCCTTGTAAGTGCCCTTGAGCGCCTTGGCATCGACTTCAACCCACTCCGGAAAACCACGGCTCGCGGCGGCTTCGGCCGCGGCCTTGATACGTAACTGTGCTTTGGCTTTCTCGGCCACTTCCACCACATCACCCGGCTTGACTTGATAGGAGGGGATATTGACGCGCTTGCCATTGACCAGAATTGCGTTGTGACGAACGGCTTGACGCGACTCAGTACGTGATGCGCCGAAGCCCATACGGTAAGTCACTGTATCCAGGCGAGATTCCAGCATTTGCAAAAGATTTTCACCGGTCACTCCTTTGCGGCGATCCGCGGCAAAGTAGGTAAGACGGAACTGGTGTTCAAGCACGCCATAGATGCGGCGTATCTTCTGCTTTTCACGCAACTGACCGCCATAATCAGACACGCGCATATTCTTGGCGCCATGCTGGCCAGGGGCTTGGTTGCGGCGCTCAATAGCGCATTTATCAGTGAAACACTTCTCGCCCTTGATAAAGAGCTTCTCGCCTTCACGGCGACACTGACGGCATTTTGGATCGAGGTTACGGGCCACTTGTGCTCTCCTGTTGCTTAGATGCGGCGTTTCTTGGGCGGACGGCAGCCGTTATGCGGCATGGGCGTCACATCGGAGATGCTGGTGATCTTGTATCCAAGACCATTCAGCGCGCGCACTGTGGAATCACGACCAGGACCAGGACCCTTGATGCGTACTTCCAGGTTTTTCAGACCAAATTCCAGCGCCATTTTGCCGGCATTTTCAGCCGCCACCTGAGCCGCGAACGGGGTGCTCTTACGGGAGCCCTTGAAGCCAGCGCCACCAGCGGTCGCCCAGGCAAGCGCATTGCCCTGGCGATCAGTGATGGTGACGATAGTGTTATTGAAGGAAGCGTGAATATGCGCGATACCTTCCGCCACATTCTTCTTAACTTTCTTGCGCGCACGCGCTGCACTTGCCTTGGCCATGTCGTTTACCTATTACTTCTTGTTCTGCATCTGCTTGCGGGGGCCCTTGCGGGTACGAGCATTTGTGCGAGTCCGCTGCCCACGCAGGGGCAGACCCTTGCGATGGCGCACGCCACGATAGCAACCGAGGTCCATCAATCGCTTGATGTTCATGGTCACCTCACGACGCAAGTCGCCTTCCACCGTGATCTTGGCCACGCTATCGCGAATCTTCTCGATGTCGCTGTCAGTCAGATCTTTGATCTTCTGCGCGGGATTCACACCTGCCTCTTGACAGATGAGCCGCGCACGGGTGCGGCCGACACCGTAAATCGACGTAAGCGCGATCTCGGTATGCTTATGATTTGGGATATTTACCCCAGCAATACGGGCCATCTACTAACCCCCAACAAACAAAAACGAAAAATTATAGTGAACCAACCTGCACATTGGCAAGTTGAAATCAACCTTGACGCTGCTTGTGGCGAGCTTCGCTGCAAATCACGCGAACCACACCCTTGCGGCGGACAATCTTGCATTTACGGCAAATCTTCTTTACAGAGGCTTGAACACGCATGTTCGGCTCCTTTATCTAACATTCATTCGCACGGTAGACGATGCGGGCACGCGACAGGTCGTAGGTGTGTGCTCAACCGTGACCATGTCACCAGAAAGAAAGCGTATGAAGTGCTTACGATACTTTCCAGAGATATGACCGAGTACTACATGCCCGTTTTCCAGCCTGGCACGAAAATAACGCCGGACTGGTTTTCCAGCACTTCGCTCTGCATCTGTATGGCACTTTCGTTAACCATCACAGCTACCGAGAGATGAAATTACCGCCCTTGAAGTTGGCCTTCTTGAGCAGGGACTCATATTGGTGAGTCATGACGTAGGCCTGAACCTGGGCCATAAAGTCCATCGTCACAACCACAATAATCAACAGCGACGTACCGCCAAAGTAGAAAGGCACATTCCATTTAACAATCAAAAACTCAGGCAGCAGACATACCAGTGTGATGTAAGCGGCGCCAACGAGAGTCAATCGCGTCATGACCTTGTCTATGAATCGAGCGGTCTGTTCACCCGGGCGATAGCCAGGAATGAAAGCGCCACTCTTCTTAAGGTTGTCCGCAGTTTCCCTGGGATTGAATACCAGCGCGGTATAGAAGAAGCAGAAGAACACAATTGCGGTGGCATACAGCAAGACATAGATTGGCTGACCGGGCGACAGCGCCGAGCCAAGATCTTTAAGCCAGGAGAATCCTTCGTGACTGCCAAACCAACCCGCAATGGTTGCGGGAAACAAAATGATGCTGGAAGCGAATATGGGAGGAATCACACCAGCCATGTTGAGCTTCAGAGGCAGGTGTGAGCTTTGCCCGCCGTAAACTTTGTTGCCAACCTGCCGTTTCGCATAGTTGACCAGAATCTTGCGTTGTCCTCGCTCGACAAAAACGACCAGTGCGGTGACAAGAAGCGCTCCTGTAAAAAGAACCAACACGAGAGGGATGGAAAAAGCACCAGTACGTGTCAACTCCAACGTGCCGCCGATGGCCCGTGGCAAACCGGCCGCGATACCCGCGAAAATAATGATCGAGATACCGTTACCTAGACCGCGCTCGGTAATCTGCTCGCCCAACCACATCAGGAACATCGTGCCGGCAACCAGAGTGATCATGGTCGTAAGGCGGAACATCAAACCTGGATCAAGCACTAGGCCAGGCTGACTTTCCAACGCGATGGAGATACCAATAGCCTGAAAAGTTGCCAGCACCACCGTTCCGTAACGCGTGTACTGCGTAATTTTTCTGCGGCCTGCTTCACCTTCCTTTTTGAGCGCTTCCAACTGCGGCGAGACTACGGTCATCAGTTGCATGATGATCGATGCGGAAATATACGGCATTATCCCCAGCGCAAAGACAGTAAAGCGCGACAATGCGCCACCCGAGAACATGTTGAACATGCCCAGAATGCCGCCTTGTTGGCTGCGAAACAATTGTTCCAATGTCGCCGGATCAATACCGGGTACAGGAATGTGAGCCCCGATTCGGTAGACGATCAATGCACCGAGCAAGAACAAGAGGCGACTTTTCAGGTCGCCCATCTTGCCGGACATCTGGAGAAGGTTGGCGGCACCGGCCAAGATACGTTTCCTTCTCAGGCCTCGACCAGGCTGCCGCCGGCAGCCTCGATCGCGGCACGTGCGCCCTTGGTCGCGGCGATCCCGACCAGCTTGACAGCTTTCTCGATCTCACCAGCCAGGATCACTTTGACACTGCGCGTCAATTGAGAGACCAGACCAGCCTGTTTAAGTACCAGCATGTCAACGGTATCAACCGGCAGGGCATTGATGTCGGAAAGGCGAACTTCCGCCTTGAATGCACGATCCAGCGAGACGAAGCCGCGCTTGGGCAGGCGCCGCGCCAAAGGCATCTGGCCGCCTTCAAAACCGACTTTATGGAATCCACCGGCACGTGACTTCTGGCCTTTATGACCACGTCCACCCGTCTTACCGAGACCGGATCCTATGCCGCGGCCAGGCCGTTTACTGGAGTGGGTGCTACCCGTGGCGGGTTTGATTGTGTTGAGCTTCATCACGCAACCTCGAATTTCACTAGGTAGTTGACCTTATTGATCATACCGCGCACGGCTGGAGTATCTTCCAGAACCCTGCTCTGGTTCATACGCTTCAGCCCTAGACCACGCACGCTGGCACGGTGGGACTGTACGGTGCCGATCGGGCTTCCGATCAGCGTGACTTTGATCTTTCCTTTGGCGTCGCTCATGGCTTACTCCAGGATTTCAGCGACGGTCTTGCCGCGCTTCGCCGCAATTTCGCTGGGCGTCATCATCTGAGACAGGCCATTCAGCGTCGCACGGACGACGTTGTAAGGATTGGTAGAACCAAGGCACTTGGCCAACACATTATGAACACCCATCACTTCGAACACCGCGCGCATCGCACCACCGGCGATAATCCCGGTCCCTTCGGAAGCAGGCTGGATCAGAACACGGGAAGCACCATGGCGGCCAATGACGGCATGATGGAATGTACCGTTCTTGAGAGACACTTTGACCATCTTGCGACGAGCTTCGTCCATCGCCTTCGTTACGGCCACAGGCACTTCGCGGGCCTTGCCCTTGCCCATACCGACGGCTCCGTCGCCGTCACCAACCACGGTCAGAGCGGCAAAGCTGAGGATACGGCCGCCCTTCACCACTTTGGTGACACGGTTGACCGAAATCATCTTTTCTTGCAGGCCGTCGCCGCGATCTTCTTGCTGTTGCTGTTGGGGTTTCGCCATGATCTTCTCGCTTAGAACTGCAAACCGTGTTCACGGGCTGCCTCGGCCAGTGCCTTGACACGGCCATGAAACGCAAAGCCGGCACGGTCGAAAGAAACCTTCTCGACTCCAATTGCCTTGGCCTTCTCGGCGATGAGCTGGCCGATGGCCTTGGCTGCATCTACGTTACCGCCATTCTTCAACTGAACTCGCACATCTTTCTCAAGTGAGGACGCAGATGCCAGTACGTTGCCACCTGTCGCATCGATAAGCTGCGCGTAGATGTGTGTATTACTGCGATGTACGCAAAGGCGGATCGCACCCAGCTCCGCGATTTTGGCGCGGGTTTTGCGCGCCCTGCGCAGCCGACGGAATTTCTTGTCCATTGCAATCGCTCCAGGTTATTTCTTCTTGGTCTCTTTACGGACCACAACTTCATCCGAATAACGCACGCCCTTGCCCTTGTATGGTTCGGGCTTGCGGTACGCACGCACATCAGCTGCAACTTGGCCGACCACCTGCTTATCCATACCCTTGATCAAAACCTCTGTCTGGGTAGGCGTCTCAACCTTGATACCTTCAGGCATGATGTGCTCGACCGGGTGCGAGAAACCCAGGGTCAGATTGAGCTTGTTACCTTGGGCCTGAGCACGGTAACCAACACCAACCAACGTCAGTTTGCGCTCAAAGCCTTTGGTTACTCCGAGGATCATATTGGCCAACAGTGCCCGCATGGTTCCGGACATGGCGTGCGCTTGGCGGGAATCATTGGCGGTAGCAACCTGCAGATGACCATCAGCGTGCGTGACACTGACATGGGAAACCAGAGATTGCTTCAAGAGACCGAGAGGACCCTTGATGGTGATAGCGTCGCTGGTGAGATTGACTTCAACACCAGTCGGCACAGAAACAGGATTTTTGGCAACGCGCGACATCTTTTACCTCACGCCACAACGCAAAGAACTTCGCCGCCAACACCGAGGGAGCGCGCCTTACGGTCGGTCATGACACCCTGTGATGTGGAAACAATGGCGACACCGAGACCGTTCATTACACGAGGCAGATTGTCATGACCCTTGTAAATGCGCAGACCTGGGCGGCTGATGCGTTCGATTTTTTCAATGACAGGACGGCCCGCGTAATAGCGCAGCGCCACTTCCATTTCCGGCAATCCACCGTTCTCATGAACTTTGTAACCATCGATATAACCCTCGTCCGTGAGGACTTGGGCGATCGCGTTCTTAAGCTTGGAGGACGGCATCTTTACCGTAACTTTCTCGACCATCTGACCGTTACGAATACGGGTCAGCATGTCGGCGATGGGATCACTCATGCTCATATATGCACCCCTTACCAGCTAGCCTTGACCACGCCGGGAATTTCACCCTTCATGGCGAACTCGCGGATCTTGTGACGGCACAGGCCGAACTTACGGAACACACCACGCGGGCGTCCGGTCAACGCGCAACGGTTGCGCAGGCGACTCTCACTGGCGTTGCGCGGCAACGTCTGGAGCTTAAGACGCGCATCCATACGGTCGCTGTCGTCCAGGTTGACATCATTGATGATTGCCTTGAGCGCCAAACGCTTTGCAGCAAACTTCTTCACCGTGGCGCGACGTTTTGCTTCACGGTTGATCAGTGCGAGCTTAGCCATCGCAACCTCAATTCTTGAAAGGAAACTTGAACGCCGAAAGAAGAGCTCTGGCTTCTTCATCGGTCTTGGCAGTCGTGGTGATGGTGATATTCATCCCACGCAGCGTATCAATCTTTTCATACTCGATTTCCGGAAAGATGATCTGTTCCTTGACGCCCATGTTGTAGTTGCCGCGGCCATCAAATCCCTTCCCACCAATTCCCCGGAAGTCACGTATACGCGGTATCGCGACACTGATCAGACGATCCAGGAATTCGTACATGCGTTCGCGTCGCAGGGTAACCATGCAACCCACCGGGTAGTGGTCGCGAATCTTGAAGCCGGCAATCGACTTGCGGGAAAGCGTCACCACAGGCTTCTGACCAGCAATCTTGGTCATATCACTAACAGCGTGCTCCATGACCTTCTTGTCACCAACCGCCTCACCCACCCCCATGTTCAGGGTGACTTTTGTAACACAAGGCACTTCCATTACCGACTTGTAGCCAAAGCGATCCATAAGCTGCTTGACAACCGTGTCTTTGTAGTAATCGTGCATACGGGCCATGACCACTCCTTACGTGTTCAGCACTTCGCCATTGGATTTGAAGAAACGCACCTTGCGCCCATCTTCCAATGTTTTGATACCCACACGATCACCCTTGCCCGCGGCGGCATTGAACACCGCGACGTTGGATTGATGAATAGGCATGTCTTTATCCTGGAAACCGCCAGTGGTTCCACGCATCGGGTTAGGCTTGACAGCCTTACGCACGCGATTAACACCCTCGACCACCAACTTTTCCTCAAGCATACGCAGCACTGTTCCGCGTTTGCCCTTGTCTTTTCCGGTCAGGACGATGACTTCATCGCCTTTACGAATCTTGCGCATGATCAGGCTCCTTACAGGACTTCCGGCGCCAGCGAAACGATCTTCATGAATCGCTCCGTGCGCAGCTCACGGGTAACAGGCCCGAAAATGCGGGTGCCGATAGGCTCAAGCTTGTTGTTGAGCAGGACAGCCGCGTTCTTGTCGAATTTGATGAGCGAACCATCGGGACGACGCACACCCTTGGCGGTACGCACCACCACAGCACTGTAAACGTCGCCCTTCTTGACGCGACCACGCGGCGCAGCATCCTTGATGCTGACCTTGATGATGTCGCCTACACCGGCATAACGCCGCTTCGAGCCACCCAACACCTTGATGCACATAACGGTGCGCGCACCGGTGTTGTCAGCCACGTCCAACGTGGATTGCATCTGGATCATGTTTTCTCTCCAACTTGCCAACCAACAGTAGCCGGCAGTTTTGGATCCCGTTCGGGTTGCGCGTTTTCACGCGAATCTGTTGTGTAACCGCTTGGTTACACGTTAACTCCAGAACGCCATTGTGGCGAACTGGAAAGCCCGCCATTGTATTGGCGGGCGCATGCCTAAGCAAGCTTTATTTACACCAAGTGCGCCTTTTCGATCAGACGTGCCACACGCCAGGCTTTGGTCTTGGAGATCGGCCGACATTCCTCGATCACCACGACATCGCCCATGCCGAACTCATTATTCTCGTCGTGCGCATGATATTTCTTGGACAGACGAATAATCTTGCCATACAGGGGGTGCTTGACTTTACGCTCCACCAGTACCGTTACAGTCTTGTTCATCTTGTCGCTGACAATGGTGCCGGTGAGGGCGCGCGCGACATTTACAGTTTGTTGTTCGCTCATGATCCTGCTCGTCAGTTGCCGGCCGTAAGCTTCTGTTCCCGCATGACAGTGCGCACGCGGGCGATGTCACGGCGAACCTTGCGAAGCTCGTGGGTCTTGGTGGTCTGCTGGGTGGAAAGCTGCATACGCAGGCTGAACTGTGCACGAAGCAATTCCTTCACTTCCTGCTTAAGTTCTTCCGTAGATTTGGCCTTGAGTTCATTCGCTTTCATGTCAGATCCCAAAATGGCGAGTCACAAAAGTGGTGGCGATGGGCAGTTTGGCCGCGGCCAGGCGAAATGCCTCACGCGCGGTAACTTCGTCCACACCTTCCATTTCGTAGAGCACTTTACCAGGCTGAATTTCAGCCACGTAAAACTCAGGATTACCCTTGCCGTTACCCATACGGACTTCAGCAGGTTTCTGGGAAATCGGCTTGTCCGGGAAAATGCGGATCCAGATACGGCCCCCACGCTTGATGTGTCGGGTCATGGCACGACGGGCGGCTTCGATCTGGCGCGCGGTAATGCGACCACGCGCAATTGCTTTGAGGCCAAATTCACCGAAACTCACTTTCGCGCCGCGTGTTGCCAGGCCGGTATTTCGGCCCTTCTGTTCCTTGCGGTACTTTTTTCTGGCTGGCTGAAGCATGTGTTACTCCTTTCCTGCCCGTGTCGCCGGACGACGCGGCCGACGCTCAGGCTCGGGTGCTGCGACAGGCTTTTCGCCACGCGCCAGTGCATCACCCTTATAAACCCAGACTTTGATACCAATGATCCCGTAGGTGGTCTTGGCTTCAGAGAACCCATAGTCGATATCAGCACGCAGGGTATGCAAAGGAACTCGTCCTTCGCGGTACCACTCGGTACGTGCGATTTCGATACCGTTCAAACGTCCGGCAGACATGATCTTGATACCCTGGGCACCAAAGCGCATCGCATTCTGCATAGCCCGCTTCATGGCGCGGCGGAACATGATTCGTTTCTCAAGCTGATTGGCGATTGAATCGGAAATCAGCTGCGCATCAGTCTCGGGCTTGCGTACTTCCTCGATGTTCAGTGTAACCGGCACGGACATCATTGCATTGAGTTGACGGCGAAGAGCTTCGATGTCCTCACCCTTCTTGCCAATCACCACACCGGGTCGTGAGGAGAAAAGAGTAATACGGGCATTCTTGGCCGGACGCTCTATAACGATGCGACTCAGGGAGGCATGAGCAAGCTTCTTCTTGAGGAAGTCGCGCACCTTGATGTCCTCGATCAGTGTGGCCGCATAATTTTTGCTATTCGCATACCACTTGGAAGTCCAGCCTTTATTGACACTCAGGCGGAATCCTATCGGATGAATCTTCTGTCCCATTTGCCTTCCTTCAGTCGCCAACCGTCACAGTGATGTGACAAGTCGGTTTGATGATGCGGTTTCCGCGACCTTTAGCCCGGGCGGTGAAGCGCTTCAGGCTGGAGCCCTGGTCGACATAGATGGTTCTAACTTTCAGTTCGTCGATATCCGCGCCCTCGTTGTGCTCAGCATTGGCGATTGCCGATTCGAGCACTTTCTTGATGGTGAAGGCGGCCTTCTGCGGCGAGAAGGTGAGGATATTCAGAGCCAGATCGACGCGCTTACCGCGCACCATGTCGGCGACCAAACGGGCCTTCTGTGAGGAAAGCCGCGTGCCACGCAGAATTGCTGATACTTGCATCGCTGCTCTCCTTACTTCTTCTTGGCCTTTTTGTCGGCGGCGTGACCCTTGAACGTACGGGTCAGTGCAAATTCGCCGAGCTTGTGGCCCACCATGTTTTCCGTGACGTACACGGGGATATGTTTGTTACCGTTATGCACAGCAACCGTCAGACCGATGAAATCGGGCAGAACTGTGGAACGACGCGACCAAGTCTTGATCGGCTTCTTGTCACCCACCGCCAACGCGGTCAGCACCTTTTTCATCAGGTGGCCGTCAACGAAGGGGCCTTTTTTTACAGAACGAGCCATTCAACTCACCTCTTACGCTTTGTGACGGCGACGCACGATCATGCTATCGGTACGCTTATTGTTACGGGTACGGTAGCCCTTGGTAGGCTGACCCCAAGGAGAAACAGGCACGCGGCCTTCACCGGTTCGGCCTTCACCACCACCGTGCGGATGGTCAACCGGGTTCATCACAGTTCCACGAACTGTTGGGCGCACACCACGCCAACGCATGGCACCGGCCTTACCGATAGAACGCAGGTTGTGTTCTTCGTTGCCGACTTCACCCAGGGTGGCGCGACAATCGACATGGACGCGACGAATTTCACCTGAGCGCAAACGAAGCTGAGCATAGGTGCCTTCTCGCGCCAGTAACTGGACACTCGCACCCGCCGATCGAGCAATCTGCGCGCCCTTGCCAGGCATCATTTCGATGCAATGTATCGTGGAACCCACAGGGATGTTCCGCAGAGGCATGCAATTACCCGGCTTGAACGGAGCCTCCGCTCCACTCATCAGAATCGTTCCCACAGCGACACCACGTGGCGCGATGATATAGCGACGCTCACCGTCGACGTAAAGCAGAAGCGCGATATGTGCGCTTCGGTTGGGATCGTACTCTATACGCTCCACCTTGCCGGGAATGCCGTCTTTGTTGCGCTTGAAATCAACAATACGGTAGTGCTGCTTGTGACCACCACCCTTGTGGCGCGTAGTGATGTGGCCGTTGTTGTTACGGCCCGCCTTGCTATTCTGCTTTTCGACCAGCGAGGCTACCGGCTTACCCTTGTGCAGACCAGGCGTGACCACCTTCACCACCGCACGGCGGCCAGGGGAGGTCGGTTTTACTTTTACCAGCATGACTTATTCTCCTGCCGCGAAGTTGAGTTCCTGACCCGGCTTAAGGCAGACATACGCCTTCTTCCAATCAGAACGCTTGCCGTTGAATCGGCCAAAACGCTTGCTCTTGCCCTTCACATTGGTGACCTGCACACCCTTGACCTGGACCTTGAACAACAGCTCGACAGCTGCCTTGATCTCGGGCTTGGTTGCACTTGTGGCAACACGGAAAATGACCTGCTCACGCTTGTCGGCAAGCATCGTCGCCTTTTCAGAGATAACCGGCGCCAGGATGACCTGGAGCAGGCGCTCCTCTTTCATCTGTACGGCGCTCATGCGTACATCTCCTCAATGGACTTGACTGCGTCGCGCGTCATGAGTACGCGATCAAAACGAATCAGACTAACCGGGTCGGCATGCTGCGGCTCTAAAAGCAGGACGTTTGGCAGATTACGGGAAGCAAGCCACAGGTTTTCATCAATTTCGTGCGCAATAATCAGCACGCGATTGGAAATCCCCATTTCCTTGAGTTTGCCGGCGAGAATCCTGGTCTTGGGCGCCTCAATGGCCAGACTATCCACCACGGTCAAGCGCCCATCCTGCGCAAGACGCGAGAAAATCGTCGCGATACCGGCGCGGAACATCTTGCGGTTAACCTTCTGGCTAAAGTTCTCGTCAGGCTTGTTGGGAAAAGCACGACCACCGCCACGCCAGATGGGCGATGAAGTCATACCCGCGCGAGCACGACCGGTGCCCTTCTGCTTGAACGGCTTTTTCGTGCTGTGGCGCACTTCAGCTCTCGTTAACTGCGCACGATCCCCCGTCCGGGCATTTGCCATATAGGCAGTAACCAACTGGTGAACCAGCGCTTCGTTGTAGTCACGAGCAAAAACCGCGTCAGAAACACTCACGGCGCCAGAATCCTGCCCCTGTGCATTGATCAGTTTCAGATCCATCACGCCGCTCCTTTGACCGCAGGACAGACCACGATATCGCCACCCTTGGGACCTGGAACGGCCCCCTTGATCAGGAGCAGCTGCCGCGCGGCATCAACACGCACGACTTCCAGATTTTGCACGGTACGTTGCACCGCACCAAGATGGCCGGACATGCGTTTCCCCGGGAATACACGACCCGGGTCCTGGGCCATACCAATCGAACCAGGAACATTATGTGAACGCGAGTTACCGTGAGAGGCGCGCTGAGACTTGAAGTGGTGTCGCTTGATAGTGCCAGCAAAACCCTTACCCTGCGTGACACCAGAAACATCAACCATTTGACCGGGCTGGAACAACTCCGCATTAAGCACGGCACCAGGCAGAAGCTGCCCTACCGCTTCCGCTGTAACACGAAATTCCGCAAGACCACGAGCAGCTTCCACTCCGGCCTTGGCCAGATGACCGGCAACAGGCTTGGTAATCCGACTCGGCTTACGCGTGCCGTAGGCGACCTGGACAGCGGTATAACCATCCGTTGCGGCCGTCTTGACTTGACTGACGCGGTTGTTCGACACATCCAGCACAGTCACAGGAATAGACACACCATCCTCTGTGAAAACGCGGGTCATGCCAATCTTCCGACCGACAAGGCCTAGACTCATTTTTGTTTCCTTTTCAAGGCGCCGACTACAATTGGCCAGCGGTTACAAATAGAAAGCGCGAGAGTATATACACTCTCGCGCCCTTAAGGCAACCTGAATTACTGCAACTTGATCTCGACATCCACTCCAGCGGGAAGATCAAGCTTCATCAGTGCATCGACGGTTTTGTCAGTGGGATCGACGATATCCATCAAACGCTTATGGGTACGGATTTCAAGCTGATCACGTGAAGTCTTGTTCACGTGCGGAGAGCGCAAAATATCAAATCGCTCTATCGAGGTGGGAAGAGGCACGGGGCCCTTCACGACAGCGCCGGTGCGCTTGGCGGTATCGACGATTTCCATGGCGGATTGATCGATCAGCTTGTAATCGTAGGCCTTGAGACGAATTCGGATTTTCTGGTTTGACATAGTAGTTGCCTTGATTACTCGATGACTTTCGCGACCACGCCGGCGCCGACTGTACGGCCGCCCTCGCGG
>CAZIUC010000003.1:0-178402 GCA_964542455.1 uncultured Thiobacillus sp. | reverse complement strand
CATCGTCCGGTTTCGGACGATGCATCGTTTGAAAGTGAACTATGCATCGTTCGATTTTGAACAATGAGCAACGGCGCGGCTTCCGAGGGTGTTGCATCATTTTTGCGCAGCCCATCGTCCACTTCTGGACGATGCATCGTCTGGTTTTGAACGATGGACGGTGATGTGACATCAAGCTTGCCTTGATGGGAGCTATCAGCAGGCTCAGGTGACGTCTGTTCTCCTGCCGACGACTGCACAACCTCAAGAGGAAGGGGGGGCGAGTGGACGATGGGCTTGGTTGGATACCTCCCATTTCCTCCACGATATTGTTCGCCATATGACTTAATGTCGGGAAGATGCTCACTGATCCACTCATTCACTATCGATGGGTGAAACAAATAAAAACGAGAACGGTCTGTCGGGTCTGCCTGATTTGTATGAATTGTAATAAATTTTCTAGCCGCCAGTATTTGTAATGCATTACGCACTGACGCCCGACCATAAACAAGCACCCCACTTATTAAATGTTTTTCTGTGTGGTACTGCAGTAAGGATTCGTTCTCTTGGCGCCCACCTCCACGCGCCTCCATCTGGTCGTTTAATTCACGTGCCCTGATGGAGCGTTCTTCCATCAAATTGTGCCAGTATTCGAAATAGCTAAGAAGTGAAGCGGCACATTGATTCCCATCACAGGCCAATAATGACCATGAACGGATAACAGTCAAAGGATCGTTATCTGGGTGCCTGATACACGATGTTTTCATTTCACCAACACTCCGGTCCAACATGGTTGACAACCCCTGTCTGTGCCCGGAGAATTCGACCCATCTTGTGGCGTGCCACCAAACAGATACGGAACTCCGGCCGCAGACTGCTTCACGCCACTAAAAAGACCCAGGTCTGTAGCCTGGGTTTTTTTATGGCCGTCCAAGACGGCTGTAGCTGCTGTCCTTCCACGTCGCCTCAACCTACGAAGCCGTTGAGTTGGCTTGGCTGCCAGCACCAAGCTACCGCTCTTATCTCTGGCTTAGTGCTGACAGCCCCAATATAATGCCGGCCCAGGCTGCAGTAGCTCAGTTGGTAGAGCAACTGATTCGTAATCAGTAGGTCGGGGGTTCGATTCCTCTCTGCAGCACCATAAATAACGTTCCTGTTTTCCACCCCTCACCTGAGTTCCATCCACATCGTGTCATCCCCCCTGCTGCAAACGCTGCTGACCGCCGACATGGCCCAGGTCGATCAGGTCATTCGTGCGCGACTGCACTCCGAGGTGGCACTGGTACGACAAGTCTCCGAATACATCATCCACAGTGGCGGCAAACGCCTGCGCCCCGCTCTGGTGGTGCTTTCGGCCAAGGCGATGGGGCACATAGGCGTGCAACATTTCGAACTCGCCGCCGTGGTCGAGTTCATCCACACCGCCACCCTGCTGCACGATGATGTGGTGGACGCCTCTTCCTTGCGGCGCGGCAGGGACACCGCCAATGCCCTGTTCGGCAATGCCGCCAGCGTGTTGGTGGGTGATTTTCTCTATTCCCGCGCGTTCCAGATGATGGTGTCGCTGCACAGCATGCGAGTCATGGATGTGCTTTCCGATGCCACCAACATCATCGCCGAGGGCGAAGTCCTGCAACTGATGAACTGCAACGACCCGGACATCGACGAGGCGGCCTATTTGCGCGTCATCCGCTACAAGACCGCGAAGCTGTTCGAAGCCGCCGGCCGCCTGGGCGCCATCATCCAGGGCGCTCCGCGCGCGCAGGAAGATGCTCTGGGCGATTACGGCATGCACCTGGGCACCGCATTCCAGATCATCGACGATGTCCTGGACTACTCCGGGAGCAGCGAAGTGATCGGCAAGAACGTCGGTGACGATCTGGCTGAAGGCAAGCCCACCCTCCCCTTGCTGTTCGCCATGAAACACGGCACATCGGAACAGGCGGAAATCATCCGCAACGCCATCAAACAAGGCGACGCCGGCCGCTTTGATGAAATTCTCGCCATTGTGCAGAGCACCGGCGCCCTCGACCACGCCCGTCGCCAGGCGGAGTCCGAAGCCGATTTGGCGCGTAACGCTTTGTCGGTAATTCCAGATAGCCAATACAAGGCCGCTTTGCTAGAATTATCGGCCTTCGCGGTCAGCCGCGAATTTTGAACGGCAAGTAACAAACAGTCGTCAGCCGTCAGTTTCACTGGTTCCGGTTCCGAGACCAGTTCAAGTCGGGGTGTAGCTTAGCCTGGTAGAGCGCCACGTTCGGGACGTGGAGGCCGGAGGTTCGAATCCTCTCACCCCGACCATCAAATTCAAGCGCTTAGGTCCGTCTAGCAACTTCCCGGCTTGCCCCCCAGCGTAACCGGATCGCGGCTTACAAAATCCTGGACGCTGGCCTGGCTCGCCGGCACAGACCGACAAGTCCATGATGCACCGATTCAATCCGTGCCCAGCTTTTATGCGGAAGCACACAGAGAGAATCTGTGCGGAACGCCACCACCGTTATTGCGAATTTTCCCAGTCGAAGCGTGGCAGCCGTTTGAAGGCCCTTTGCAGTCCTTCACCCCAGCTTTTTTGCAGAGATTTGATGAAGGGTGATTGCAGCTTGAACACGCGCTGGATGGGTTTCTCCAGGCTGTCGGCGCGGTAAATGGCCAGTTCGAGCGGCGGCCCGACCGAGAGGTTGGCGCGCATGGTCGAATCCAGTGACACCATGGCGCAACGGGCGGCGTCCTCCAGGGTGGTGCTGGCCATGATGATACGGTCCAGGATGGGCTTGCCGTACTTGGTTTCGCCGATCTGCAGGTAGGGCGTCTCGGGCGAGGCGCTGATGTAATTGCCTTCCGGGTAGATCAGGATGATCTCGGGGGGGCGCCCGGCGATCTGGCCGCCCAGAATCATGGTGGCGCTGGCACCTGAGTTGGCGCCGGCATCCTGAAAAGCGGCGGCATGCCGTAACTGTTCCTTGCGGCTGATTTCGCCGATGTACTTGGCGGCGTCATGGAGATGCCGGCAAGTGAAAAGATTCGGATTGGCCTCGTCCTCGATGTCGTTCTGGATGGTATTGACCACCGCCTGGGTGGTCGCCAGGTTGCCCGAGGTGAGCAGAACCAGGCTCCGATCCTCCTGTTTGGCGAAGACGTGCATCTTGCTGTAGGTGCGGATGTAGTCGACCCCGGCGTTGGTGCGCGAATCGGACGCAAAGACGATGCCGGCATTCGTCTTGATGGCTAGACAATAGGTCATGGTGGTTGTTCAGGGTGGGCTGCGAGGTTCCGGCCAAAAGGGCCATCGGGGGCAAGTGTTTATAATAGCCACTGTCCACACCAAGACCGAGGGGAAATGCATGGCCATCCGCTGGGGCAGCTATCCAACCAAAGGACTTCACGACGAAATCATTCAGGCGCGCGGTAAGCCACGGCCCGCGGCCAACCAGCTCAGCCAGTTCCTGCGCGACCTGAGCGACAAGGAAATCGAGGAGTACAAGGCGGCGGCCGACCTCGCCATCAAGCTGATGGGCATCACCTTCACCGTCTATTCCGACCAGGACGGTTCCATCGACCGGACCTGGCCGTTCGACATCATCCCCCGCGTCGTCGACAGCCGTGAATGGCGCCAGATCGAACGCGGCCTTGTGCAGCGGGTGAAGGCGCTCAACCTGTTCATCGCCGACCTCTACGATCAGCAGCAAGTCATAAAGGACGGTGTATTTCCCGGCGAACTACTGGAGGATTCGGTCAATTTCCGTCCCCAGTGCGTGGGCATCAAACCGCCCCAAGGGGTCTGGGCGCATATTTGCGGCTCCGACCTGGTGCGTGACAAGGATGGCACCGTCTATGTTCTGGAAGACAACCTGAGGGTGCCCTCGGGGGTGTCCTACATGCTGGAGAACCGCCAGGTCATGAAGCGGGTGTTTCCGGATCTGTTCGAGAACGAGAACATCCTGCCGGTGGACGACTACCCCGCCAAGCTCTACGACATGCTCGCCTCCCTCAGCCCACGTCGGATCGCCAAGCCGGTGGTGGTGGTACTCACACCCGGCATCTACAACTCCGCCTACTTCGAGCATTCTTACCTCGCCCAGCAGATGGGCGCGGAACTGGTGGAAGGCACCGACCTGATCGTGGGTGACGACGACTGCGTCTATATGCGTACCATCGACGGCCCGAAGCGGGTGGATGTGATCTACCGCCGCATCGATGACCTGTTCCTCGACCCCGAGGCCTTCAACCCCGACTCCACCTTGGGCGTGGCCGGCCTGATGCGGGCCTGGAAGGCCGGCAAGGTGGGCCTGGCCAACGCGCCCGGCGCCGGGGTGGCGGATGACAAGGTGGTCTATGCCTATGTGCCGGACCTGATCCGCTACTACCTGCACGAAGAACCCCTGCTGCCCAACGTGCCCACCTACCGCTGCATCTACAAGGAAGAACGCGATTACGTGCTGGCGCATATCGCCGAACTGGTGGTGAAACCGGCCAACGAATCCGGCGGCTACGGCATGCTGATCGGTCCGCAGGCCAGTGCCGAGGAATGCGAGCAGTTCATCCGCGCCATCAAACGCAATCCGCGCAACTACGTCGCCCAGCCGATGCTCACCCTGTCCACGGCGCCCACCCTGGTGGGCACCAAAGTCGAACCACGCCACCTGGACCTGCGCCCATTCATCCTGTCCGGCAAAGAGACTTACGTCACCACCGGCGGCTTGACCCGGGTCGCCCTGCGCAAGGGGTCCACCGTGGTCAACTCCTCTCAGGGCGGCGGCAGCAAGGACACCTGGATCGTCGATCTCGAAGGGGGGAACTGACATGCTTTCACGCGTAGCCAACAGCCTCTACTGGATCGGCCGCTACGTCGAGCGAGCCGAGGATATCGCCCGCCTGATCAGCGTCAGCAGCCATCTGCAACTTGACCTGCCCAAAGGCATTCGCCCGGGCTGGATCAGCATCGTGCACATCCTGGGCGATGAAGAAGCGTTCCAGACCCTGGGCGTGGCTGATGACGAGCGGCAGATCATGAAATTCCTGATCAGCGACCTGACCCATCCCGGTTCCATCCTCAGTTCACTGTCCATGGCGCGTGAGAGCGCCAGAACAGTGAGGGATGTCATGCCACGCGAGGCATGGGAAGAGATCAACACCCTCTACCAGACCGCCAGGACGGATGCCCAGAAGGGATACTGGCCGAAGAACCGGCACGTTTATCTACAGCAGATAGTACGTGGCGCGCAGACCATCACCGGCATCCTGGCCGGCTCCATGCTGCACGACGAGACCTACCATTTCGTGCGCCTTGGCCGCAATCTGGAGCGCGCCGACATGACCTCGCGCATCATCGACGTCCGTTCCGCCGACCTGGTGCCACCCGCGGAACACGAACTCACTCCGTTCGAGAACATCCAGTGGATGAGTGTGCTGAAATCGCTGACCGGCTACCAGATGTATCGGCGCTCGGTACAGGAACCGGTCCGGCGCCGTGACGTACTGGAGTTCCTGTTCAAGGAGCGACTCTTCCCCCGTGCCATCCTGCATTGCCTGGGCGAAATCGAGGGCTGCGCCCTATTGCTCAAGAAGAATACCAAGGTAGTCGCCCAGATTCGCGCGGTGGAACGATCTGTCGAGAAGGTGAACCCCGGCACACTGGAGCAAGCAGAATTGCATCTGCTTATTGACCAACTGCAACTCGGCCTCGCCGGCATCGACAACGCCGTGCGGGAAACCTATTTCGCGTGACAGATATTCGCCCGTTCACCGCCCGGGCGGCTGTAGCCCTTTTGTAGTTGCCCAATCATTTACGACGATGCCACAGTTTGTGGCTCGTCACATGTTATTGAGCATGACCTTATTTCCAGGCAGCCCCTTTTTGGGTGCATGTGGAATCAATCAGCGGGATGAAACATGCAACGCTTTAAAATCGTTCACCACACCTATTACAACTTCTCCGGCATGGTGACGCTCGGGCCGCACCAGTTGCGTCTGCGTCCGAGGGAAGATCATGAAATGCGTATCGAGTCTTCAAGCCTGAAAATCAACCCTCCCGCCACTCTGCTCTGGCACCGCGATGTGGAGGGAAATTCGGTTGCCACCGCCACCTTTGATTCGCCCACCCGTCAGCTTGCAATAGAGAGCGAAGTCATCATTCAGCAATTCAATGAGGCACCACTCGATTTCCTGGTGGCAAATCATGCAATTAACTATCCATTCGCCTATCAATCCGACGAAGTCATATTGCTGTTGCCCTATATGGCATTTCCAGATGATCAGACGAAAATACAGCTGGCTGAATGGATTAGCAATTTTTGGCAATCCGGAGAACAGATTCAGACTTACTCGCTATTGCAACGGCTTGCCAACCATATCCATCAAACGCTGTCATATCAGCGGCGAGAAGAACCAGGTGTGCAAACAGCGGCGCAAACACTGGCTTATGGCACGGGTTCCTGCCGTGATTTCGCGACGCTATTCATGGAAACGGCGCGCTGCCTGGGCTTGGCATCACGCTTTGTCAGCGGTTATCTCCACGCCCCGCTGGCGACGGATGGTTTAGGCGCGACCCATGCCTGGGCCGAGGTATATCTGCCAGGCGCGGGCTGGAAGGGGTTCGACCCCACGATTGGGGAAATCGCCGGCGCGGACCACATCGCCGTGGCGGTGGCCAGATTGCCCGAAGCGGTGCCACCGATCGCGGGCACGTTCGTCGGCACCCCTGGATCGAGCCTTGATGTGGGGGTTTGGGTATCGAAGTGTTAGTTGGCGGCGGCGTAAAACACCGCCGCCGAAGTGCTCAACCGACTGATTCCATTAATGGCCACACAAGCTCACCACGAACGGAATCGATTTGTTGTTGCTCATCCTGAACTGAACGAAGGGACTCTCCGGGACAACTACGGAGCGTCCTCCACTTCGGGTTTCCATGGCGTCAGCACAATTTCAACGCGTCGGTTGCGCTGGCGATTTTCCTCGGAATCATTGGGTGCAATGGGGCGATATTTCGAGTACCCCACCGCTTCCATGCGCGTCGGTTCAAGGCCATGATGGTCCAGGAAGAAACGTGCCACGCTGGAGGCCCGCGCGGTGGAGAGCTCCCAATTGGAGAAATATTTCTTCTTCAACTCGAGACCGATGGGAACGATGTCGGTGTGGCCTTCGATGCGGATGGTTTCATCCCCTTCCTCAAGCGCCGTGGCAACACGCTCCAGCACCCTGCGCCCCTGAGGCAGAATATCCGCGCTACCGGACTCGAACAGTATCCTGTCCAGCACACGTACTGATAACTTCGAGCGCAAACGTTCAATCTCCACATCCTTGGCGCCGATATCACTTTGCAGTCGCTCGCGTAGACGCTCCTCCAGATCCTTCATGCGCTGCAATTGCTTGGTGGAGCTTTCCACGATCTTGGCGTGTTTCTGAAGTTCCTGACGCATTGCTTCATTGGCCGCCGCATCGGCCTTGACCTTCTCCTGAAGAGTCGCCAATGTCCCCTGGCAACGGGCCAGCGCGGCAGTCTGCTCAGCCAGACCTTTTTCCGCTAGGGCTTGAACCCCCTTCACGGCCTGCAATTGCTGTTCGACAGCCCCTTTTTGCCGGCGGCAATCCTCCGCCGCCAAGCGTGCCGCGTTGCCGGCGTCCAACTCTGCTCTGGATCTCTGGCGGAGATCGGCCAGTTGCCCCATGCAGGAAGCACTATCACATACGGCGTCGACGACCTTGACCGGCTCCTGGGTAGCGCACCCCCCCAAGACGAATACCGCCGACAAAACGAGCGCTGCTGTTCTCATGACATCTCCTTGGTAGATAAACACTATGCCCTTCATTCTAGTGGGTGCCTGTTAAAACCCCACCCTTCGACAAGCTTTGGCCCGTGCTGGTCGGGAGCCAGATTCGCGTTGACTGGTGGCGCGGTGGGCGCGGCGGCCCCCTTCGACAAAGGGGGAGGTCACTCACGACCTGGCATTAGCGAGGAAATTGACGCGGTGGGTCGAGTTTGCACGCGCCCGCCTGGCCGCGTTGCTCCTCCTTTCGGGCTTCCGGCCCGCCGCGCGCATGGGCAACTGAACGCGCCTTGCCAGCCGGCTCGAAAACCGCGCAGCGCGTCCAACGGAGGTTTCTAAGATAACCGGGAACCGATCAAGGTTAGCAACGATGTCTTGGTTATGATTCGTGCCATGGACACTTCCGAACAACTCGCTCAACGCCTCCTCGACGCCCATGAGGAGCATGTCCGCATTCTGGCGCGGGCCGATAGCGGCCCGGTCGACGCTGACCAAGCCTACGCCGTGCAGGATTTGGTCTGGCGTCGCCTAGGGTGCATCGGCCGGCCCCACGTGTGGAAGGTCGGTGCCGCCGGCAAGACGACCGAGCCAGTCGCCGCCCCGATATTGCCGACCCGATTTTCCATCAGCCCAGGCGGGTTCCGGCGCGGGGGTCTATGTAGCGTAGGCGTCGAAGCGGAGATCGCCGTTCGTTTCGGCCGCGACCTGGCGCCGCGTTCGGAACCCTATGGCCGGAACGAAATACTGGCGGCCATCGGCGGCATGCACGTCGCCATGGAAGTGGTGGATTCCCGGCTGCACGACCCGGAATACGCCGGGCCCTACTGGTGCCTGGCGGATAACCTGCTTAACGGCGCTCTGATCCTTGGCGACGAGATACCTCAGTGGCGGGAGCGGGATTGGCGGGGTCTGGACGTCACGATCATGGCGGACGGGGAGGTGTTGGACGAGCGCGTGGCCAATCCCCCGCTCGATGACCTGTTCCATTGCCTGCCCTGGTGGATCGATCACATAGGCGGCGCCAGGGAAGGCGATGTGGTGACCACCGGGGCATGGACCGGCATGCGCCCCATCGGCCAGGCCCGCGAAGTCAGCGTGGCGTTCGCCGGCTTGGGTCAATGCCATGCCCTGAGCGGGGTAGGCCGCGACCCGGGTTGAATCAGGCGTCATCCGATAAGGCATACTCCCTGGCGAGCGCATCGTTTCGCATGCCGCGTAGTGCCCAGAGGGGCAGCAGGATGGCCGCCGCCAGGGCGCAGGTGGCGGAGAAGGCGAAGGCGGTCAGCGCGCCGGCTTGTTGATAGAGCACGCCGAATAACAGCGAGGCGGGCAGGAGCATGACCCCGGCTGTGAGGTTGAACCAGCCGTAGGCGGTGCCCATCCGGTCTTTCGGAGCGAGGTCGGCCACCAGGGCTTTCTCGGCGCCTTCGGTGGCGGCCAGGAACACGCCGTAGCACGCGAACAGTGGCCAGAGCAGTGAAGTGTGGAAGCCATTCAGCCCCATCGCGAGATAAAACAGACCGTATACCGCCCAGCCCGCGAGGATGAGCCGCGCCCGGCCGAGGCGGTCGGAGAGGGCGGAGAGTGGCGTCGACAGCAGCATCGCCACCGCCGAGGTCAACGCCCACAGCAAGGGCACCTGGTAATCGGGCAGCCCCAGCTCCCTGGCCCGCAACAGCAGGAACATATTCGAGGAATTGCCCAGGGTGAACAGGGCCAGCACCAGGAGGTAGCGTTTGAACACGGGCGGGAAACCTTGCATCCGCCAGGAGAAAGCAGGGCGTTTTACCCCCGGCATCGCTGCCGGCTCCTTGACCGCCAGGGTCAGGGCGACGGTGATCATGCCGGGCACGATGGCCCACAGGAACACGTCCTTGAGCGGCACTCCCCGCGCCAGCAGCCAGGCGGCGAGGAGTGGCCCGATCACCGCTCCGGCGTTATCCATGGCGCGGTGCAGGCCGAACGCCAGGCCCCGACTGCTGGCGTCCACCGCGCCGGCCAGCAACGCGTCGCGCGGGGAGGTGCGCAAGCCTTTGCCCACTCGGTCGGAAAAACGCAGCGCCAGCACCATCGGCCAGCTCGACGCCAGGTAAAACAGCGGTCGCGACAACGCGGCCAGGCCATAGCCACCCACCACCCAGACTCTGGCGTTGCCGCGGCGATCCATGAGCACGCCGGAGAACAGCTTGAGCAGGCTGGCGGTTGCCTCGGCGATACCTTCGATCAAGCCCAGCATCTTGGGGCCCGTCATCAGCACGGAAGCTAGGAACAGCGGCACCAGGGGGTAGACCAGCTCGCTAGTACTGTCGTTGAACAGGCTCACCAGGCCAAGCAGCCAGACGGTGCGCGGGAGGGAACGGAGCTTTTCGATCATGTTCGTTCAGCGTGTGGGTTGGGGTGGGTTCAAAAGGCGCTGTATGCGTTACCGCATCCACTCCCCCCCTTTTCCAAAGGGGGGCTGGGGGGGATTTAGCGACGTTTTCCTGAGCAGCTGTCTCAGAAATCCCCCCTACCCCCCTTTGATAAAAGGGGGGTACCGCCGCGCCAACCGCATCACCAGTTAACCAAAAAAAACCTGGAAATAGGGGGAAGCCGCTTCAACCGGCGCTCCCCCGCGCTTATGGCTACTTCATGGCATCGCCGGTATACAAGGCGGCGATCAGGTCGGACTGGGTCACCATGCCGACCAGGCGGGCGTCGGCATCGACCACGGGAATATGGTGCAGCCCCTTGTCCGAGAGCATCGGCACCAGTTCGACGATGTGCATGTCCTCGCGCGCGGTCACCACCGGTGTGGCCATGATCTGGCCGACCACCTCGGGTTTTTCCGAGGCGATGCCGGGTGTGCGGCGGATGAAACGAATCAGCTTGTCTTCGAAGGTTTCATAGGTTTTCAGGTTGGCGCGCTTGATGAAGTCCACCAGGGTGATGACGCCGATCACACGGCGAAACGGGTCGATCACCGGAATCGCCTTGACCTTGTGGTAGCGCAGTCGGGCCCAGGCTTCCTCCAGTTCGGTGCCGTATTCCGCCGTGGACAGGTCGCGCGACATGATGTCGGCGCAGGTGATGTTGCCCATCTTGCGGCGAAAGGCGTGGATGCCCGCGCGGCTGTAGACGCGGTCGAGGTCCGCCTCGCTGATGTCCAGATAGGTGTCGAGATCGCGCAAGGCATTGCGCAAGTCGGTGCGATCCAGACCGAGTCGGTCGAGTGGCGTGGGGTCGTCGTGATGATGCCGGGTGTCTTTCCTGGAATTCGGCCGCGCGGGATAGCGATGTCCGGGCAGCAGGTTGTTGATGACCAGCGCGGCCAGGAGCAACAGCAGCACGTTGAGCCCCACCGGCTCCAGCATGAAACGGTAGCCCTCCGCGTGAACGGCGTCGCCACCCAGCACGGCCACCAGCGCCACCGCCCCGCCGGGCGGATGCAGGCTGTGGCTGAAGTGCATGGCAAGAATTGCGAGCGCCACCGCCGTCGCCGCCGCCGCCCAGGGATCGGAGATCAATTGCGCGCAGGCCACCCCCACGAATGCCGCGATCAGGTGGCCGCCCACCAATGGCCAGGGCTGCGCCAACGGGCTGTTTGGAGTGACGAACAGAAGGATGGCCGAAGCCCCCATGGAGGCCACCAGCACAAGTAGGCCAGCCCCTTCCATGAATCGGCTGCTGACATAACCCACCACCAGCACGGCGATGAATGCGGCCAATGTGGAGCGCAGCCGTTCCCCCATACTGAGGGGGGTGGACTCGGTAATCAGATAGGGACGAAGCCCCAACAAAAACTGCCTGAGTGCGTGCATGAAACGATCTTTCCTGTGCCTGTATCCAGGTCGGCATTATGGGTGAAGCGATTGCAACAAAGGTTCCCCCCTTTTCCAAAGGGGGGCCACGCCCCCATGCGCTTTCCATCGTATCTACAGCTAACGCGCACCGAGCCTTCTAGAATCCAGACACCCTTTTCAAGCGGAGAGATCCATGAGCACTGAACTGCGTCACGGCTATTGCGCCCTGTGCATCTCCCGCTGCGGCTGCGTGGCGACACTGGAAGACGGCGTCCTGACCCGCGTTGATGCCGACCCGGCGCATCCCACCGGCCAGGCCCTGTGCGTCAAGGCCAAGGCGGCGGCGGAAGCGGTCTATGCGCCCGATCGCATCCTGTATCCGCTGCGCCGCACCCGTCCCAAGGGTGAAGCCGATCCCGGTTGGGAGCGCATCTCCTGGGACGCCGCCCTCGATCTGCTGGCCGCCAAGGCGCGCGCCGCGATAGCGCAACACGGCCCTCAGGGCCTGGCCTTCGGCATCGCCACGCCGAGCGGCACAGCGGTGGCCGACAGCGTTGCCTGGATCCACCGCCTGGCCCATGCCTGCCACAGCCCCAACCTGATATTCGCCACCGAGAACTGCAACTGGCACAAGGATTTCGCCCCGGCCTACACCTTCGGCGCCGGCATCGGCATGCCGGATTACGAACATACCGGCTGCATCCTGTTATGGGGTTTCAACCCGGCCACGTCCTGGCTGGCGCAGGCGACGGCGGTGCGGCAGGCGCGCAAACGCGGCGCCAAGCTGATCGTGGTCGATCCCCGTCGCGCGGGTCTGGCCGCCTCCGCCGACCTGTGGCTGCGTCCTCACCCCGGTAGCGACGCGGCGCTGGCCCTGGGCCTGGCCCATCTTCTGATCGAGTCGGGACGCATCGACCATGAATTCCTGGCCCGCTGGAGCGACGCGCCCTTCCTGGTAAGCGAAGACGATGGCCGCCCGCTGAGCGAAGCCGATCTGCGTGAAGACGGTAACGCGCGACGCCCCCTGGCCTGGGACGAGGCGAGCGGCGCCGCCCTGCCCTGCCCGCCGCGCCCGCCCAATGCCGCAGTGACAACCCGCCTGGCCTTGCGCGGGCGTTACACGGTGCGGACCTTGCGCGGCGAAGTCGTTTGCCGCCCGGTGTTCGAGCGTCTCGCCGAACGCTGCCGCGCCTGGCCCTCCGACCGCGTCGAGGAGGCCACGGGCATCCCCGCCGAACAAGTCGAGGCGGCGGCGAACCTGATTGCCGACAACCTGCCGCTGTCCTTTTTCACCTGGACCGGCACCTGCCAGCACAGCAACGCTACCCAGAGTGGCCGCGCGATTGCCGCGTTGTATGGCCTGACCGGCTGCCTGGACGCGCCCGGCGGCAATGTCTGGTTCAGCAAGCCGCCCGTGGCCGACGTCATGGGCTTCGCCTGGGTCACCCCCGAGGAACGGGCGCTGACCCTGGGCCGGGACGAGCGCCCGCAGGGGCCGCCGCAAAAGGGCTGGATCACCAGCCGCGACCTGTTCCGCGCCGTGGTGGAAGGCGAACCCTACCCGGTCTCCTGCCTGATCTCCTTCGGCAGCAATTTTTTGCTCTCCAAACCGAATACCCGATTGAGCGAAGCCGCCCTGAAGCAGCTCGACTTCTTCGCCCTGACCGAACTGGTCGAAACCCCGACCGCGCGCTACGCCGACCTGCTGTTGCCGGTGTGCAGCGCCTGGGAACGGGAAGGCCTGCAAGCCGGCTTTCAGGTGAGCGCGGCGGCGGAGGCCCATGTGCAACTGCGCCCGGCGCTGGTGCCGCCCCAGGGCGAGAGCCGTTCCGATACCTGGATCGTGTTCGAGCTGGCCAAACGCCTGGGCCTGGCCGAGCAGTTCTTCGGCGGCGACCCTGAAACAGCGCTGGCCGAGATGCTGGCACCGGCCGGCCTGACCCCGGCAGCCCTGCGCGCCGCGCCCGGCGGCATCACCCTGGCGCTGGAAACCCGCTACCGGAAATATGAGCAGAACGGCTTCGCCACTCCCAGCGGCCGGCTGGAACTGCACAGCGAGCGACTACGCGGCGTCGGCCTCGACCCGCTTCCCGATTACGTCGCGCCCGGCGTGCCGAGCGACCCGCGTTTTCCCCTCACCCTCACCACCGCCAAGTGGCCGCAGTATTGCCACAGCCAGCAGCGCAACCAGCCTTCCCTGCGCCGGCGCATGCCCGAACCCCTGGTGGAACTGCACCCCGACACGGCGGCGGCGCGCGGCATCGGCGAAGGCGACTGGATCGAAGTAATCACGTCGATGGGCAAAATGCGCGCCCGCGCCAGGCTGGACCGCCACCTTGCGCCACAGGTGGTGTGTGCCCAGTATGGCTGGTGGCAATACGCGGATGGCGCCGGAGACGCCAATCGGCTGATCGACGGCGAATGCTTCGACCCGGTGGCGGGGTCCAACAGCCTGCGCAATTTTCCCTGCCAGGTGTCGCCGCCGCCCGCGTGAACTATCGATAGCGTTGTTCGCCAAACGTCGTGTTGGCGAGTAATCACACCTTTCTGGGCGGTTTGGAACAGCAGGAATGCGGCGCGGATTTGGCGTGTGCTTCCGCGTTGGCCCGGATCCAGGCCCGGAAGGCGTCACGAAGTCGTTTCAGCCAATTGAGCATGTCAGCCTCCTATAAGGTTGACCAAGCAGCCGCAAACCACGCTTTACGGCTCCAGGGAACGCCGTTCGATGTCGTGCCAGACGGCGTAGATGCCATCCGACCAAAGCGACTTGATGTAAACGATCACGTCGTCTATCCGGGCGTCCGTGAGGACGTCTTTCCAGGCTGGCATATTGCCCGTGCCGCCCGGGCTGCCGTACTTGATCACACGATGCAGCAACTGCGTGGGGTGGTGCCAGGCATGAGCGGAATCGTCCAGGGGCGGTGGCGGGTACTTGCCATCCGGTCCGCGCGCGCGCCAGTCGCCCGCCTGACCTTTGCCTCCGGGGCCATGGCAGGCCATGCAATATTGCTCATAAGCCGCCTTGCCCCGCGCCACCTGAGCCGGATCGAATTGGCGGGCCACTTTGGGGGGCGGCCAGTTGCCGGCCACGGCCGGCTGGGCTGTCGGCGTGGCGGCGGCCGGAATTTGCGCTTCACTCGCGGCCTGTTGGCCGCAGGCGCTCTGCGTCAACAACAACAAAGTGGCCAATGGCAGGCGTTTCAGCATGGCTGACATTTCCTCCTTTCCATTGCAGAACAGCCATCGAATCCAGGTAGGCGATGGTGACTCCACATCCCCTTCACACACCACGATGCCGCCGGGCACCCAACCTCAACCACCGAGGTCGGCGCGGCGTTTCAGATATTCCTCCTGGTCGATTTCGCCACGGGCGTAGCGTGCTTCCAGGATTTCCAGGGCGGTCTTGCCCTGGCGATCTTCCCTGTCGCCGGTGTACCTGCGAAACAGCAGGACAAGCAGAAGCAGCGGCACGATCCAGACCAGGATCATGCCAAAGCCGCCCAGTCCCATACCGAAATGGTCGTATCCGTACATGGCACTTTCCCCAGTCTGGTTTCAATGTCGCTCGTCAGCGGTTTCAGTTACCCGGCATATTCATGCCACCCATGCCACCCATACCGCCCATGCCTGGCCCCATGCCGCCACCCATGCCTTGCATGCGCATCTGCATCATCATCTGCATCATGTCCATGCGCTTTTCCATCATTTCCATGCGCTTGGCCATCATGTCGTCCTGACCAGCCATGCCCATCCCACCTTGCATGCCCTGACCCATCATGCCCTTGCCGCATTTGTCGCTCATCATGCCCATGCCGCCCTTGCCACCCATCATGCCCATCCCCCCTTTGCCACCCATCATGCCTTTGTCGCATTTATCGCCCATCATGCCTTTACCACCCATCATGCCCATACCCATGCCGCCTTTGCCGTCAGCCATGGGACAGTTGCGATTGGGATCCTTCATCAGGGTTTCCATGTCTTTCATCTGGGCTTCCATCAACTCCTTACGCTTTTCCGGATCCTGGGTTTGCATGATCTGGCGCATTCGATCACGCATGGTCAACATGGGAGTTGCGGCCGGGGCCTGCGCCGTATCAGGCGCGCTGGCGGCGGGCGTCTCGGCAGCCAGCAGCGTGGTGGCGGGAATGGCCAGGGCGCCGGTCAGGGCGAGGATCAGGGCGGTGCGTTGCATAGCTTTCATGTAAATCTCCTTGGGTGGGTCATTGAACAACTTCGATTTGAGTGACGGTCAGGTGACCGTCCATCATCTCGGCGCGAAAACGAACGTTGTCGCCGGATTTGACCTGATCCAGCCAGGCCGGTTCGGAGACACGGAAAATCATGGTCATGGCGGGCATATCCAGGTTTGCCAGAGGGCCGTGGCGCAGGGTCAGCTTGCCCTGGGCCTTGTCGACCTTTCTGACCATGCCTTGGGAAAGTGCGCTGGACATGGCGTCATGATTCATCCCCGCCTGGTTCATGCCGCCATGGTTCATGCCGCCATGGTTCATGCCGCCATGACCGGCGGAACTGTCGGCCCAGGCGGGCACGGTCAGGGCCAGGGTAGCGATCAGGGTTGAGAGGGTGCGTTTCATAAGGTCTCCTTCAGTAGCGGGCGTAGGTTTGAGTGGATCCGTCCTGCTTCACCAGCAGCACGTCATGCGGTTCCATGTAATGGCCGACTTCCATACCGGGCGAACCCATGGGCATGTCGGGCACCACCAGGCCGCGGGCATTGGGTTTCTCTTTCAGCAGGCGTTTGATTTCCCTGGCCGGTACGTGCCCTTCCACCAGATAGCCGTTGACCTCGGCCGTGTGGCAGGAGGCTTTGCCGGGCGGCACACCCAGACGCTGTTTGTGTTGCGCGACGTTGTTGGTGTCGTGAGCGCGCACGGCGAAGCCGTTGGCCTTCAGATGGTCCACCCACTTGCCGCAACAACCGCAGGACGGACTCTTGTAGACATCCACCACGGGTGCGCCGGGCTCGGCCCAGGCCGCCGTGGCGATACCGCCTACGAGAAGAAACTTGAGAATCGACATCTTCACTTGCGGCTCCTTGATTGAAGGTGGTTCCAGTCTGCGCGTCGCTTACCAACGACAAGCTGACGCGCGGATTACATTTGTGTCATCCAGCGTGCCGTTGTCAGGGGTGATGAATGCCATGCCATGTTCCCCAGCGTGACCAAAGCTCAGTGGTGATGATGGCCGGACGGTTTCACCGCGTTCAGGGTGTGTTCGTCGGCGGCGGGGCCGGCCTGGCGTTCGCTCGGCAATGGCTCGCCGGTCCACTCATAGGCCTGTGTGCCCTGGGGGTGCGGATACCAGCCGGGGTCGCTGTAGTCGCCCGGCTTCACGTCGTCATGCACTTTCACCACGGAGAACATGCCGCCCATCTCGACCGCGCCGAATGGCCCCTGGCCGGTCATCATGGGCAGAGTGTTGTCGGGCAGGGGCATTTCCATGTCGCCCATTTCCGCCATGCCGGCGGAGCCCATTGCCATGTAATCCGGCAGCAACTTGCTGATTTTTTCACTGATCTCGCGCTGGTCGACGCCGATCATGGTCGGCACGTCATGGCCCATGGCGTTCATGGTGTGATGCGACTTGTGGCAGTGGAAGGCCCAGTCGCCGGGGTTGTCGGCGAGGAATTCGAAGGCGCGCATCTGGCCGATGGCCACATCCGTGGTCACCTCCGGCCAGCGCGCGGATTGCGGAATCCAGCCGCCATCGGTGCCGGTCACCTCGAAATTGACGCCGTGCAGGTGCAGCGGATGGTTGGTCATGGTCAGGTTGCCGGAGCGGATGCGTACCCGGTCGCCGGTGCGGCAGACCAGCGGGTCGATGCCCGGGAACACGCGGCTGTTCCAGCACCACATATTGAAGTCCAGCATGGTGTTGATCTTCGGCGTGTAGCTACCCGGATCGATGTCGAAGGCGTTGAGCAGGAAGGCGAAGTCGCGGTCCACGCGCATGAATTCGGGGTCTTTGGGATGGACGATGAGCAGGCCCATCATGCCCATCGCCATCTGCACCATCTCGTCGGCGTGGGGGTGATACATGAAGGTGCCGGAGTGCTTCATCTCGAATTCGTAGACGAAGGTCTTGCCCGGCTGGATCGCCGGTTGGGTCAAGCCGCTGACGCCATCCATACCATTGGGCAGGACGATGCCGTGCCAATGCACGGCGGTGCGCTCGGGCAGCTTGTTGGTGACGAAAATGCGCACCCGGTCGCCTTCCACGCACTCGATGGTGGGGCCGGGGCTGGAGCCGTTGTAACCCCACAGGTTGGCGGTCATGCCCGGCGCCATTTCGCGCACCACCGGCTCGGCGATCAGGTGGAATTCCTTGACGCCGTCCTTCATGCGCCAGGGCAGGGACCAGCCGTTGAGCGTCACCACCGGGTTGTAGGGCCGCCCCTCACTGGGATGCAGGGGCGGCTGAGTGGCCGGGTTGGTGAAGATGGCAGCTTCGGGCAGGCTGGCGGCGCCGGCCTTGCTGACCAGTCCGGCAGCCAGAGTGGTGGCTCCCAGTGCGGCGGCGCTGGTGCCGCGCAGAAATTGTCGACGATCCATGGGGTTCTCCTGTTAGTGGCCGCCGCCGGCGGCACTGGACGCGGTGGATTCGGTGGCGCTCAGGCTCATGGCGCCGGCGCCGCCGCCGTTCAGGCTCATTTGCAGATTGCTTTCCGCGACCCAGAAATCCCTCTGGGCCTGGATCGCGGCGTTGACGCTGGCCACCTGCTGGCGCGCGTCGGCCAGGAGTTCCCAGACGCCGATCAGCATGCCGTTGTAACGCAGCATGGTTTCCTCGGAGATGCTCTTCCTGAGCGGCACGATTTCGTCGCGGTAACGCCGCGCCAGATCGAACGCGGTGCGGTAGGCGCCATAGCTGTCATGCACTTCCGATTCCGCGTTCACCGCGGTCTCGGCCACCTGATGCATGGCCTGTGTATATAGCCCCTCGGCCTTGGCGGTGCGCGCGTCGCCCCAGTCGAAGAGGGGTAATACCAGTTCTATCTCGTAGCCGCGCATGTGCGGGCCGCCGGTTGCGCTCTTGTTCAGATAGCTGGCGTCCAGCACGTTGACGAATCGGGTGGATTGGGTGAGCCCGAGGCTCTTGGCCAGTCCCTCGATTTCCAACCGGGCCATGCGCAAATCGAGGCGGCTTTCCAGGGCCTTGTTCACGATGTTCTGCTCCGGCATCGGACTGGCGGGCAGGTCGGGCAGGCGCTCGGGCAGGGTGAAGTTGCGCAATGCACCGGAGAGTCCCAAGAGCCGGATCAGATGTTCACGCGCGTTGGCCTCGTTCTGTCTGGCGCGCGCCAGTTCGGCGCCCATCTCGGCATGGAACAACTGCTCGCGCTGCAGGCGCAGCTTGCTGAAATTACCCACGTCCGCCATGCGCTTCGCCAGATCGGCGGCGGCCTGGGCGGCGCTTCCGGCCGCTTCCTGATATTTCGTGGCCTGCCGCGCCGCCACCGCCGCGAAATAGGCTTGGCGCGCGCTTTGCGCCAGACGCAGCGTCTCGCCGGCCACGGCCAGTTGGGTCGATTCAAAGTGGCGCCGCTCGATCTCGCTGCGTTTGGACAGAGTGAACAACCCCATCAGGTCGAACAGGAATTTCCGCTCCAACTCCACCTCGCCGCCACCGGCCAGGCGGGTGAAACTGAAACCGGGGTTATGCAGGCGGCCGGCCTGAACCAGATCGGCCTCGGCGATGCCCAATCCCGCCATGCTGGCTTGCAGGCCGCGATTGTTGAGGATGGCGATCTTGACCGCGCTGTCCGCGTTCAAGGGTTCCGCCAGCAGGCGTTTCACCTCGTCCGCGACGCGAACAAAATCCTGGTCCGTACGGGTGGGTTCGGGCGCGATCGCCATGCGCTCGCGGGTGATGTCCGCCACCTGGCCGAAACCGCCATCCGAACTGAAGGAGGCGCAGCCCCCGAGCACGGTGACGCCCAACAACAGGACTGGGAGTTTGAGTGTGTGTGTGGTCATTGCGCTCCTCCATGGCAGGCGCGGCCTCATGGCCGTGCGCCAATGCCCCGCATAGTGACCAACACACAGCGACACGAAGCTGACGGGAAGATTACAAACTTGTCATTTTCGCTTCGCAGTTGGGCTGTAACAGGATGGGCCTGTCGAAGCGAATTACGTCGTAATCGTGGAAAGTCCTGGTCATCATGGCGGCTGGCCTACCCCGTCGAAACCGATCTGGCGCAACAAATAGCAATGCGCGCGGGCCGCGACCGAAATATCGGAAGGCGGGGACTGCCCGGCGTGGTAGTCTCCATGCCCTTTTCAACACTCCCTTGCCTTACTGGCAAGGTGCAGGAGATAACGCATGGCCAAGGAAGAACTGATCGAAATGGAAGGTGTCGTTAAAGAGGTGTTGCCTGACACGCGCTTCAAGGTGACATTGGATAACGGCATGGAAGTTGCCGCTTATGCTTCCGGCAAGATGAAGAAGCACCACATCCGCATCCTGGCGGGTGATCGCGTCACACTTGAACTCTCACCCTACGACCTGACCAAGGCGCGCATCAGCTTTCGCCATCGTGACGACCGCGCCGCCGCGGGCCCACGTCCCGCCGCCCAGTTCCGTCGTCGCTGACCAGTTTTACGCGTCTTTTTCCCTGAGTTGTAACCGCCACATGGCGGCATAGCGCCCCTCCGCCGCCAGCAGCGCGGCGTGGCTGCCGCGTTCGACGATGCGGCCACCTTCCAGCACCAGAATTTCATCGGCATCCACCACGGTCGAAAGACGGTGGGCGATCACCAGGGTGGTGCGATTCTCCGAAATGCGCGCGAGCTCCTGGCCGATGGCCTGTTCCGTGGCGCTATCCAGCGACGACGTGGCTTCGTCGAACACCATGATGGGCGGGTTCTTGAGAATCGCGCGGGCGATGGCCACGCGTTGTTTTTCCCCACCCGAAAGTTTCAGCCCGCGCTCACCGACGACCGTATCGTAGCCATCCGGCAGGCTGGCGATGAACCGATCCAGGCGCGCCGCGCGCGCGGCTTCCAGCACTTCGGCGCGAGAGGCATCCGGGCGGCCATAGGCGATGTTGTGATAGAGACTGTCATTGAACAGCACGGTGTCCTGGGGAACCATGCCGATCTGCTTTCTCAGGCTGGCCTGGGTAACCTGACGAATGTCCTGGCCATCAATCAGGATGCGCCCGTCACTGACATCAAAAAAGCGGAACAACAGACGCGAGAGCGTCGACTTCCCCGCGCCGCTCGCTCCCACCACCGCCAACTTGCGTCCGGCGGGGATGCTAAAGCTGACCTCGTCCAGAATCGGCCGGCGTGGATCGTAGGCAAAACTGACCCGCTCGAAACGCACTTCACCCTTGGCCACCCGCAGTTCCCGCGCGTCCGGCGCATCGACGATTTCCGGCGGCCGATGCAACAGGCCGAACAGTTTTTCCATGTCGGTGAGGGCGTTGCGGATTTCCCGGTAGATGGTGCCGAGAAAGTTGAGCGGGATGAACAACTGGATCAGGTAGGCGTTGACCAGTACCAGGTCGCCGATGGTCATGCTCTTGTCCGCCACACCTTTGCTGGCCAGACCCATCATCGCGGTGACCCCGACGGCGATGATGAATGCCTGTCCGGCGTTGAGCCAGGCTAGCGATATCTCGCTCTGTACCGTGGCATCCTCGGCGAGCCGGAGATCGGCCTTGAGGCGGTCTGACTCATATTGTTCGTTGTTGAAATACTTCACCGTTTCGTAGTTGAGCAGGCTGTCCACCGCGCGCGCGTTGGCACGGGAGTCGCTATCGTTCATGGCGCGACGGTATTGCAGGCGCCAATTGGTGATGCTGATGGTGAAGGCGAGGTAGACCGCGAGCGTCACCAGGGTAATGGCGCCAAACCAGGGGTCGTATTTGAAGAACAGGATGCCGGCCACCATGAGGATTTCCAGCAGCGTGGGGCCGATATTGAACAGGGTGAAGTTGATCAGAAAACGGATCGAGCGGGCGCCACGCTCGATGTCCACCGCCAGGCCACCGGTGTGGCGCTCCAAATGAAAGCGCAAGGATTGCGCGTGCAGATGTTTGAAGACGTCGTGAATGGCGCCGCGCATGGCGCGTTGCAGAACGCGCGCGAACAAGGCGTCACGCAGTTCGGTGAAGGCGGTGTTGCCGAAGCGCAGAAGGCCGTAGAGAACGATGAAGAGGATCGGTAAGGTCAGAGTCGATGCGTCGACGTGACCGACCCGGTCGACGATTTCCTTCAATACCAACGGCACCGAGACATTCGCCAGCTTGGCGCACAAAAGCAGCCCGAACGCCGCCAGCACCCGCCCCTTGTAGCGCCAGACATAAGGCGCCAACGACCACGCCGCCCGCCACTGGCCGGCGGTGGTGCGGGGAGTCATGGAATCGGAACGGGCGTGACCGCGGGCCATGTTTTGGCTCCCATCCACCTTCGGGGGAGGGACCGGGGGAGAGGGAACCCGCATCGATCAAGCCAGCGACGCTCCCTCACCCCGGCCCTCTCCCCGGGGGAGAGGGAGAAAAACGTCACATACTCGCTGGTCGATCCAGCGGGGTGTGCCAGTGGTCGTCCTCGGCCGGTTCCGGGTTGAACCAGTTGAGCTTGGCGTGCAGGCTGACCACGCTACCGACGATGATCAGGGTCGGTGGCTTCAGTTCGGCCTTGGCCGCCAGCGTCGGCAAAGTATCCAGCGTGCCGGTGACCGTCTTCTGATTCAGCGTGGTGCCCTGCTGCACGATGGCGGCGGGCGTATCAGCCGGCATACCGTGTTTCTTCATCTCATCGCACAAGGTCACCAGGCCTTTAAGGCCCATATAGATGACGATGGTCTGACGCGGACGGCAAAGCATGTCCCAATCCAGATCCATGGTGCCGTCCTTGAGATGGCCGGTAACCAGGACAAGGGCCTGTGCATGATCGCGGTGAGTGAGCGGAATACCGGCATAGGCAGCCACCCCCGCCGCCGCCGTCACCGCCGGCACCACCTGGAACGGCACACCATGCTCGCGCAGGGTTTCGATCTCCTCGCCGCCGCGTCCGAAGATGAACGGATCGCCCCCTTTCAAACGCAGCACTCGTTTGCCTTCCTTGGCAAGGCGCACCAGAACCATGTTGATTTCATCCTGCGGCACGGCGTGATTGTCACGCTCCTTGCCGACATAGAAACGGTCGGCGTCGCGTCGGCACATATCCAGAATGGGCGGGGAAACCAGGCGGTCATAGACCACCACATCGGCCTGCTGCATCAGGCGCAGTGCTCGGAAGGTGAGCAGATCCGGGTTGCCGGGACCCGCGCCGACAAGATAGACCTCGCCGGTTGCAGGCTGAGTGCCTGTGGCATCAAGCATGGCCTGGAGACTGGCTTCGGCCTCCAGTTCGCGCCCGGCAAACACCATTTCCGCGATCGGCGAGAGGAAAGCCTTTTCCCAGAATTTGCGTCGCTGCTCGGTGGTCCCGAACTTGCCGCGTACCGACTTCTTGAAACGGCCAGCGAGCGCCGCGAGGCGGCCGTAACCGGCGGGAATCAGGGTCTCCAGACGGGCGCGCAGCAGACGCGAGAGCACCGGCGCTTCGCCGCCACTGGACACCGCCACCATCACCGGCGAGCGGTCGATGATGGAGGGCATGATGAAGGAGCACACGTCAGGCTTGTCCACCACGTTCACCGGTAGATGGCGTGCGCGGGCGGCGTCATGAACGGCTTTGTTCAGGCTATCGTCATCAGTCGCCGCGAACACCACATCCATGCCGTCCAGATGGTTTTCCTGAAAGCCGGTTTCGATATGGATCAGGCGGTCACTGCCGGCCAGTTCCTTGAACGCGTCCGACAGGGGTGTGGACGAAACCGCGTGCACCCAGGCGCCAGCATTGAGCATGAGCGACGCCTTGCGCGCGGCGGTGTCACCACCGCCCACCACCAGGCCCTTGCGACCACGCAGGTCGAGAAAAATCGGTAAGTAGTCCATCGCGAACCAGTTAGAAGTTGCGGGGGGCAGGCTGGAAAAAGCGGAATGCTCCCAACCAAACAAGGTTGATCAAGAGCCGCAACCGCCACCGCTGCCGCAACCACCACAGCCACCGCCACTGTTGCTGGCTCCCGTGCTGCAACCGCCTTCCTGAGCGCTAGCCTTCATGAACACGAAGCGGTGTTCGCCGGGAGACACTTCGGAAAAGTCGACGGTGACGTCGTCAAGCATCGGCGCGCTTTCCGCGTTGACCAGCAGGGTCACGCCCCATGAGTCGACGATGGTGTCGTTGCTGCGCTCGTCGTCGAAGCCCATGCCGAATTCCAGCATGCCGGCCTGGTTGACGCGAGCGGCGATACGCAGTGCCATGTTATCGGCACCACCTTCTTGCGCGGAGGCGCGAACTTGCGCGGCGGCTTCTTTGGTCAAACTGATCATGATTCGTTTCCTTACAGTAGCGGGGCCGTACCCCAGGTTAAGAAGCGTCAGGCCAATGGCCGTCAAGCGGCCAGACGATTGAGTGATCGTGAATACACTCGCGCCTTCTCCAGGAAAGGCGCGATCCAGCCGCGCTCCCCGGAACCGCGTCGATGACAGTAGGCGGCGAGCAGATTGCGATACACGTAACCATCGCGTTTCCCGTCCATGCCGTGGCCACGTTTCACGCGGTAAGCGTAATTGAGGTCGCAGGGCAGGTTTTCCAAGTGTGAGTAGTGAAATTCGTGCGCGGGTATCGTTTCAGACCGCGCGGCCCAGGGCGCATCAGCCGTTTCTTCCAGCTCCGCGTAACCACGGCCGACGGGGCGATCGGTCATGACCACATCACCGGGCAAGACGCCGACCATCTCGCCCTGTGTTTCGCCCCAGCGGATCGATCGCGCCAGAAACATGAGGCCACCGCACTCGGCATAGACCGGCAGTCCGGCTTCGATCTGGTGAGCGATATCATCGCGCAGGCTGCTATTGGCAGCCAGCGCTTCGATGAACATCTCGGGGAACCCACCACCCAACAAGAGGCCATCCACGTCGGGCAGGCGTGTGTCCTGGAGTGTATTCAAGGGGATCAGTTCGACACCGGCATCCATCAGGGTGTCGAGGTCTTCCTGGTAGTAGAAACCGAAAGCACGGTCGTGCGCATAGGCGATACGCGGCCCGCCCTGCCCCTTCCGTTTCGCCTCTGGCGGGCGGGGCGCGGTTACCTGCCCGGCAATCTCCAGGAGACGGTCAATATCCACCTGCGCCGCGACCAGGCTGGCAATGGCTTCAACGCGAGCATCCGCCTCCACCGCTTCATTCCCCGGCACCAGACCGAGGTGGCGTTCGGCGATAGCCATTTGCTCACTCTTGTAGACCACACCCAGAACCGGCACATCGGTATAGCGAGCAATCACCTCGCGTAATTTGCCTTCATGGCGCGGCCCACCCACCTTGTTGAGGATAACGCCGGCGATATTCACCGCCGGATCAAAGGCCTTGTAACCGAGGATAAGAGGCGCGACGCCACGTGTCATGCCTATGGTGTCGAGCACCAGTACTACAGGTGCTCCCAGCAATTTGGCAAGCGCGGCGTTGCTGTTGGAGCCTTCCACATCCATGCCGTCGTAAAGCCCCTTGTTGCCTTCGATCAGGCTGATGTCGGCAACGCTGGCCTTGCGTGCGAACAATGCTTCTATCTCGGCCTCGCGCATCATGTGGAAGTCGAGGTTGTAGCTGGGGCGACCAGCCGCCAGACCATGCCAGATCGGGTCGATATAGTCCGGCCCCTTCTTGAATGCCTGCACCTTGATGCCACGATTGCGCAGGGCACGACAGAGCCCCAGCGTAAGCGTTGTTTTACCCGATGATTTGTGGGCGGCGGAAAGATATAGATGAGGCATGGCGAGATTTTACCGGCGTGAAAGCAAAAAGCCGACTAATCCTGTCGGCTTTTTGCGATAACAGACACTAGCTTGTTCAGTCCGTGCTTCTACGTGACTGCAGGGTCTGGAAATCATCCTGCGGCATGAATTTGAATACCCGAACGGCAACCACAGTCAGCAGGAAGGTGACACCGACCCCGCCCATCCCCAGCAACCACTCGTAAACACTTGGGCTGTAGGAATTAACGACACCATCATAGAAGCTGCTCTGGACTTCATGGCCCGGGAACATGATCAGCGGGAAGGCCTGGCCTCCAACGATGGTGACGTACATCTGCGCAATACCGCCGAGAATGACCAACAGCGGTGCCAGGAAGCAGAAGCACATGCTCTGCGCATCTTTGGAACGGGGCAGGAATAGCAGGATCAGGGGCACGATACCGCCCAGAATTACCTGACCCACCCAGAACACCGTGGTGTAGATGCCACCGTCCAGCAGGATGAACCGCTCGAACGCCCACTGTTTGGCGAAATACAGGTTGGTCAGGTGGAACACGACAGTGAAGTAAAGAGACGCGCCCACGAAAACAGCAAGCAGGTTCTTCATGCGACGGCGGACGCCCTCGTCCAGCTTGATGGCATTCCAGCGATACATGGACGATTGCACCACCATGAAGACCGCCAGGCCGTAAGCGAACGACATGATCACGAACATCGGCGCGATCAGCGCGGAGCTGTAGCCAGCGCGCGCGACCAGGAAGCCAAAAATTGAGCCGGTCGCGGTGGTCAGCGACAAGCGCCAGAAGAAGGCCATATAACCGACCGGCTTCGACCACATCTTCAGCCTGCGATCCATCAGGGTAATCAGGTACAGACCCACAATGGCGAAGAAGCCATTGTAGAAGATCATGTTCCAGGCAAAGATGGACTTGAAGTTGTAGTGGGTCATGGCCACGATCAGGCGATCCGGGCGGCCCAGGTCAAGCACCAGAACGGCCAGACCACCCGCCAGCAAGGCCAGGGCCAACATGCCGGATAGTGGCGCGCGGGATTTGTAGACCTGCTTGCCGAAAACCGATCCGATGGAAGCCACGTTGAGCGCGCCGGAAGCGGCGACGATCAGGAATACCGCGAACACGTGCGGCAGGCCCCAGACGATCTGGTTGGTCATACCGGTAAGTATGTGACCGTGGTGCTCCAGAGTAAAAAAGGCATACAGCGCGCCGAGAACTACCAGCCCGCCCAGTGCTAGCAGGGAGAGGAACTGGCCGGTGCGGCACTCGCCTTGGTTGATGCAGAGTTGCTGTGCCATGTCTTAAATCCCTTGATAACGAACGCCGGTATTGAGTGCCAGATCGCCTCTGACCTCAACACTGTCGCTGGACTTGAGTGCCTTTGAAACCTCGCTTTCCGGATCCTTGAGGTCGCCAAAAATCATCGCCTTGTGGCCCTTGGCATCGCAGGCATCGACACAGGCAGGCTGCTCACCACGATCGACGCGTTGCACACAGAATGTGCAGGATTCGACACAACCCTTGCCGCGTGGAACTTCCGGGTTCTGGTCTGTGAGCGGTTCGTGCACAAAGGAACGCGCCTTGTATGGGCAGGCCATCATGCAATAGCGACAACCAATACAAGCATGACGATCAACCAAGACGATGCCGTCGGCACGCTTCATGGACGCGCCGGTCGGGCAAACATCCACACACGGCGCGTTTTCACAATGCTGGCACAGCATGGGCAGGCTCTGCACATAACCTGTGCGCAGATCCTTGATGTCCACCTTACGTATCCACTGGCTATCCTGCGGGCCGGTCTCGCCACTGAGGCCGTTTTCCGTGTTGCACGCGGTGACGCAGTCATTGCAGCCGTCACCACACTTGGTGGTGTCGATCAACATTCCCCAGCGTTGTTTGCTGGAAGCACCTTCTTCGGGTGCACGGCTATGCGCCACACCGTAGAACAACACACCGGGACCGAGTGTGACGCCGGCAACCAGAGCACCCGCTTTGAGAAACTCGCGACGGTCTTCTTGCTTGGTGTTCATGGATTCACTCATTGGCTGCCTCCGTGGGAGGGCATGAGAGGAGATAACGAGGGTTGCGCTGCCTGATTAACAGGTCGCTTGCCCGGTTTAGTGGCATGGCAGTCCCAGCAATCCGGCTTGACGCCGGCGTAACTGTGGCAGGCAACGCAGAAGTCTTCCTTGGAAGAGGCCACGCTACCGGTCTTGCTGCTTGCATGGCATTCCACGCACTTCCTCAGACTGTACTTGGTCGTGCGAATGCCCTTGCGAAGCGTCTCGTCACGATGGTGTTTGAGAAGATCCGGGTGGTTACGACGGATATAGTCCTCCTCGTCCACACACTTATCGCCTTTGCCGTGCTCCAGCGTGGGCAGATCGACTCCCGCCACCGCCTGCATGGACGGGATGGCCATGAAGGCCACCGCGCCAAGGCAGACGGCGAGGCGGAACCATTTGCCCAGACCGGGCAGGTTGGCCACTCTCGCCATGCCATTCATCCTTATTTACTCGCCCATGCCCATGACGATATAGCCGGTCGGGCATACTTCGGCACAAATGTGACAGCCGATGCACTTGGTGTAGTCGGTATCCACATAACGGCCGGTAGTGGGGTTGTCTTTCTTCTTGACCTTGAATACGGCAACCTGTGGACAGTAGATCACACAGTTGTCGCACTCGAAGCAGAGGCCGCAGGACATGCAGCGCTTAGCCTCGGCAACAGTCTGTTTCTCGTCCAGAGCGTGCAGGCGGTCTTCGAAGTTACCCAGAGCGGAGTCCTTGTCCAGCGTGGTCACGCCACGCTGATTACGCGGGACGTTCATGAAGTGGCCGAGGAACATTTCGGTGGAGGGGATCACATAACGGCCGGAACGGTCATCGAAATTGTGCAGGACGTCCTTCCAGGAGTCGCTACCCGTTTCCTGGCCGTGATGCTCTTTGTACTCATGGCCGGTTTCGACCCACTTACGCACCTGATCCCAGTGCGCCACGTCGACCTTGGGACGACGATCCAGTTCCTCGCCTTTCAGGAAGGCGTCGATACCGTCGGCGCAGATGCGGGCATGGCCGATGGCGGTGGTCAGCAGGTGCGGGCGGATCACGTCACCGGCCACGAAGATGTGCGGCTTGTTGGGGAAACGGTAGTTCTTGTCGGCGCGAATCAAGCCATTGTTGTTGTTGAAGTCTTCAAGACCGGTGAAATCGACCGCCTGGCCGATAGCAGACACGATCAAGTCGCCGGCAATGTCGAATTCAGTGCCCTCCTTGATCTTGGTTTCCTTGCCGACCACTTCAAACTCGGCCACGCGCAGCGCGGTGGCACGGCCGGATGCATCCTTGATCACGGCAATCGGCGTCACGCCACCGATAATTTCGATACCTTCGGCCTTGGCCTGTTCGACTTCGTGCTTGTTGGCGGCCATCTTGTCGATGGTGGCGCGGGAGATCAGCACCACTTCAACACCCATACGGGCGGAAATGCTGGCGACGTCGTGAGCGGTATGGCCAGCCAGCACCATCTCCGGCAGATCGGTGGTGGATGCGTTGGTGACTTTACCGAGACGGCGTGCGACCGTTGCCACGTCGATGGAAGTATCACCTCCCCCAATTACAACAACCTTGTTGCCGACGTGTTGCAGGCGGCCTTCGTTGAAGGCGCGCAGGAAGGCGGTGGCGGGAACGCAGTTGGGAGCATCGGCGCCATCCACGGGCAAGGTACGGCCACCCTGGGCACCCAGGGCGATCAGCACGGCGTCGTAGTCTTTCTCGATCTGCTCCATGCTGATGTCGGTACCGATACGTGTATTCAAACGCGTATCCACACCCATGTCGATGATGCGTTTGATCTCGCCATCCAGTACCTGGCGTGGGGTACGGAAACCCGGGATACCGTAGCGCATCATGCCGCCGAGTTCCGCGTGGTCGTCAAATATCGTGCAGCCATGACCCATGCGGCGCAGCTGATAGGCAGCGGCCAGACCGGCGGGGCCACCGCCGATGATGGCGACTTTCTTGCCACTTTCAGTGGCGGGCGTCTCGAAACCGATGTTGTTTTCCAGCGCCCAATTACCGAGGAAGTGCTCGACCGAGTTGATGCCGACGTTCTCTTCCACCTGGTTTCGGTTACAGCCGGATTCGCACGGAGCGGGGCAGACACGGCCCATGACGGCGGGGAAGGGGTTGGCGCTGGTCAGACGGCGGAACGCGTATTCCTGCCAGCTCTGGCCACCGGTCGGCTTCTCGATGCCGCGAACGATGTTGAGATAACCACGAATATCCTCACCAGCCGGGCAGGAACCCTGGCAGGGCGGGGTGGAATGCACATACTCCGGGCACTTGTGGCTCCAGCTCGCCTGGAAAATCTTTTCCTGGGCTCGCTTGTACTGCCCTTCCTTCTCGCCGTCCTTGTAACGACGCCACGAAACGCCCTCAGTTTTCTTTACGTCTTTGGAAGTGACCGACATCTTCGCTCTCCTATCTCAAGAATCGTGCGGCAATACCGCCTGACAATACGCTTGTCTAACGCGTGTTAACCCATGCACACCAGGCTCAAAGCCGGTGCTGCCCTTAATCCAGTTTGATGGCCGTGCTGACGAGCTGGTGCACGCCACCGACCATGCTCCGGTCGAATCCGTAATACGGCAGTACTTTGGTGAACTGCGCCTTGCATATTGCGCAAATCAGGCCCAGAAAGTTCACGCCGTTGTTTTGCACCACGTTATTGAACGCATTCATACGAGGCAGAGCGCCTTTGACCCGGACCTCGATCAGGTCATCTGTCAAAACGCCGCCACCACCACCACAACAGAAGGTGCCCTCCCCAATGGTTTCCGCGGCCATGTCATGGAAATTATTGGCAACCGCCATGATGATATTGCGAGGTATCGTGAACTGGCCGCCCGGTTCATCACCCATACGCGAACCACGCGCCACGTTGCAGGAATCATGGAAGGTGATGATGCGATCATCATTCAACGACTTGTCGAACTTGAGCGTGCCTTTTTCGATCAAGTCCCAAGTGTATTCGCAGATATGCATCGGCTGCGGGAAGCGAGAGTCCAGTTTGCTCTGCAGTTCGATCGAGAACGGATCATTACCACCGTAGCCAATACCGGTGAGGGTGTTCCAGAAGCTGTAGGCGACACGCCAGGCGTGACCGCACTCACCGACGATGATGCGTTTGACGCCCAGTTCCAGTGCGGCATCGCGAATCCGCATGGCAACTGTCTTCATGACTTCGTAGTTACCGTTGAACAGACCGAAATTGCCCGCCTCGGAAGCGTGGGTGGAAAGCGTCCAGGAGGCGCCCGCTGCGTGAAAAACTTTGGCGTATCCAATCAGGGATTCGACATGCGGCTCAGAGAAGAAATCGGCGGAGGGCGTAATCAGCAGGATTTCAGCGCCCTTTACGTCGAGTGGTATCTTGACGGGTACTCCGGTGTCCAGTTCGATGTCTTCTTCCAGACCCAATAGCGTGTCTTCCAGAGCCGGGCCAGGCAGCCCAAGGTTGTTACCGATCTTCTGAACCTTGGTCAGAATTTCGCTGGAATATTTCTGGCCCATGCCCACCGTATTGAGTATCTCGCGGCCGGCCATGGTGATTTCCGCTGTATCGATACCGTAAGGGCAGTACACGGAGCAGCGGCGACACTCGGAGCACTGGTGGTAGTAACTGTACCAGTCGTCCAGGGTTTCCTTGGTCAGGTCTTCGGCGCCCACCAACCATGGAGCAATCTTGCCTGGGAGGGTGAAATAGCGGCGGTACACCTTGCGCATCAGATCCTGACGTGCAACCGGCATATTCTTCGGGTCGGCGGTTCCCAGGAAATAATGGCATTTGTCGGTACAGGCGCCGCAATGCACACAGGCGTCCATGAACACACGAAGGCTGCGGTACTTTCCGAGCAAGTCGCCCATCTTGTTGATCGCGCGCTCCTGCCAGTCATCGGTCAGCTCCCAGGGGTAACCCAGGAAGGTCTGACTGCCCTCGGCGGCCGGGAAGGACTTGACGTGCGCCATTGCCCCTTCCTTGATCTTGGGGACCTCGGTATATTCCGTCAGCTTGGGAACTTCGAATTGAGGACCAGCCACAGTTACTCCTTGCGTATCTCGTTGGTTGTCACGGGCTTGCCGGACCTATCCTTACTTACGCTCGGCCGCCGCCGCCCAGGGGGCGATCAGACGGGTTTCGCGTGGGTTGTCTGTCTGATTACGGGTCGGACTAAAGAATATCCCCGGTGCATGCAGCAGTTTGCTCACAGGGAAGATAATCATCAGCAACGCCACCAGAGTCAGATGAACCAGAAGCGGGCCATCGCTAGGCACCGGATGCCAATCAAAGGTCACCAAGCCGAGAGCAAAAGCCTTGAGTGCGACGATGTCGGTATGCGAGACGAAAGTCATCATCATGCCGGAAGCGCCAATACCGATCAGCAGGGCCAGCATGAGGTGATCAGACGGTGTGGAGATATAACGCACACGGTCAACCAGGAAGCGACGAGCCCACAGACCAAGCAGGCCCGCAACCATCGCAAAGCTGGCGTATTTGCCGTACGGCTGAACAAACTCGACAATAAACCACAGGGGTTCCTGGAAGTAGCGCACATGGCGCAGCAGGACCATGGCCAGACCAATATGGAACATCCAACCGAAAACCCATATCCATTTGTTTGACTTGAACAAAGACTCGAACAGCACGACTTCGCGCGCCATCCGCATGACCACGCCGGTGTTAGTGGTAGGCGCGGGCGTGGTGGGAATCTTGAGCGGGGCCGGGGTGCGGCTGTACTCGGCGATGCGGTATGCCACGCCGCCAATCAGCACGATTGCGGCAATGTAATACAGGCCAGTATAGAAAAGCGTCAGCGTAGTCATCCGTTCCTCTGCTTCAGGCAGAACAACCCATTACGTTCCGGACAATCCGGAACACGAACAGAAATCTTGAGACCGACGGGCCGTAGCCCGCCGGGGATCAACCGAAATTGATCAGATACAGCCAGTCGGCTTGGGCAGACCGGCGATCTTGCAAGCCTGCTTGGCGGGGCCATAGGGGAACAACTCGTACAGATACTTGTTGTTGCCCTTGTCCGCGCCCAGCTTCTTGGAGATCGCCTTGGTCAGCACGCGCACAGCGGGGGCGATTTGGTACTCGTCGTAGTACTCGCGAAGGAAGTTGACGACTTCCCAGTGGGAATCGGTCATTTCAACTTTTTCTTCCTGTGCCAGATATCCGGCGATGTCCTGGTTCCAATCGGCCAGATTGGTCAGGTAGCCTTCCTCGTCGACTTCAAAAGATTTACCGGCAACTTCAACCATAGGCATAGCGCACTCCTTAAAAAAAATTACAACCAGGACTGGCAGGCGTTGGTCTCGGCAACGAGATCAACAAAACCGCCGTAATCCACGACTTTTACCCCGTCCAGAACACGAGCGGACATACCGCGCGCATCGAGATCGGGACCAAGGGCATAAATCTGAAGGTCAGCCATGGCTGCCTGGATTTGCGCCGCCGCCACACCGCCCTTGGTCACCGCATAAACGGCATCCTCGATCAGCAATACAGCGGAACCCTTCGTGGCCATACGCAGGCAACTCTCGAGAGAATTGCGCTCCGTGGCCGATTTGTTAACGATATGCAGCATCTTCGTCTCCCTCAGTAGCTGATAACGACGTCTTGCTCAGCCATGAGATTGGCCATCTCGGCGCTGTCGAGCACAGTCACGTCCACGATCAGGTCGTCTTCGGTCAAGCCTCGGGCGTCCATGGACGCCTTCTCGACGTACAACTTCTCGATGTCGTAACCATCCAGGGCGCGGTAGGTCTTGGAGAAATCCTTGACCTCGATACCCTTGGTGTTCATGCCCTTGATCAGTTCATAAACACCGTCATCGGCAAACACCATGCTCACGTCCTGATCGAAGGCCGCCGAGATCAGCACCACTTCCAGGCCCTCAAGGGCATAGATGGTGCCATGCGGCGCCTTGCGGTTGACGAACATGAACTTCTTGACGACGCCTTCGCCGCCTTCCATGTCTTCCATCATGTCGCTCATTTGCTGTTCCTCAGTCGCCGAAGGTCACAAGACGATCACACTGGATGCCGGCTTCCACCAACTGGCCGAGACCGGAAATACGGAATCCGGGAGCCAGAATGTCATCAGTGATACCACGACGCATACCGGCCGCCACACACACCACCAGATCCACGCCATGATCTTCCGCCAGCTTGGACCAGCGATTGACCACGTTGCGGTCATCCTGGGGAGGCTGGGTAAGCTTGGTCGAGTTGTTCACGCCGTCGTGATAGAAAAATACGCGCGGAACCTTGTGCCCTTTTTCGATGGCCGTCCGAGCAAACAGATACGCGGTATCGCTTGCCTGATGGTTATACGGCCCTTCACTAACCATAATGCCGATTTTCATTTAAATATCCCTATCTCCGAATATCCAAATTGGCCCGGCCCCGATGCCTCCGAGGCCGGGTCGCAATCAGAAGCGGATATGCGTGGAAGCGTTCAGGTTGGTACGTGAACCACGCCAGTTGTCGATGTGATACTTGGTGAACGGCAGTCCGGTCTTCTCGAAGAAGGCGGGCCAACCGATACGGTCGATCCAGTCGTTCATGCGCTCCCAGGGACGACCATCAGCCTTGTAGACACCGAGAATTTTCTTGACGACCTCGCTGACCTCGGGCCAACGCGGCGGGTTGTTCGGAATGCCGGCGGCGACCAGTTTGTGGAACGTAGGTTTGGAACGGGCGTTGGAGTTCTTGCCACCCACCCAGATCGCGAATTTTGAATGCTCGGGATCGTTGATCTGCATCGGGGGACACGGGGGGAAACAGGCGCCACAACAGATACATTTCTTCTCATCCACTTCCAGGGATGGCTTGCCGTTCACCAGTGCGGGACGGATAGCAGCCACCGGACAGCGGGCAACAACAGAAGGACGCTCACACACGTTGGCAACCAGATCATGGTTGATCTTCGGCGGCTTGGTGTGCTGGATAACAATAGCAATGTCAGCCTGGCCGCCACAGTTGATCTCGCAACAGGAAGTAGACAGCTTGACACGGTTGGGCATTTCGCACTTGATGAACTCTTCATAGAGCTCGTCCATCAAGGCCTTGACGGCGCCGGAAGCATCAGTACCCGGGATGTCGCAGTGCAGCCAGCCCTGGGTGTGAGCGATCATGGAAACCGAGTTGGCGGTCCCGCCGACGGGGAAGCCGCCATCACTCAGAGCCTTGATCAGGGGTTCGACCTTGGTCTGGTCGGCCACCATGTATTCGATATTGGAACGGGTAGTGAAGCGCACATAACCGTCAGCGAACTGGTCGGCGATGTCGGCCAGCTTGCGGATGGTGTAGTGGTCCATCTGACGCTGGGTTCCAGCCTTGACGGTCCAGATCTCTGCGCCGTTTTCGGCACGGTGGTAAAGCACACCCGGCTTGGGATGTGAGTGGAACACCCACTTCCCATAATTGTCTTTCATCACGGGGTGCATGTAGGGCATCGGATCCGGTGCACCGGATTCAATGGTCTGGTGTGTTCTTTCAGCCATTGCTATCTCCAAAGGGTGAAATCGTTAATTCATCTGCGACTTACTCAAGAGGGGAGCCCACCCGGGCCACCCCCTGAGAGACCATTAAATCAGGCAGCAGCCTGCTTGCGCTCGAACCACTTTGCAGCCTCTTCGTCCCAACCATCCATTCGGGTATAGGGATTGGAGCGCGGTGCGTTGATCATATTGGGATCCACTTCCAGTTCGATGCCTTCCAGGAAGTTGACCAAGCCGATACGCTCGATCATCTCGCCGGTACGCTCATGCTCCAACGCATTTTCGGCAAAGAAGTCGAGCATGGAGCGAGACAGATCGTTCAACCGCTCGAAGTCTTCATCGGACTCGAGCTTCATGAACGGAATCACCACGGTACCCATGGTGGCGCCAATCTTCAGCACGCTCTTGCCGCCGACCAGAATGGTGACACCCTTGTCTTTGCCGGGCAGAAGCGCGCCAGGCATAACGTTCAGGCAATGCATGCAGCGCACGCAGTTGTGGTTGTCGATTTCCAAACAATGCTCGTCGGACAAGACCACCTTGGTCACGCCTTCAGCGGCGGCGGCTCCATCATTCTTCTTGAGCTGAATTGCCTTGGTCGGGCAGTGATTGACGACCATGTTGATGGTGTCTTCCATGCTGTGAGCAGCATACCAATCACGCGCCAATTTTTCGTCTGCGCGGATGTTGTCGCGCCAGGTTCCGATGGTGGCCATGTCGGAACGCTGGATGGAGTTCATACAGTCGTTCGGGCAACCGGAGAACTTGAACTTGAACTTGTACGGCAGCGACGGACGGTGCATGTCGTCCAGGTTGTTGTTGATGACAATGCGCAGGGCGCGAGCCTCATCGAAACAAGACATCTCACAACGCGCGGCGCCAACGCAGGACATGGAGGTACGCAATGCGGGGCCCGCACCACCGAGGTCAAAGCCCATTTCATTGAACTTGTCGAAGGCGCGCTGTACGTCAGCGGTTTTGATGCCCTGTAGCATGATGTCACCGGACTGGCCGTGGAAAGCGATCAGGCCGGATCCACCAGTTTCCAGCCAGGCGTCAGACATCTGGCGCAGCAGATCGGAAGAGTAGTGCATACCGGCGGGCGGCATGATGCGCAGGGTATGGAACTCGGCAGCCTCAGGGAACAGGGGCTTATGGTTCTCGTCTTTCAGTTCGGTAAAGCGCGGAATCACGCCTCCGCCGTAACCCACCACACCAACGGTTCCGCCTTTCCAGTAGCCGAAGCGCGTCTGGTAGGAAGTCTCCAGCTGGCCCATCAGGTCGACCATCATGTCGTTGTCTTTAGCCAGGCGCTTCAGACCCGTAACGAACGAGGGCCACGGGCCAGTCTCGAGTTCGTCCAGGTTCGGCGTATCAATCATTTGCTTAGCCATCTGTCTTTTCTCCTTGAAGTCTTGAACAACACCATGTCGTCACAAACTTACCGCACTTGCCCGTTGGCAGTTCGCTCGTACGGGACGAGTGAATACATATTAGGGAGTGCTAATCCAGATCACCATCATTCCGAGGGGGTAACCCGGGCCTTCAGTCGGGTAGTACTCAACCTACCCGATCGGGTAGGTTGAGTACTACCAAGTTCCAACCCATCTACAACGCGTATAGTTGACTGTTATTGTCAATTAATTAACGTATTGGAATATACTAACACCCCATGGATCAAATCACATCCCTCACCAAGTTTCGCAACCCATTCGGGAATCAGGAAATCGAGTTGCAGGAGGCGTGCTATGAAGCAGGCGGCACGCCGATGCTACGCCTGCGGATTCGTGAACGTGGCGCGCGTTTCACTATTTTCGACATCGATCCCACAACCGCTAAATTCTGGGCTGAGGTAATGTTGAAGTGGTCCACGCCACTGGCTACCGAGACACCTCCTTCGCCCGCCGAGGACTGATCACATGCGCATGTACAACCCGGAATGGGACGCTGTGAAAGACATGAAGTTCACGCCCAAAATGCTGGACCTCCACTACGACTTGTCAGGCGGGGAAATCCCCGCGGACCACGGCCCCGCGCTTTACGATGAAGTGCTGCGGCATCTGCCTTGGCTGGCCGACACCCCCGAGGCAGGCATACACCCGGTACATGGGGCACCGAGTGGGCGCAATGACAACCTAGTAATCAATCGGCGGGTGAAACTGGTGTTGCGACTGCCGGTTGCGAGCCTGGGAGCCGCGCTTGCGCTGGTTGGCAAGATCATCGACCCGGGTGCCGGCAATCTGGTTATCGGTCCCTTGAAAGAGAAAAACCTGACGCCATTTGGCACGCTGTATTCCCATTTCGTAACCCTGGGCGACGCCGACGAAGCGGCGATTTTGCTTGAGGTGCGGAGAAAACTCGACGAAATGGGTATCCAGTGCGGACTGATACCGGGGTTGCAACGTAAAATGCGCACCCCCGATGGGGAGATCAGCGGCCACACGTTGATGTTGCATGACCTTAGCCTGGCGCATTCACTGGCTGTGCAGGAGCAGGGTCTGGGACTACACCGCGTTTGGGGCTGCGGCATCTTCATACCGCACAAATCGATCAAGGAAGTTTCAACCGTCTGAACACCGGACGGCCATATTTTTTAACTCGTGAAATAGGAGAAAACTGTGGGCTATGTACTGAACGGCGAAGAACTCGAGGTGGATGATGATGGTTTCCTGCTGGAAGCAAACTTCAGCGATGAAATCGTTCCCGTGATCGCCGAAGCTGAAAACATCAACCTGACCGATGCGCACTGGCAGGTCATCAATTTCATGCGACGCAAATACCAGGAAGACGGTCATACCCCCAATTTCCGCAACATGGTCGCCGACCTCAATGACGAGGACGACAGTGTCGACTGGAAAAAAGTACTGTATGAACTATTCCCCCTGCAACCCAACCGCCAGTCCGCCAAGGTGGCCGGCCTGACCAAGCCCTTCGGCAAGGGCGGTTACTAATCCGTGAGGCGCAAGGTGTGAGGCGTGAGGCGCGAAGCCTTGCCGCCCCACCCTTCCCGCCTCACGCCTCCCCCCTTACGCCTTACGCCTTTCGCCTTTCGCTTCCATGTTCATCAACACCCTGGTTACTACCGAAGATTTGGCCGCTCATCTGGATGATCCCGACTGGATCGTCTTCGATTGCCGCTTCACGCTGACCGATCCGGAAGCCGGCCGTCAGGCCTATCTCAAAGAACACATTCCCGGCGCGCGCTACGTTCATCTCGACGAGGACATGTCCGCGCCGATCACAGACAGCAGCGGCCGCCACCCACTACCTGATATCCAGGAATTGGCGAAAAAGCTTTGCGCCTGGGGCGTCGGCGTCAACAAGCAGGTCGTCGTATACGACGACAGTTATGGCGCCATGGCCGTGCGCCTGTGGTGGATGCTGCGCTGGCTCGGCCATCCCGGCGCCGCCTTGCTGGACGGCGGCATACCCAAGTGGCGCAAGGAAAAACGCCCTGTGACGGCCGAGTTGCCGGTTCCACGCAAAGGCAACTGCGCCTGCCTGCCGGAACACAGCCAGATCGTCGACGCCGACTACGTGCTGCGCGCCTCGCGAACCGGCGACGCGCTGATCATCGACGCGCGTCCGGACCGTCGCTTCAGCGGCGAATTCGAGCCGCTCGACCCGGTCGCCGGACACATTCCCGGCTCCATCAACTGGCCGTTCGACGAGAACCTCGACATCGACGGCACCTTTCTGCCGCCGGAAGCATTGCGCGAAAACTACCAATCCTTGCTGAAAGGCCGCGCGCCCTGGCAGGTCATTCATTCCTGCGGCTCCGGCGTCACCGCCTGCCACAACCTGCTGGCGATGGAAGTCGCCGGCCTGGCCGGGTCGCGTCTCTACCCCGGCTCCTGGAGCGAATGGATACGCGATCCCGCCAGGCCCATCGCCACTGGAGAATAACCTTGGCACTCAGAGTCAAAACCGTCTGGTTCAAGAAGGAAGGTGAACAACGCGATCCCGCCGAAGTCGCCACCGTCCTCGCCTCCACCATCTGGCGCCTGTGCGACCGCACAATAGACAACCTGTCCAAAGCCGATTTCGACATCATCACGCCGCAACGCGGCTTCCGTATCATCGGTGAAATGGCCTGTTTCCTGCTGCACTACATCGACCGCCTGGCCTTCAACCGCATGGATGACGAACTGCGTCAGGACGTGGTCAGCGCGGTAGGCGTGCGTCTGGCCGAAATCATGGAAGAGAACATCATTGAGGTCACCGGCGGCGAGAAAGACCCGGACTACGACTACCAGGCCGGTTTTATCGAGCTGACCAACCGGCGCATGAGCGACTACGCGTCCTTTGACTTCCCGGATGACAAACCCGGTTTCCCCGCGCTGCGCTTCCTCTCGCTGCAAATCCGCGAGGTCATGGAGCAAACCGACCAGACCTGGATCCAGGACCAGATCATGGATATCGAAATGCCCGAGATGCTGGGCATGGTGAAGAAAAACATGGACGGTTTCTACCCGCTTCCCGCCGAAGAGGGCGGGTAGGATGTGGTGAGCACAGCGAACCGCATCGAGTGTGGCCTTTGATGCAATTCGTTCCTCTGATAACACCCCTACCCTTCGGTAACCACCGCCTACGTCACCATCACCCCCACCACTCCACGCACCATGATCCCCGCCGACTCCCCCTTCCACCCTGATAACGAAGCTGGCTACCAGGCCTGGCGCGCCGCCAAGCTGGCGGATTACCCGACGAGTGGAGAGGAACTCATCGTCAAGGTGCGCGACCCACGCCAGCTCTCGGACAGCGAATACCGCGCCATCTGGCGGCTGATCGCCAAGACCAACATGGCGATCTACGCCACCGATCTGGGCGAAACCGAAGACAAGGAATCAGTCAGCCGACTCGCCGCGCAATTCGGTCTGACCCGCCTGGACGCCAACTGGCTGGCGGACGAGGACGGCATTTCCAGCCTCACCCCGCACGATGAAGACGGCCAGAAACGCGGCGAATTCATTCCCTACACACACAAACCGATCCGCTGGCATACCGACGGCTACTACAACCCGTCCGCGAGGCGCATTTGGGCGATGGCCCTGCATTGCGTGCGCGCGGCCGATGTAGGCGGCATCAACGACCTGTACGACCACGAACTCGCCTACATTGCCCTGCGCGACGCCAACCCCATGCATATTCGTGCCTTGATGGCCGACGATGCCATGACCATTCCGGCACGTACTGACGAGGAAGGCGTGGCCCGCCCTGACGAGTCCGGCCCCGCGTTTCTGGTGGATAGCGGGCAATTGCACCTGCGCTACACTGCACGCACCAAGAGCATCGCCTGGAAACAGGACGCCGCCACGCTAGCCGCTGTCAATACACTGGCCGATCTGCTGGCGGGCGACCCGATTGGCCTCTTCAGTCTCGGTCTGCGACCCGGTATGGGCGTGATCTGCAACAACATCCTACACACACGCTCCGGCTTTTCCGATCGCCCGGATCATCGCCGCCTGCTCTACCGTGCCCGCTACCACGACCATCTGCGCAATCTGCGCGGATAGTGCGGGAAATAGCGGCAAGTTGTAGGACAGGCCTGGCGCATGATTTTGCGCCGTACCCGACCTACGAAATCAACGACTCCAGCATCGCGCGCAGTTCCGCCACTTCCTGCTCCAGACGGGCGACACGCTCTTCCAGATTGGTTGCGGCAAGCGGCGCAGCTGCGGGGATCTCCGCCGGTTCGCCGCATACGAGATGGGTCCAACGCTGTTCCCGCGCGCCAGGCTGGCGCGGCAACTTCAGCGTCAGCGCGGCATTTTCGCGGCTCGCCAGTTCATCCAGATAACCTTCCACGGCCGAGGCATCGGCGAAGTGGTGCAAACGCTCGCAGTTGGCGCGCAGTTCGCTTGCGGTCTGCGGCCCGCGCAGGATGAGCACCGCAAGCAGATCCACGGCGGCACCAGGCAGGCCATAAACCTTGCCGAAGTTATGGGCGTAACGCAGCACCCGCCCGGAGGCGCCATAACTTTCCATGATCAGGGTACGGCCGCGCAATTCTTCCAACGTCGTCCGCACCTCGGCCTCCGAGAGATCCATTACTGGATCGCGCGAGGTCTTCTGGTTGCAGCCGGCGGTGAGGCTGTTCACGGTCAGCGGATAGGCATCCGGGGTGGTTTTCGATTTCTCGATCAGCACCCCGAGCACACGGGCTTCGTTGGGCGTCAGCGCTGGTAGCGACATGGTCAGATGTAGGTCAACTCGGACCAGCGGCGGTCTTCCACCAAACCCTGCCTGATCGTCCGCCACTGCTCGTCGGAACCGGCCAGCCTTGCCATGCTGGCTTCGAATTCGTCGGCGGCCTTCTTCATTCCGGCCAGATACACATGGGTATTGGGTGAACAAACCAGATCCCAGACTTCCTCCGCATGTGCTTCCACACCGTCACGCAAGGCATCCGCCGCGTCGCTGAGCACGCCTTTGCTCAGCGCCTGGATGGCCTGGAAGGTTTTCTGATCGTAATAGTTGGCAAGATCATTGTTTAGATTGTTCATGTAAAGCAGATCGGTACCTGTGCGGGCGCCGAAATACAGCCGTACCTTGCCACTCCAGTCGTTCCGCTCATCGTAGACGCGGCGCAGGAAGGCGCGGAACGGGGCAATGCCGGTACCGGTACCGAGCATCAGCAGATTGCTGTTCTTGTCGGCGGGAATGCGGAATGGGCTGCGGTACGGTCCGGTCAGGCTGATCTTGTCACCCTCACGTGCATTGCACAGATAGTGCGACGCAATGCCGGGATACTCCTCGCCGGAGACGTCGTCGATGTAGGAACAACGCCGCACCAGCAGTTCCAGATCGACGCCACTATCGTCACCCTTGGCATTGGCGATGGTGTAGTAGCGGTGATGGCTCTTGTTGCCGAAAGGATGCGGCCCCGGAACCAACACGCCGATGTTCTGGCCTTCCAGAAAATAGAACGCCGGCTCGTTGATGCGCAGCACGATCTGACGCACCTCGGCGGTGCTCTCGGGGGTGATGCGAGTGGAAGCCTGGACAATAGCCTCGGTGGTCTCGTTGACGCCTTGCTCGAACTCGATGTCGCTCATGATGAATCCTGTGGAGTGGTTGGTCCTGGTTATACCGCCGGGCGTACGAGCGCGCGGCGTGGCCTGAGATGGTGCGATTGGTCGCAAGCGTACCCCGTTTGCTGCAACCGCACAATTTCCTGGCGGGACCGTTCAACCAATTAACGCAACGGCTTTGATCTGCGCCCAGATCAGTTTGCCTGGTAACAGATCAAGAGCGCGGACAGAACGCCGGGTGAGGCGCGCCACCAGCGGCGCGCCCCCGACCTCCAGGCGCACCAGGGCAAGGGCCGGATGGCTATCGTCGGCCACTTCCACCACGGTGGCGGACAAGGTATTGAGGATGCTGGAATCGTCATGCCGATCCAGCGCCAGGCTGACATCGCGCGCCAGGATGCGTACGCGAGCGCGGTGGCCGACAGGATGACCACTATCGCGCACCCACAAATTGACGGGCCCACTCGGATGGCTATCCGACAGTCCGTTGCCGACCCGGACCCGTGCCAGATGCCAGTTGCTGTCGATTTCCACGACCTCGCCATCGAGCACCACGCCGGCATCCTCGCCCAGGTGGATAGGCAGGTCCAGACGCGCCAGGGTTTCGGTGAGGCCGCCGCTGGCCACCACCCTGCCCTGCTCCATGACCACCAGATGATCGGCCAGTCGCGCGACCTCGTCGGGCGAGTGGCTGACATAGAGCACGGGAATTTCAAGGTCGTCGTGCAGGCGCTCCAGGTAAGGCAGAATTTCCTGCTTGCGGGCTAGGTCGAGCGCCGCCAGGGGCTCGTCCATCAAAAGAATTTCCGGACTCACCGCCAGCGCGCGGGCGATCCCCACGCGCTGGCGTTCGCCCCCTGACAAGCCATCGGGCATGCGCTCAAGCAGATGATCGATGCCGAGCAAGTCGATCGCCTGCTTCAGCCCCACTCGACGCCGCGCCTCCGGCACCCGCCTGAGGCCATATTCGAGATTGCGGCGAACATCGAGATGAGGGAACAGGCTGGCTTCCTGAAACACATAGCCGATAGCACGTTGGTGGGTGGGAAGGAAGGTAGTGCCATCCTGCCATATCTCGCCATTCACAATAAGTTCACCGCCAGGCGCGCGTTGCAACCCGGCGACACAGCGCAGCAGCGTGGTCTTGCCGGATCCGGAATGGCCAAAAAGGGCCGTCACGCCGATGCCTGGTAGATCCAGGTTCACGTCCAGGGAAAAACCTGGCAAATCCAGCTTGAAACGGGCGTGAATGATGTTCATCGGCGCCGCCACCCACTCGGGTTGAAGGTGTACAGGGCCAGCAGCACCAAAAAGGAAAATACCACCATGCTGGCGGATAGCCAGTGTGCCTGGGCATATTGCATTGCCTCGACATGGTCGTAGATCTGCACCGAAACCACCCGGGTTTCGTCGGGAATATTGCCGCCTATCATCAACACCACGCCGAACTCTCCGACAGTGTGCGCAAATCCCAACACCGTGGCGGTGAGATAGCCGGGCCGCGCGAGCGGGAACACCACGCTGAAAAAGGTATCCAGTGGAGAAGCGCGTAGCGTGGCCGCGACTTCCAGAGGGCGATTGCCGATGGCCTCGAAAGCGTTCTGCAGTGGTTGCACCACAAAAGGCAAGGAGTAAAAAAAGGAGGCCACCACCAGTCCGGCAAAGGTAAATGGCAGCACGCCCAGCCCCAGCGACTGGGTGAACTGGCCGACCGGGCCGTGCGGCCCCATCGCCACCAGGAGGTAGAAACCGATCACCGTTGGCGGCAACACGATGGGTAGCGCCACCACGGCTCCCACCGCTCCCTTCCAGAAGGAAGCGGTGCGGGCAAGCCACCAGGCGATGGGCGTGCCGATGAACAACAGTAGCGCGGTGGTGACGCTGGCGAGTTTAAGCGTCAGCCAGATGGCGCCGAAATCAGAAGAGGACATGCGAAAGCAAGTTGGAGGCAGCGCGTAGTTACTAGCATGTTGTATGCCGACTGACACCGCGGTCAATCCATCCGGGCTAATCGCCTCAAGAACGCAGCGGCACTACGTTGTTCTGTTCAACCAGAATGACATCGACCACCCGCGCGCCCAGAAGCCAGACCCAGCCGGGTTGGCGGTCATCGCCCTCGGTGGAGTATTCGAAAGCGTATTCTCGATAGAAGCGAGCGCGCTGTTGCGAATCGCGGCGCAGCCTGAGCTTGCGCAGCGCCACGCTGGCGTCGAGGAATTGCACCCCGGCGCGTTCACACGCCAGACGCGCCGTGGCGAGGGCAATTTCGCGCTTTTGCAGACTGTCCCACCAGAACCATACCAGCGTGGCCAGCAGGCTCAGCAGCAAACCCTCAAGACTCATGTGGTTTGATTGCTCCGGGCCACTTTGATCGGTGGCAACAGCAGCGCACAAACCGGTTCCCGGCGTGGCCGACCCAGGCGAGGTTGCGTGGCATCGGGTTGCTCGACCGCGGTAACCGGGTTTGCCACCGCGACCGGACGCGGCGGTGCGATTTCCGGAAGAGGCGCTTCATCCAGATCGCGATTGATGAATTTTCGGATGGCCACCAGCAGCCGCTCTTCCTCGGGCGACACCAGGGAGATGGCGAGGCCGGAGGCGCCGGCGCGCCCGGTGCGGCCGATGCGGTGGACATAGTCCTCCGCCGCGTATGGCAGTTCGAAGTTGAACACGCAAGGCAGATCGACGATATCGAGGCCGCGCGCCGCGATGTCGGTGGCCACCAGCAGTTGCACCTTGCCCTGTTTGAAGCCGTCGAGGGCGGCCAGACGTTCCACCTGGGCCTTATCGCCGTGAATGATGCCGGTCTGCACGCCGCGTTTCTGCAAGCGCCGACCAAGCTTGTCGGCGGCGATTTTGGTGCGGGTGAACACCAGCGCCTGACTGATTTCGCGCGCCTTGACGACCTGTAACAGGGCGTCCATCTTGTCGTCCTCGCGCACCTTGTGCACCACCTGTTCCACCAGTTCAGCGGCGGTGTTGCGGCGGGCGACTTCGACTTTCAGGGGGTTCTGCAGGAAGCTCTTGGCGAGCCCGACAATGCTGTCGTCGAAGGTGGCGGAGAACAGCAAGGTCTGCCGTTTCGTCGGCAGCAGATTGAGGATGCGCTTGAGATCGGGCATGAAGCCCATGTCCAGCATGCGATCGGCCTCATCCAGCACAAGAAACTGCACCTGCGAGAGATTCACCATCTTGCTGCCGGCGTGGTCGAGCAGGCGGCCGGGGGTGGCAACCAGGATTTCCACTCCGTTGCGCAATTCGGCTTCCTGCGCTTTCATGTCGACGCCGCCGAACACCACAGTGCTGCGCAAGGGCAGGTTCTTGTTGTAGTCGACCACACTTTCGTGCACCTGGATCGCCAGTTCCCGCGTCGGGGTGAGTACCAGAGCGCGTACCGGATGGCGCGCAGGCGAGGCGCTGGTGTTGGCGTACGCGACCATTTTCTGCAACAGCGGCAAGGCGAAGGCGGCAGTCTTGCCGGTGCCGGTCTGCGCCTGCGCCATCAGGTCGCGCCCGGCCAGAACCAGGGGGATGGCCTGTTTCTGGATCGGCGTGGGAATGCTGTAGCCCATGTCGTCGAGCGCGCGGAGAATCTCTGGCGCGAGCCCGAGTTCCGCGAAGGTTGTTGCGACTTCCAGTGCCGCGGCTGTATTTTCGCCAACTTCCATCAGATTTCCCGCCAGTCCAGTCCCGTTTCCTGGTCGGCCACGCCGACCCAGGCATCTTCGCAGCCCAATGCCCCGGCCAAGGCGGCGCGGGCCAGTTCGGGCGCGTTGTTGTGTTCAGAGAGGTGCGCGGCCACCACATGGGTGAGCCTCGCCCCCCCGATGCGGGCCAACAAGGCCGCCGCCGCCGCATTGTCGAGATGGCCATACGGCCCGAGGATGCGCCGCCGCAACGCCTCCGGATAAGGGCCCGCGCGCAGCATGGCCACATCGTGATTGCATTCCAGGGCCAGGGCATCGCAGCCGGTCAGCACCGCCTCGATATGCGGCGTCACATGGCCGGCATCGGTCAGCAAGCCGAAGCGACGAGCGCCATCGGAGAAACAGAAATGCACCGGCTCGCGCGCATCGTGCGGCACCGGGTAGGGCGTCACCCGCAAGTCACCCAGCGCGAAGACCTCATGGCCGGCGAGGATGTTCGCCGCCACCGGCGCGGTGCCCAAGGCTTCCAGCATGGCGTGGCAGCCGTGGCTGAGCCACACCGGGCAACGCGCCTTGAGCGCCAGCTTGGCCACCCCGCGCCCATGATCGCCATGTTCGTGAGTCACCAGAATGGCATCCAGGTCTTCCGCCTCCAGGCCGAGGCGGGCGAGACGCCGCGCCGCCTCGCGCGGGCCGAAACCACAATCCACCATGACCGTGGTACGGCCGGCTTGCACCACCCAGGCGTTGCCTTTACTGCCACTCCCCAGACTGGCGAAGCGAAGCACTACTTCAACTGCTCGTAAAGCAGGCTGGCGATGCGGGTGCCGGTTTCGTTGTTGGCTGGCTTGCCGTCTTCCATGTACACGCCGATCCGGGTGCTTTCGCCGCTTCCCGACAATTTCACCTGATACTTCAACGCCTTGGCCTTGGTGTCGTCGCTGCTCCAGAACGCCAGCTTGGACAAAAAGCCTTTCTCCTTCTTGGTATTGGCTTCCGGATCGGCGTAACGCACGTAATAGACGCCGCCGGCGCGATCACGGTCTTCCACGGCGAAGCCGATACGATCCAATGCCAGGCCGACCCGGCGCCAGGCGCGGTCGAAGGCTTCCGGCAACGCCAGCGTGGCCAGCCCATCCGGGGACTTGCTCAAGGCGGCGCGCGGCGGCGCGGCCTTCTCGGCGATCAGCGACTGGGCGCGCGACTCTTCGACGCCGAAACGCACCATCAGGCGGCGCAGCATTTCCGCTTCCAGTTCCGGGTCGCTCGGGCGCGGCTGCCACATGGTGCGGCCCTGACCCTGATCGCCGCCGGCCTGGGTGCCTTCAAATACTTCGACCATGCCACGATGACTGACATAGACCTCGGTGCCCTTGGCATCGGCGGTCGGCTCCAGGCGGGTGCGGAACTTGTCGCGCTCGGCGGTGGAGTAGAAGCTGTCCAACGCCTTGCCCAGCCACTTGCGAATACCTTCCTGGGGAATCTTGGCGCGGTTTTCCGCCCAATCGGTTTCCATCAGGCCGGCATCGGGTTGTTCCAGGGTGATGAGAAAGCCCATCTCCTGCCAGAAGTCCTTGACCACCGGCCACACCTCCGCGGCCGGCGCCTGCACCACCAGCCAGCGCTGCGTGCCGGCGCGCTCGATGCTGGCCTTGTCGACCTTGGGCAGCAGCGCCTGCTCGCTCGCGCTTTTCGGCTTGCCGGCGCGTTCCCGGTCGTAAGCGGAGAAAGTGGCGGCTCCGGTCGGGTTGATATCCGGCACGGCAAAACGATTGTCACCGGCGGGCATCACCAGATCCGGCGGCGCCTCCAGCGGCGGCAGGCTGCCTTGCGACTTGTAGTCGATCTTCTTGCCTTCGAACACGGAACAACCACCAGCGGCGAGCGCCAGTGCAACGAGAACAACGATATGACGCATGACGGGGAACCTCACAGGGAACCGGCTTCTTTCAGGGCGTGGCGCAAAGTGTCGTGATGCGGCGCGGACAGGGGGACGAGGGGCAGGCGAATACCAAGATCGATATGACCCATTTCAGCCAGCGCCCACTTCACGGGAATGGGATTGGCTTCCACAAACAATTTCTGGTGCAGGCCGAGCAGACGGAAATTGATCTCGCGGGCGCGCGCCAGATCGCCCGACATGGCCGCCACGCACATTTCGTGCATCAGACGTGGCGCCACGTTGGAGGTCACCGAGATGACGCCCTGGCTACCCAACAGCATCAGTACCATGCCGCTGGCATCGTCGCCGCTGTAGACGGAAAACGAGTCCGGGGCGCGCTTGATCAATTCGGAGCCGCGCTCGATGTTGCCGGTGGCGTCCTTGATGCCGATCACGCCGGGCACGGCGGCCAGGCGCAGGGCGGTCTCGTTGCTGATGTCGGAAACGGTGCGCCCGGGCACATTGTAGAGAATCAACGGCAAATCGCTCGATTCGGCGATAGCCTTGAAGTGCTGGAACAGGCCTTCCTGGGTCGGCTTGTTGTAGTACGGCGCCACCGAGAGGCCCGCCGCCGCGCCTGCTTCCTTCGCGCAACGGGTCAACTCAATGGCTTCGCGAGTCGAATTGGCGCCGGTACCGGCAATCACCGGAACGCGGCCGGCGGCCTGTTCCACGGCGGCGCGGATCAGCAGACAGTGTTCATCGGCATCCACCGTGGGTGATTCACCCGTGGTGCCGACGATGACCAGGCCATCCGTGCCCTGCTCGATATGCCAGTCGATGAGCGCCCGGAAACGGGGCATATCCAGGCTGCCATCGGGCAACATGGGAGTAACGAGTGCGACAAGACTGCCGGTGAACATGGCTATGAGGGAATCCAGGAAAACGGTGATTTTAGCTGAAACTCATGCTTTCACGGCGCAAAGCCTTTGCACGCAACGTCGCCGATCTGATTCTTCGACATCCTCGAACGCGAGCACGCTAAGCTTCCCACGCGCGATTTCCAGCAATTCACCGGGCAGCAGCAAATGCGCCGGGCTGCGCGGGCGGCCGTATTTGGCCTGGCCGAGACTGAATGTTTCATAGATCAGGACACCTCCCGGTTCGAGCGAGGCGAGGAGCGGATCGAACAGGGGGCGATGCAGGTAATTGGTGACCACAATGCCACGAAAGGTGTCGTCCGGAAACGGCCAGACATCAGCTTCCAGATCGGCCTGGCGCCAGGTGATGCCCGGCGTGTTACGCACCACGGCCGCGAGGGACAGATCACGATCCACGGCAACGACTTCATGCTCCAGCCCCGCCAGATAGACGGCATGGCGGCCGCCACCGCAGGCAAGATCGAGCACACCGCCACCGGGGGGAATCAGACCAGCCCAACGCCGTACCCAGGCCGAGGCGTTCATGTTGAACCAGGTGGTCATTGCCCCGCCACGCCACGCATGGCGCCCACCCCGGCCTCCACCGCCCGCGACCAGATATGGTCGAGTTGTGCCGGCAGATAGGCCAGGGTGAAGTAGAGCACCATGAAGCCAGCGCCCAGGGTGAGCGGAAAGCCGATAGCGAAAATGTTCAGTTGCGGCGCGGCGCGCGACATCATGCCGATGGTGAGGTTGGTGGCGAGCAAGGCGGCGGTGACCGGCAGGGAGATATGCAGGCCGGTGGAAAACATGATGCCGCCCCAGTGCACCACGGCGGCGAATCCCTGCGCGCTGAGCGCTGTGCCGACCGGCACCTCGACGAAACTCCGAGCCAGGGCGGCGATGACCAGGTGATGGCCATTGAAGGAGAACAGGATGAGGGTGGTGACGAGCACCAGGAATTGCGAAACCACTGGCGTCTGCGCGCCGTTGATGGGATCGAACAAGGTGGCGAACGAGAGGCCCATCTGCATGCCCATGAATTGCCCGGCCACCTCGACGATGCCGAATACGATGCGTAACGAGAAGCCGAGCACCGCGCCGATGGCGATCTGCTGCAACAGCACCATCAGACCTTCGCCAGATACCAGCGCCACCCGCGGCGCGGCGGGCAGGATGGGAGCGATGGCCACGGTCAATACCAGAGCCAGTACCACCCGCATACGCGTGGGTACCGCGCGATTGCCCAGCAGCGGATCGAATCTCACCCAGGCAAGGATGCGCACGAAGGGAAAGAAGAACAGGACCAGCAACGCGTCCAGGTCGGTGCTGGACAGGGTGAACATCAGCCCACCAGGGTCGGGATGCTGCCGAACAGGCGGGTGACGTAGTCAACCAACAATTGCAGCGCCCACGGCCCCATCACCACCAGCACCACGAACATCACCAGCAGTTTTGGAATGAAGGTGAGGGTCATTTCGTTGATCTGCGTGGCGGCCTGGAAAATGCTCACCATCAAGCCCATCAGCAACGACGCCAACAGCAGCGGCCCGGCCACCAGCATGGCCACTTCCAGGGCCTGGCGAACGATGGCGATGACGGTATCGGGGGTCATTGGACTACCCTCCTGTCGCTGGCGCGACATCCTTCCCGAGGGAGGTGGGCGCCGCCTTCGGGCGGCCGGGCGGCGGCGCTCATATCTGAAAGGTCTGCACCAGCGAGGCGATCAACAGCCCCCAGCCATCCGCCAGCACGAACAACATGATCTTGAACGGCAACGACACCAGCATCGGTGAAAGCATCATCATACCCATCGACATCAACACGCTGGCCACCACCATGTCGATGATCAGGAAGGGAATGAAAACGATGAAGCCGATCTGGAACGCCGTCTTCAATTCGCTGATGACGAAGGCGGGCACCAGCACCTTGAGCGGGGTATCTTCCGGCCCGGCCAGGGGCGGCACCTTCGCCAGGCGGATGAATAGGGCCAGGTCTTCCTGGCGAGTCTGCTTGAGCATGAAGGACTTGAGTGGCTGGACGCCGCGATCCGCGGCGACCACCAGGGAAATCTGATTATCGGAATAGGGCTTCCAGGCAGTCTCGTAAATCTTGTCGAACACCGGCGCCATGATGAAAAAAGTGAGGAACAGCGACAGTCCGACGATCACCTGATTGGGCGGCGCCTGCATGGTGCCCATCGCCTGGCGCAGCAGCGACAGCACGATGACGATGCGGGTGAACGAGGTCATCATCAACAGCGCGGCCGGCAGGAACGTCAACGCCGTCAGCAGCAGCAGGGCTTCGATGCTGAAGGTGTAGTTGGTGGCGCCACCCGCTCCCGGCGTGCTGGAGAAAGCGGGAATGCCGGGCGCGGCCCAGGCGACCAGCGGCAGGCCGACCAGCGGCAGGGCAAAGAGAATGGTTTTCAAACGGGGCATGAAACTCAGCCAGCTTTGCGCCGCTGCAGCACTTCCTTGAGTTTGTCGGAGAAGCCCGACAGGGGATCGTGCAGTGCCGGGGCGCTCACTCCTTCGGGACGCGGCAGGCTGTGGAGGGCATTCACCTGACCGCCACCGACACCCAACAGCAGCCAGGTATCACCGACCTCGACCACCACCAGTTTTTCCCGCGTGCCCAGCATGACGCCGCCCACCACCTTGACCACGCCCTGGGCACCGGTCTGGCCGGGGGAAAAGCGGCGCATGAACCAGAAAAACACCATCATCGCCGCCAGCACGATAAGCAGACCGAGCAGTCCCTGGAACAGCACGCCAGAGGTAGAAAGGGCGGGGGGAGCGGGAGCCGCCCAGACCGGGCTGGCGAGCAGCACGGCCACCAGGAAAAGCCGCTTCATCGGTTGATCCGACGCAGGCGCTCGGCCGGGCTGATGATGTCGGTGAGGCGGATGCCGAACTTGTCGTTGACCACCACCACCTCGCCCTGGGCGATAAGGCAGCCGTTGACCAGCACATCCATCGGTTCGCCAGCCAGACCATCCAGTTCCACCACGGAGCCTTGCGCCAGTTGCAACAGGTTGCGAATGGCGATCTTGGTGCGACCCAGTTCCACCGTGAGGTGGACCGGAATATCGAGAATCAGATCAAGATTGTTGGCGGCGGGCGCAACCTTGTCGCTATCGAAATTCTGGAAAATCGGCGCCTTGAGCGCGGCGGCTTCCGCTGTGGCTGCGGGTGCCTCCGCGGCGGCTTTATCGACGACATCCTGTTCCGCCAGGGCCGCGGCCCAATCGTCCATACCCGCGTCGGCGGCCGCGTCGACCGAGGCATCCGTCTCCTGCTCGGCCAGCGCGGCCGCCCAGTCATCAGCGGAGATGTCTTCCTGCTTTTGCGCGTCTTCGCTCATCGCTTGCTCCCGACGCAGGCCAGGCGATCCTGTCCTTGCAGCACACGGTCAACCTTGAGGGCCAACTGTCCATTCTTCTGGCCATAACGGCATTGAAACAGCGGTACGCCATCGACTTGCGCCACCACCGCTTCCGGGACATCCAGAGAGATCACATCGCCCACCTTGAGATCGACAATCTGGCGCAGCGTCACGGGTGCCTGACCAAGATTCGCAACCAGTTCCACTTCCGCATCCTGCACCTGTAAAGACATCTGCGAAACCCAACGCTCATCCAGTTCGGCCCGGTCGGCCTGCATAGTACTGGAGAGCTGGTCGCGTATCGGTTCAATCATACTGTAGGGCATGCATACGTGGAAATCGCCGCCACCGGAGCCCAATTCGATATTGAAGGTACTCACCACCACCACTTCGGTCGGCGTGGCGATATTGGCGAACTGGGTATTCATTTCCGAACGCACATATTCAAACTCGACCGGATAGATAGTTTCCCAAGCTTTTTTCATTTCCTCGAAGGCGACATCCAGAATTTTCCGGATGATGCGCTGCTCGGTCGGCGTGAAATCACGCCCTTCCACACGCATGTGATAACGCCCGTCACCGCCAAACAGGTTATCCACCACCAGGAACACCAGATTGGGGTCGAACACGAACAGCGCGGTGCCGCGCAGCGGATTCATGTGCACCATATTCAGGTTGGTAGGGACCACCAGATTGCGCACGAACTCGCTGTACTTGATGACTGTCACCGGCCCCACGGAAATCTCCGCGCTGCGGCGGATCAGGTTGAACAGGCCAACGCGGAAATTGCGCGCGAAGCGCTCATTGATGATTTCCAGCGTGGGCATGCGGCCACGCACGATGCGCTCCTGGCGGCCGATGTCATAAGCCCGAACTCCACCACTGCTTTCATCGGCCGCGGCGTCGTCGGACTCGCCTGTCACCCCACGCAACAGAGCGTCAACTTCCTCCTGGGAAAGGATGTCGTCAGCCACGCGCGCCTCTGCCGTCCGCCCTTACTGGATGATGAAGGCAGCGAACAGCACTTTCTTCACACCCTTGGACTTCTTCTTCACGCCAAGAACCTCGTTGACCGCTTTCTGGACTTCCTGAGCGAGTTTGTCCTTGCCCTCCAATTGCGCCAATTCCTCCGCGGTTTTGCTGGAGAGCAGGCGAATCAGCGCATCGCGCACTTCGGGCATGCGCGTCTTGATCTTTTCCTGCACCTTGGCATCCGCCAGCACCAACTGAACTTCGGTCTGAAGGTAGGACTCCTGATCGGCCAGATTGACGGTGAAGGTTTCCAGCTTCTCGTAGACCGGGGGATGCTCATCCTCATGCCCGCCGCCATCCTCCTCGTCATCCGCGGCGGCTTCTTCGTCGCCATGACCCGCCTTGGCCTTCTTCTCGGAAGCCGGCTTGGACAGCAGCAGATACGCCCCCGCGCCCCCCCCGATCAACACCACGGCAAGCACCGCAATAATGATGATGAGCAACTTGCTCTTCTTCTTGGGTGCTTCGCCTTCGGCCGGGGCGGCTGCTTCCTTGGACATAAAGTCTCTCTCCAATTGCTATTACAAACAAAATATCACACAAAAACAGCGTGTTCGTGAAAAAAGCTTAAGTTCTTTATTACGACACGACCAACTCGAAGGCAAGCGCCTTCCGACGTATTTATCGGAAGGCGCGAAGATTTCTTGAGAATCGGGACTTAAAGGGAGTTAAACGTAGAGGTCAACCAGGCCGATGTTCGCTCTGGTGCTCATGGCAAGTGGCGCGATCGGAAACAAGGTTTCCCCCGGAGTCGCGCCGCCCCTGGCCTGATTGGAACCACCCGACTCTTGCCGCGCAAACGCTTCATCACGGACTTGTGCGTCACCCAGGGCAATGCCGGCCTGCGCCATCAATTCACGTAATCTGGGCAGAGCCGCCTCGATGGCGTCGCGCACCGCGGGATGCGGCGAAAAGAACTGCGCGCCAGCTTCGCCACCGGAGAGGGAAAGCCGCACTTCGATGGCACCCAGTTGCGGTGGATTCAGAGACATATTCGCCCATTGCGACTGCCGTCCGGCCAACCAGACGATCTTCTCGGAAAACTCGGCCGGAAAAGCCTGGCCGCGAACCGGAGCTTCAAGCGCCACCTGAACGCGGGACTCAGGGGCACGCACAACCTGTTCGAACTGGCCCAACTGACGCGCGGCATGCACGCTGGTCATGTCCGGTGCCGGCGACGCATCAAGCGACGCATCGGTGGCGGTCGCCAGCAACGGCGCCACAGAAGCAGCACTCACCGTTGTTGCCTGTGTTGCCACCTGTGTTGCCACCATGGCCGGATTGGCCAACGGTTGCGCGCGATCAGCAACCGGCAACTCTTGCCCGCGCGGCACACCGGAACCGGCAGGACTTGCCGCCGTCAGATCGCGCGACATGCTGGCGGTGGACGAACTTGCTTCCACCAGCTGCGCACGCTGGCCGGCATTCTTGTCGACGATCATTGGAAGCAAGGCGACCTGGGCTTCGGCCGTCAGATCCGTCTCTGGCGCAAGCGCCGCTTTCTTGTCCCCCGGCTTGACCTGAATGGCAAGTCCATCGACCAAGGCCGCGGGCAGGGCCAGCGTTACTCCCTCATCCAGCGGCGGATCAAGTTGTGCCGACAGCACGCTGCCGAACAAGCCATCAGGCAAGAGGCTTGCCAGCGGGTTGGCCTGTTTGCCGCCCGCCGTCTGTTTCTGGGAAGCCGCCAGCACGGTCATGAAATCAGCCATGATTGTCTCCGGTTCATCCGGATGGCTTATTAGCAGGTTTCATGCCGGCCTCGCCGGCAAGTCCGTACCGGCTTAAAGATCGTAACCGTAGGACTTGATGATGGCTCGCGCCTTGTTGCTTTTCAGGTAGTTCAACAGAGCCTCGGCGGCGGGCTGGCCCTTTCCGCGAGCCAACAGCAGCGCGTCCTGGCGGATGGGGCCATGCAGGCTGTCCGGCACCAACCAAGCGGAACCGCCGCCGATCACGCCATCCTTCATGACCTGGGAGAGCGCGACAAACCCCAGATCGGCGTTGCCGGTACTGACGAACTGCCAGGCCTGGGCGATATTTTCGCCCTGCACGAATCGTGGCTGGAGGCTCGCCAGCAAGCCCAATCGAGTCAAGGTTTCGATGGCCGCAAGGCCGTAGGGGGCCAGTTTTGGATTGGCCAGCGCCAATTTGTTGAACCTCCCCGTATTCAGCACCGCGCCCTTGCTGTCGACGAACCCTGGCCGCGCCGACCACAGGACGAGGCGGCCAATGGCATAGGTATAGCGGCTTCCAGCCACGCCCATGCCCTCCTGTTCCAACCTTGCCGGGGTCTCGTCATCAGCTGCGAGCAGCACCTGGAACGGCGCGCCATTGCGAATCTGGGCGTAGAACTTGCCGGTACCACCGAAAGACAGGGACACCTTGTGGCCACTATCTTTCTCGAACTCGGCGGCAATCTGTTGCATTGGCGCGGCGAAATTGGCGGCCACGGCGACCGTGGTTTCGCCGGCATGGGCCGCGGAGATCGCGAGAAAAGCGATAACAAGGGAAAGAAAACGAGGTTGCATCCGGGCCAGTCTCCAAAATTTTAGTGGTGTCACTGAACCACCTCAGCGAACACCGTCCGCGCCGGAAACCGCCGCGAGGATGCCCGCCAGCAAAGCGGTGGGCGTGGGAGGGCAACCCGGCACTTCGACATCAACGGGAATGATGTTGGCGATCTTGCCGCAACTTGCATAGTTCTCGCCGAAAAGATCACCAGCCATGCCGCAACCCGCGGCGCAATCGCCCATCGCCACCACCCATTTCGGTTCCGGGATGGCGTCGTAGGCACGCTTCAGCGCGGTTTCCATATGGCGAGAAACCGGGCCGGTCACCAGCAGCACGTCGGCATGGCGCGGGCTGGCGGCGAATTTCACGCCCAGACCCTCGATGTTGTAATGCGGCCCGCCGAGGGCGTGGATTTCCAGTTCGCAGCCATTGCAGGAACCGGCGTCGACATGGCGGATGGCAACCGCGTCGCCGAACACCTTGAGGATTTCCGCATGCAGTTCCTGCTCTCGTGTGCGCAGTGAGAGATCGGCTTTGGGCGCGGCTTCCGAGACGATGCCGGTCTTGAGAACCTTGCGCAGGATGAGGCGCATGACCATGTCAGAGATCCTGCCCGCTGTAAGAGAGGTTGAATGATTTGTTGATCAGGGGGAAATCGGGAACGATGTTGCCCAGCACGCCGACCTCCAGGAGCGGCCAGTTCTGCCAGGAGGGGTCGTGCGGGTGGACGCGGTCGAGCTTGCCGTCAGCGCCGATGCGCACCGCCACCAGCACTTCGCCGCGCCAGCCTTCCACCCAGCCCAGCCCTTCACGCGCCTCATTCACTTCCGCGACCGGCGCCAGCAGGGCCCCGGACGGCAGGCGTTTCAGGATTTCCCGGATCAGGCGCAGGGATTCGTGGATTTCGCCGAAGCGCACTTCCGAACGCGCCAGCACGTCACCCTTGCGCGCGGTGGCCATGTTCACGCCGAGTTGTTCGTAGGGCGCCCGCGGAAACTGCGCGCGGGCGTCCCAGGCCTGGGCGCTGGCGCGGCCGGCCAGGCCGGTGAGGCCCAGGCGCGCGGCCAGCGCCGGTGTGACGACGCCGGTATTGGCGAAACGGTCCTGCAGGGTGGCGTGCTCGTCGTAGACGGCCTTGAGTTCGCGCACTTCCATTTCGACGCGGTCGGCCAGCGCGGCGAGTTCACGCTGGCCGGCGGCGTCGAGATCGACCGCCACACCGCCGGGAATGATGCGGTCGAACAGGTAGCGGTGGCCGAACAGCTTCGCCGAGAGGCGCAGCCAGTCTTCCTTGAGGCGCCAGAACTGCATGAAGCCGAAGAAGAGGGCGACGTCATTGCCGAGGTAGCCGAGGTCGCCCAGGTGATTGGCGATCCGTTCGATCTCCAGGAATAGGGCGCGCAGCCAGAGGGCGCGCGGCGGGACGGTGCCGCCCACGGCCTGTTCCACCGCCATGCAGTAGGCCCAGGCGTAGGCGATGTGGCTGTCGCCGGAAACCCGCCCGGCGAGCCTGGCGCCACTGGCGAGGTCGCGGCCCTCGAAGCGTTTTTCCACACCCCGGTGGGTGTAGCCCAGACGTTGTTCCAGTTTGAGGACGCGGTCGCCGATGCAGGAGAAGCGGAAATGCCCCGGTTCGATGGTGCCGGCGTGGATGGGGCCGACCGCGATTTCATGGACACCCTCACCCGCGACGCGGAGGAAGGGGTAGGCGTCGGTAATTTCGGGTTTCGGATTTCGGATTTCGGATTGGAAATCCTTGCGCAACGGGAATTCGTCTTCGGCCCAGGCGACGTGGCGCAGCCATTTGCGGGTGTCCTCGGCGCCTTCGGCCCGGATGCCGAGCAGGTCGAAATTGGCGCGCTGCATGCGGCCGGCCTGCGGGAAGATCGCGGCCAGATCGGGGTAGGCGGGGGCGTCTGCCGCCAGCGCCGCGCCGACCCAGGCCAGGCCATTGGCGGTGATGAAGGCGGCGTGAAGCGAGTAGCCGTTGCCCAGATGCCGGTCGTCCGAGCCCCACAGGGCGAGCAGTTGCCCGCCTTCGTCCTTCACCGCCTGGGCGATGGCCGGCAACGCGGCCGCGTTGATTCCGCCGCGCCAGATATGTGGGGCAATCGGGGCGAGGTTCCAGTCTTGTTCGCCGATTCGCATCTCAACCTCCCAGCATGTGTGCCGCCTGCCTGTACCAGGCAGCCAGATAGGGCGGGATGAACAGCCCCAGCATCAGCACCAGGCCGAGGTGGATGAACACCGGGGCCAGGGCGGGTTGGTAGGGCAGTGTGGGCATCTCGGTCTCGCCGAACACCATCGGCTGCACCTTGCCGAAGATCGCGGCGAAGGCCACACCCAGGGCGATGATCAGGAAGGGCGTGGCCCAGGCGTGTTCGTGCATGGCGGTGGTGATGATCAGGAACTCGCTGGCGAACACGCCGAACGGTGGCACGCCGAGGATGGCGATGGTGCCGAGCATCAGGCCCCAGCCGATGGTCGGGTTGGTCTTGATCAGGCCGCGTATGTCGCTCATCAATTGGGTGCCGGCCTTCTGGGTGGCGTGTCCCACCGCGAAGAAGATGGCGGATTTGGTGAGCGAATGCAGGGTCATGTGCAGCAATCCGGCGAAGTTCGCCACCGGGCCGCCCATGCCGAAGGCGAAGGTGATGAGGCCCATGTGTTCGATCGAGGAGTAGGCGAACATCCGCTTCACGTCGCTCTGGCGCTTGATCAGGAAAGCGGCGAGCACCACGGAAAGCAGGCCGAAACCCATCATCAGTCCGCCGGCCACGCTGTTGCCACCCTCGTTGCCCAAGGCGCCATCCACCAGCACCTTGGAGCGCATCACCGCATACAGGGCGACGTTGAGCAGCAGGCCGGAAAGCACGGCGGAAACAGGAGTCGGGCCTTCGGCATGGGCGTCCGGCAGCCAGTTGTGCAAGGGCGCCAGGCCGACCTTGGTGCCGTAACCCAGCAGCAGGAACACGAAGGCCAGTTGCAATACGGTCGGTTCCAGTTGCGCCTTGATGCCGTTGAGGTGGGTCCAGAGCAGCGCGGTGCCACCCGAGCCCAGCACTTTCTCCGCCGCGAAGTAGAGCAGGATGGTGCCGAACAAAGCCTGGGCGATGCCGACGCCGCACAGGATGAAGTACTTCCAGGCGGCCTCCAGCGAGGCCGGGGTGCGGTACAGCGAAACCAGCAGCACGGTGGCCAGGGTGGCGGCTTCCATCGACACCCACAAAATGCCCATGTTGTTGGTGGTCAGCGCCAGCAGCATGGCGGCGATGAATATCTGATAGCTGCTGTGATACAGGCGCAGGCGATTGTCGCGTTGGTTGCCTAGCCGTCCGTGTTCCCGCTCGATGCGCATGTAGGGGCGCGAGAACAGGGACGTCGTGAAGGCCACGAAAGCGGTGAGCGCGACCAGAAAGACGTTGAGCGGGTCGATGAAAAACCAGCCCTCGCCGCCGACGATGATCGGCCCGTGCGCGACGATGCGCGCGGTGAGCGCGGCCGCCGCGATCAGCGTCGCCAAACTGAACAGGGCGTTGATCTCCGGGGCATGGCGCCGGTTGCCCCAGAGCGCGAGAAACACCCCGCCGGCCAGCGGGATGCCGAGTAGCCAGTAGATTTCCATGATCAGTGAGCCGCTCCGTCGCGCATGTCTTTCTCCCCTCTTTTCCAAAGGGGGGCCGGGGGGGATTTAGCGACGTTTGCCTGAGCCGTCGCCGTAGAAATCCCCCCTGCCCCCCCTTTGATAAAGGGGGGAACCTCCGCGCCAACCGCATCACCAGCCAGAAAGGGGGAAGGCGCTCTCGTCAAAGTCCGCTTCGGCATCCTCATCGCTCCTTCAACTTTTCCATGTGCCTCAGATCCAGGGAATCGAAGGTCTCGCGGATATGGAAAAAGAAGATGCCCAGCACGAACACGCCGACCAGCACGTCGAGCGCCACCCCCATTTCCACCACCAGCGGCATGCCATAGGTGGCGCTGGTGGCGGCGAAGAACAGGCTGTTTTCCATCGCCAGGAAGCCGATCACCTGGGTGATGGCCTTCTTGCGGGTAATCATCATGAGGAAGGCGAGCAGCACACAGGCCATGGCGATTCCCAGTGTCGAGCGCGTCACCGTGCCGGACATCTGCGAGATCGGCAGCGCCAGATTGAAGGCGAAGATCACCAGGGCGATGCCGATCAGCATGGTGGTGGGGATGTTGAGCATCGCCTCCACCTCGCGATTCACATCCAGCTGGCGCACCAGACGGTAGAAGAACCAGGGCATGACGATGACCTTGAGCAACAGCGTCAGGCCCGCCGACCAGTAAAGGTGATGCTGCCCGGTGGACCAGGCGACGATGGCGGTGGACGCGGACAAGGCCGCGCCCTGCCAGGCGAATAGCGTCACCAGATTGACGATGCGGCGCTGCGACAGCATGGCGAAGGAGATCAGCAGCAACAGCGCGGCCAGCAGGTTGACGACTTGCAGGTGGTAGGTCAGCGCCATTGCGACGCTCCCGTCGAGGTGATCCCGCGCGGGATCTGGTGAGCGCGGCGAACCGCATCAACCACGCCCGCGCTGAGTGATGCGGTTCGCACCTCACCGCATCCTACGGCGCCATGAAATCTCGACCTCATCTCAGGCCTCCAGTAATAAATGCGTCAGCATGCCCAGCACCGCCAGCATGAACGCGGTGCCGAGGTACTCCGGCGCGCGGAACAGGCGCAGCTTGGCGGAAACGGACTCCAGCAGGGCGAGGGCGGCGCCGCCGGCCAGCATCTTCACGAGCAGCGCCAGCAGCGCCAGCGGCAACGCGGCAAGATCGCCGCGCGCGGCGATGCCCCAGGGCAGGAACAGGGCGATGCCCAGCGCCGAATAGGTGAACAGTTTCAAGGCCACCGCCCACTCGATCAGCGCCAGGTGGCGCGCCGAATATTCCAGGATCATGGCCTCGTGGATCATGGTCAGTTCCAGGTGGGTGGCGGGGTTGTCCACCGGAATGCGCGCGTTCTCGGCGGTGGACACCATCCAGAACGCCACCGCCGCGAAGGCCATGCTCGGGTAGATGACGAATTGCTTGTGCGCCAGGGTCTCGACGATGGTGGGCAGCGCGGTGGAATGCGAGATCAGGCTGGCGGTGAAGAACACCATCAACAACGCCGGCTCCGCCAGGAAGGAGACCAGCATCTCGCGGCGCGCGCCGAGGCTGCCGAAAGCGGTGCCGATATCCATCGCCGCCAGTGCCAGGAACACTCGCGCCAGGGCGAACACGCCGACCAGGGCAATGGCGTCCGCCGCCGGGGAGAAGGGCAGATCGTTGGCGAAAGTGGGCACGATGCCGGCGGCCAGCGCCATGCAGGCGAAGATCATGTAGGGCGCAAAGCGGAACAGGGGGCTGGCGTTGTGCGCGATCACCGCATCCTTATGGAACAGCTTGCGCAACACCCGGTAGGGCTGTGTCAACGGCGGCGCCTTACGCCCCTGCAACCAGGCGCGGCACTGGTTGACCCAGCCCAGCAACAGCGGCGCCAGCAGGATGGCCGCGAGGGTCTGAATGAGTTGCAGGAGGATGCCGGTGGTCACGGTTGGCCCTCGTAGGGTGCGCCGCGCGCACCAAGCGGGAGAACGGTGCGCGCGGCGCACCCTACGGGAATGTGGGCAATGGCGTGGTCTCGCATGGTTTTCACCCCGTCACGAAAACCAGCAAAAAGATCAACGTGGCGAAGCTGTAGATCAAATACCACTGGATGCTGCCGTGTTGCAGGCGCCCGACCTGGGCCGAGATCCAGTCGCTCAGCCGGGCGATGGGCAGGTAGACGAAGAACCAGATCTGGTCGAGTGACGCGCTGCTATGGCGCGGCTGGCGGTCGAACGGGTCGGGTTCTTCCCGTTCCACGCCCATGAAGGCGCTGAAGATATGCCGGATCGGCTGGCCGAAGCCCTCGGCCGTGTCCTGCATGCGCGCGTCCTGTTCCGGGTAGCCGCAATCCCACGGGTCGGACTGGCGGACGCGGCCGTGGTAGACGCGGCGCACCCAGATGAATACCAGCAGCAGGGTCGCCAGCGCCACGGCGAGGAACAGCAGCGGCGCATAGCTGGCGCGCTCGGCATCCAACGGTGCCAGCAGCAGCCAATTACCGTCATTCGGCAGGGTATGCCCGGTCAACTGCCGCGCCACCGGCGCCAGCCAGCCGATCACCTGGGCCGGGAACAAGCCCAGCAGGACACAACCCGCCGCCATCCAGATCATGCCGAGGCGCTCGCGCCAGCCCGTGTCATGGGCCTGCGCGACGACACCGGAGCGGGCCACGCCGAGGAAGGCCACGCCGAAAAACTTCACCATCACATAGGCGGCCAGCGCCGCCGCCAGGGCCACGGCGGCGGCGGCCACGGGAATCAGCATGTTCAGGTAGGACTGGTTCAGGCCGGGGGTAAACAGGAAAGCCTGCAACAGCAGCCATTCCGAGACGAAGCCGTTGAGCGGCGGCAGGCCGGCGATGGCGAGCGCGCCGATCAGGGTCAGCCAGGCGGTCCAGGGCATGACGCGCATCAGGCCGCCCAGCCTGTCCATGTTGCGCTCGCCGGTGGCGTGCAGGACAACGCCGGCTCCGGTGAACAGCAGTCCCTTGAAGAAGGCGTGGTTGAGCGCGTGATAGAGCGTCGCGGTCAACGCCAGCGCGGCAAGGGCGCCTTTGCCGTCGGTGTGGAAGATCAGGGTGAGGCCGAACCCGGCCAGGATCACACCGATGTTCTCGATCGAGGACCAGGCCAGCAGGCGCTTCATGTCCGCCTGCACGGCGGCGAAGATGACGCCGTAGAGCGCGCTGATCAGGCCTAGCGCCAGGGCCAGGGTGCCCCACCAGGCGATCTGCGCGTTGAGCAGATCGAAGGTGACGCGCAGCAGGCCGTAGATGGCGGTTTTCAGCATCACGCCCGACATCAGCGCGGAAACCGGCGAGGGCGCGGCCGGATGCGCCTCGGGCAGCCACACATGCAGGGGCACCAGGCCGGCCTTGGCGCCGAAACCAAACAGGGCCAGCAGATAGGCGACCGAGGCCCAGTACGGAGTGGTATCCGCCAGACGCATGCTGTTGAAGGTGTAGTCGCCCTCGCCGCCGTGCCCTCCTCCCCGCAACACGCCGAAACAGAGCAGCAGGGAGACGGCGCCGACGTGGGCGATCAACAGGTAGAGGAAGCCGGCGCGACGTATCTCCGGCCGATCGTGGTCGCTGGTGACCAGGAAATAGGAGGACAGCGCCATCACCTCCCAGGCCACCATGAAGGCGTAGGCATCGTCTGCCAGCAACACCATCGCCATGCCGGCCAGGAACAGGTGATACCAGAGCCCCATCAAGGCGCGCGGGCCGGTTTCCAGATGCCTGAAATAACCCCAGGCGACCAGCGTCACGCCAAACGCGGCGCCGCCCAGCAAGGTCAGGAAGAAGCCCGAGAGCGGGTCCAGACGCAGGTGGAAGGGCAGATCCGGCAGGCCGATCGGCAACACGATGGCGGAGGGCGTCCCCAGCACGCCGGCGATGCCCACGCCGGCCATGAACAACGCGCCCAGGGCGCCGAGCGGAAAGATCAGACCGTTCAGCCCACGCGCACGTTGCAGGAACAGGGCGGCGAAACCCAGGCACAGCCAGAACAGCACACCACCCCAGGCCAACGTGATGTTATCGGCTGCGAACAAGGCGAGGCGTGAGATCACATGGGGCGCCTGAAAGGGAATTTGATTGGATTCTATTGACAAGCAAAAGCAATCTCAATGTTAATGCAATTAACATCAAATTCACCTTGATCGGCCGCCATGGAAAACCGTACCGCTCGCCTCACCGTCCTCATCGACCCGAGGAAAAAACAACTATTCGAGGAAATCTGCGCGCAACGCGATCTGACGCCATCGCAGGTGGTGCGGCGCCTGATCCGCCAGTACATCATCGACAACGCCGGCGGCCGGGAATTGCCGGACTGGCTGACCGCCGGGGCGCCGCGTGGCGAGGAGTGACTGTGCGCGAAGTGTCGGCGTATTGGTGAGGTTTTTCGCGTTGGCTGTTGCTACGGTCGCGATAGCCAGGGGGACAGGTTCCCCCTTTGGAAAAGGCTCTTTTGCCGTTAACTGGTGATGCGGTTGGAGTAGTGGTTCTCCCCTTTATCAAAGGGGGGGCTAGGGGGGATTTCTGAGACGGCCGCGTAGGCAAACGTCGCTAAATCTGATGAAGCCCCTGATAAAGCCCCTAAGCGAAGGACTAAGCCGCCAAAAGACGGCGGCCAAGTCCCTGCTTATACCCTTCGGTACCCCTTGTTCCCTCTTTGGGAAAGGGGGAAGGTGCCTCAGTCAGCGCCCCATATCTTTTTAACTCCAGACGCGAACAACGCCTCATGGCTACGCCGGCGAGACGCCGACGCCACAAGAGCGCGGCCAGGTGCTACTCAAAACTCGTTGCGTATCCGCTTGTAGCCCTTCACCAGTTCGAGGTTTGCCTGGGCGACGCTTTCCGAGAAGCCGGCCTGGTCGGGAGTGACCGGGGTGATGGTGGCGAGTTCTGCGTCGGAGTGGATGTTGGTCGCGGAGGGGATGTAGAAACCGGGCGGCACGGTGCAGCCTTCCACCACCGAGTTGTGGCGCACCACGGAGCCGTCGCCGACGTTGCAATTGAACAGCACCGAGTTGAAGCCGATGAAGACGTTGTCGCCGACCGCGCAGGGGCCATGCACGATGGAGCGATGGGCGATCGAACTGCCGAGTCCGATGGTCACTCCGCCGCCGGCTTTGCAGTGAATCACGACGCCATCCTGGATGTTGGAGTCGGCGCCGATGATGATCGGCTCCATGCCGCCGTGTTCGTCCACCTCGTCGGCGCGGATCACGGCGTAGGGGCCGATGAAGACGTTTTCCTGGACGATGACCTTGCCGCAAAGAATGGCGGTGGGGTCGACGAAGGCGGTTTCGTGAACCTGGGGCAGGTGCCCGCTGGGATTGCGCCGGATCATGATTTTCCCAAATAAAAAAGCCGTGCGTGATTGTCACGCACGGCCCGCGAATCGCGAAAAAGCTTTTCGAGGTACTACTGGGGTTTTACCACCATCACCGGGCACACCGCCTGGCCGATGACCCGTTCGGCGACGCTGCCCAACAGCACCTTCACCAAGCCGGTGCGGCCGTGGCTGCCCATCACGATCAGATCCGCGCCGACATCCTCGGCGGCCTTGACGATGGCCTCGTCCGGGCGGCCTTCAACGACCTTGCCCTCGGCCGCCACGCCCATGTTCTTGAGCTTGAGCACCTTGGCGATGACGGCATCCTGGGCCTCCTGGCGGCGAGCCGGGCTGTGGCTGCTGGTAACCACGGAAACCACGGTGACCGGCAGCCCGGCCTGCTTGGCCAAATGGCCGGCGGCGCTGGCGGCCGCTTCGCTGTGCGCGGAACCATCGGTGGCCAGGAGCACGCTCTTTTCCCAGAAATGTCCGGCGCGCGGCGCCACCAGCACGGCGCAATGGGCATGGCCGATGACCTTGGCGGTGGCGTCGCCCACCATCATGCGCGCCAGGCCGCGTTTGCCGCGGCGACCGATGACGATGACATCGGCCTGTTGTGTCCTGGCGCCTTCCACGATGCCCGTGTATGGATCGCCGGCTTCGATGGTCACCGTCTCGGCACCTTCGCCCGCTTCGGCGATAAAGGATTCGAGCGCCCCACGCGCGCGTTTTTCCGCTTCTTCCGCAAGATTGGGCACCAGGGTGCTGTATTCCGGGTTGTACAAGGCGATGGACAGGCCGATCAGTTGGGCGCCGTTGGCTTTGGCCAGAGCGACACCGGTGCGGATGGCGCCGGCGGAATAGTCGGAACCGTCGGTGGCGACCAGGACACGCTTGAGCATCCCGTTTTCAGATAGTGCGGTCATGCTTATCTCCTCTTTGTCTCAGTCGGCCACGGCATTGCGGGCGCTTACGGATTGTCTTTCCTTGTGTTCCTTCATGCCCTGGAGCAGCGAGGAAATGACGGTATAGGCACCGAGGAACAAGGCCAGGAACAATACGCCGTCACCGATATATTTCAGTACCTGCACGGTCGACTCGGGCAGGGGCTCGATCATACCCAGCTTGCCCAGATAGCCCGGCACGTAGAAAAAGCGCGAGAACAGCACGGTCAGCATGATCACCGCCATGGTGAACTTGACCTGATAGTCCTTCACATAAGTGGTGCCGATGGCGCCGATCTGGATGCCGAACAGCGACCCCATCAGAATCAGCATGGACAGGCGGATGTCCACCACGCCTTCGAGACCGTAGAAGAGGGTGCCGCCCAGGCCCATGACGAAGGCGATCACCAGTTCCGTGGCGCTGGCCATGATCGCCGGCACGCCGAGGATGTAGATCATCGCCGGCACGCCGATGAAGCCGCCCACTGCGATGGCCGAGGCCAGGAAACCGGTGCAGAAGCCGATGGGGATCATGAACAGCACCGACAGCTCCGACTTGGCGGCATGGGAGTAGATCATGGTGCCGGGAATCTTCACGGACTGGACCCAGCGCGCAATTCGGGTCAGGTCCATTTTGGATTGCTCATCCTCGCCCATCGCCTTGAGCTTGCGATAGTCCTTGAACACGAAGCCACCGACGATGGCCAGGGTGATGATGAACACCACCGACACATAGAGGTCGGTGCCGACCGCGCCGAAGCTGTTCTTGATGCCGGTCATCACATGCTTGCCGACCAGCACGCCTGCCTCCGCGAACACGCCCAGCACCAGGCCCAGTTTTACGTCCACCTGACCATACTTGTGGCGCTTGACCGAGCCCACCAGGGCCTTGGGAAACTTGTGGCAGATGTTCGAGGCCACCGCGACGATGCCGGGCACGCCCAGGGTCATCATCGCCGGGGTCAGTACGAAGGCGCCGCCGGAGCCGATGAAACCGGACACCATGCCGCCGACGAAGCCGACCAGAATCAGCACGATGGCCGTGGTGATGTTCAGGTCGATGAAGTTGATGAGTTCCATACTGTGATCCATGTCGTTTTCCTTATTTTTTTGCGTTCAGGCCGACCACATCCCAGAACAGGCCGGTGAAGATGCCGTGGGCGTAGGACAGCGCAAAGGCCATCGCGATGGGCGCGAGGACGAACCACCAGGTGCCGGGGATGAACGAGCCGCCCCGTGCCGTACATAGTTCCGGGGTGGCATGGCTGAAATAATTGGTTTTCATGCCGTCCTGAACCACGACGCAGGCATCCAGCGTGGTGTGCGCGAGGTGAAGGAAGTCATCGGCGTAATGGAACAAAAAAACGTAAAGCGCGGCGGTGATGCCGCCCCAAAACAGGGTTTTGCCCAGGCTGGCGTGGCTTGCTGGCATATCAGATCTCCAAAACGAATAGAAGAAGGGTGAGGGTGGTCATGGGGTTTATTGCTCTTTGGGCAAATCGGGGTGATCGGAAGCGGCGACCAGGGGACATTCCAGCTTCGCCCAGGGATTGGAGTTGTCGCTTGCCCAGGCGGCGGGACGTCCCACCACCACCGAAGTCACGCATTCGTGGCGACGCGCGTGCTCCACCACATGGCGGGCATCGAGCTCCGGTGCCGGCGTCAGGCGGCAGTCAAGGCCATCGTGTTCCAGCGTGGCCAGGCGTGATTCCAGTTCGGCCCAGTCCGGCCGTGCCGGGTCGGCCAGCACTTCCAGTTCAGCCTCCAGCCGGCGGCACAACGACGCGCCCACGGACAGCAGGCGTTCCACCGGGGAAACCGGCCGCAGGGCGACGACGATGCGGCGTTTCATTGGTCCGGCTTAGCCCAGCCACAGCCACGCGGGGATAGCGGGCCTTCTTCAAGGAATGTCCGGCAAGACGTCGCGGAGAGCATGGTGGTGGCGGCTAGATTTCGATCTGTTGCTTAAAGCAGCAATCGTGCCGGGAATGCGGCGAGCCATAAGCCATTGAAGTTACATGGCCATGACCCGGCGCCGCGATTTATCGCGTTTCATTTTGCAACACTATTGTTACACTCGCCGCGATGCGTTCCCCGCAACCCAAGCGCGCCCACGCCCATCCCGCCCTTGCCGGTGAGACGTCGGCGCGGCAGGAATACCCATGACCGCCCACCTTCTCCTAGTCGACGACGAACGCATCGCCCTACGCAACCTGGAACATGTTCTGAGCAAGGCGGGCTACCAGATCACCGCCACGCAAAGCGGCAGCCACGCGCTCGACCTGCTCGACAGCCAGCCCTTCGATCTGGTGCTCAGCGACATGAAAATGGGCAAGGTCGACGGCATGACCCTGCTGCGCCGATGCAAGGCACAGCATCCGGACATCGAAGTCATCATGATCACCGGCTATGCCACCATGGAAACCGCGATTGAAGCGATGAAGCAAGGCGCTTTCGACTACATCGCCAAGCCCTACCGTCTCGATGAAGTGCGCCAGACGGTGTCCAAGGCGCTGGAGAAGGTCCGTCTGGCGCGGGAAAACGGCGCCCTGCGCGAGCAACTCGATGCCGCCGCCGGAGGGACTCGAGTCATCACCCGCGACGGCGGCATGCGGAAACTCCTCGACATGGCGCGCCAGATCGCCCCCACCGGCTGCAATGTGTTGATCACCGGCGAATCCGGCACCGGCAAGGAGTTGTTCGCGCGTTACCTGCACGAGCAAAGCGGCCGCGGGGTCGGCAAAAACGGCGGCCCCTTCCTCGCGGTCAACTGCGGCGCCTTCAACGAGGAACTGCTGGCCAACGAACTGTTTGGCCACGAAAAGGGCGCCTTCACCGGCGCCATCGGCAAGACCGGCCTCCTGGTCGCCGCCAACGGTGGCACCCTGTTCCTCGACGAAGTCACGGAAATGTCCCCCGCCATGCAGGTCAAGCTGCTACGCGCCGTCCAGGAGAAGGAGGCGCTGCCGGTCGGGGGCACGAAGCCGACCAAAGTGGACGTGCGCTTCATCGCCGCCAGCAACCGCGACATGAAGGCCTGGGTCAATGAAGGCCGTTTCCGCCAGGACCTCTATTTCCGCCTCAACGTGGTCAACCTGAACATCCCGCCGCTCTCGCAACGGCGCGAGGACATTCCCCTGCTGGCCCAGTACTTCCTCGACCGAACCACGCCCTTGATGGGTAAATCGCCGCATACCCTCTCTGATGAAGCCCTGTCCCTGCTCAAGGCCTACGACTTCCCCGGCAACGTGCGCGAACTGGAAAACATCATCGAGCGCGGTGTCGCCCTCTGCCAGGGCAACACCCTGGAAGCCGCCCACCTCCCCGACGACCTGCGCGACCTCAGCATCCGCGCTTTCCGCCGCCGCGAAGGCAAGGTCATCCCCCTGGAGGAACATGAGCGCGACTACATCCTCTGGGTGCTGGAAGAAGCCCACGGCAACCAGACCCTCGCCGCGCAGATGCTGGGCATCGACCGCGTGTCGCTGTGGCGGAAGTTGAAGAAGTATGGGGAGGAGATGGGGTGAAACAACGAGTCGAACATGTTCCGGGGGCGTGTCGCCCTAACGCGCGTAACGCCGCGAAATCTTGCCCCTCCGATCAAGTGGTGTTGCTGGTAACCTTTCGCGTTCACACCAGAAGGAGTTACCCGACCATGAAGGCTTTGTTGGCGATCTGCTCGCTTGTTGTTGCCACCCACGTTTGGGCCGCCGCCCCCCCCGTCCCCGAGACAACTGACACTGTCACAGGGGAAATTCTCGAATTCAAGGACGTCGACGGTTATACCTACCTGCGCATCAAGACTGGCGACGGCGAAACCTGGGCCGCGGTCAACAAGACGACGGTGAAGCCAGGCGCGGCGGTCACGCTCGAAAACGTGGTGGTCATGACCAACTTCGAGAGCAAGTCGCTGAAGCAGGTTTTCCCGAAAATTCTATTCGCCACCCTGGGTGGCCCGGAGGTAAACGCGGCGACTTCCGCCGCCGATATGGTCGCGGCTCACGCGGGCGTCGCCAAGGCGGAAGTCGGCGTGGACACTCCCGTGGAGAAGGCGAGCGGGACCAACGCTTACACCGTTGCGGAGACCATCAATCAAAGTGCCGAACTGAAGGATAAACCGGTTCTGGTTCGCGCCAAGGTCGTGAAGTACAACCCCATGATCCTGGGGAAAAACTGGATTCATGTGCGCGATGGATCCGGCTCCGCCACTGACAACACGAACGACCTGCTTGTGACTTCCAAGGATTCGGCGAAGCCTGGGGATGTGGTCACCGTGAACGGCGTGGTCCGCGTCAACCAGGATTTCGGCGCCGGGTATGTCTACAAGGTGCTGATCGAGGAAGCGACTGTAACTCCGTGATCGCGCGCGACGGGCGGCGGCGCGATCGTCGCCCCGTCTGTGCGGCTTGAGCTGTTTCTCAGCCCAAGCCGCACGGGTTTGCCGCGCATCTCCCCAAGTTGCACAATTTGCCGATTCCCATCTTCATCGCCGTCGCGTCATGGACCTTTTTTCCGACTCCGATTCCATCAGCGTCGTCCCCAGCCGGGAGCGACCCCAGCTTTCCAAGGCGCAGAAGTCTTTCAATACCCTGATCGGCAAGATCGAGAAGCAACGCGCGCTACTGCTGGAGTGGGAGGCCGCCGTGCCGCGCTATCAGCAACGCCATCTCGCCAAGTTGACACCCCTGATCGAAGAAGCCACTCGACTGCGGCGGGCAGTCGTGTTCGGCCTGGATCGGGCGCGGTCATTCAAGCAGTTGGGCAAGGCCGACCGATGTCTGGTCGAAGACCTGGTTCGCGAATGGGCGGGTGAATTGGCGGCCGAGAACGGTGACGCGGAGATGAAGGTGATTTACAACCGCTACGGCGGTGATTTCGACCTGGAAATGTCCGATGCCGCCTCCGGGATGAAAGCCATGCTGGAAGACACACTCGGCCTTGATCTGGGCGACGATCTGGACATGAGCGATCCGGATGCGTTCCTGGAACAGATGCGCGCCAGGCTGGAGGAGGAGGCGAAGGCGGCGGCGCGACCGCAACGCAAGAAGACCGCGAAGCAACAGGCGCGTGAGGACAAACTGCGCGAGGAGGAACAACGGGTCAACCAGTCCCTGCGGGAGATTTACCGCAAGCTCGCCAGCGCTCTGCATCCCGACCGCGAGCTCGATCTGGAGGAGCGCGCGCGCAAGACCGAATTGATGCAGCGGGTGAACCAGGCCTACGACAAGAAAGACCTGCTGGCCTTGCTGGAATTGCAGATGAAGATCGAACACATCGACCAGGCCACCCTCAATCACCTGAGCGAGGAGCGCCTGGGGTATTTCAACAAGATACTGAAAGAGCAGTTGCGGGAGTTGGAGGACCGGGCGTTCCAGATCAGCGATGGCGTCATGCTCGACCTGGGTATCGATAGCTATCGGCGGCTCACCCCGGCCACCATGATGCGCGAACTCGATGCAGACATCGCCCGAACACGAGCGTATCTGCGTGACATCAAGGCGGACCTGAAAGCGATTCAGGAAGCCACGACCCTCAAGGCTTGGCTAAAGCAGCTACGCCGCCATCGTAGCGTCATGGCGGAAGACGACTTCGACGGCATCCCGTTCTGACGCGCGCCGCCGCGTCAGAACTCGTTCCTGATCCGCTTGTAGCCCTTCACCAGTTCCTTGTTGGCCTGCGCCACGCTTTCCGAGAAGCCGGTCTGGTCGGGGGTGACCGGGGTGATGGTGGCGAGTTCTGCGTCGGAGTGGATGTTGGTCGCGGAGGGGATGTAGAAACCGGGCGGCACGGTGCAGCCTTCCACCACCGAGTTGTGGCGCACCACGGAGCCGTCGCCGACGTTGCAATTGAACAGCACCGAGTTGAAGCCGATGAAGACGTTGTCGCCGACCGCGCAGGGGCCATGCACGATGGAACGGTGGGCGATCGAACTGCCGAGCCCGATGGTCACTCCGCCGCCGGCTTTGCAGTGAATCACCACGCCGTCCTGGATGTTGGAATCGGCGCTGATGATGATCGGCTCCATCTCGCCCCGTTCGTCCACCTCGTCGGCACGGATCACGGCGTAGGGACCGATGAAGACGTTCTCCCCGACGATGACCTTGCCGCACAGGATGGCGGTGGGATCGACGAAGGCGGATTCATGGACGACGGGGATGTCGCCGTTGGGGTTGCTGCGAATCATGGCGGGCTCCGGTCTGGGATGGGATTGCCTAAGCGGCCGTCAGTCTAAGTTCGATTGTTGCATAACGCAACAATTAGTCATGATTTCCGGTGAGCTTGCGCTTGAACAGGCGCCGCAGTAATCCCGTTCCAGTCCTCTTTGCCGAGGCGCGTTTCGCATTATCCGGTGGTCTGAGTGAAGGGGCCGGGGAGCATGGCTTCCCCCTTTGAACCTAGAAACCTCAGTTGACCGCTCCTTATCCCTTGTGAGGCCGCATGGGTGCTGGCGTTAGCGCCTCCGATGGCGCTCACCGATCGGGTGAGCCCGCTACGCGCCCGAGTGTTTCACCAGCAAAGGCGAACAACACCTTTCGGAGAGGCGAAATTCCTTTATGCCCGCCGCAAGCCGAAGCGGCGCCGGGAAGATCGGGCGCCGCGTCATGAGTTATGCTCGCGCGTGTTCCATCCCCTTCGCGACTTTTTCGGCATGCGCTTACTGATCATCGAAGACAACCGGGATATCGCCGCCAATCTTACGGATTACCTGTCGGCGCATGGCCATGTGGTCGATCTGGCCTGGGATGGTGTTGGCGGCCTGCACCTCGCCCTGGTCAACGATTACGACGCCATCGTGCTCGATCTCATGCTGCCGGGCATGGACGGCATCACGCTCTGCCACAAGTTGCGCGGCGAGGCGGACAGCCGCACCCCGGTGCTGATGCTGACCGCGCTGGATTCCCTGGATGACAAGGTGCGCGGCCTGGAGGCGGGCGCGGATGACTATGTGATCAAGCCTTTCGCGCTGCGCGAGGTGGAGGCGCGGCTGCGCACCATCGCCCGCCGCGCGCAGCCGCAGGGCCAGACGCGCAAGCTGCATGTGGCGGACCTTTGCCTCGATGTGGAAACTTACCGCGTCAGCCGGGGCAAGCGCGCCATCGACCTGCCGCCGATTCCCCTCAAGTTGCTGGAATTGCTTATGCGCGCCTCGCCCAGAGTGGTCAGCCGCAAGGAAATGGAGGCCGCCATCTGGGGTGATCGGCCACCGGATAGCGATGCGCTTAAAGCGCATCTCCATGTCCTGCGTGGCGCCATCGAAAAATCCTTTGATACGCCGCTGCTACGCACAGTGCGGGGTGTGGGATATCAACTGGCCGATCCGGATGCTGCGACGTAGTTTCCGCTTTCGCGTAGCCCTCCATTTCGCCGGTTTCGGCGCCCTCCTCAGCCTGCTTATCTGCGTCGGGGTATTTGTCTTTGCCCACGACCTGGGGCAGCGCCTCATGGATGAAACCCTGCAAGCGGAAATGCAGGATTACCTGGCCAGGCTGGAACGTAATCCCAAGGCGCCGCTGCCCTTCACCCTGACCATCAGCGGTTATGTTCTCGACGGCGGCAAAACCGATGCCACTCTCCCGCCAGTCTTGCATACGCTTGCCTCAGGCAAGCACGACATCCTCATGAATGGCCAGTCATATCGGGCAATGGCGACAGAACGCCACGGCAACCGATACATCTTCCTGTTCAACGAGTCGCTACAGCAGCAGCGGGAACAGACGTTTATGGCGTTTTTGGGGGTGGGCACCCTGGTCATGACCTTGCTGGCGGCGCTGGGCGGGTTCTGGTTGGCGCGGCGCGTTGTGGCGCCGGTGACCGCGCTGGCGGCACGCGTCAGCGCCGCCGGCCCCTATGGCGCGGCGGCCAGCGAATGTGCCAATGGATCGCTCGATGAAGTGGAAGAACTGGCGCTGATCTTCGATCGCACCCTGGCCGGCATCCAGAGTTGCATGGCGCGTGAGCGTGATTTCACCTCCAATGTAAGCCATGAACTGCGCACGCCCCTGGCCATCATTCGCGGCGCGGTGGAAGTGCTGGAAGAAGATGCAGCTTTGAACCCGGGGCAGCGCCAGCGCCTCGCCCGCATCGAGCGCGCCAGCCGCGACATGGCTGACCTGACCAGCGCCCTGTTGCACCTGGCACGCAAGGAAAGCACCCTGCCCGGCGAGAACGAAAGCTGCGACATGGCCGATGTCGTACGCGAATCCATCGAAAAATATCGCGCCCTGAATCGGGACAGGCCCCTGGATATTGTCATGGACATCCCGCAACACCTCGTGCTTTCGGTAGCCCGAATACTGGCGGTGGTCGTGGTGGACAATCTGGTGGGCAACGCTTTTCAACATGCCGGCTCCGGCTCCATGCGGATCGACATGCGCCTGGAACCGGATCGCCTGGTCATCCGTGACAGCGGTTCTGGCATCGCGGCAAGCGATCTGCGAGAAGTCTTCCAGCGCCATTACCGGGGCACGAATTCCACCGGCTCCGGTATCGGCCTCTCCCTGGTCAAACGCATTTGTGACTTGAACGGTTGGGAGACGCGCATAGAAAGCGTGTCGGGATACGGCACCACGGTCTCATTGCTGTTTCGTCCTGAATCCAGCGCGTCTTAACCAATCCTTTACCTGACAACAACCTTTGCTTGACCTGGTCGGGCCTAGGATGCGCGAGAGCCCATTCCAGTAGTAGTTATTCCTCACCCAGGCATGGGCCAGTTGTATGGGCCAGTTCATCAATTTTCGACCATAAAGCAGGAGACACATCAATGACTCAAAACCTCGACAGACGCAATTTTCTGAAAATGGGCGGCGCCGTGCTGGCCGCCGGTACCGCCGGCTGCGCCACGGGTGTGACCGGATCAGCCATGGCCGGCGGCGACAAGTCGGCCGCTGTTTCCAGCGGCATGATGGCTAACCTGCCCAAGGCCAAAGGCCCGCGCCTGGTCGTCGTAGGTGGTGGCACCTCTGGCCTCACCATCGCCAAGTATGCCAAGAAGGAATACCCGAATTTCGACGTCGTGCTGGTGGAAAAGCGCGACATGTACTCCTCCTGCTTCGCCAGCAACATGTGGTACGCGGGCGTCATCAACCTGGAATTCCTGGCCGAGCACAGTTTCCTGGATGCCGCCGTCAACAACAATTACATCTACTTCAACGCCACGGTCACCGGCCTCGACCGCTCCAGCAAGATGCTGGCCACCAGCGAGGGCGACATCCACTATGACTTCCTGGTCGTCGCCCCCGGCGTTTCCTACGACTACGACAAGATCGGCGTCAAGGACGCGGGCGTTCAGGCCGCTTTGCGCCAGCGCTATCCCGGCGGTTTCATCTCCCCCACCGAGCACGTCACCATCAAGCGCAAGCTGGACGAGTTCGAGGGCGGCGTCTTCGTCCAGACCGTGCCTTCCGGCAACTACCGTTGCCTGCCCGGCCCTTACGAGCGCGCCTGCCTGATCGCTTCCATCTTCAAGAAGAACAAGATCAAGGGCAAAGTCCTGGTGCTGGACGCCAACCCCGAGATCACCATCAAGAAAGTCGGCTTCCATGCCGCCTTCGACGAGCTGTACAAGGACTACATCGAGTGGAAGCCGAACCAGGGCGTGCTGGGCGTGGACGTGGAAAAACGCATCATCAAGACCGAATTCGACGAATTCAAGTTCGATGACGCCGCCATCTATGCCAATTGCCGCGGCTCCACCTTGATCGAACATCTGGGCCTGATGGGCGACACCCAGAAGACCAACCAGAAGGAAGCCAACATCGATGTGCGCTTCAACAACATCATCGGCGACCCGTTCGTATATGTGACTGGCGACTCCCGCCCCCACCCCTACTCCAAGTCCGGCAACACCGCCAACACCGAAGGCCACAACGTGGCCAAGGTGCTGGCGGCGCGCGCCCAGGGCAAGGAGCCGGTCTTCACCCCGCCGCGTACCATTTGCTACTCCATGGTCAACGCCGATCCCGCGGAAGCCATTTCCGTGGATGCCGGCTACGACTATGACGCCGCCAAGGACGCCATCACCGGCTTCTCCAAGGACACCAAGACCTTCGAGAACCGCAGCACGGCCTACGGCCAGGCGACCCTGGAATGGGCGCGCGGCATCTACCGCGACATGTTCAACGCCTGATCGGCGTAGTCTGTCACGCTCGTTTGAATCAATCAGCCGCCCTCCGGGGCGGCTTTTTCTTCGGAGAATATCTAAATGGATAGACGTGGATTCGTAAAGGTTTGCGCGGGCAGCGCGGCGCTGGCTCTGGCCAATTGGGACCAGATGGCGGTCGCGGCCAGCTTCGAGTCGTTCCCTCCCGCGAAACTGACCAACAAATTTGGCGCCCCCCTCAAAGGTGCGGAAATTCCGACCGACGAGGCGATGGTGTTTTCCTACCCGGTTGCCGGTGTGCCCTGTTTTCTCATCAACCTGGGTGACCGCCCTTCTCAATCCGACCTGGCACTGAAAAATGAGGACGGCGACTACAAATGGAAGGGTGGTGTCGGCCCCAAGGGCCAGTTCGTGGCCTTCGTGGCCATCTGCACGCACCAGTTGAGTTACCCACAACCGGAAGTGACCTATCTGCGCTATGCCGCCGATGTCAGTGGACTGGCCGGTGCCCCCGGCAAGATCGTTTGCTGTGCCCATGCCAGCGTTTTCGAGCCCACCGAGGGCGCCAAAGTGCTCAGCGGCCCCGCCACCATGCCGCTGCTTCCGGTCAGTCTGACCTATGACCCGGTCAGTGACGAACTGACCGCAGACGGCATCATGGGCATGGAGTACATCAAACGCTTCTTCAAAACCTTCAAGGGCGATCTCAACGCTCGCTATGGCCGTGGCGGGTATCGCCTGGATGTCGGTAACAAGACCGCCTGCGTTCCGCTCAGCAAATACAGCGAAATCGTGCCTGCCTGCTGAAGCCTTACCCCGCGCATTGGCATGGATGGGGCTGACTCATTACGAGCGGTGAAGACAAAAAAGCCGGCATATGCCGGCTTTTTTCCTGGCCACGGGTTCATTCAAGGCCAAACCGTTTGATCCGCCGCCACAGGGAAACCCGATCGATTCCGAGAATGTCCGCCGCCTGGTTGCGGTTGCCGCCGGTGTATTCAAGCACCTGGGCAATGTGGGCGGCCTCATTCTTTTCCAGTGTCCGCAGTTCGCTGCTTGCCGACACGGCAATGCGCACAGAAAGGGTGCGCAGGCTTTCCGGCAGATGCGCCAGTTCCAGTGTGGGGCCGCGCGCCAGGGCGACGCCGCGTTCGATCAGGTTGGCGAGCTCGCGCACGTTGCCGGGGTAGTCGTAGCGATTGAGCAGGCGCAATGCGTCGGGGGCGATGTCGGCGACCGGCTTGGACATCGCCAGGGCAAATTTCTTCAGGAAATAGTAGGCCAGCAAGGGCACATCTTCTCGCCGCGCGCGTAAGGGAGGCAGAGCGAGGTTGACTACGTTGAGACGAAAGTAGAGATCGGCGCGAAAACGGCCGTTATCGACGCTTTCCTGGAGATCGCGATTGGTCGCCGCGATGAAGCGCGCGTCCACCGCCACCGGCTCGGTACCGCCGACCCGCAGCAGTTCGCGTTCCTGCAGGACGCGCAGCAGCTTGACCTGCATGGCGGGCGACATTTCCGTGATCTCGTCGAGGAACAGGGTGCCCCCCTCCGCCATTTCGATAAGACCGTGCTTCTGCCGGTCGGCGCCCGTAAAAGCGCCCTTCTCGTGGCCGAACAGTTCGTTGGCGAGCAACTCCTCCTGCAGGGCGCCGCAGTTCACTCCGATAAAACGCTGATCAACGCGCTCACTGTGGTTGTGCAGGTAGCGCGCAAGCAATTCCTTGCCGGTACCGGACTCGCCGCTGACCAGGACATTGCAATCGGTCGGCCCGACCTGGCGGGCGGTATCGAGCAGACGCAACATCACCGCGTCCTGCGTGACAATGTTGAGGCTACCCTCGTAGCCCTCGATACGGCGCTTGAGGCTGCGGTTCTCACGCTTGAGCAGCACCACGTCGAGCGCGCCTTTCACCACCTGGCGCACCTCGTCGATGCGATAGGGCTTGGCGATGTAGTGGAAGGCACCTTCCTTCATCGCCTCCACGGCGGAATCCAGGGTGGCGTGGCCGGTAATGACGATGACCTCGCAGTCCGCCTGCAACTCGCGCGCGCGACGCAGCACCTCCATACCGTCCACGCCTTTCATGCGCAGGTCGGTGAGCACCACATCGAATTCGCGCTGCTGCAACTCCGTCAGGGCGGCGGCGCCGCTCTGGCAGGCGGCAACTTCGTAGCCTTCCTTGCGCAGCAGGTGGGAAAGGGTTTTCAGGGCGGCGGCTTCATCGTCGACGACCAGGACGCGGGCGGGGGTGGGGGTCATGGCAACGGTGGGCAATGGGCACTCCCCCCCTTTGGGGAAAGAGGGGACATGGGTGGCGCGCCGATTCATTTCACCCCTCCACACGGCAACCACAGGCTGAAACAGGCGCCGGCGCCGGGCTGGCTGGTCACGGCGATGGCGCCGCCATGTTCCTGGACGATCTCGGCCACGATATAGAGCCCCAGGCCGGTGCCTTCTCCCGGCGCATGGGTGGTAAAAAAAGGGTCGAATACCTGGCCGATACGCTCGGCGGGAATGCCGGGACCATCGTCACGAACGCGGATAAGCACCGCGCGGGCCTCGCTGATCGCTGCGCCAAGCATCTGCGCCTGCCCCAGCGCCATGTCATGCGCCAGATCGGGTGGCGGCCAGTCGTGCGGCGCGGCGGCGGTGGCCTCGACGTGGACATGCACGGCATCGCCGCCGGCATCGAGCGCGTTCTGAATCAAGTTGATGAACACCTGCTGCATTCGCTGCGGGTCGATGCAGAGCATGAGTTCGGCCGGCACTTCGTAGCTGACGCTGTCGTCCGCCGGCAGACGTGGGCGCAACAACAGCAGGCTCTTTTCCAGCACACCGAGCAGCGGTGTGGGACGGTTCTCATGGCCGGGGCGGCGGCTGTAGTCAAGCAGGGTGCGCACGATCTGGCGGGCACGCTGGGTTTCGTCGTCGATCTGGACCAGCCAGCCGCGCAACTCCTCACGCTCGGCTTCCGGCAGCGATTCGATTTCTTCCAGCGCGATCTGGGCGGCACCGGAAATATTGCCGAGCGGATTATTGAGTTCGTGCGCCACGCCGGAGGCCAGCGTGCCCAGCGAGGCGAGTTTTTCCGATTGCAGCACCAGGCGGCGGTGCAATTCGAGCGCTTCCAGCATGTGATTGAGTGCCTGGGTGAAGGAGACGATCTCGCGATCCTTCGACACCATGGAGAAGGCGCGGAATTCCCCATGCGCCAAAGGCTCGACTTGTTTCTCCAGTTGCCGCAAAGGGCGCACTACCACGCGATAAAGCATCTGACCACCAGCCAACGCCAGCAGCACCAGCACCCCGACCGACCAGAGCAGGGCGTGACGCGACTGCCGCACGCTGCCGCTCAAGGTGGCGCGCTCACGCTCAGCCAGGCTCTCGCTGTGGGTCAGAATCTCGTGGCCCGCGCCACGCAATTCGGATTCGGCCCGCGCGTCATCATCGAGCAGGCGGCGATAGCGCGTCAGTGACCGGGTCAGTGCGAGCAAGTCGTCAGCTGTCGCCAGTTCGGCAATAACCGCGTGATCCTTGTTCAGTCGCCACTCCAGTTCCACCGCCAGATCGTGCGCGGCGTCACGGTCGGCCTGGGCGCGGTAGAGAAAAAAATTCTTCTCGTGGCGGCGCATCTCCTGGGCGGTTTCCTGGAACGCGGCGATTGCCCCCCCCTCGGTCATGCGTTGTTCCAGGAAGTGCAGGCTGGCCGAGGCGAACAGCACGAAAACGCCGACGCCAAGCGCCAGGGCGAGGTAGATGGTGGTGATCTTGTTGCGGATGCTGGACATGCTGCGTTTCAGTCTGGAAACATGTTTCAAATATTAAACGTTTTGCGAGAGTCTTACTAAATCAGTTACTTATATTCGGGTTTTGGTGAAATGTTTCATAAAAGAAACATTTCACCAAAATAGAGAAAATAAAAAATACCAATATAAACAATTGGTTATGAGTTTATTGGCGATGGCACGCCGCTTGCGATAGGCAATTGATGCATCACTGGAATGCCGCTCATGAACACCCTGGCCAAACAACTCAAACAAGCCTTCAATGCCCTCTCTTACGCCGACATCGGTGAACGGATCGGACACCGTGAAAAATACGCCGCCCTATCCCCCTCCGATGTGCAACTGGTTACGCCGTCCCTCGCCTCCTCAAGCAAGTGGATTGCCCTGGGCGTAGGCGGCAGCCTGCCGGCGCCGGTCATGTCCTATGTCATCAGCGCCTGCCAACGGATGCAGGCCAATCTGCTGTTGATCGGCGACGATGGCCTGCGCGTACGCACCCTGTTGGCCGAGTACCTGCCGAATCTGCGCGGCATCGACTGCATGACAGAAGAAGTGGCGAGTGACTCCACCGCCGCTGTTATACGAGCCATGAATTTGTATCGTGGCCTGCTCTTTGCCGTATCCGGCACGGAGGATGACCCCCTGCGCCCCTTCCTGCGTGCCCGACGCGCACCGCGCACTCCGGTGCCGATCGTGCTGGTCAGCGAGAAAACGCCCTCCGTCCCGGAGAAATCCGCGCCCAAATTCCCCTTCTCGGGGTGAATACCCCTAGCCCATAGCCACCTCTATTCATTCCACTTCGCAAGCGAACCCATAACAAATGAAACTGCAACGCCTTGAACAACTACCCCTCTGGTTGCGCCCGTTGGCGCCCTTCCTCACCTGGCTGCCGCGCGTCAATCGCGGCACCGTCAAGGCCGACGCGATGGCCGGTCTTACCGGCGCCCTGGTCGCCCTGCCGCAAGGCGTGGCATTCGCCACCATCGCCGGCATGCCGCCGGAATACGGTCTCTATGCCGGCATGATCCCGGCGGTCATCGCCGCCCTCTTCGGCTCGTCCTGGCATCTGGTCTCCGGCCCCACCACGGCGGCCTCCATCGTTCTGTTCTCGGTGCTCTCGCCGCATGCCGAGCCGGGTAGCGCCCATTACGTCCAACTGGCTTTGACCCTGACCTTCCTGGTTGGGGTGATCCAGATCGGCATGGGCTTGGCGAAGCTCGGCACCCTGGTCAACTTCATCTCGCATTCGGTGGTGACCGGCTTCACCGCCGGCGCGGCGATTCTCATCGCGACCAACCAGGTCAAGCATTTCACCGGCTTGAGCATCCCGCGCGGCACGTCGTTTACCGACACATGGAGCCTGACGTTCACTCATGTTTCCGACGTTCATATATGGGTGTTCGCGGTGGGCTTGACGACCCTGTTGCTGGGTATCGCGGTAAAACGCTGGGCGCCGAAATGGCCCTACATGATCGTTGCCATGCTTGGCGGCTCCGCCGTGGCCGCTGTGCTCACCACCTGGAAAGGTGTGGAACTGGCAACGGTGGGCGCGCTGCCCGACGTATTGCCGCCACTGTCCGCGCCCAGCCTGGATATCGAGAGCATTCGCGCCGTGGCCTCCGGCGTGGTGGCGGTGACTTTACTGGCCTTGACCGAAGCCGTCTCCATCGCCCGCGCTCTCGCCGCCCGATCCGGCCAGCATGTCGACGGCAACCAGGAGTTCGTCGGCCAGGGGCTGTCCAACCTGTTCGGCAGTTTCTTCTCCGGCTACGTGGCCACCGGCTCCTTCAACCGCAGTGGCGTCAACTACGCCGCCGGGGCGAAGACGCCGATCGCCGCGATGCTCGCCGGCATCTTCCTGCTGGTGTTGGTGTTGTTCGTGGCGCCCTGGGCGCAATACCTGCCCAACGCGGCCATGGCCGGCATCCTGTTCCTGGTGGCCTGGGGCCTGATCGACTTCGACGAAATTACTCATGTCCTGAAAACCAGCCGCGCCGAATCCGGCATCCTGCTCACCACCTTCGCCTCCACCCTGTTCCTGGCGCTGGAAGAAGCCATCATCATCGGCGTGCTGCTGTCCCTGTTCGCGTATCTGTCACGCACCTCGAAGCCGCAGGTCCGGGTGCGCGCTCCCGACCCATACAGCAGCAAGCACAAGTTCACCGATGCTGAAAACGTGCAGGAATGCCCGCAACTGCGCTTCGTGCGCATTGACGGCTCCCTGTTCTTCGGCGCCACATCGCACATCCGTGAATCCCTGGCGGCTCAGGATCAGGCGCATCCGGAACAGAAACATCTCGCCATCGTCGCCCACGGCATCAACTTCATCGACATGGCCGGCGCCCACTATCTGGCCGAGGAAGCCGAGCAGCGCCGCGCGGCGGGGGGGGGCCTGTACTTCATCCGGGTCAAGGACACGGTGCAGGAGCAGATGGCGGAAAGTGGCGCCCTCAAGATCATCGGCGGCGCCAATCTGTTCGACTCGAAGACCGAAGCCATCCAGGAAATCTACCAACGCCTGGACCGCAACGCCTGCCGCACCTGCAAGGCGCGCATCTTCCGCGAATGCGGCGCGATCGCGCCGATAAGTTCACCTTCGGTTGCGACGGAGCTGGCGCATGCGTGACTATCGCCGAATTCTTGCCGTGGTGGATTTCAACGAGAGTGGCCGGGCCGTCGCCCGCCGGGCGTTCAGTCTGGCGCGCCTGGGCGGAGCCGAACTGGCCCTGCTGCATCTGATCGAACCAGACGCCAGCCTGGATGGCGGCTACCCTCCACCCAGCCGCGCGGAAATCAAGAACAGCCACGAAACGGAAGCCCTACGCCGTCTGACTTTCCTGGCCGCCAACCTGGATGCCGGCGAGGCGAAATTGCTGGCCCGTCACGGCCAGCCACGGCAGGCTTTCGTTGATTGCATCGCCGAGTGGAAACCCGACCTGGTGGTCGCCGGTGGTAACCCAGGCTACCTGGGCGGCCGCCACGACCTTCTCACCCTGGGGCAGGCCAACAGCGGTGTCGGAGGTCGCCTGCTTCGCCTGCTCCAGGCGTTCATCATGCCGGCCGGGTACAGCAAGGCCAGTGGGTGACGCCAGTAACAAATGGGAAGCCAGCCTGGTTGTCAGTCTGTCGGTTCTTTGGCGGTTGGCAGCCGGTCGGACTTGAAATGCCACAAGGAGCCACGATCCCGACCAAAGCGAGGATCTAGCAATATTTAGGCATTCAAAGTCTCATTCATGCCGAATTCGAATGATTTTCTTGCTATTTCAAGGGCGTTGGACGGATTGCAGGCGCGATACGGCCACCCGCTTCTGATTCCACGCCGGACAGGCCAGGGTCTATTCGCCTGCCCCCTTCTTCGGCCCGCGTAGCAGGAACTGGCGCAGCCTCATGACCGATTTGATGATGCCGGTCGCCAGTTCCACGTCCTGCTTTCCGAATTAAAACGGAATATCGTCGTCCATATCCCCGAAGCCGCCGCCCGAGGAACCACCTGAGGCACCGCCCGAAGATCCGCCGCCGGAAGCAGCGCCTGACGGCTTGCCGCGCGGGGCGCTATCCATCGGTGGGGCGTCGTAGTCGGCCATGCCACCACCACCACCGCCACCCCGGCCACCCAGCATCTGCATGCGGTCGCCGCGAATCTCGGTGGTGTAGCGGTCGTTGCCGTCCTTGTCTTGCCACTTACGCGTGCGAAGGCTGCCTTCCACGTAGATCTGGCTACCTTTCTTCAGATACTGCCCGCAGATTTCGGCCGTCTTGCCGAAAAACGCCACCGAATGCCATTCGGTCGCCTCCTGCATTTCGCCGTTGCGATCCTTGAACTTGTCGGTCGTCGCGATACGCAGGTTGGCGATGGCGTCGCCGCTGGGCATATAGCGCATCTCGGGGTCTTTTCCGAGGTTTCCAATGATGATCACCTTGTTCACCGAAGCCATTCAATGTCCTCCTTGCAGTAAATGTTTCACGCCTTCCTCATCCCAACCGTTCTGGCTCACCTTGAGCAGCACAGAGCCTTCCTCCGGCAACACGGTCACCGCTTCCACGCCGACGAATACCGTGAGCTTGCTCGCCAGGCGCTGCGCCGCGTCGGCGCTCAGGGTGCCGACGTGGAACATCTGGGTCTTCACCCGTGGCGGCGGCACCATGCGCGCGGCCAGCAACAACCAGATCCCCATCAACCCGGCGCAGAACGCGAACACGGCGGCGAAGCCCTGGTGCTGGGCCAGCCAGCCGCCGACAAGGCCACCGAAGAACATGCCGAGCGCCTGTGAGGTGTTGTAGACGCCCATCGCCGTGCCCTTGGCCTCGGGCGGGGCGATTTTGGAAACCAGCGAAGGCAGGCTGGCTTCCAGGATGTTGAAAGCCACGAAGTAGATGAACAGCGCCGTCACCACGCCCCAGAACAGGTGCATGGAGAAGGCCAGGCCGATCTGGGCGACGAACATCAGGGCGATGGCGGACACGAACACCTTTTTCAGTTCGCCGCGCTTTTCGCCATAGATGATGACCGGCACCAGCAGCACCAGGGACGCCAGCAGCACCGGCAGATAGACCTGCCAGTGGTGTTGCGCGTCCAGGCCGCCGCGCACCAGGGCGAAGGGCACGACGATGAACATGGCCATCTGTGCCGCGTGCAGGGAAAAGATGCCCCAGTTCAAACGCAACAGTTCTACATTGCGCATGACATCGCCCAGCCGCGCCGGATTGGCTTCGGCGTCAGAATGGAAAGCGGTCTTGCCGGGGTTGGGTGTGACGAACCTGACCACCAGGATCGCCAGCAGCGCCAGCACGCCGGTCATGGCGAACATGCCCGGCACGCCGATCCAGTGATAGAACGCCGGCCCCGCCGCCAGAGACACGGCGAAGGCCAGGCCGATGGTGCTGCCGATCATGGCCATCGCCTGGGTGCGTTTTTCCTCGCGCGTCAGGTCCGCCAGCAAAGCCGTCAACGCCGCCGAAATGGCGCCGGCGCCTTGCAGCGCGCGGCCGATCATGATCCCCCAGAGATCCGTGGCGTTCGCCGCGAAAAAGCTGCCAAGCGCAAAAATCAGCAGGCCGACGATGATCACCGGCTTGCGCCCAAAGCGGTCCGAGGCCATGCCAAAGGGAATCATCAAGATCGCCTGGGTCAGGCCATACATGCCCAGGGCAAGGCCGATCAGGGTGTGGTCGTCGCCGCCGGGCAGGGTTTTTGCGTACAGCGCGAACACCGGCAGGATGAAAAACATGCCCAACATGCGCAGCCCGAAAATGCCGGCCAGGGAGATGGCGGCGCGGCGTTCGGTGGATGTCATCGGGTTGGAATCGGATCGGGACATGGCGTCAAGGTGGCTCGTTGCGAGCAAAACAGGCGGGGCAAAAAACCGCGCTATTCTAGCCTTTTCCCCGTGCCTGCCAGTGCCGGCGTTGCGCCCTGAATAGCCCGACCACTTACTGACTTACCCCTGGTGCGAATCAGGGTATTCAGGTATTTTTTCAGCCGGCCCAGGACGGGCATAGAAATGAGGCGGAATGGAACAACCCTGGAACGGTATCGAACGGCGCGCGCAAGACCTGGCGGAGTGTTGCCCCGTCGAAGCGCAAATGCGCGGCATCCTGCAAGCCTCACCGGCGGGTATCGGCCTGACCATCAACCGCGTCATTCAGTCGATCAACCCGGCCATGACCAGGCTCACCGGCCATACCGCCGAAGAACTGATCGGGCAACCGGCGCGTCTGCTCTATCCTGGCGAGGCGGAATACAACCAGGTCGAACGCGAGGAAAACATCCAGATCGCGCGGAATGGCATCGGCGTGGTGGAAACCCGCTGGCAAACGAAAAGCGGCGCCATCCTGCACATCCTGCTTTCCTCCGTGCCGATCGACCCGGTCGACCTGTCACGGGGCGTGAGTTTCGCCGCGCTCGACATCACCGCGCGCAAGCAGTTGGAACAACAACGCCTGGCCGATATGGAAAAGCAGCGCGAAGTCCTGGTGCGCGAGGTGCATCACCGCATCAAGAACAACCTGCAAAGCGTGGTCGGCCTGCTGCGCCGGGAACTGGGAAAATTCCTGGAGCTCGACCCGCATCTGGACAAGGCCATTACCCAGGTACACGCCATCGCCATGGTGCACGGTCTGCAAAGCGCCGATCCGGACGAGGCGATCCGCCTGTGCGACACGATCAGGCATATCTGTACGACCGTGATGGAGCAGACACAGCGGCCGGTCGAGTTTCACATCGAGAATGAACACGCCTCGTTCCAGCCGGTACAGATCAACCGCGACGAAGCCGTGGCTGTCGCCCTGATTCTGAACGAACTCATCCTCAACGCGGTCAAGCATTCCCCACCCGAGGCCGCGACGCCGCTGGTCAGCATCAATGCCGACGGTGTGCGCGCCCATGTCGTCATTCGCAACACTCTGGGCGACGACGGCGAATACGATCTGAAAAACAGCACCGGGCTGAAGACCGGCCTGTGTCTGGTGAACTCCCTGTTGCCGGAACACGGCGCGTACCTGTCCGTTACTCGGGATGCCGCCAAACTGCTCACCACCCACCTGCGCCTGGAAGCCCCGGTGGTGCAAGCGATTTCCTACAAAGGAGCGTGACATGGCGAAACTTCTGGTCGCCGACGATGACCGTGTCGTGTTGTTCACCCTGGCCGAGGGCTTGCGCGAGGCCGGCTACGAGGTGGTCGAAGCGCGTGACGGGTTGCGCGCACTGGCACTATGCCAGAGCGAGCAACCCGATCTGGCCTTGCTCGATATCCGCATGCCCGGCCTCGATGGCCTGGAACTGGCGCGGCGACTGCGCACTGAAACGACGGTGCCGTTCTTGTTCTTCACCGCCTATGACGACGAAGAACTGGTGCAACAGGCGGTGAAACTTGGGGCGCTGGGCTACCTGGTCAAGCCCCTCGATGTGCCGCGCATCGTGCCCATGCTGCGCGCCGCGCTGGCCCGTTCTCAGGAATTCGACGGCCTGCGCGCGGCGCTGCAGAGCAACCGCAACATCGGCACGGCGGTCGGCATCGCCATGCGCGCCTGGAACCTCGACCAGCAGGCCGCCTTCGAGCGTCTGCGCAAACATGCCCGCGACCACTCGACCAAGCTGGAAAAAATCGCGCGCGCGATGGTGGAGACGGGGACTTGCCCGGAGTAGCCGATCTACGGTTCAAGATATTCATCACATTGCCGATATCGGCTTCGCAGTATCCAGTTTGTCTGCATCACCGGGGCCCAAAAAACTGTCCCGCTTTGTTTGAACCGGATTTGCCGCACACACGTCGGTGAACCGAGGACAGGGAGCGGAACATGTTTGCGGTTCACATCATCGTCTCTGGACGGAGCATCCCGGCCCACAAGGCCGGCTAGATCATGGCCGGACTTCGCCATGCCGGCGCACGCTGCAATCTGCTGGGAACACCAGCTTGCCCGGTCGATGCGCGTCTGCATGAACTTCAGGCGAATCAGGAACGACTGGAAGCGCAAAACGCAGCCCTGCTGCGAGCCCACGCCGCCCTGGAAGTCTCCCAAGACGCCTTGCGCAAAAGCGGGGCGAGCGCCCACCTGATCCTGCGCGCCATGCCATTCGCCATGCTGGTGATGGGCCGACACGGATGTATCACCCAGGCCAACACCCTCGCCGAAGCCATGTTCGGCTACCCCAGGGGGGGCATGGACGGGCTGACCATCGAAGACCTGATACCCGAACGTTTCCGCGCCGCCCACCGTGACTATCGCGGCGATTCGGAACACCCGGCACGGCACCGCATCATGGGCATGGCTGGCGGTGACTACTATGGCCTGCGCGGCGATGGCGGCGAATTTCCCGTCGAAATCGGCCTGAGCCCGTTGCAACTGGGCGACGAGCGCTTGGTCGTGGTGAGCGTCAACGACATCACGGAACGCAAGAAGGCTGAGGAGGATCTGCGCATCACCGCCATCGCCTTCGAGTCGCAAGCGGGCATGATCGTGACCAATGCCGACGGCGTCATCGTCCGCGTCAACCAGGCCTTTACCCGGCTGACCGGCTACTCGGCCGACGAAGCCATCGGCAAGACCACCACGCTGCTGCACTCCGGCCGACACGATAGCGGCTTCTACCAACTCATGTGGTCCACCATCAAGGACAAGGGCTTCTGGCAGGGTGAGATATGGAATCGACGCCGAGACGGCAAGATTCACGCCGAATGGCTGACCATCACCGCCGTCGCCAAGCCGGATGGCGAGATCAGCCATTATGTCGGCACTTATTCCGACATCACCCAGAACAGCGAGGCGGAAGCGGAAATCCACCGGCTCGCCTATTACGATCCGCTTACGCAACTGCCCAACCGCCGCCTGCTCTATGACCGCCTGGCGCAAGCGCTGGCGAGCAGCAGCCGCAATCACCACCACGGCGCGGTGCTGTTCCTCGACCTGGACAACTTCAAGACCCTCAACGACACCCGCGGCCATGCCATGGGCGACCAGTTGCTGACCGAAGTGGCATGCCGCCTGCAAATCACCCTGCGCGAATGCGATACCGTTTCGCGTATGAACGACACCGTTTCCCGTCTCGGTGGCGATGAATTCGTGCTGCTCCTGGAAGATCTGAGCGAGTGCGCCGACGAGGCCGCCATCCAGGCCCGCCAGGTGGGTGAAAAACTGCGCGACGCCCTCGCCCTGCCCTACGATCTCGCCAACAGCGAGTTCCACTGCACCGCCAGCTTCGGCGTCACCCTGTTCCACGGCCACGACGACAGCATTGAATCGTTGCTGAAACAGGCCGACCTGGCGCTCTATCAAGCCAAGAACGCCGGCCGCAACACCCTGCGCTTCTTCAACCCGGCCATGCAGGCCGCGATGGACGAACGCGGCGCCCTGGAAGCCGACCTGCGCCGCGCTCTGAAACGGTGCCAGTTATATCTGCACTATCAGCCACAAATCGACAGCAAGCGCCGCATCATCGGCGCCGAGGCCCTGTTGCGCTGGGAGCACCCGGAGCGCGGCATGATCAGCCCGGACATCTTCATTCCCCTGGCGGAAGAAACCGGCCTGATCCTGTCCATCGGCCGCTGGGTCATGCAGACCGCCTGCGCCCAGATCAAGGCGTGGTCGGGCAACCCCGCCACCCGCGATCTGCGGCTGGCGGTCAACGTCAGCGCGCGCCAGTTCAGGCAACCCGGCTTCGTCGCCGACATGAAAGCCATGCTGGATGACTACGACATCGACCCAACTCGCCTCAAGATCGAGCTCACCGAAAGCCTGGTGATCGACAACGTCGCCGACAGCATCATCCGCATGCAAGCGTTACAGGCCATCGGCCTCAGCTTCTCGATGGACGACTTCGGTACCGGATTTTCCTCGCTCTCCTACCTCAAGCGCCTGCCGCTGGACCAGCTCAAGATCGACCGCTCCTTCGTGCGCGACCTAGCCCACGATCCCAACGACGCCGCCATCGTCCAGACCATCATCACCATGGGGCGCACCCTCGGACTTGATGTCATCGCCGAAGGTGTGGAAAACGAAGCCCAGCTCGAACGTCTGGACCAGTATGGCTGCATCGCCTACCAGGGCTATCTGTTCAGCCGACCGGTGCCGTTGCAGGCGTTCGAGCGGTTGCTGGGCATGGCGTAAGTTTGTAGGCCCGGCACCCCCGCACCAACACCGGCGCGCACCCTACGGTGTGACTCACGGGATTGGCCGCCACCCTCACCGCCTTCCGTGCCGAGGCCGATGACCCAGTCGGCGATCTTGATCACGTCGAGGTTGTGTTCGATCACCACCACATCACAATGCCAGGTGCAACCGAATCGCCGCATCCACGGCCCGCATCTTGTCCGTCGGCAAGCCTCCCACGGCGGTGCCGGTGATGCGTTCCCTGGCGATGGCGCGGATCTGTTGTGCCTGGACCTTGGAGTCCTTGGGCAGGCCGGATTCGCCGCCGGCCTCGCGGTATGCGGCTGCTTCTTGAGCACATCGATGGATTTCGCTCCCGCTCTGATGAAGCCCCTACCCTTCGGCAAACCCACCTGCGCGGGCTAGGGATAGCGGCGTGCGTGGTGCAACACGCGGCCAATGCGTACCGCTTGCCCAGTCACCCGGTACACGAGAATGAACGGCGTTTGTGCCACAGGCAGTTCGCGCGTGGCCGGTACGCGGCCCTTTCGTCCCAGGAATGGGAAGTGCTGGAGCAAGGTGGCTTCATGCCCGATGCGCGCGAGCATGTCATCCGCCGCCGCGAGATTGCTTTCCGCGACGTACAGCCAAGCCTGAAATCGATCCTCGTTGGCGCGCGGCGACCATTCAAGCCGCTTTGCTGAATTGGCGCTTGTAGTCCGCGATACGCGACTGGAGGTCGTTAGTCGCTTCTTCATGGCTGATCCAGCCCTCCCTGTCTCCCGATTCGAAGCCCGCCCGCACCGCCTCGGCGAACCATTCTTCGTAGTCAAGTTGTTTGCTGACGGCTTCCCGCAGGATGGCGTCCGGCGTCCGGCCACTATGCGAAGCAACGCTTTCCAGACGCTGGGCCAGATTATCCGGGAGTTTGAAGGTGGTGCTCATGACGATGTCCTCTTGCTAGGCGAGGCGAGTGTAAGCCGGCGATCAACCCTGTTCAAACGTGTTGGCGTGGCCGCGGTAACCAGCCTTAGAGTTGAAGGAGAATCCACCCGGTTCGTAGATGCATTGCGTGCTGGAATGGCGGGTGCCGCCATAATTCCTTCCTAAAACGAGTACTCGCATTTCTTTACACACACATAACGAATCTCTATTGTTGGATTGGCTCATCGAAACAAGGAAAAACCGAATGGCAACCACCAAAATCACCGCAAAAATCTACAAACCCTTGTGGACAAACTTCATGAAGCAGGCGGAGGCCTTGTTCCTGAAAAGGGACGCTTTTCTGAACCACATGATTCGGATTGAAACCCCCCATCTTGCAAGAGAGGTGAAAGACAAGCGGCTATCAACTAAGGCACGGCGCTATCTTGCGGGTGAGCTTAAGCGAATGGGCACGGAATCCGTGAACATCGTAGTTGACCAGGAAACTGCGGATGCCCTAAGGGAGGTTGTGGATAGTGCGAATCTGGTCCGGGACGGATTCATCAACCGCTTGCTCCTGTGGCTACGATCCTCCGATGCACTGCTGCGGTCATTCGACATGCCAACCACCCTGGACGGTCTGAAGGGGTTAGAGGGTATGCCTGTCAGCCCGCTAAAGGCGATGGAGGCGGTGCGTGACGACCCCCTCTACTACATCCGTTCCCAACTCGAGACAGAGGATTGGGGTGGCCTGTATACCCTGTATATACGGCCGCCACTAACGGGCCTGTCGTGCTACCTAGATGATGAAGAAGTGCCTGGCACAGTGGCTTTTAAAGAAAATGAGCGGGAAATGGCTGATTTTCTGGGCGAGGCCGAGGCACAAGCTTTTGGTCAACCCAGTAAAGGGAGAGCAGGATGAAAAACCCCATCCATACCTCGGATATCCGCCATTTCCGTCAGCTATGGGTGCTCCTGGGCGGTTGGGTAGTACCCATCAAGCGCACGGGAGAACTCCGCTACGGCCACGTTTCCATGTCGCATCCCGTCCGCGCCAACGGAAGAAGAAAGGATGTTCCGGCCGTGTTGTTATCCAGGCTGAACCAGTTGATTCGGGCCGAGGCCGCGAACGATCCAAATTGGGAGAGCGGCAATTGAGGCTTTCCGGATTACGCCGACTTTTTCGCCGACGCGCGCGGGTTGGGCAATGGCATTTCAGTGCCGGTTTTCCTGGCCAATTCGCTCGCGTGTTCCACAGCCCGACGTAGCGCAGGCAAGGACTTCGCAAGGTCGGGATTTTTTGCCTGGTCTATGGGTTTCGGGTTCATGTGTTGACTCCCCAATCGAGAACGAGCGGTTCAGTCCGTAGGTCGGGTTAGCGCAGCGTAACCCGACAACCCCGCTACCCCCGCGCCAACACTGGCGCCAGATACCGCCCGGTATGGCTCTCCGGATTCGCCGCCACCCGTTCCGGTGTCCCCTCCGCGATGATCCGCCCGCCCCCCTCGCCGCCTTCCGGCCCCAGGTCGATGACCCAGTCGGCGGTTTTGATGACGTCGAGGTTGTGTTCGATCACCACCACGGTGTTGCCGTTGCCGACCAGGCGGTGCAGCACCTTGAGCAGCATGTCGATGTCGTGGAAATGCAGGCCGGTGGTGGGTTCGTCGAGGATGTAGAGGGTGCGGCCGGTGTCGCGTTTGGACAGTTCCAGGGCCAGTTTCACCCGTTGCGCCTCGCCGCCGGAGAGCGTGGTGGCGGACTGGCCCAGGCGGATGTAACTCAGGCCGACGTCGATCAAGGTCTTGAGCTTGCGCGCGACGGTGGGCACGGCGTTGAAGAAGGCGTGCGCCTCTTCCACGGTCATCAGCAGCACTTCGCGGATGTTCTTGCCCTTGTATTGCACTTCCAGTGTTTCCCGGTTGTAGCGGTGGCCGTGGCAGACGTCGCAGGGGACGTAGATGTCGGGCAGGAAGTGCATTTCCACCTTGATCATGCCGTCGCCCTGGCAGGCTTCGCAGCGGCCGCCCTTGACGTTGAAGGAGAAGCGGCCCGGCTCGTAGCCGCGTTCGCGCGCCTGCACGGTGCCGGCGAAGAGGTCGCGAATGGGAGTGAACAGGCCGGTGTAGGTGGCGGGATTGGAGCGCGGGGTGCGGCCGATCGGCGCCTGGTCGACGCTGACTACCTTGTCGAAGAACTCCACGCCCTCGATGGCTTCGTAGGGCGCCGTTTCGTGCGCCGCGCCGTTCAACTGGTTGGCGGTGATGGCGTAGAGGGTGTCGTTGATCAGAGTGGATTTGCCGGACCCGGAGACGCCCGTCACACACACGAAGATGCCGGTCGGCAGCTTCAGGGTGACGTTTTTCAGGTTGTTGCCGTGGGCGCCGATCAGTTTCAGCACGCGGCCTTCGCGCGGCTCGCGGCGGTCGTCCGGCATCGGGATGGCGATCTTGCCGGAGAGATATTGCCCGGTCAGCGAGGCTTCGCAGGCGAGGATGTCGGAAAGCCTGCCCTCGGCGACGATCTCGCCGCCGTGTTCGCCGGCGCCCGGCCCCATGTCGACGATGTAGTCGGCGTGGCGGATGGCGTCTTCGTCGTGTTCCACCACGATCACCGAATTGCCCAGGTCGCGCAGGTGTTTGAGGGTGCCGAGCAGGCGGTCGTTGTCGCGTTGATGCAGGCCGATGGAAGGCTCGTCGAGCACATACATCACGCCGGTGAGGCCGGAACCGATTTGCGAGGCCAGGCGAATGCGCTGCGCCTCGCCGCCGGAAAGGGTATCGGCGGAACGGTCGAGCGAGAGGTAATCGAGGCCGACATCGTTGAGGAAGGTCAGGCGCGCGGCGATTTCCTTGACGATCTTGTCCGCGACCTGGGCGCGGTTGCCTTCCAATTTCAGTTCCTGGAAGAACTTGAGCGCCTGGCGGATGGGCAGGCGGGATAGATCGTGCAGCGTCCAGCCGCCGATGGTGACGTTGCGCGATTCAATACGCAGACGCGAACCGCCGCATTCCGGGCACGGCCGGGTGGCGATGAACTTGGCCAACTCCTCGCGCAAATTTTGCGATTCGCTGTCCTTGTAACGCCGCTCCAGGGAAGGAATGACGCCGTCGAAACGGTGTTTGCGGGCGACCTTGCGTCCCGCCTCACCGAGGTATTGGAAGGTGATTTCCTCGGCCCCACTGCCATGCAGGATGACCTGCTGAATGGGGGGCGGCAGGTCTTCGTAGGGCGTATCCAGATCGAAGCCGTAGTGCATGGCCAGCCCTTCCAGCATCCGGTAGAAGAAAGCGTTGCGCCGGTCCCAGCCCTTGACCGCGCCGGACGCCAGCGACAGATGCGGGAAGGCAACCACCCGCGCCGGATCGAAGAAGGTCACCTGGCCGAGGCCGTCGCACTTCGGGCAGGCGCCCATCGGGTTGTTGAAGGAGAAGATGCGCGGCTCCAGTTCCGGCAGCGCGTAATCGCACACCGGACAGGCGAACTTGGCGGAGAACAGCATCTCGCGGCCGGTATCCATCTCGACGGCCAGCGTCTTGCCGTCGGAATGGCGCAACGCCGTCTCGAACGACTCCGCCAGACGCTGCTTCACGCCTGCCCCGGACCCCGATCCGGGGTCTGAGCGAATCTTCAGCCGGTCCACCACCGCCTCGATGGTGTGCTTCCTGTTCTTCTCCAGCGGCGGCAGGCTGTCGATGTCGTACACCTCGCCATCCACCCGCAGGCGCACGAAACCCTGCGCGCGCAACTCGTCGAACAGCCCCAGTTGCTCGCCCTTCCGCCCCACCACCAGCGGCGCCAGGATCATCAGCTTGGTGTCTTCCGGCAGTTGCGACACGGTATCGACCATCTGCGACACCGTCTGCGCCGCCAGCTCGATGCCGTGATGCGGGCAACGCGGCGTGCCGGCGCGGGCGAACAGCAAACGCAGGTAATCGTGGATTTCCGTCACCGTGCCGACGGTGGAACGCGGGTTGTGCGAAGTCGCCTTCTGCTCGATGGAAATCGCCGGGGAAAGCCCCTCGATCAGGTCCACATCCGGCTTTTCCATCAGTTGCAGGAACTGCCGCGCGTAGGCGGAAAGCGACTCGACATAGCGCCGTTGGCCCTCGGCATAGAGAGTGTCGAACGCCAGCGAAGACTTGCCCGAGCCGGACAGCCCGGTAATCACCACCAGCTGGTGCGGCGGCAGATCGACGTTGACGTTCTTGAGGTTGTGGGTGCGGGCGCCGCGGACGCGGATCATGGTTGTGGCCGTCGAATCGAAACGGCCGAATATACGCGCCTGAGGCGGGGCGGCTCAAACCGGGTGTCGCGCCGGCATCCTTGCCGGCGCGACCAATCAGAACGGCACGTCGTCGTCGTCGATCTCGGCGAAGCCGGCGGGGCTGGCTCCGGCGGGAGCGGCGCCGGCCGGGGGGGCGTCGGCGCGGACCACGGTTTCACGCAGGTTGGTGACCATCTTTTCCAGGGCCTGGCCGGAACGTTTGCCGGAGATGATCTCGGAAGGGGTGCTGCGGTCACGCGGGTCGAAGAACTGGACGATCTTCATGCTGACGTAGGTCTTGCCTTCCCACTCGCGTTCCTCGCGCTGCAACAGGATGCCGATGGGCTTGTTCATCAGCGCCGGAAATATTTGTGCTTCGGTCGGCGCCATCATGCCGCTGGCGGTATTCCATTCATCGATCGTTGCCGCGCTGGATTCGATGCTTTTCACGTCCAGGCAGGCCATCAGCGCCGAAAGCAGGCTGTAGGGATATTCGATCTTCTCGCCGTTGGCGCGGGCGACCCAGAGCGTCAAGTAACGCGCCACCCGCCCATCATCCGCCTCGAAGTTGAATTCGATGCCCCGGGTGCCGGTCTTGGCGGTGCGTTCCTTGGCCAGGGTGAGTCGGCCGATGTAGGCGCCGGAAGTTTCGATGCGGCCGCCGAAGTTGGTTTCCGGCTGCACGGCGAGCTGGTCGTCGCGGGTATAGGTGGTCATGGGGTGTCCTCCGAGAGTGTGTTCGTGGGATTTTCGAAAAGCGTCGCGAGCTTACGACGACAAGCCGAAGACGGGAAATGGGCCACACCCCGGCTCAAAGAAAAACCTGCAACAACTCGTTGAGGAAACGCCGCCCCGTCGCGCTGGGACGGACGTTGTGCAGCTCCCTCACCAGCAGCCCGCGGCGTTCCGCTTCCGCCAGCCCGGCCTCGGCGGCGGCGATGGAAAGGCCGGTGCGGGCCTCGAACAGGCGCGGGTCGAAGCCTTCGTTCAGGCGCAGGGCGTTCATCATGAATTCGAACACGCGGTCGCCCCGGTCCAGCTTGCGGGTTTCGGCGATGTGACTTGGCAGCGTGAAAAGCACGGCATCCATGTAGGCCTTCGGGTGTTTCAGGCGGGCCTGGCGTTCGATGCGGTCGTGGAAGGTCAGTTTGCCGTGGGCGCCTGCGCCCAGGCCGAGGTAATCGCCGAAGGTCCAGTAATTGAGGTTGTGGCGGCAGCGCGATCCCGGCAGCGCGAAGGCGGAGGTTTCGTAGTGCTCGTAGCCGGCGGCGACTAGCAGGTCTTCGGCCTGGATCTGCATGTCGGCGGAAAGATCATCGTCGGGCAGGGCCGGCGGTTGCGCCGCGAACGGGGTATTGGGTTCCAGGGTGAGGTGGTAGGCGGAGAGGTGCGCCGGCCCCAGCTTGATGGCGGTTTCCAGGTCGGCGCGCGCCTGATCCAGACTCTGGCCGGGCAGCGCATACATCAGGTCGAGATTGACCCTCTCGAACAGGCCGATGGCCGCTTCCGCCGCCGCGCGTGCCTCGCGCTCGTCGTGGATGCGGCCGAGCGCCTTCAGGTGTTGCGGATTGAAGCTCTGGACGCCGAGCGAGAGACGATTCACTCCCGCGTCGCGATAGCCGCGAAAGCGCGCCGCCTCGAAGGTGCCGGGATTGGCTTCCAGCGTGATTTCCGCCAACGGCGAGACACGCAACAGGGTGCGCAAGGTGGTGAGCAGGCGATCGATGCCGGCGGGCGTGAACAGGCTGGGTGTGCCGCCGCCGATGAAGATGCTCGATACCTCGCGTCCCCACACTTCTGGCAAGGCACCTTCCAGGTCACGCGTGAGGGCATCGAGATAGCGTGCTTCCGGGATTTCCTCACGCTGCGCGTGGGAATTGAAATCGCAGTAGGGGCATTTGCGCACGCACCAGGGTATGTGCACGTAGAGCGAGAGCGGCGGCTGCACGGTGGGTGTTTGGTTAAAGAGAATCGCGGACATGGCCGATAGTATGAGCTACACAAACCAGTCCACAGCCACGATGACCGACAGTTTCCCTCTGAATGCCGCGCCCGGCATGAGCATGAGCAATTTCCTGGTGTCGTCGGTCCATGACATGAAGAACTCCCTGGCGGTGATGGCGAGTTTTCTCGAATCCGCCCTGGCCCAGGCGCCCGATCAATCGACTCCGCTCTACCAGCAGACCTGCCAGGCGCTCTATGAATCCCAACGCATCAACGACCACCTGATCCAGTTGCTCGCCCTGTACAAGATCGAACAGGATTTCTACCCATTCGACCCTCAGGAGCAGAACCTCGCCGAGTTGGCCAACGATGCCTTGTCCCGTGTCGCCAATCTGGCGCACTCGCACGGTGTCAGCCTGGAATACGAGTGCCCCGACGATCTCCACGCCTGGGTCGATTACGAGTTGATCCTTGGCGTGCTGGTGCAGGCGCTGCACAACGCCCTGCACTACACGCGCGACAGCGTGCTCTGCCTGATCGCGGCGGACCCGCGCGGCGGCATCACGATCCGGGTGGAGGACAACGGCGCGGGGTTTCCTGATTTCCTGCTGCGGCAGGGCACATCGCGCGACCGTGGGGTCAACTTCGAAACCGGCAGCACCGGGCTGGGGTTGTATTTCGCCACCGTGGTGGCCGGCCTGCATCGCAACGGCGAGCGCGGCGGCGGCACCCGTCTGGAGAATGGCGGACGTCTCGGCGGCGGTTGTTTCTGCCTCGAATTACCCTAAGACCCCATGAAAATCCACGACCTCCCCCGCCCCGACTTCTCGAAGAAATCGTTTCTCGTCGTCGAAGATTACGAAGGTATGCGCGGGATTCTGCGCGACCTCCTCGGCCGCGCCGGCACCACCCGCGTCGACTTCGCCAGCAATGGCGACCATGCCGTGGCGCTGCTGGAGAAAAATCGCTACGACGCCGTGCTGTGTGATTTACATCTTGGCCAAGGCAAGAACGGTCAACAGGTTCTGGAGGAAGCGCGCCTGCGCCAACTGATCGCGCCGCATACCGTCTGGCTCATGGTCAGCGCGGAAAAAACCTCGGAAATGGTCATGGGCACCGCCGAAACCAGGCCCGATGACTACCTGGTCAAACCGATCACGGAAACTCTGCTGTTCACCCGTTTGCTGCGCCAGATGGATAAAAAGAAGGTGCTGGCGCCGATCGAACAGGCCATGCGTGAACATGAGTACCTCAAGGCCATGCGCCTGGCTGACCAACTCCTGGCCACGCCCGGCCCGCATACCTGGGATCTGAAACGTCTGAAAGCGGAACTCGCCCTGCTCTCCGGCGACCTGAAGCAAGCCGGTGTTGTGTTCGAGGAAGCCCTGAGCCAGCGCGACCTGCCCTGGGCGCGCCTCGGTCTGGCGCGCATCCTGTTCCAGGAAGGCCGGCTCGATGAAGCCCGCCGCCATCTGCTCCAGGTAACCGGCGGCAGCCGCTCTTACCTGGATGCGCACGACTGGCTGGCGCACACACTGGAAAATCTGGGTGACCTGGATGGTGCCCAGGTGGCGCTGGAGCGTGCGCTCTCGGTGTCGCCCCATGTCGCCACCCGGCAAACCACCCTGGGCCAGGTGGCGGCGCGCCGCGGCGATCTGGAAACGGCCGTGCGCGCCTTCGACCGCAGCATTGAACTGGCGCGTAATTCTCCTCATGCATCGGTGGAGCCTTATCTCAGCCTGGCGCGCGTATTCCTGGCCCGCGACGAGAATGGCGAGGCCGCCAAGGTGATCGACCGTCTCGCGGGCGACATGAAGGGCGACAGCAATGCGCAATTCATGGCGCGGGCAATGGAAATCCCTATCCGCCTGAAAACCGGCGGCGAGCAGGCTGCCCGCAAATTACTGAATGTGCTGGCGCCCAGTCTGCGTGACGACGCTCACCTCTTACCGGCGGAAATGGCCTTCGATCTGGCCGGCCCGCTCATGCAACTGGGGGATATGGAAACTACCCATGCCGTGTTCACCAGCCTGCTGGTCAACCATCATGAGCACCCCGACTACGCGAACCGGATACGCACCCTGTTTGCCGAGGCGGGACGTGAAGAGGAAGGCATGAAACTGGTGGAAGAGGCGACCCGGGCCGCGTTGGAAATCATGGACAAGGGCGTGCGTCTGTCACGCGAGGGCAAGCTCGACGAAGCCCTCTCCCTGCTGCGCGAAGCACGTCACAAGATTCCGACCAACCCGCGCCTGCTGCTCAACCACGCCTACCTGCTCATCAGCTACATGGAACAGCGCGGCCGCGACCTGCACCTGGTCAAGGAAGCCCTGGATTGCATCCAGACCGCCCGCAACCTGCGTCCACACGAAAAGCGCGCGGGGGAACTGTTGGCGAAACTGGAGCAGGTGGAATCGTAGATCGGGTCAGGCACAGAACCCGCGCCTTGCGGAGGCGAGCGGCCGGTCGCCCTTACCCTTCCAGCGCCGCCAACTTCTCCGCCAGCGCGCGCAACGCCTGGCCACGATGGCTGATGCCGTTCTTGTCCTCCATGCTCATCTCGGCGCCGGTCTGGCCAAAGGCGGGAACCAGGAAATAGGGGTCGTAACCAAAACCGCCGGCGCCGCGTGGCTCGTCGATGATTTCACCGTGCCAGGCGCCCTCGGCGATGATCGGGGTGGGGTCGTCGGCGTAACGCACATAGACCATCACGCAGTAGTAATGCGCGCGGCGGTTGGCCTGGCCTTGCAGGGCTTCGATCAGCTTCTGGTTGTTGCGCTCGTCCGACTTGGGTTCGCCGGCATAACGGGCGGAATAGACGCCGGGGGCGCCGTTGAGGGCGTCCACGCAGATGCCGGAGTCGTCCGCCAGCGCCGGCAGACCGGTGTGGGCGGCGGCATGGCGCGCCTTGGCGATGCAGTTCTCGACGAAGGTGACATGCGGTTCCGGGCATTCGGGGACGCCGAAAGCGGCTTGCGGCATGGCTTCGAGGCCCATCGGTTCGATGATGCGAGCGATCTCGCGCAACTTGCCCGCGTTGTTGGAGGCGATGACGATTTTCTTCATGAAGATGTCCTTTCTACGTTGGGGTGGCGTAGGTCAGGTCGCGGCGATAGCCGTTACCTGACGATCCAGGCTGAAATTTCCGGATTGACGGAACGAGTGTCAGGCAGTCGCCGCGCGCCAACCTGACCTACGGGTTTATCCCAATGCGCCGCGTTGCGCGGCCATCAGTTCACGGATGCCTTTCTCGGCCAGATCAAGCAGCGCGCCCAGTTCGACGCGGGTAAACGCCACACCTTCCGCCGTGCCCTGCACCTCGATCAGGCTGGTTTCGCCCAGCATCACCACGTTCATGTCGGTGTCGCAAGCCACGTCCTCGACATAGTCGAGGTCGAGCACCGGCACGCCTTTCCAGATGCCCACGGAGATGGCGGCGACCTGGTCGCGCATGACATTGGCGGGTAGTTTTCCTTCCCGCACCAGCCATTCCAGTGCGTCGTGAACCGCCACCCAGGCGCCGGTGATGCTGGCGGTGCGAGTGCCACCGTCGGCCTGAAGCACATCGCAATCGACATGAATGGTGCGCTCGCCGAGTTTTTCCAGATCCACCGCCGCGCGCAGCGACCTGCCTATCAAACGCTGAATTTCCTGGGTGCGACCGGACTGCTTGCCACGCGCGGCTTCGCGATCGCCACGCGTGTGGGTGGCACGCGGCAACATGCCGTATTCAGCGGTGAGCCAGCCTGCGCCGCTACCACGCACATGCGGCGGAACTTTTTCCAGCACACTGGCGGTGCACAGCACTTTGGTATCGCCACACTCGACCAACACACTGCCCTCGGCGTGCTTGGTGAAATTGCGGGTCAGGCGCACGGCGCGCAACTGGTCGGCCGCGCGCCCGGAGGGGCGTTGCATATCTGGCATGGTATTTCCTTCAGGGAGTTGAGTTGTTCCGACCCAGAACCGTCTGGATTTCCGCCAGCGCGCGTTCGAGTTCGTAGTCGCTGCCGGCGAGTTCCTGCATTTCCTTGTTGCCGAGGCGCTTCAACTGGGTGGTAAAGCCGTCGAGACCCAGATCATCAGCCTGGACCAGTTCATCGTCGTCGAATTTTTCTTCGCCGAAGCGCATGGCCACGGCCGAGAGATTGTCGGCGTACTGGCCAGCGCGGAATTCGGCATGGTCGAGCATGTTCTTCACCGCCCGCTCGAGCGGATAGGCGCGCAGGGTGGAAAGCATTTCCTGCGGGTTGAGTTCGCTCCAGACCCCGTCGGTGCAGAGATACAGGATATCGCCATCACTCAGCTTGACCGGCTCTTCCAGCTCGATGTCCGGCAGCATATAGCCACCCACGGAGTTGTAGAGCTTGTTGCGATCCGGATGCACGCCCATCTGGTCTTCATCCAGGAGGCCGTCGTCCACCAGTTGCTGCACGGCGGAATGGTCGTGAGTGCGCGATTTGAGCGCGCGACGATTGAAATGGTAGAGGCGGGAATCGCCGACATGCGCCCAGCAGGCCTGGCCCTTCTGCACCAGGCAGACCACGCAGGTGGTGCGCGGCGGCTCCGACAACTTGTGGCGCATGGCGTATTCGTTGATGGCGTCATGGGCGGCGTAGATGCCGTCGAGCAGGAACGCGGCCATATCCACCAGCAAGGGTTTGGCGCGCGCGTTGAACAGGCCGGTGATGACCTGCACGGTGAGTTGCGAGGCGATCTCGCCGCGCGCGTGCCCCCCCATGCCGTCGGCCAGCACCAGCAGCAGAGCATCCGAGGTATAGGCATAACCCACTCGGTCCTCGTTGTAAGGACGGCCACCGCAGCGGCTGGCCTGGTAGACGACGTATTTCATACTTTCCTGGTTATTCGTTCTTTTATCAGCGCGAGCAAGCTGGGCCGGTGTTCGCGTGACACCTGGGCCATTTCGATCAGGCGTCTTTGCACCGCGAATACGCTTTGCGGGCGTTCCGTGTAGTTGAGTTTGAGCATGGAATCGACCAATTCCAGCAGATCATTGGAAAACAACCCGGCATGGCTTTTGCTGGCCGGCAGCAATTTATCCTTGTCCAGCCGTTGGTCGGATGGCTGCGGCGGGGTCTTGGCGATGCACGCATAGAGGGTAGCGCCCACGCTGTAGATGTCGGTCCACGGCCCCAGGCGCTCGCGCTGGTTGTACTGCTCCGGCGCGGCAAATCCGGGCGTGTACATGGGGGAGGCGGCCTGGAAATCGTAGGTCAGCGCATGTCGGGCCGCGCCGAAGTCGATCAGTACGGGTGAGCCGTCGGCGTGAATGTAGATATTGGAGGGCTTGATGTCGAGATGCAGGATCTTGTGGGCATGGACTTCACGTAGTCCGTTCAGCAACTGCACGAACACACTGCGGATGAAGGACTCGCGCATGGGTTCCTTGAGGCCGGTGATGTGGCGTTGCAGGGTTTTACCCTGCTCGAACTTCATCACCATGTATACCGTCTCGTTGGCGCGGAAGAAGTTGGTCACGCGCACCACGTTGGGATGGCGGATGCCGGCCAGTGCCCTGCCCTCCTCGAAAAAGCACTTCATGCCATAGCGAAACGAGGCTTCCTTGTCTTCCGCCAGAGGATGCACCGTGCCCATCTTGCCGCGCCCCACCACGCCGCCGGGCAAATATTCCTTGATGGCAACCGGCTGCCCCTCGATGTCGTAGGCCAGGTACACCAGTGAAAAACCACCGCCACCGATGCGACGATCGATCACGTACTCGCCCAATTGATAGTTCTGGGGCAGTGGTTCGGTGGATTGGAGTGCCATGTAAATTAGGCTGGGGTGCGGGGTAAGATGCGCCGACTTGAATTCAACGAAGGATAACCAAGATCGTGGCAGCCATGAAGGAAACTCTACGTAGCATGACCGGATATGCGGCTGAATCCGCGGATATCGCGGGCGCCCACGTCACGCTGGAATTGCGCGCGGTCAATTCGCGCTTTCTCGACCTGACGTTTCGCATGGGTGAAGATTTTCGCGCGATGGAACCGGGTTTGCGCGAGCGCATCACCAGCAAGGTAAAACGCGGCAAGCTGGAATGCCGCCTCAATCTGGCCGCGCGCGCCGACGCCGCCTTGCCGACCGAACTCAACAGCGCGCTGCTCGACCAACTCGGCGCCCTCTCGGCTTCCGCCCGCCGCGCCTTTCCGGAGGCAAGCGCGCTTTCAGTCGTGGAAATCCTGCGCTGGCCCGGCATGCTGGGCGACAACACCCTGGATGGCGATGCCCTGCAAGCCGGCACCCTGGCTATGCTCGAGCGCGCACTGGAGCCATTCAACGCCAGCCGCGCGCGCGAAGGCGACAAATTGAAAAGCATCATCCAGGAACGCCTGCAAGGTATGCGCGAACACATCGCCCGCATCCGCCCACGCACCCCGGAAATCGTCGCCGCCTACCGTGACAAACTCAAGAAGCGTCTGGAAGAATTGCTGCCGAGTTTGTCGACGAATTTGCCAACCTCGCCGGACCAGGACCGCCTCCACCAGGAAGTCGCCCTGTTCGCGCAGAAGATCGACATCGACGAAGAACTCGACCGCCTGCTCACCCACCTCGATGAAGTCGAACGGGTGCTCAACAGCGGCGGGGCCGCCGGCAAACGCCTGGATTTCCTGATGCAGGAACTCAACCGCGAAGCCAACACTCTGGGCTCGAAGTCGGTCTCCCTGGAATTGACCCAGACCTCCGTGGAACTCAAGGTACTGATCGAGCAGATGCGCGAGCAGATCCAGAACATCGAATAAGTCGAGCCAACCATGTCGGGAAATCTATTCATCGTCTCCGCCCCCTCCGGCGCCGGCAAATCCAGCCTGGTCAACGCCCTGCTGGAACGCGACGCGGCGATACGTTTGTCGATCTCCTACACCACGCGGGCGCCGCGGCCGGGCGAGGAAGACGGCGTCCACTATCACTTCGTCAGCCACGAGGCATTTCAGGAACGCCTGGGGCGAGGCGAGTTTCTGGAAAGCGCCGAGGTCTATGGCAACTACTACGGCACCTCGCAGCCGTGGATCGAAGCCGAGCGCGCCGCCGGCCGCGACATCCTGCTGGAAATCGACTGGCAGGGCGCCGCCCAGGTGCGCCGCCTGGTACCCGACGCCATTTCCATCTTCGTACTGCCTCCCTCCATCGAGGAATTGCGCAGCCGTCTGCAAGGGCGCGGCACGGACAGCGAGGAAGTGATCACCCGGCGCATGGCGGCGGCGCGGGAAGACGTCTCGCACTGCCTGGAATTCGACTATCTGGTGGTCAACGACCAGTTCGATACCGCGTTGGCCGATCTTTTGGCGATCGCCAGGGCGCATCGGCTAGGTATCCACAGCCAGGAAAAGCGCTTGGCCGGTTTGCTGCTGGATTTATCGCGCTGAGGTGTTGGCGCGATAAAAAAGGGCCGCAACAGCGGCCCTTTTTTATCGGAGAGTGCAGGCGATCAATCAAAGTGGCAGACGTAGTGGTAAGCCTCGCCCGCAGCCACCTCGATCTCGAAGCTGGAGTTGCCCGGCACGGAGAAAGATTCACCGGGGCCGTATTCCTTCCACTCGGACTCGCCCTTCAACAATACGCGGCAGCGACCATCCACGGTTTCCATGATTTCCGGCACGCCGGTATTGAAGGTCAGCCGCGCGGGCAGGATCACGCCCACGGATTTCCGGGTGCCATCGGCGAACTGCACGGTGTGCGAGACGCACTTGCCGTCGAAGTAGACGTTGGCTTTCTTGATGACGGAGACGTTGTCGAACTGAGCCATTGTTATTTCCTCTGAGCGTCGAGTTTCGCCGCGATGCGCATGCGCAGGGCGTTGAGTTTGATGAAGCCACCCGCGTCTTTCTGGTCGTAGGCGCCGGCATCGTCCTCGAAAGTGGCGATGGTGGAGTCGAACAGGGAATTGGTTTTGGAGTCGCGTCCGACGACCATGACGTTGCCCTTGTAGAGTTTCAGCCGCACCGTGCCGTTGACGTTCGCCTGGGTGTGGTCGATCAGCACTTGCAGCGCGCGGCGCTCCGGCGCCCACCAGTAGCCGTTGTAGATCAGACTGGCGTAGCGCGGCATCAGATCGTCTTTCAGGTGGGCGACTTCACGGTCCAGGGTGATCGATTCGATGGCGCGGTGGCCTTTCAACAGGATGCTGCCGCCGGGGGTTTCGTAGCAGCCGCGAGACTTCATGCCGACGTAGCGGTTTTCCACCAGGTCGAGGCGGCCGATGCCGTGCTTGCCGCCAAGTTTGTTCAACTCCGCCAGCACTTCATGTGCTTTCATGGGCTGGCCATTGATGGCCACCACGTCGCCGCGCGCATATTCCAGCTCGATATATTCGGCCTGATCCGGCGCCTTTTCCGGTGACACGGTCCAGCGCCACATTTCTTCTTCGGCTTCCGCGTTGGGGTCTTCCAGATGGCGGCCTTCGTAGGAGATGTGCAGCAAGTTGGCATCCATCGAGTAGGGCGAGCCACCCTGGCGGTGTTTCATGTCGATGGGAATGCCGTGGGTCTCGGCGTAGTTGATCAGCTTCTCGCGGCTCAAAAGATCCCATTCGCGCCAGGGGGCGATGATCTTGATGTCCGGCTTCAGCGCGTAGGCGCCGAGTTCGAAACGCACCTGGTCGTTGCCCTTGCCGGTGGCGCCGTGGCAGATGGCATCGGCGCCGGTGGCGTTGACGATGTCGATCAGGCGCTTGGCGATCAGCGGCCGGGCGATGGAGGTGCCGAGCAGGTACTCGCCTTCGTAAACGGTATTGGCGCGGAACATCGGGAAGACGAAATCGCGCACGAATTCTTCGCGTAGATCGTCGATGTAGATCTGTTCCGGTTTGATGCCGAATTGCAGCGCCTTGGCGCGCGCCGGCTCCAGTTCCTCGTTCTGGCCGAGGTCGGCGGTGAAAGTCACCACCTCACATTGATAGGTGTCTTGCAGCCATTTCAGGATGACCGAGGTATCCAGGCCGCCGGAATAGGCGAGTACTACTTTCTTGATGTCGCTCATGATCACTTTCTCTGGAATAAATTGAATAGATTCAGGGAACCCGTTTTGCCGGAACGGCCGGCAATGCCCCCTCCGCCGGCGCAACCACAGCGCGCAGGTTGGCGAGCTCATTCATGGTGCCCGCCTGGGCGCGGGTGATTTCGTCCGTGGACATCATGTTCGACAAGATGTTCCGCTCATGGGTGGCGGCCTCATGGCCCCGCGAGGCCGCGATATTCAACCAGACATATGCCAGCTCACGGTTCTTGTCTATGCCGAGGCCATCCCGATACATGATGCCCAACTGATGTTGGGCGTTGAGGTGATTCTGGCGGGCTGAGGCTTGCATCTGTTCGAATGCGAGGTGGAAATTCTGAATTGTGGCGCGGCCGTAGAGGTAGGCGAGGCCCAGGTAATAGCGAGCTTCCTGATGCCCCATATCCGCGGCGGCTTTGATCCAGGGGAGGGCTTCCTGGTAGTTCCCTTGCGTCCAGAAATGCAAACCGCGCTGGTACTTGCTGTCCATATCGGCTCCGGCCACGGGGGCGGGAGCACTCGCGTCCACGGGTATGGAAATGGGAGTGGGGATATCGCCGGGGGACTCGCTCTTGGGTCCACCCATGCTTATCGTCACGATCGCGCCTATGGCGATGGTGGCCAGGACTCCGGTAACAACGAGGCCCAGCGGGAAAGGCTTAGTTCCGTTTGCGGTGGCTTTCTCGAAGTGGCGTTTACATTTTGAGCAACGGTAAATCTCGACCGGGCGTCTGTGTGACTGCCTGGTAGATAACCTGACCTGCTTGCTGCCACAGATCGGGCATGTAACTGGGGGGTGTTCAGTTTCCGCCATGATGACCCGTCAAGGGTCTCAACCTTCAACCCGCCCGAGAAGCAGGTATTCCAGCAGCGCTTTCTGGGTGTGCAGGCGGTTTTCCGCTTCGTCCCAGACCACCGATTGCGGGCCATCGATGACGTCGGCATCGACTTCCTCGCCGCGATGCGCGGGCAAGCAGTGCATGAACAGCGCATCGGCGGCGGCCACACGCATCATGTCGTTGTCCACGCGCCAGTCCGCGAAGGCTTTCATGCGCTCGGCGTTTTCCGCCTCGAAGCCCATGCTGGTCCAGACATCGGTGGTGACCAGGTCGGCACCACGGCAGGCATCCATCGGGTCGACGAAGGCTTCGTAATGGTCGGTGCCGAACAGGCCGGCGCGTTCCGGTTCCACTTCATAGCCGGGTGGGGTGGATACGTGGACGTTGAAATCCAGCACCTCGGCGGCTTGCAACCAGGTGTTGCACATGTTGTTGGAGTCACCGATCCAGGCCACGGTCTTGCCCTGGATCGGGCCGCGCTGCTCGATGTAGGTGTAGATGTCGGCCAGGATCTGACAGGGGTGGTATTCGTTGGTCAGGCCGTTGATCACCGGCACGCGCGAATGGGCGGCGAAGCGTTCGATGATTTCCTGTTCGAAGGTGCGGATCATCACCACATCCACCATGCGCGAGATCACTTCCGCCGCGTCTTCCACCGGCTCACCTCGCCCCAACTGGGTGTCGCGTGTGTTCAGGTAGATCGCGGCGCCGCCCAACTGGTGCATACCCGCCTCAAAGGAGAGGCGGGTACGGGTCGAACTCTTCTCGAAGATCATGGAGAGCGTGCGATCAGCCAAGGGATGGTAAGGCTGATAGCGCTTGAAGCGATCCTTGATGACGCGCGTACGAGCAAACAGGTACTCCAGTTCGCTGTGAGAGAAGTCCTTGAATTGCAGGAAATGCTTCAGTGCCGGTGCCATGATGCTCGGGGCCTGTTCATGGATGAGTTGGACAATTATGGGTGTGCTGGCGGGATGCGATGCAAGGCGCCGGGTGCGCGGCATGGCCATTCCCTGCAAGCGACCGGCAGCGGAGTCGTTGCGCTTCAGCGCTTACGAATCCGGCGTACCTCTTGCGGGTGCAACGCAGCAGCACGCCCGCCAGTGCGGCCAGAATATTCAAATTATTCATGAACAGGCCCCTACTCCAGGAAGCCGCGGATCAATCCCGCCAGTTTTTCCGTGAGCAAGGCGGCTTCCTCGCGTTTCAGAATCAGCGGCGGCAACAGACGCACCACGGAATCATTGGTGACGTTGATCAGTAATTTCTGTTCAAGCGCCTGCTTCACCAGATCGCCACAGGGGCGATCGAGTTCGATACCGATCATCAGGCCCTGGCCGCGCACCTCGCGCACGCCGGCGACCCCGCCAAGGCGGTGGATCAGGTCCGCGCGAATGAAGGCGCCCATCGCCGCGGCGCTTTCCAGCAGTTTATCGTCCTCCATCACCTGCAAGGTGGCGAGGGCCACCGCGCAGGCCAGCGGATTGCCGCCGAAGGTGGAGCCGTGCTTGCCCGGCACGAAAGTGGTCGCCGCCACACCACGCGCCAGACAGGCACCAATCGGGAAACCGGAGCCCAGGCCCTTGGCCAGGGTCATCACGTCGGGTTTGATATCGCTGTGCTGAAAGGCGAACCAGGTGCCGGTGCGACCGACCCCGGTCTGCACTTCGTCCAGCATCAGGAGCCAACCGTTTTCGTCACAGATGCGGCGCAGCTGGGCCAGATAGTCGGCCTGAGGGATCTGCACGCCGCCCTCACCCTGATACGGTTCCACCAGCACGGCGACAATGTTTTTGTGATGCGTCGCCAGCGCGGAAACGGCTTCGGCGTCAGCGAAGGGAACGCGCACGAAGCCCGTCACCAACGGCTCGAAGCCGGCCTGTACCTTGCGACTTCCGGTCGCCGAGAGGGTGGCCATCGTCCTGCCGTGGAAGCTTTTTTCCATGACCACGATGGCCGGGTTTTCGACGCCCAGGTTGTGGGCATGCAGGCGCGCGATCTTGAGCGCGGCTTCATTGGCTTCGGCGCCGGAATTGCAGAAGAACGCGCGCTCCAGTCCGGACAGTGCGCACAAGCGCTCGGCCAGGCGTTCCTGTTCACGAATCTGATACAGGTTGGAGGTGTGGATCAGGCGCCCGGCCTGCTCGCACAAGGTCTGCACCAGCCTGGGGTGGGCATGGCCGAGGCCATTCACGGCGACCCCGGCCAGGGCATCCAGATATTTGTCGCCGTTCTCATCAAACAGCCAGGCACCCTCGCCACGGACAAACGCCACTGGCAGGCGGGCATAAGTTTGCATCAGGTAATCGGACATTTCTGAGCTCATTTCCCTACTTTCCAAGCGCTGAAAACAACATGCGGCAGCCATGGCCGCCGCTCAGCTTTTATCAAGAAAGCGCGGAAACATACCACCAAATCATTAAATTACAAACGGGGTGGATAACCTCCAGCGGGATCGTAGATGTGGTTACAGAAGGGTAGGGGCTTCATCAGAGCGCAGCGAACCGCATCCTACGAGTCGCGAAACCCGGCCAGCACCTCGCGCGTCGCGCGCGCCTTGTCCAGGCATTCCTGGTATTCCGCGTCGGCTTGGGAGTCCGCCACCAGGCCGCCGCCGGCCCAGAAACGCAGATGGTTGCCGTCGCGGGTCAGGGTACGAATGGCGATATTCGTATCCATGCCGCCATCCCAACCGAGATAGCCGATGGCGCCGCAATAGACGCCGCGCCGTTCCGCTTCCAACCCCTCGATGATCTGCATGGCCCGCAACTTGGGCGCGCCGGTGATGGAACCGCCGGGAAAAGCCGCCGCCAGTTGATCCAGCGCGCTCTTGCCGACGGCCAGGCGCCCCTGCACGGTGCTGACCAGGTGATGCACGGTGGCGTAGCTTTCCAGCGCGAACAGGCTGGGCACGGTGACGCTGCCGGGAGCGCAGACCTGACCCAGGTCGTTGCGCAGCAAGTCCACGATCATCAGGTTTTCCGCGCGGTCCTTCGCGCTGCCGGAGAGTTCCGCCTGCTGTCTCGCATCCTCGCCGGGGTCGTCGCCGCGTGGTCGCGTGCCCTTGATCGGGCGGGTTTCCACCAGACCGTCACGCACGGAGAGGAAGCGTTCCGGCGAGGAGGAAAGGACCTGGCCGAAAGGGAAATTGAGCCAGGCCGAGAACGGCGCCGGATTACGCGCGCGCAGCGCCAGATAAAGCGGCCAGGGGTGCCCCAGACAGGGGGCGACAAAGCGCATGGCCAGATTGACCTGATAACAATCGCCGGCACGGATGTAGTCCTGTACCCGGGCAAAGGCCCGCCGATACGCGTTCGGACTCAGGCTGCACTCGATTTCGCCGGTGAGCACGAAATCCGCCGCAACCGACACCTCACTCAAACCGGACAGAAAGCGTTCCGCCCAATCCCGTCCTACAGCATCGTCACTTGCCCAAAGGCGGCATGTGCGATCGATGTGGTCGATCACCAGGGCGCCGTCGTAGATCCCCACGGCCATTTCCGGCCCCCCTTCTACATTCCTGGCCACGGAAGGCAGGCGATGCAGACGCCGCGCCAGATCGTAGGCGAAATAGCCCAGAGCACCTCCGGCGAAAGGCGCCGCAAGCGATGCGCGTTGTGGCCCCAGACAGGCGCGCAACAGTTGCAGCGGGCACTCCCGGCTCTGCTCAAAGCGGCCATCCGCATACTCGATACGGGTTTCCTGCCCACGTGTCACCAGGGTGGCGCGCGGCAGCGCCGTGATGATGTCGTAGCGCCCGGCCCGACTCGCCGGCCAGGCGCTATCCAGCCAATGCGCCCAGGGCTGATGCGCCATGGGAGCGAACAGGCGAGCGCTGTCGCTGGAATAGGGCAGATCGAGGTGGAAGGTCACGACGGGCAATCCGAAGGGGGCGGGCATTGTGGCGCGCGCGCCGTCCTGGCTCAAGGTCATGATGAGGCATCGGAAAAGCCATGTTGAAAAGTCCACAGCTTCTGTGGATAACTCTGTGTACAAGCACGGGACAAACACCCTAACCCCCCGTCCCGGCAGTGTTGTCTACCCGACGACCACTTTTTAGGCAGCCATCGCGCCATTAATAATCAATGACTTACAGAAACGTCCAGTAAGATCAGTGAGATACGCACGCTTTTTGACAAAGATGTTGCAACTGTGGACACAAGTTGCTCTTGACACCCTGCAAAGGTGGTGGAAAGCCAGCGGTGAAGCGGGATTCCAGCCATTTTTCACTCCGGCGCGTAGACGAAATACAACCCCAACTGGCGCAACAAGTTCTGCCCCAACTCGTCTTCGTTGCCGACCAGACGGGGCCGCACGGCGACGATCCGGACTCTGGACAGGCCCGCCGCAACGGGCAACCCGGGGGGAAGGGAAAATGCCAGGGGTTGCGCCATGGTATCGCCGGGCCGCGCGAGCAATCCCTTGGGCGGCGCCGTAACCGGGAATGCCGGACAACTTGCCGGTCGCTCGCGCGCCAGGCGTTCCAGGGGCGCGCGAGCGCCGCGTTCGAGACGCGCCAGCGCCGCGTCGAGTTCGGCGGCGGGCGCGCATACGTCCAGCAAACCCACTTCCGCCTCGACCCCCGTGCTCGACTCCGCCTCGACCCGCAACTCGATGGAGATCGCCGCCGACGCCCCTTCCACCCGAGCCGGTGCCCGCGCCACCAAGTGGCCGCGCAGACTGATCGGCAGGCGTTCATCGCGCCCGACCAGGTTGCGCCACTTGAAGCCATCCATGAACCAGGCCAGGCGCTTGCCCGGCCCGGTGTCCGCAGTGTCCGGCGGCTGGGTGTACTCGATGCCATAGCCGGTCAGCATGCCGTCCTGCCCCAGGCGTTCCGCGTCCCCTTGCACCAGGGCTTCCAGGGCATCGTGGCCGGGTTGCGCGGCAATCACGCGGGTCGCGATCCAGGGCCGTGGTTCCGGGCCGAAGTTCACCCCGACGAGCAGGTCATAGACCGGCTGGGGCAGGCCGACCGCTTGCGGCGAAGCGAAGGCGAGCAGGCTATAGGCGCGCCCCTCGTACACCGTGGCCAACTGGAAGACGATCGCGCCGCCATCGCCGGCCGGGCGGCGGCAGGTCATCCAGCGCACGCCGGCGATCTCGATTTCTCCGATCTCCGCGCCTTTGCCATATTGTGCCGCCCATATCTTGCGCAGGTTGCTGTGGAATGACTCGGCATCCGCCTTGAGCAGCGTGGAGCGGCGCGGCAACGTGACTTGCAGGGCGACACCCCGAGGGTTCTCGCTTAACGGTGCCTCCGGCTCGGGAGTAACGCCCGACTCGCCCCCCGAGGGGGCCAAATCAACCTTGGGACGGCCCGACGATAGGCTTGAAATCGGCCACTCCAGCAAATAGTGGCCGTCTTCCTTTTCCCGCGCGGCGTCGCCCCGCCGCCAGGTCGCCTCGGGTGACAAACGCATGGCATCCACGCGCAGCACTTCCGCCCAGGCGCCGGAAACCGTCAACAGCAACATCCCACACAACAGCAAGCCTCTCATGCTAATTTCGCCGCCCCATGTCTGAAACCTCACTTTCCACCCCGCCCAGCCTACCGTACCTGGAGTTTCCGGAAGCCTTGCCGGTTTCCGCCCGGCGCGCGGACATCGCCGCCGCCTTGCTCGCGCATCAGGTGATTATCGTCTGCGGCGAGACCGGTTCCGGCAAAACCACCCAGTTACCCAAAATCGTACTCGCGGCCGGGCGCGGCCGGGTAGGTCAAGGTGGCGGTCTGGTCGGCATGACGCAACCGCGCCGGATCGCCGCCAAGAGCGTGGCGGCGCGCATCGCCGAGGAAACCAAATCCCGTCTCGGCGGCCTGGTCGGCTGGCAGGTACGCTTCACCGATCAGGTCTCCTCGGATAGCCGCATCAAGGTGATGACCGACGGCATCCTGCTGGCGGAAACCCAGTCCGATCCCGACTTCCGCGCCTACGACACCCTGATCCTCGACGAGGCGCACGAGCGCAGCCTGAACATCGACTTCCTGCTCGGCTACCTGAAGACCCTGCTGCCGCGCCGTCCCGACCTGAAATTGATCCTGTCCTCCGCGACCCTGGAAGCCGACCGCTTTTCCGCCTACTTCAATGGCGCGCCGGTGATCGAGGTGTCGGGGCGAACCTATCCGGTGGAGATGCGCTACCGGTCATTACAACCCCTCCCCCCTCGGGGGAGGGGCAGGGGAGAGGGAACGACGGTTACTCAATCGACGCGGGTTCCCTCACCCCCGGCCCCTCTCCCGGAGGGAGAGGGGAGCGATGACCTGGACCTCGCCCTGATCCACGCCGTCGACGAACTCGCCGCCGCCGGCCCCGGCGACATCCTGGTGTTCCTGCCGGGCGAGCGGGAGATTCGCGAGGCGCACGAGGCGCTGCGCAAGCACCATCCGCCGCAGACCGAAATCCTGCCCCTGTTCGCGCGCCTCTCGGTGGCCGATCAGGAAAAGGTGTTCCAGTCGCACGGCGGCCGCCGCATCGTGCTGGCCACCAACGTGGCGGAAACCTCGCTCACCGTGCCCGGCATCCGTTATGTGGTGGATACCGGCCTGGCGCGGGTGAAGCGCTATTCCATCCGCAACAAGATCGAACAGCTCAAGGTGGAAAAGGTCTCGCAAGCCGCCGCCCGGCAGCGCGCCGGGCGCTGCGGCCGGGTGGCGGAAGGCATCTGTATCCGCCTCTACGACGAGGCCGACTTCCTCGGCCGGCAGGAATACACCACGCCGGAACTGCTGCGCTCCTCGCTGGCCGGCGTCATCCTGCGCATGAAATCGCTGCGCTTGCCGGAGATCGAGGTCTTCCCCTTCCTCGACGTGCCCGAGGGCAAGCGCATCCGCGACGGCCAGCAACTCCTGGCCGAACTCGGCGCCCTGGACGGGCGCGGCAGGCTGACCGGCATCGGCAAGCAACTCGCGCATCTGCCGGTGGACCCGCGCATCGGCCGCATGCTCATCGCCGCGAAAGATCGCGGCTGCCTGCATGAAATGCTGGTCATCGCCGCCTTCCTCTCGGTGCAGGACCCGCGCGAACGGCCGCTGGAAGCACAGGAAGCCGCCGACCAGAAACACCGCCGCTTCGTTGACCCTGACTCCGATTTCATCAGCCTGCTCAAGCTCTGGGCGCACATCGAGCAACTCAGCCAGCATCGCAAGTCGCAGAAGAAATTCCGCGACGCGCTGAAGGCCGACTTCCTGTCCCCCAACCGGGTGCGCGAATGGCGCGATGTCTATGCGCAACTGACCACCCAGGTGAAGGAAATGGGCTGGCATGTCGCGAACGTAGGTCAGGTTGCGGGGGTATCGCTACCTGACGCCGTGGGATGTCAGGTAGCGATGAAGCCGCAACCTGACCTACAGGTTCCCGAGACGGCCTACGCCCCCCTGCATCAGGCCTTGCTCCCCGGCCTCCTCGGCAACCTCGGCATGCTCACCGAGGACGGCGTTTATCTCGGCGCGCGGGAAATGAAGTTCTGGATCTTTCCCGGCTCCGGGGTGAAGAAAAAGCCGAAGTGGCTGCTCGCCTCCGAGATCGTGGAAACCAAGCGGGTGTATGCGCGCATGGTGGCGAAGATCGAGCCGGAGTGGATCGAACACGCCGCCAGCCACCTGCTCAAGGTGTCCTATTCCGACCCGCACTGGGCCAAGAAACCGGCGCATGTGGCGGCGTCCATGCGCGCCACCTTGTACGGCCTGCCGGTGGTGAACGGTCGCAAGGTTCACTACGGCCCGATCGATCCGGAATTGAGCCGCGAACTATTCATCCGCGGCGCCCTGGTCGCGGGCGAATTCGAGACCCGCGCGCCCTGGTTCGAGCACAACCGCCGCCTGCTGGAAGAAATCGACGACCTCGCCCACCGCGCCCGCAACGCCCGCCTGGTGGTGGATGAGCATCGTCTGTACGCCTTCTTCGACGCGCGCGTGCCGCCAGGCATCCACAACGGCGCCGCCTTCGACAAGTGGCGGCGCGAAGCCGAGAAAGCCCAGCCGCGCCTGCTCTACCTGGAACGCGCCACCCTGCTGGACAGCGGCCACGACACCCAGGAACGGGAATTCCCGCCCCAGATCGAGCTCAACGGCGCCCGCTACCCGCTCGCCTACCGCTTCGACCCCGGCACGGAAGACGACGGCGTCACCCTTATCGTGCCGCTCGCCGCCCTCAACCAGATCGCCCCGGCGCGCTGCGAATGGCTGGTGCCCGGCCTGCTGGAAGAAAAGATCACCGCCCTGATCAAGAGCCTACCGCAATCCATCCGCCGCGCCTTCGTGCCGGTGCCGGAGTACGCCAAAGCGGCGGCCGCGGCCCTGCTTTCTTCCGGTGCAAGCATCGACACTCCCCCCTTGCCCAAAGGGGGGTGGGGGGGAATTACTCAGGTTGGCGCGCCGTTCCTGGCGAAGAACACCCCCCTTTGGGAAAGGGGGGAGTCGCTCACCGACGCTCTCGCCGCCTTCCTCTCCAAATCCACCGGCCAGATCATCCCGCGTGACGCCTGGCGTCCGGAAGTCCTCGCGCCGCACCTGATCATGAATTTCCGGGTACAGGACGAAGCCGGCAAGACCCTCGCCGAGGGCCGCGATATCACAGCACTACGCCAGCAACTGGGCGGTGCCGCCAGCGAGGAACTGGCGCGCTCCGCCGGCCAGTTCCAGCGCGAGCGGATCAGCAAATGGGATTTTGACGACCTGCCGGATACCGCCACGATCAACAGTGGTGGTCGCGTTGGTGGTCACATCATCGCCGCCTTCCCGGCGCTGCACTGCGAGGATGGCCAGGTCGATCTGCGCCTGTTCGACCATCCCGATGAAGCCCGCGCCGCGCATCGCCTGGGTGTCGCCCGCCTGCTCTGGCTGGGCTTCCCCGACCTGCTGAAACAGGGCGAGCGCGACATGGCCGCGCGCCTGAAACCCGCCTGCCTGCAATACGCCCTGTTATTTAAAGGCCAGTCCTGCCCCGGCCTGGCGCGCGACGTGCTGGCCGCCGCCGTGCTCAGCATCCGGGAGGTCGCCGACATACGCGGCCAGGCCGCCTTCGCCGAGGCCGCGCGGGCCATCCGTCCGCGCCTGATGGAAACCTGCGCCCGCCTGGCCAACACGACCACGGAATCCATCGCCGCCGCGCACCGACTCAGCCAGGCACTGGCCAAAGTCCCCGCCCTCTGGAAAGCGGCGGTCACGGACATGCGCGAACAGCTCGACGCCCTGGTCTTTCCCGGCTTCCTGGTCGCCCACCCCGGCGAGCGCCTGGCCCATCTGCCACGCTATCTCAAGGCGCTGGAAATGCGCCTGGCCAAGCTCCCCAACCAGCCCGCGCGCGACAGCGCCGCACAACGCGAAATGGCGCCGCTACTCACGGCCTGGCGCAACCGGGTGGAACGCCAGAAAGCGCAAGGCCGCGACGACCCTCTGCTTACCGCCTTCCGCTGGCAACTGGAAGAGTTGCGTGTCTCCCTGTTCGCCCAGGAGCTGAAGACACCGGAACCAGTGTCGGTAAAACGCCTGGAAAAACGCTGGGCGGAAATCATCCGATAAGCGCAATTACCTCCACGGAGGGCTAGCCACCCCTCCCCTCCTCCACTAAACTGCCGCCCGCTTCTGGTGCTCCCTGATAAGGAGTGAAACGGGAAACAGGTACGGAGTCCATCTTCAAAGCCTGTGCTGCCCCCGCAACGGTAAGCGCTGAATGGTCGTTCACCATGCCACTGTCCACGGACGGGAAGGCGAACCACCCGGGTTGAGAAACCCTAGGCGCGAGCCCGGAGACCGGCCCGAAGCAGGTACGCGGGCCGCGGAGGGCGGCACTTCCCCCCCATTCCTTTCAGGAGTGGGCCGGGGTGAGGAAGCACGGCTTCCCCATCCCCCAGCCTTTTTCGGCCCGCGTTTTTTGCTTTTTTCGGCGGGGACGCCGGGAACGAAAAAGGAAGTTTCTTCATGCACCACAATACTTTGGCCGCACTCATTGCCGGTCTGTCTACTTTGCCTGTTCAGGCAGCGGAAATCCCCACTCTCGACGAAATCATCGTCACCGCGACGCGTATTCCGACACCTGTCCGATACAGCCTGAGCGACGTTTCAGTACTCGACCGTACCGCCATCGAGCGAATGGACCATGCCTCGCTACCTGAATTGTTGAATACACTCCCCGGTATTCAGATCACCACCACGGGTGGTCGCGGTGATGTTTCCACGCTCTCACTACGTGGTGGCAATTCTGGACATGTGGCCGTGCTGATTGACGGCATGCGCATTTCTTCCGCGACACAAGGCACGACCGCGATCCAGGCAATTCCCCTGGAACAGATCGAGCGCATCGAGGTCGTCCGTGGCCCCGTCAGCAGCCTGTATGGCTCGGATGCGCTGTCGGGTGTCATCCAGCTCTTCACCTTCCAAGGGACCGGGAAACCCGCGCCGACGGTCTACGTTGGCACGGGCAGCTACGGCACGACCATCGCTTCGGCCGGCTACGGCGGGCAAACCGGGGACACCCGCTTCACCCTGAAGGCCGGCGTGGAACAAAGCGATGGCTTCAGTTCAATCAAGGCGGCAAAAGGTGGGCTGTACGACATGTACAACCCGGACAACGACGCCTATGCCAACCGCAACGCCAGTGCCAGCGTGTCGCACCGGGTCTCGCGGGATCTCGACCTCGCGGCCCGGGTGTTTTATTCAAAGAACACCAAGCACTACGACGCAACCAATTGCGATGCATTTGGCGTGACCTGCACGGCGAATTTCGACAACCGCAATCTGCAGCAACTGGAATCTGTTCAGGCCAGCGCCCAGTACCGGATCAACAACGTCTGGGACACCAGCCTTCGTATTGGGCAGAGCACCGATTTCTCAAAAAACTGGCTGGTGGACCCATCCACAAACATTGTCACCATTGACGAGTACCGCACCCGGCAGAACCAGATCACCTGGCAGAACGATTTCAAAGCATTGGGTGGATTGCTGTCGCTGACCGGCGAACAACGCTCCATCGACGTAGGCTCTACCAAGAGCTTCATCGTGTCTGAACAAACCACCGATTCACTCTCCTTGGGCTACCAGGCCAGGTATGACGAACATTCTCTCCAGGTCAGCGGCCGCCATGACCGCATCACCCGCCTGGGCGGACATGACAGCGGCTTCATCGGCTACGGCTATCAAATCACCCCCGCCTGGACGGCGCGAGTGTCTTACGGCACGGCCTTTCGCGCCCCTTCCTTCAACGATCTGTACTGGCCTTTGGATACGGCCAATTTCTTCCAGGGAAATCCAGGCCTGCAACCCGAGACCGCCCGAAATCGGGAAATCGGCCTCGTCTATACCGCGTCTGGCATCCATGCGGGCGTCACGGCGTATCACAACAAAGTCAGCAATCTGATCGACTACGTTTCCGGTGTCGCGCCTTCCTGGATAGGAACGATGGGCAACGTGGGCGCGGCAACCCTGAAGGGCGTTTCGCTGGATTACTCAGCCAGAATGGGGCCATGGTCATGGAAATTGACGTATGACGCCCTCAACGCGCAAGACGACGCAACCGGCAAAACCTTGCAACGCCGCGCCCCGCGCACCGGTTCCGCCGATATCCGCCATGAGTTCGGACGCTACGATCTGGGTGCCCACATACAGGCCACCAGCTACCGATATAACAACAAGGCGAACACACAACGACTGCCGGGATACGCGGTGGTCGATCTCGATGCGAACTACCGCCTCGACCCATCCTGGAAACTGGAGGCCAAGATTGGCAACCTGTTCGACCAGGACTACACCCAGGTACGCAGCACAATGTCGCCCTTCAATGATTACGCCGTGCCGGGCCGCACGTTCTTCATTGGACTGCGATATTCGCCACGGCAACCTTAGGCCGGGTGACGGCCGCGCCTGACCCAACCTACCGACCAAGGAGACATCATGAACGACCAAGCCGAACGCCACGCCGCGCGCATGGCGAAAAAGAAGGCGGTGATCGACGCGAACATCGCTCGGGCCGACCGGGAAAAGGGCCTGCTTCTGGTCCTCACCGGCAATGGCAAGGGCAAGTCTTCCTCCGCCTTCGGCATGGTCGCGCGCGCCTTGGGCCACGGCATGAAGGTGGGGGTGGCGCAGTTCATCAAGAGCCGTTCCGATACCGGCGAGGAAGCTTTTCTCGGCAAACAGGCCGGGGTCGAATGGCACGTCCTGGGCGAGGGCTTCACCTGGGACACGCAGAACCTGGAGCGTGACATCGCCACCGCGAAACAGGGCTGGGAGGTGGCGCGGCAGATGCTGCGCGACCCCGGCATCGGCCTGGTGGTGCTGGACGAACTGACCTACCTGCTCAGCTACGGCTGGCTGGATACGGAAACCGTGCTGGCCGACCTCGCAGCGCGACCACCCATGCAGCACGTCGTCGTCACCGGCCGCGCGGCGTCACAGGCGCTGTGCGACGCGGCCGACACGGTGAGCGAGATCGCCGATGTGAAACACGCTTATCGCGCCGGGGTGAAGGCGCAGGCGGGGGTGGATTTGTGAGTTGCGACGGCAACCACCGCGCAACTCACCCCACTTTTCCCAAGGCGCTTTCCGCGTTAGCTGGTGATATGAGTGAAGGGGCTAGGGAGAGTGGTTTCCCCCTTTCCCAAAGGGGGACTGGGGATTTCTCCACGGGTTGCGCGCGCGCGGGCGTCCGAAAATCCCCCCTGCCCCCCTTTGGTAAAGGGGGGGGTGCATGAATCGCTCCCGCGCCCTCTTCGTCATTGCCCTGCTCGCGGTCGCGGCGCTGGCCAGCCTGTTGCTGGCGCTGGCGGCGGGTAGTGTCGCGTTGACGCCGGGCGCGGTGTGGGCGGCGCTGCTTGGTGAAGGCAAAGGCGGCGGCATGGCCGTCGACGTGGTGCGCGGCCTCAGATTGCCGCGCGCGCTGGCGGCTTTCGCTTGCGGCGGCCTGCTCGCCCTGGCCGGGGCGCTGATGCAGGTCTTGCTGCGCAATCCACTGGCCGACCCTTATGTGCTGGGCATTTCCGGGGGCGCGGCGGTGGGGGCGCTGGCGGCCATGATGTTGGGCGTGAGCGCCAATATCGGCCTTGAAGCCGCCGCCTTCACCGGGGCGCTGGCCGCCATGTGGCTGGTGTTCGGCCTGGCCAAAGGCGATGGCTCCTGGACCCAGACCCGTTTGCTGCTCACCGGCGTCATCGTCGCCGCCGGTTGCGGCGCGGCGGTGGCCCTGATGCTTTCGCTGGCGCCGGAAGACCGCCTGCGCGGCATGCTGTTCTGGTTGATGGGCGACGCTTCCCAGGCCGGCGACCCGCTGCCCGCGCTGCTGACCCTGGCGGCGGGGCTCGCCGCCGCCCTGTTCTTCGCGCGCGAACTCAATCTGCTCGCGCGCGGCCCGCTGCTGGCCGCCACCCTGGGCGCCAACGTGGCGCGCCTGCGCCTCGTGCTCTATTTCCTCGCCTCGCTGCTTACCGCCGCCGCCGTCACCACGGTGGGCAGCGTCGGCTTCATCGGCCTGGTGGTGCCGCATCTGGCGCGCCTCGCCCTGGGCAACGATCAGCGCCTGCTGTTGCCGGCGGCAGCACTCGCGGGCGGCGCCCTGCTCACCCTGGCCGACACCCTGGCGCGCAGCGTCATCGCCCCGCAGCAACTGCCGGTGGGCGTGCTCACCGCGCTCATCGGCGTGCCGGTGTTCCTGTTTCTGCTGGCGCGCGCGCCGCGTATGGAGCAGGCATGAGCGCGAATGGTGCGCCGGCTTCCAGCCGGCCCGTTGCTTCCGATCAGACGAACGAGCCGGCTGGATACCCGCAAGGGGCAGGCCGTGGCTGTAAAGCCGCTGAAGCGGCAACACCCACGCTCAGCCGGCGCTACAGCCCACTGCTCGCGGCCCACGATCTGGCCGTATCCATCGGCGGCAAGCAGGTGGTGCGTGGCTTGAACCTCGCCCTTCATTCCGGTGAGCGCCTTGCCATCCTGGGCCGCAACGGTGTCGGCAAGACCACGTTGCTGCATACCCTGGCCGGGCTGGCGCGGCCCGAGGCGGGCGCGCTGGAACTGGACGGCCACGGCTATGCCGCCCTCGGCCCGCGCGGCGCGGCGCGGCTGCGCGGGCTGTTGCCGCAACATCAGGGTGATGCCTTCAGCGCCAGCGTGCTGGAAACCGTGTTGATCGGCCGCCATCCGCATCTCTCGCGCTGGGACTGGGAGAGCGAGGCGGATGAACAACTCGCGCGCGCGGCGCTGGCGGCGGTGGGCCTGGCCGGCCTGTCCGCACGTTCGATCCACACGCTTTCCGGTGGCGAGCGCCAGCGCGTGGCGCTCGCCACGCTGCTGGTGCAGGCGCCTCGGCTGTATCTGCTCGACGAACCCCTGGCGCATCTCGACCTCAATCACCAGATCGCCATGCTGGAACTGTTCAGCCGCCGCGCCCGCGAAGACGGCGCCGCGCTGGTCATGGTGCTGCACGACGTCAACCTGGCCGCGCGCTACAGCGACCAGGCGTTGCTGCTGCATGGCGCGGGCGAACATGAACTGGGCGAGAGCGAAGCGGTGCTCGATGCCGCCGGCCTCTCGCGCCTCTATGGCCATCCGCTACGGGTGATCAGGGACGGCGATCGGTGCTGGTTTGTGCCGGAGGTGAATGACGTTGGCGAATCAATACCTGCCTACAATGGCAAAGTCTGACATCAACATGGAGTCCAGCATGTCCCTCAACGTTTCTCTCCCGCCTGAACTCGAAAACCGGGTGCGCCACCATGTTGAATCCGGCCTTTATGGATCGGCCAGCGAGGTCATACGCGAAGCGCTGCGCTTGTTCGAGGCTTACCAGGAGATGCGCGCGGCATCGCTGGTGGCGCTCAAAGCGGATATCGACCAGGGTATCGCCGATATCAAGGCGGGAAAGACCCGGGAAATCGACATCGAAGCGATCAAGCAACGTGGCCGGGCTGCGCTCGCCAAGCGGGTGGAGACAAGCTGATGCGCACCCTGCGCTATGCCGAAAGCGCCGAAAACGATCTCCTCGATGCCTGGCTGTATATCGCTACCGACAACCCCGAAGCAGCGGACCGAATCGTCGAAGCCATAGACCGCGAAGCACGTCTTCTGCTGCCCCATCCGGGTATGGGACGGAAGCGGCCCGAGCTTGCGGCTGGCCTGCGTAGTTGGCCAACCAGCACCCGCTATATCCTGTTTTATTTCGCCGACGCGGCGGGAATCGCCATTGCGCGAGTACTGCACCACGCGCGGGATGCCGGTGCCGTAGAGCACTGGCCGGAAGCGTGAGGCGATGGGCGACAAAGCTCGCGTAGGTTGGGTTAGCCGACGTCATTTTGTCGGCGTAACCCAACACGCCGCCACCCAAGCGGGGTTGTTGGGTTACGCGATAAGGCCGCTAACCCAACCTACACACGCCCCCTCAGCGCCTTCCCCGCGCCGTCTCCAGATGCCGACACAACTGTTCGGCGCCGTCGAGCAGGCGCGGGGTGGGACGTTGCATGAGGTCGGCGGAGATCGGGAACAGATTGCCGCGCGCCACCGCTCTCATGCGCGTCCAGCGCCGCCAGTCGTCCAGCCCGATGGGTGTGTCGTGGCCCATGCCGCTGGCGACGATGGCCTCCGGGTCGGCCGCCAGCACCGCTTCCACGCTGACCGAAGGGGCCTTGGCGGCGAGGCCGGCGAAGATGTTTTCGCCACCACAGAGTCGAATCACGTCGCTGATGATCTGGCCGCCGCCCACGGTCAGCAGCGGCTGGTGCCAGGCCTGATAGAACATCGGCACGGCCGGGCGCGCCGAATACTGATTACGCAGGGTCGCCAGGCGTTGCCGAAACGCCGCCGCCGCCCGCCTGGCCTCGGTCTCGGCGCCGGCCAGGCGACCCAGTTTCTCGATACTCGCCGGGATGTCCTCCAGCCGGTCGGGCTGGCTCTGGTATACCTTCAGGCCCAGGGATTCCAACCGGCTGACGGTGGCGGCGGCATTGCCGCTCTGCCAGACCAGCACGAGGTCCGGCTTGAGCGCGACGATGCGCTCCAGATCGGGAGTCGAATAACCGCCCACCCGGGGCACCCGCCGCGCCGCCTCCGGGTAGTCGCTGTACTCCACCGCGCCGACCAGACGCCCGCCCGCCCCAGCGGCAAACAGGAGTTCCGTGGCATGCGGCGCCAGGCTGACGATGCGTTGGGCCGGCGCCGGCAGACGCACGCTCGCGCCGGTGTCGTCGCGCACCACCACTTCGGCATGCGCCGTGGCGCTGAACAGCAGAGCGGCAAGCGTAAGAGCGTGAAGGAAGGTCATGCCTTATCCGGTGTGAATGTGGAGACGGGATTCTATGTGAAGCGCGCCCGGCGGCATGGCGTGGGCGGCAAACGATGACCGCGCTGTTGATGACGCTCGCCGTCGCCCTCGACTGGCTGTTGGGCGCGCAGCGCCGTTGGCATCCGCTGGCCGGCTTCCGGCGGCTGGCGGCGTGGCTGGAACAGCGGTTTTATGCGCAGGATCGCTGGCACGGCGTGTTCATCGTCGCCACGCTGGTGCTGCCGCCGGTCCTGCTGGCCACCGAATTGGCGGAACTGCCGCAAGGCTGGGGCACGGGGTTTTCCTTCTGGGCTTTGTACTTCACCCTCGACCAGGGGGCGCCGCGTAACCCCGTCCCCAACATGATGGACAGCCCGGAACACACCATTGCCACCTGCGAAAGCGTGCTGCTGAACGGCGGCGTCTTCGGCGTCCTGTTCTGGTTTCTCGTCGCCGGTGCGCCCGGCGCCATGCTCTCTCGCCTCGCTCACATACTGAATGCCCAGTGGGGCCACAAAGACGCGCGCCACCGCGAATTCGGCTGGGCGGCGGCGCAACTGGATGACCTGCTCGGCGTCCTTCCCGCGCGCCTCGCCGCCCTCACCTACGCGCTGCTCGGCCACACCCGGCAGGCGCTGGACTGCTGGCGCGAACAGGCGCCCGCCTGGCACGACCCCAACGCCGGGCCATTGCTGGCCGCCGGCGCCGGAGCGCTGGGCATCCGCCTGGGTGGCCGGGCTCTGGTTCGGGGCGAATGGGTGGAGCGCCCGCCACTGGGCGGCGACAGCGCCCCCGAAGCGGCGGATATCGAGCGCGCGCTGGCGCTGGTGCGCAACAGCCTGTTGCTCTGGCTGGCCAGCATCGGCCTCGCTACCGCGGCCTGGTGGTGGCTCGTCCGGCACGGACTGAACTGGAACGACATTCTGAATTTCTTGTGGGAGAACCTGCTTGCTTGAACAGGGTGACCGGTTCGCGGGCCGCCATCCAGGCACTGGGTCCGGCTGGATGGCGCGCTGGCACGACTTACACCTTGACCACCGCCATTTCGACCATGTATATCCCGTATATACACAACCCCTGGAGACCGTCATGCTGACCCGTGTATTCAAGAGTGGCAATTCACTTGCCGTGCGCATCCCCAAGGAATTGGCCATCGTCGAGGCAGGCCAGGAAATCGAGATTGAACAAGTGGGTAACACCCTGGTAGTGCGGCCAGTGAAGAAAGAGACGCTGGAGGATCTGATGGAAATTTTTGCTTCTTTCCCCAAAGATTTCATGGCGGAGGGGCGCGAATTCCACGAACAGAAAGAGCGCGATTGGGGTGGGTTCGGGCAGGCCGAGAAGGCGGAATAGGCGATGCGCTACCTGCTCGATACCAATATCTGCATACACCTGATGGAGGTGCATCCGCCGCACCTGATCGAACGGTTCCGTCAGACGCCCCTGGGCGATCTGGCGATCTCCATCGTCACCTATGCGGAGTTGCGCCACGGCATCGAACGCTACTTGACACACGATCCAGACCGCCTGGCGGCGGAGCAGTCGATGCGCCGCTTGCTGACTCAGGTGCCCGCACTGCCCTTCGACCTGGGCGCGGCGGAGCACTATGGGGTACTCGCCGCCGCAGTCCGCGACCGTCGCCGCGATGCCCTCGACCGCCTCATCGCCGCCCACTGCATCAGCCTGGGCGCCACGCTGATTACCAATAACGAAGCCGACTTCAAGGGCTACCCCGGCTTGAAGGTGGAAAACTGGGTGCACCCTCCCCTATGACCGCGCACACCTTGATGGTCCAGGGCTGCACCTCCGACGCGGGAAAAAGCGCGCTGGTGACGGCGCTATGCCGCTGGCTGAAGCGGGGTGGCGTCAAGGTGGCGCCGTTCAAGCCGCAGAACATGGCGCTGAACAGCGCCGTCACTCCCCAGGCTGGAGAAATCGGCCGCGCCCAGGCCGTGCAGGCACAGGCGTGCGGACTGGCGCCGCACAGCGACATGAACCCGGTGCTGTTGAAGCCCAATTCCGACACCGGCTGCCAGGTCATCATCCAGGGCCGCGCGCTGAGCAATATGGAGGCGGCGGCTTATCACGACTACAAACGGGTGGCGCGGGCGGCGGTATTGGAGTCCTTCGAGCGACTCTCGCGGCAATACGAAGCCGTGATCGTCGAGGGTGCCGGCAGTCCGGCGGAAATCAATCTGCGCGAGGGCGACATCGCCAACATGGGTTTCGCGGAAGCGGTGGATTGCCCGGTGATTCTGATCGCCGACATCGACCGGGGCGGCGTCTTCGCCCATATCGTCGGCACCCTGGCGCTGTTGTCGGAAACGGAACGGGCGCGGATCAAGGGCTTCGTCATCAACCGCTTTCGCGGCGACATCGCCTTGCTGCAAAGCGGGCTGGACTGGCTGGAACGGGAAACCGGCAAGCCGGTGCTGGGCGTGTTGCCGTATTTGCATGGGCTGCATCTGGAAGCGGAGGATGCGTTGCCGGCTTGTCTCCCTCCCCCTCCGGGGGAGGGCCGGGGAGAGGGAGCGACAGTGGTCAATTCGACGCGCGTTGTCGTCCCCGTCCTCCCGCGCATTTCCAACCACACCGATTTCGACGCGCCGCGCCTGCATCCGGGTGTGGATTTCCGTTTTGTCGGCATCGACGAGACGCCGCCGCCCGCCGACCTGATCATCCTGCCCGGCTCAAAATCGGTGCGCGCCGATCTCGCCTTTCTGCGCGAACGCGGCTGGACCGAGCACCTGCAAAAACATCTGCGTTACGGCGGCAAGCTGTTGGGGATATGCGGCGGCTTCCAGATGCTGGGGCGGGCGATCCACGACCCGCTCGGCATTGAGGGCGACCCCGGTTCCAGCGCCGGCCTCGGCTGGCTGGAGATGGAAACCACGCTGGCGGCGGAAAAACAGTTGCGCAATGTGACGGGGCGCCTGGTGCTGGGTGATGCCGCCGTGGCGGGGTATGAAATCCATGCCGGCGTCAGCAGCGGCGCGGCGCTGCAACAGCCGCTGGCCTGGCTGGACGGCCACGCCGACGGCGCCCTCGCGGAGGATGGACAGGTCGCCGGCACCTACCTGCACGGCCTGTTCGACACCCCCGCCGCCACCGACGCGCTGCTGGCCTGGGCGGGCCTCGTTGAATCGCCCGCCCCGGACATCCACGCCCTGCATGACGCCGCCATCGACCGACTCGCCGACGCGGTCGAATATCATCTGGATACACGGACCCTTCTTCAACTTCTGTCATGACCTCCCCCACGCAAAGCTATGGCCCAACCGACATCGCCCGCTGGTTCGACCCCCACACCATTCGCAAGGCGCAGACCTATGGCCAGGCTATACGCGGACTGACAATCGACGAAAAAACGATCTCCGCGCAGGTCAAAGGCACCGTGCGTCAGCCCTATTCGGTGCACATCACGTTTTATCAGGCGAACGGGCAATCACGGATTGCCGCCGACTGCTCCTGCCCGATGGTCAGTTTCTGCAAGCATTGCGTGGCGGTGCTGGTGGCGGCGCTGGCCCGGCACGGAACGGCGGACCAACCCGACACGACGCCGGCGCGGCCGAGCAAGACGATCCTCGCCTGGGCCGAGGAAACCCGCGCGGCGCTGCGGCCCGACGCCGCCACCGCCACGCGCAAACCCGGTAAAACGAAAGACGCGCTGCATTACCTCATTCTGCCGCCCGCCCTGGAGGGCGACACGCGGCTGGTCCTGTTCAAGGGGCGCGTCAGCGAGGGCAAGCCCACCGGCAAAGACTGGGACAACATCGACCGCGCCCTGATCGAGCCGCCGCTTTTCGTGGCTCATGACGACCTCGACATCCTGCGCCAACTGCGCCGTTTGATCGGCAAACACCACTACGGCCTCGGCCATGTCCTGGAAGGCGCCGGCGGGGCCGCGATCCTGTCGGCGATCACGGCCAGCGGCCGCGCCTGGGTGGTGGAAAGCCGGGGACACAACTACTCGCCTTCCAACTGGCATTGCCTGCCCCTGCGACCGGGCGAGGCGCGTCCCGCCCGCCTCGACTGGCGCCTCGATCAAACCGGCCATACGCTCGCCACGCTGATAGTCGATCCGCCCGCCGCCCATCTGCTGCCCACCGATCCGCTCTGGTATCTGGACGCCGCCGGCCGCGAAGCCGGGCCGCTGGATTGCGGCGCCCACTCGGCCCTGTTGCGCCGGCTGCTGGACCTGCCCGCGCTGGGCCGCGGCGACCTGCCGGTGGTGGCGGAACTGCTGGCGGAGGCGGCGCCGGATCTGCCGCAACCGGCGGCAAGTGCCGCGCTCGCCGTGCTCGAAGGGCCGCCGCTGCCGGTGCTGAAACTGGCCAGCCAGCCCTTCACCTACTGGAACACGCATCGCGGCTACCCCGCCCATCAGGAATATCGGGGCCGACTCTACGACTATGCCAGCCTCGCCTTCCGTTACGGTGATCAGGGTGTGGAAGTCCTGCCCGGCGACAGCAAGCAATACGTCACCCTGGCAGACGGGCAGGCCGCCCGCATCAACCGGGACATGGCGGCGGAAGCCACGCGGCAGGATGAGTTGCGCCAACTTGGCTTCGCCCCGGTGCCTGCCCGCGCATTCACTTATTCCGGCGCGGCGTTGACCGGCAAGCTGGGCCTGGAGAGCGAGGCCGCCTGGGAGCGTTTCTTTAGCGACCTCGCCCCGCGCCTGGCCGGCGCCGGCTGGCTACTGGAATATCCACGCGATTTCCGCCACCACATCCTGGAAGCGGAAAGCTGGGACGCCGAACTGGAAGAGGAAGGCAACGGCTGGTTCAAGCTGGACCTGGGCATCCTGGTCGAAGGCCGGCGCCTGGCCCTGGCGCCGCTGCTGTCCAACCTGTTCCAGCGCGAGCCGCGCTGGCTGGATGCGGCGAAGTTGAAACGCATCAAGAATGACGAGGCGGTGATCCTGCTCACCCCGGCCGGCGACCGAGTACGGGTGGTGGCGGAACGGATCAAGCCCCTGGCAGGCACCCTCATCGACCTGTTCGACGCCCTGCCGGCCGGCGGCGAACTGCGGGTTTCCGCCCTGGACGCGCCGCGCCTGGATTTCTTGAGCGACAAAACCCGTTGGCAATTCAAGGGCGAGGACGAGATTTTCCAAATGGCGCGGCGCCTGAAGCAGGCGCAAGGCATCAAGACCGTGGCGGTGCCGGAAGGCTTCAAGCTCGACCTGCGTCCCTACCAACGGGAAGGCCTGGCCTGGCTGCAATTCCTGCGCGAACAGAATCTGGCCGGCATCCTGGCCGACGACATGGGCCTGGGCAAGACCGCGCAGACCCTGGCTCACCTGCTGGCCGAAAAGCGGGCCGGCCGCCTCGACCAGCCGGCGCTGGTGGTGTTGCCCACCTCCCTGATCTTCAACTGGAAGCGCGAGGCCCAGCGCTGCGCGCCCGACCTGCGCGTGTTGAGCCTGCACGGCCCGGCGCGCGCGGACGCCTTTCCGCTGATTCCACAACACGATGTCTGCCTGACCACCTACCCCCTGCTCTGGCGCGACGAGGAAGCACTCGCGCGCCACAACTACGCTTTCCTGATCCTGGACGAGGCGCAGACGGTGAAGAATGCCAAGGCCCGCGCCGCCGGCGTGGTGCGCCGGTTGCAGGCGCGGCACCGCCTCTGCCTCACCGGCACACCGCTGGAAAACCACCTGGGCGAGTTGTGGGCGCAGTTCGATTTCCTCCTGCCCGGCTTTCTCGGCGACGGCAAACAGTTCACCAGCACCTGGCGCACCCCCATCGAAAAACGCGGCGATCAGTTGCGCCGCGACCTGCTGGCGCGCCGCATCGCCCCCTTCATCCTGCGCCGCAAGAAGGAGGACGTGGCGAAAGAGCTGCCGGCGAAAACCATCATCGTGCGCGACGTGGAACTGGAAGGCGGCCAGCGCGACCTCTACGAAACGGTGCGCGCGGCGATGGACGCCAGGGTACGTGAGGAAATCGCCAGCAAGGGCTTCAACCGCAGCCAGATCGTCATCCTCGATGCCCTGCTCAAACTCCGCCAGGTCTGTTGCGACCCACGCCTGCTGAAAACCATCCAGGCGGCGGCCAAGGTCAAGGAACACGCCAAGCTGGAACTGCTGATGGACATGCTGCCGGAACTGGTGGAGGAAGGCCGCCGCGTGCTGGTGTTCTCCCAGTTCACTTCCATGCTCGCGCTGATCGCCGAGGAACTGGACCGGGCCGGCATCGCTCACGTCAGCCTCACTGGCGACACGACCAACCGCGAGGAAGTCATCGGCCGCTTCCAGGACGGCGGCGTGCCGGTGTTCCTCATCAGCCTGAAAGCCGGCGGCGTCGGCCTCAACCTCACCACGGCGGATACCGTCATCCACTTCGACCCCTGGTGGAACCCGGCGGCGGAAAACCAGGCCACCGACCGCGCTCACCGCATCGGCCAGAAGAACAAGGTGTTCGTCTACAAACTGGTGGCGGCGGGCAGCATCGAGGAGCGCATCGTCGCCCTCCAGGAAAAGAAAGCCGCCCTGGCGGAAGGCGTGTTGTCCGAGGACGCGGCGGCCATGAGCAAGTTCGGCGAGGAAGACCTCCGCGCCCTGCTCGCGCCGCTGCCGGCGAAATGAGGCGTGTAGCGCCGGCGTCTCGCCGGCATCCAAGGCCTGATCAGAAAAACGAAGCCGGCGGGACGCCGGCGCTACAGCTCACCCTGATCCTCGGTGGCGCCCGATCCGGCAAGAGCCGCCACGCGCAGAATCTGGCGGAGCGAAGCGGCCTGCCGGTGACCGTGATCGCCACCGGCCAGGCGCGCGACGCCGAGATGGCCGCGCGCATCGCCCGCCATCGGGAAGAAAGAGCCGCTCACTGGGCCACCGTCGAGGAGCCCGTGTACCTGGCCGAGGCGCTGAAACAGGCCGCGGGCGCGGGACGATTCGTGCTGGTCGACTGCCTGACCCTGTGGCTGATGAATCTGCTGGAAGCCGGCGAAACGGTATTCGCGCGGGAACGCGCCGCCCTGCTTGCCGCCTTGCCGACGCTGACCGGCGACATCCTCCTGGTCTCCAACGAAATCGGCCTCGGCGTGATTCCGATGGGCGAACTCAGCCGTCGTTTCGTGGATGAGGCCGGCTGGCTGAATCAGGACATCGCCCGCCTGGCCGATTCCGTTACCTTTGTCGCGGCGGGTCTGCCGCTGACGATGAAATCCCCAAACGTTGCATCGCAACCTGGCGTTGCGGCGTCAGGTAGTCGCTGCGCGCCAACCTGACCTACAAATCGAACTGGAATCTCGACCATGACCCTCTGGTGGCAACAACCCGTCAAACCCCTCGATCAATCCACGCGCGCGGTCGCCCGCCTGCGCCAGGACAACCTGACCAAACCGCCCGGCAGCCTGGGTCGACTGGAACAGTTGGCGGTGGAACTGGCGGCCATGCAATACCGGGTGAAACCGCGCATCGAGCAACCCTGTATCTCGATCTTCGCGGCCGATCACGGCGTGGTGGAGGAGGGCGTGTCTGCTTTTCCCCAGGAAGTCACGCAGCAGATGCTGGCCAACTTCGTCAATGGCGGCGCGGCGATCGCGGTGCTGGCGCGCGCGGCTGGCGCCCGCCTCGAAGTGGTGGACGCCGGCACCCTGGCGACCGCTCAACTCCCCGGTGTGCTCTGGGCCAAGGCCGGCGACGGCACCGCCAACTTCACTCAAGGCCCGGCGATGAGCGAGGCGCAACTGGTGCATTGCCTGGACCTGGGCCGCGCCACGGTGAAACGCTCGATCACGCACGGCTGCGATCTGTTCATCGGCGGCGAGATGGGCATCGGCAACACCACCTCGGCGGCGGCCCTGGCCTGCGCGCTGCTGGGCCTGCCGGGAAGGGAACTGGCGGGGCCGGGTACCGGGCTGGATAGCGAGGGAGTGAACCACAAGGCGGAGGTAATCGACCGAGGGTTGGCGCTGCACGACTTTCTCCCCTCCCCCTCCGGGGGAGGGGCCGGGGGAGAGGGAAAGGCGCCTCCGCTAGGCGCGAGCGTGGCCTGGGGCGCGAACGTTGCTCCCTCTCCCCAGCCCTCCCCCGGAGGGGGAGGGAGCGAGGCCCTGCGCCGCCTCGGTGGCTTCGAGATCGCGGCATTGGCGGGCGCTTACATCGCCTGCGCGCAACAGGGTTTGCCGGTGCTGGTGGATGGTTTCATCACCACCGCCGCCGCTCTGGCGGCTTGCCGGATGAATGCCGGCGCGCGCGACTGGCTGCTGTTCGCCCACGCCTCGGCGGAACCCGGCCATGCCCGCCTGCTCGCCGCGCTCGATGCTCAGCCGTTGCTGCGTTTGGAGATGCGCCTGGGCGAAGGCAGCGGCGCGGCGACGGCGCTGCCGTTGCTGCGCCTGGCTTGCGAGCTGCATGGCGGCATGGCGACCTTCGCGGAGGCCGGGGTGAGCGGCGCGAGTGAACATGGCGATTGAAGGCGCCACCGTCGTCACCGTGCTGCGCCACGGCGCCGTGCGGGGGCGCCCATTCGTCTATCGCGGCCGCCAGGATGACCCCCTGTCCGACCTGGGCTGGAAGCAGATGGAAAACGTGGCGCGGCGCTGGGAGGCCTTGGCAGGAGCGGAATTGCCCACGATAGCCAGCTCTCCCGCGCAACGCTGCCAGGCCTTCGCGCAACAACTGGCCGAGCGATTGGATGTGCCGCTGCGCGTTTCCCCGGCCTTCCAGGAAATCGCCTTCGGCGAATGGGAAGGCCTCACGCCGGAAGAAGCGGCGAAGCGCAACCCGATCGAACATCAACTGTTCCGATCCGCCGCCAGCTCGTTGGCAACCTCGGCCGCCGCGCCCGGTGGCGAAAACCTGATCGAAGTCCGCCAACGCGTGCGCGCGGGTTGGGAAGAATGGCTCACCGGCTCTCGCGGCGGGCACCGCCTGCTGATCACCCATGCCGGTGTCATGCGCGCGTTGTTGATCGACCTGATCGGCCTGCCGGCCTCCCATATCTATCGCATCGCGCTACCGGAAGCCGCGCATTTCCAGATATCACTTCTCGCCGGCGAGGCGCCGATTTTGTTGTCGTTGAACGCGGCCCACGAACCATCCGACCAGACATGCGCGGACTGATCCTCGCCATCCAGTTCCTCACCCGGCTTCCGACGCCCGCCTTGGCGAATTTCAAGCCGGAGGAACTTGCGCGCGCGGCGATCTGGTTTCCGTTGGTGGGGCTGTTGCTCGGCGCGCTGTTGGCGGCGGCGCTGTGGCTGGGTGCCCGGGTCGACCCCTGGCTGGGTGCCTTGCTCGGTCTGCTGGCCTGGGTCGGCTTGACCGGGGCGTTGCATCTCGACGGTCTGGCCGATCTGGCGGATGCGCTGGGCGCGGCGCATGGCGACAAGGATCGTCTGCTTAGCGTGCTGGCCGATCCGCACATGGGCGTGTTCGGCGTCACCGCGTTGGGGGTGCAACTCCTGAGCAAGCTGGTGTTGCTGATGCTGCTCGCCAAGGCGGGGGTGTTCTGGCCACTGCTGCTGATTCCCGCCTGGGCGCGTCTGGGCCCGCTGCTCTGGGCGCGATTGCCGTCGATCAAACCGGGGTTGGGTGAGCGCTTTGCCTGGAATATCGGTTTGGCTGGCGTGGGGGGATGGGCCGCGCTGCTTACGACTGCGAGCCTGTGGGCACCCGCCCTGCTGGCCGCGCCACTGCTGATCCTCGGCTGGCGCGCCTATCTGCGCGCGCGCCTGAGCGGCATGACCGGCGATGCGCTGGGGGCGGGAGTGGAATGGCTGGAGAGCGGGCTGTTGCTGGCGCTGGTGCTGGCCGGAAGCCTGCTAGGCGCATAGCGACTGCCTGATGATCGTGCCGCTCAAGCTTGAGATTGGATCGACAGGTAGCGATAGAGCCGCAACCTGACCTACGCATTTACCCCTTGCGGCGCTCTTTCCTCGCCCGCTTTGCCTGATACATCCGCGCGTCGGCCGTGTTGAGCAGGGTATCCAGCGAGCGGCCGTCGCGCGGGTAGAGCGCATAGCCGATGCTGCACGCCGGCGTCAGATCGAGGCCCTCGACCTCCAACGGCTGGGCGATCTCCTTTTCCACCTTGGCGCACAGAGGCGGACATTCGCTGGTTTCCTGGACACCGACGAACAACAGGGCGAACTCATCTCCGCCCAGTCGCGCCGCCGTGTCGGCCATCCGGACCACATGATGCAGACGATCCGCCACCGCCTTGAGCAGGACATCGCCGACGGCGTGGCCATGCACGTCGTTGACCTGTTTGAAATCGTCAAGATCGACATACATGACGGCCACCGAGAAATCTTCTTCCGCCGCATGCGCCATGGCCTCCTCCAGACGGCGATAGAACAGCACCCGATTCGCCAGGCCGGTGAGCGGGTCATGCGTGGACTCATGTTCCAGCCGGGTGCCCACCACTTCCAGCTGGTGCATCTGCTCGAAGATGGTCAGGGCATGGCGCCGCAGCAGGCGCCGGGTGGTTTCGGAAATCAGTATGGCCAGCAGGATCAGCGCGCTGCCCAGACCGAGGTGCAAGACGATGGCGTGGTGCGTCGCCTGTTGTGTCTGCTCAAGCGCGGAGCGAATAAGATCGCGCTCGTAGCGGCGCAAGGTTTCGACGATCTCGGTGTATTCCAGGTTGAGCGGGCGCAAATCCGCCGCCAGCCTGGTCAATGCCTCTTCCATCACACCGCGCGCCGCCAGGTCGCTGATGATTTCCTGTTCATCGATGATTCGCCCTACCAGATTGTCCTGTCGCCGCAGGTTGTCGCGCTCGAATTCGTCCAGCGGCAGAGACTTCAGTGTGGTGCGCGCCAGGCCGACCTGGTAGCCCCACTTGATGTATTGCTGAAAGTATTCATCACGCTCGAAGGCATCGCGCGCCACCGCCTGGTAGACCAGGGCGCTGTGGCGGTTGTAGGAAGCCTCCTGCAAATCCGTGGCGAGCTGGATCTTCTGGTTGCGCAGTTCGACGATGTCGCGCATACGCTCTTTCAGGTCGCTGATTTGCCATACCGCGTGCCCGATCAAGCCGACCATCAGCGCGATGAGCAGCGCAAACCCGAGAATCAATTGTCGGGTCATGCGGCGAGGCAGTTGCGGATTCATGGTGGCGGCAGGGCAGCGGTAAACATAAGAGATGGATTTATCGACAAGCAGCGCGATAACTTGAGCTTGAAGCATGGGTTAGCCCTGATGGCGCAGCCCGTACAATGGCCCGTCGCATTTTCCAGCCTGTTTCAGCCATGTCCGCCTTCTTCGCCATCATTCCCGCCCGTTACGCCTCCACCCGACTGCCCGGCAAACCGCTCGCCGACATCCACGGCAAACCGATGGTGGTGCGCGTGGCCGAACGCGCCGTTGCGAGTGGCGCGGCCGGGGTGTGGGTGGCGACGGATCATGAAGGCGTCGCCACCGCGGTCGAGGCGTGGGGCTTTCCCGCCGTGATGACTTCCCCAGATTGCGCCTCCGGCAGCGACCGCCTGGCGGAAGTGGCAAGCAAACTGGGCTGGCCGGACGATGCCGTGGTGGTCAACGTGCAAGGTGACGAACCGCTGATCGACCCGGCCCTGATTCATGCCGTGGCGATGGCCCTGTTCGCCCACCCGGATGCCGCCATGTCCACCGTTTGCCACCGTATCCACGACGCGGCCGAAGTATTCAATCCCAACGTGGTGAAAGTAGTTACCGACAAGAATGGCTATGCCCTCTACTTCTCGCGCGCCCCGATTCCCTGGGCCAGGGATGCCTGGACATTACCCCCTCCCCCCCAGGGGGAGAGCCGGGGAGAAGGAGCGGCGAGCGAGTCGGTGTTGCCGGTCGATCAAGTGTCGCTCCCTCACTCCCAGCCCCTCTCACAGCGGGAGAGGGGTGCGATTCCCGAAGGTCTCCCCATCGCCCGCCACATCGGCCTTTATGCCTACCGCGTCGGTTTCCTCAAGGCATATCCGACGCTAGCGCGGCCCGCGATCGAGGAATTCGAGTCTCTGGAACAACTGCGCGCGCTCTGGCACGGCCACCGCATCATCGTGATAGAAGCTGACCAGACCATGCCGCCGGGCGTCGATACACCGGAAGATCTGGAGAAGGTGCGCATGCTGTTTCTTGCGTCAAACCAGCACTGACATGCCGTGCCTGGGAGTGTTACCGCATATTGCAGCGCAGCAAATGGTTCTCAATAACCTGACCTTATAACCAAATACAAAAAATTGAGTGTTCCTGACCCGGCCGGACGCATACCCTACCGGCCGCTCTGGTTTTTCCGTAGCTATCCACCCAACCCCGCAAGGGACTGATTTAAAGAGGTTTTTCCATGCGTATGATTCTTCTCGGCGGCCCCGGCGCGGGCAAAGGCACCCAGGCCAACTACATCAAGGAACGCTATGGCATTCCGCAAATCTCCACCGGCGACATGCTGCGCGCCGCTGTGAAGGCCGGCACCGAGATGGGCCTGGCCGCCAAGAAGATCATGGACGCGGGTGGCCTGGTGTCCGACGAAATCATCATCGGCCTGGTGAAAGACCGCATCCTGGAAGCCGATTGCGCCAATGGCTTCCTGTTCGACGGCTTCCCCCGCACCATCCCCCAGGCTGACGCCATGAAAGCCGCCGGTGTGCCGATCGACGCCGTGGTCGAAATCGACGTGCCCGATGAGGAAATCATCAAGCGCATGTCCGGCCGTCGCGTGCACGTGGCTTCCGGCCGCACCTACCACGTCGTGTTCAACCCGCCCAAGGTCGCCGGCAAGGACGACGAAACCGGCGAGGACCTGATCCAGCGTGACGACGATCATGAAGAAACCGTGAAGAAACGTCTGGACGTGTACCACGCCCAGACCGAGCCCCTGGTCAAGTACTACTCCGACTGGGGCAAGAGCGGTGCCGCCGGCGCGCCCAAGTATTTCAAGATTGCTGGTGTCGGCTCGGTCAACGACATCCGTGACGGCTGCTTCGCCGCTCTGGACTCGGTGAAGAAGTAATTATGAGCATTCCCGGTTTCTCCGAATCCGACCTGTCGTTGACGCACGCCTATTTGAAGGAGCGTTTCGGCCGCGACATCGAGGTGCAGATCGTTGAGACGGAAATCCGCCTCTCACAAGGAGACCGGGAACTCGCGCTCTGTCCGGCGCTGTACTGGAAAGAGGACGGCTGCGCTTTCGTGCTGTCCAAAACCGGACTGGCTGCTTACCGGGCCATGTTCTTCTATTCCGTCAAAGACCGTTTCGGCACCGGCCAGGAAGAATACGACAACCTCGGTGACTGCCTGATCACCTTGCTCAAGGTGCAGGAAGTCGCCCACGCCAAGCGCGCCGCCGAAACCGGAATCCATTAAGCACGTAGGGTGCGCCGTGCGCACCCGCGAATCTGGAGTGTCACGCATGACCAAGAAAAACGCCTTTTACGCACAATCCGGCGGTGTCACCGCCGTTATCAACGCCTCCGCCTGTGGCGTCATCCAGACTGCCCGCAAGCACGCCGACAAGATCGGCACCGTCTACGCCGGCCGTAACGGCATCATCGGCGCCCTGACCGAAGATCTGATCGACACCGCGGCCGAGTCCGACGCCGACATCGCCGCGCTGCGCTCCACCCCCTCCGGCGCCTTCGGTTCCTGCCGCTTCAAGCTGAAGAGCCTGGAAGCCAACAAGCGCGAATACGCGCGCCTGATCGAAGTCTTCAAAGCCCACGACATCGGCTACTTCTTCTACAACGGTGGCGGCGACTCCGCCGACACCTGCTTCAAGGTCTCGCAACTGTCCGAAGCGATGGGCTACCCCATCCAGGCCATCCATGTGCCCAAGACCGTGGACAACGATCTGCCCATCACCGATTGCTGCCCCGGCTTCGGCTCCGTTGCCAAGTACATCGCCGTGTCCACCCTGGAAGCTTCGTTCGACGTGAAGTCGATGGCCAAGACCTCCACCAAAATCTTCGTGGTCGAAGTGATGGGACGCCACGCCGGTTGGATCGCCGCCGCCGGCGGACTGGTCGCCGACCAGGGCATTCCGGTCGTCATCCTGTTCCCGGAAGTCGAGTTCGACCAGGCCAAGTTCCTCGCCAAGGTCGACGCCAACGTGAAAGAGCACGGCTTCTGCACCATCGTGGTGTCGGAAGGCTGCCATTACCCGGACGGCAAGTTCCTGGCCGAACAGGGTACCCGCGACGCGTTCGGCCATGCCCAACTAGGTGGCGCCGCCCCCGTGGTCGCCAACATGATCAAGGACGCGCTGGGCTACAAGTTCCACTGGGCCGTGGCCGACTACCTGCAACGCGCCGCCCGCCACATCGCCTCCAAGACCGACGTCGAGCAGGCCTACGCCCTGGGTGAAGCCGCGGTCAACCTGGCCCTGGCCGGCAAGAACTCGGTCATGCCCACTGTCGTCCGTTTGTCCGACATCCCATACAAGTGGGAAATCGGCGCCGCCGAATTGAAGGACGTGGCCAACGTCGAAAAATTCATGCCCAAGGACTTCATCACCGAGGATGGCTTCGGCATCACCGACAAGTGCCGCAACTACCTGTCCGGCCTGATCCAGGGCGAAGACTATCCCGCCTACGAAAACGGCCTGCCCAAGTACGTCACCCTGAAGAACCAGGCGGTGGCGAAGAAACTGCCGGAATTCACGCTTTAACCAATATCAAGCGCGTGGGTATAAAAACCCCGCGCCCTTGATTACATTCGCCCTCCATGACCCTCACCCGTGCCCGTGAACTGCTGAAAGTCCAGGCTGATTTCGGCGGCTTCTACAACGCCAACTCGGCCAAACTGATTCTTTCCGAAGTTCAGAAGGAATACGGCCAGGCGGCGGTCGACGGTCTGATCCAGGAAATGCATCTGGAACAGATTTTCGGCTTCGAACGCGGTACACGCTTCGAGGGCGGACTGGCGTTGGGCAAGGAGATGTAATTCTGTAGCGCGGGCTTCCAGCCTGCTTCGTCGATCCAACCAGAGAAATGAAGCAGGCTGGAAGCCCACGCTACAGGACACAACAAGATTTATTAATCGAGACCTGGCCCAAGCCAGGCAGTAACGGAAGTCCCACAGCGGGGGGAGAGCCCTGTGTGGCGTAACGTTTTTCTCAAATGTAACTTGGTGCCTTTCTAGGAGATGAAGCGATGAATGAAGGACTGATGTTCGCCCTCGTGGCGGCGGTGCTCGCACTGCTGTACGGGATCATGTCGATCAAATGGATCGTGTCACTGCCCACCGGCAACGACCGCATGCGCGAAATCGCGGCGGCCGTGCAGGAGGGCGCGCAGGCCTATCTGAACCGGCAATACACCACCATCGGTATCGTTGGCGCGATTTTGCTGGTCGCCATTTATGCGGCGCTGGGGTGGCAAACCGCCGTCGGCTTCGCGCTCGGCGCCTTCCTTTCCGGTCTCACCGGCTATATCGGCATGAACGTCTCGGTGCGCGCCAACGTGCGTACCGCCGAGGCCGCCAAGCAAGGCCTCAACGCCGCGCTGAACGTCGCCTTCAAGGGTGGCGCCATCACCGGCCTGCTGGTGGTTGGTCTCGGCCTGTTGGGCGTGGCCGGCTACTTCACCGTCCTGACCATGTACCTGGGCGCCAGCACTTCGGAAGCAACCCACGCGCTGGTGGGCCTGGCCTTCGGCGGTTCGCTGATCTCCATCTTCGCCCGATTGGGCGGCGGCATCTTCACCAAGGGCGCTGACGTCGGCGCCGACCTGGTGGGCAAGGTCGAAGCCGGCATCCCCGAGGACGACCCACGCAACCCCGCCGTGATCGCCGACAACGTCGGTGACAACGTCGGTGACTGCGCCGGTATGGCCGCCGACCTGTTTGAAACCTACGCCGTGACCATCATCGCCACCATGTTGCTGGGCGGCCTGATGATTACCGGTTCTCCCGAAGCGGTCATCTACCCGCTGGTGTTGGGTGGTTTCGCCATCATTGCCTCCATCGTCGGCACCTACTTCGTGAAGGCGCGTGACGGCGGCAAGATCATGAACGCGCTGTATCGCGGCCTGATCGTCTCCGGTGGCCTCGCCGCCGTCGCCTTCTACCCCATCACTACCCGCATGATGGGCGAAGGCGTGATGATCGACGGCCACCTGGTGTCCTCGATGAACCTGTACCTCGCCACCCTCATCGGCCTCGGTCTGACCGCCGCCATGGTGTGGATCACCGAGTACTACACCGCGACCGAATTCAGCCCGGTGCGCCACATCGCCGAAGCCTCCACCACCGGCCACGGCACCAACGTGATCGCCGGCCTGGGCGTCTCGATGAAATCCACCGCCGCCCCCGTGATCGCCGTCTGCGCCGCCATCTGGGGCGCCTATGATCTGGCCGGCCTGTATGGCATCGCCATCGCCGCCACCTCCATGCTGTCCATGGCGGGCATCATCGTCGCCCTCGACGCTTACGGCCCGATCACCGACAACGCCGGCGGCATCGCCGAAATGGCCGGTCTCGACGAGAGCATCCGCAACATCACCGACCCCCTCGACGCCGTGGGCAACACCACCAAGGCCGTCACCAAGGGTTACGCCATCGGCTCCGCCGGTCTGGCCGCGCTGGTTCTGTTCGCCGACTACACCCACGCGATCAATGCCAAAGCGCTGCTGGCCGACCCCCTGGCCCAGGCAATGACCTTCGACCTGTCCAACCACATGGTCATCATCGGCCTGTTCATCGGAGGCATGGTGCCCTACCTGTTCGCCGCGATGGGTATGGAAGCCGTCGGCCGCGCCGCCGGTTCCGTGGTGGTGGAAGTGCGTCGCCAGTTCAAGGAAATCCCCGGCATCATGGCCGGCACCTCCAAGCCGGAATACGGCACCTGCGTCGACATGCTGACCAAGGCCGCCATCAAGGAAATGATCGTTCCCTCCCTCCTGCCGGTCGCGGTTCCCTTGATCGTCGGCCTCACCCTCGGCGCGCAAGCCCTGGGCGGCGTGCTGGTCGGCACCATCATCACCGGCATTTTCGTCGCCATCTCCATGACCACCGGTGGCGGCGCCTGGGATAACGCCAAGAAGTACATCGAGGAAGGCAACTTCGGCGGCAAAGGTTCCGAGGCCCATAAAGCCGCGGTGACTGGCGACACCGTCGGTGACCCCTACAAGGACACCGCCGGTCCCGCCGTCAACCCGCTGATCAAGATCATCAACATCGTCGCGCTGATGATCGTGCCGCTGATCGTTTGATCCTGAATTGCCTCGGCAAGTGAAACGGGCCGGCTTTTGCCGGCCCGTTTTGTTTTGGCCCTGTGCGCGTCTGCGCGTTGAAAATACACGGGGGCTGACTGAGCCCCCCTTTGGGAAAGGGGGTAGGGGTAAATTTCAGGACGCCCGCGCGCGCAACCCATGAAGAAATCCCTGATGAAACCCCTACCCTTCGGTACCTCCCCCCCCTCTGAAAGAGAGAAGCCACTCTCCCCTAGTAGTCAGACATCATGAATTGAATGAATCGTAGGATGTGGTGAGTGCAGCGAACCGCATCAAGTACGGTCGTATAAACCGAGATTGTCCATTAGCCATTTATCCACGAAAGCAGGCCTGTAGCGCAGTTGTCACCGCAACTTCTATACGGCGAACTTCAATTGGTCGCACCCCATCAGCACGCGCCAGACGGATCGGAGAAAGCCAGAATTTGCATTTACTCTCCAAGGGTGGCGCGTGCGCGAGCGTCCAGAAATCCCCCCTGCCCCCCCTTTCAAAGGGCTGTTTTCTCGTTGACTGGTGATGCGGTTGGCGTAGTGGCTCCCCCCTTTATCAAAGGGGGCAGGGGGGATTTCTAAGGCGGCCACTCAGGCAAACGTCGCTAAATCCCCCTCATTCCCCCTTTGAAAAAGGGGGAGGCCACTCCCTCCGGCACCTTCTGTCGCATCACCAGTTAACGAGAAAAGAGCCTTTAAAAGGGTGGGAATCTCACATGTCAGCGACAACACGAGCTAACGCGAAAAAAGCCTTAAGAAAGGGGGGGCGTTTCACCCACTCGCGCGACCCTTTACCCCCGCCCGTGCCAGTTTGGATGGCAGAAACTCACGCGTGGTGGTGTAGCCCAGGTCGAACAGGGCATGTTTCTGTTCCTGGGTCATGTTGAACTCCAGCGGCGACATGCCTTCGGTTTCGATCAATACCGTATTCAGCCAGAGGGCTTCCGATAGGTATTCACGCGAGATGGTGCTCATGAATGTGCGCACCAACATGAACATGTAGTCTGCCACCGGCAGAATCTTGCGCGCGGGGTGGGCGGCGGCGAGGCGTTTGTCACGCATGCGGAAGCAGACCACCGGCGTGAGGTCACCGGCCCAGTCGCGGAACAGGCTGTCTTCGGCGAGGATGCTGCCATCCACCAGGACATGGTCGCCATGGTGATGGAAGGGGAAGAGCAGGGGGATGGAGATCGAATAGAGCACCGCGCGCGCTACCGGCAGGTCCGGAGTGTTATCGCGGCTGAATACCACCGGCCGGCCTGAACGCACATCGGTGGCGACCACATGCAGCTTCTTATCGAGGTCGCGAAAGCAGATGCCATCCAGTTCCTTTTCCATCCATTGTTCAAAGCGTTTGCCGGTGGAGAGGCCGCCATGCCACAGCAGGTGAGCCAATGAATAACCACGAAACTGGGCAAAATTGACCGTGCGGATCAGCGTCTTCATTTCTTCCAGGCTCTTGCCCGAAGCCGCCAGCGCCGCCACCACACTGCCTCCGGATACACCGACGATATGGTCGTAGCTGGCGCCCATGTCGGCGAGGGCGGTGAGAACGCCGACATGCGCCGGCAGGCGGGTGCCACCCCCGGCCAGGACGGGGACGATGCGTTGTGGAACTGTCACAAGGGCGCTCCTCGGTTGGGTCGCCGGCCATCATAATGCTTTCATGCATTTAACTATCGAACATCCCTGGAATCTCACTCCGCGCGAGGCCATTGCCCGGCAACGCGAGTTGGCCGCACGGGTGGAAACCAGCGACCGCTTGCCGGATGAAATCCACAGTGTGGCGGGGGTGGATGTGGGCTTCGAGGCAGGTGGTCAGATCACCCGCGCGGCGGTGGCGGTCCTGAGTTTTCCCGATCTGGAGCCGCTGCGGAGCGCCATCGCGCGCCTTCCCACCGAGTTTCCCTATGTACCCGGCCTGCTCTCTTTCCGCGAGCTGCCGGCGGTGCTGGAGGCGCTGCGGCAACTGCCAATACTGCCCGATGTGATTCTCTGCGATGGCCAGGGCCGCGCACACCCGCGCCGTTTCGGCATCGCCTGCCATCTGGGCGTGCTGCTCGACCACCCTACCGTGGGCGTCGCCAAGACTCGGCTGATCGGCAGCCATGACGAACCCGGCCCGAACAAGGGCGACTGGGCGCCGCTGCTCGATGCCGGGAAAGTGATCGGCGCGGTGCTGCGCACACGGCCGGGGGTGAAGCCGCTGTATGTCTCCGGCGGCCATCGCGTCAGCCTGGAGACCGCCATCGCGTTGACTCTGGCCTGTACCGACCGCTGGCGTTTGCCGGAGACGACACGGGCGGCGCATAGGCTGGCGTCGGGGTAACGGGCAAAAAGAGCCGGCCCGGGTAGGTCAGGTTGGCGCGCGGCGACTACCTGACGCTCGTCAGTCTAGCGGGCTGTTGAGGGTGGACTGTCTCAGGTAGCGATGAAGCCGCGACCTGACCTGCGCGGTGGTACTGGACTATGACAACCGATTCGCCAGCCGTGCAAACTCGTCCACGGAGAGGGTTTCGCCGCGCCGGATCGGGTCTATGCCGAGTTCTGCGAACAGGGTGGCGTCGGCGAGGCCCTTGAGGGTGTTGCGCAAAGTTTTGCGGCGTTGGCCGAAGGCGCGCCCCACCACATCGGCGAACACATGGGCATCACGATAGGGCACGGCTTCCGGCGCAAGCGGGATGAGCCGAACGATGGCGGAATCCACCTTGGGTGGCGGCCGGAAAGCCCCGGGCGGGACCACGAACTTTTTTTCCACCCGGAAGCGTGCCTGCAACATCACCGACAGGCGCCCGTAATCAGCGGTATCGGGCGCGGCGGCCATGCGATCGACCACTTCCTTCTGCAACATGAAACACATATCGCGTATCCGCGCGGCGGATTCGGCCAGGTGGAACAGCAGCGGCGAGGAGATGTTGTAGGGCAGGTTGCCGACTACCCGCAGGTCATCGCCGAACTGGGTGAAATCGAAATCGAGGGCGTCAGCCTGGTGGATGGTCAGGCGCTCGCCTGGGAATTCATCGCGCAGGCGCGCGACCATGTCGCGGTCGAATTCCACCACATGCAGATGCGCCAATTTATCCAGCAGCGGACGGGTGAGCGCGCCGGGTCCAGGGCCGATTTCCACCATCGTGTCGCCCGCTTCCGGACGAATCGCCGCGACGATGCGGGCGATGTAGTGGCTATCCACCAAGAAATGCTGACCGAGGGATTTCTTGGCCTTGGGTAGAGGGGCGTGGCTCATGCCTCCCCCCTTTCCCAAAGGGGGGTTGGGGGGGATTTAGCGGCATGCGCATGGCCAACCACTGAAAAAATCCCCCCTAGCCCCCCTTTTTCAAAGGGGGGAACTTGCCCTTCGTCTGCCGCGACCATGCCAATGGCCAACGCGCGCAGCGCCTTGGCATAGGGGGTTGAGAGTAGCTCGCTCATGGCTGCGCGGCCGCACGATGTGCCGCCATCTCGCGCGCCTTGTCCACCGCGGCACGCAGGCTGCCGTCGTGGATGCCGCCGTGGCCGGCCTGTTCAAGGGCGGTGCCGTGGTCCACCGAGGTGCGAATGATGGGCAGGCCGAGGGTGATGTTGACGCCCTTGCCGAAACTGGCATGTTTGAGCACGGGTAGCCCCTGATCATGGTACATGGTGAGCACGGCATCGGCCGACTCGAGAAATTTGGCCTGGAACAGGGTGTCGGCGGGCAGTGGGCCAAACAGGCGCATGCCCTTGCCGCGCAGTTCGCGCAGCACCGGTTCGATGATTTCCATTTCCTCGCGCCCCAGGTGGCCGCCCTCGCCGGCATGTGGGTTGAGTCCGGCCACCAGAATACGCGGATTGGCCACGCCGAAATCGCGGCGCAGGGCGGCATGCAGGATTTGCAGGGTTTCCTGGAGCGACTCGCGAGTGATGGCGGCGGCCACGTCTTTCAGCGGCAGATGCGTGGTCACCAGCGCCACGCGCATCCCGCCACCTTCAAGCAACATCACCACACGCGGGGTGTTGGTCAGTTCCGCGAGGAACTCGGTGTGGCCGGTAAAGGGGAATCCGGCCTCATTGATGATGCCCTTGTGCACCGGCCCGGTGACCATGCCGGCGAACTCGCCGTTGGCGCAGCCCACCACCGCCCGGCGCAGGGTTTCCAGCACGTACCTGGCGTTGCCCTTGTCGAGTTGGCCGGGCCGCACCGGCACGGCGGCCGGTAGGTGCCTGATGCTCATCGGCACGTCAAGGCCGCTGTCGTACTCCGGCAGGTCGAACGGCAAATCAAGTTGCGCCGCGCGCGCGCGCAGCACGTCGTGGTCGGCGATGATCACCAAGCGCCCGGGTGTTGCCAACTGAGGTGACGATTGCGCCAGCAACACGCACAAATCGGGACCGATTCCGGCGGGCTCGCCGGCGGTGATGACCAGGGGAAGGAAAGAATTATCGGCGGACATGGCGCGCGATGGTAACGCAGACGGAGTACCTGCAATCAATGGCGGCGGTGCGAGAATGCTGACAGGATGAAGACTGATCGCACCTCCCCAAGCCGTCACCGGCAAACAGGCAATCATGAATAGGCCGTTTCCCGCCTTGTTCGTCGGCCACGGCAGCCCGATGAACACCCTGGAAGACAACATCAACAGCCGCGCCTGGCGCGATTGGGGCACACGGTTGCCGCGGCCGCGGGCGATTCTGGTCATCTCGGCGCATTGGGAAACAGAGGGTCTGGCCGTAACCGCCATGCCGTGCCCACGAACCCTGCACGATTTCACCGGATTTCCCCGCCGTCTGGCCGAGTTCACCTACCCCGCTCCCGGCGACCCCGATCTGGCGCGACGGGTGGCTGAACTATTGGCGCCGGAGCCGGTACGGCTGGATCAGCAATGGGGGTTGGATCACGGTGCCTGGTCCGTCCTCGCGCATCTTTATCCCACGGCGGGCATCCCGGTCGTGCAACTCAGCCTCGATAGCGGGCGCGACACCGCCGCGCATCTCGCCCTGGCCCGGCATCTGCGTCCTTTACGCGACGAGGGCGTATTGATCCTGGGCAGTGGCAATATCGTGCACAACCTGCGGCGCATGGACTGGCATCGCGGCGAGGGTGGCTTCACCTGGGCGGAGCGCTTCAACAACCGCGTGCGCAGACAGTTACGCGATCATGACCAGGCCGGCCTGTGCCGGCTGGACGATGACGACGCGCGTCTGGCCGTGCCGACGCCCGAGCACTACCTGCCGCTCCTGTATGTCGCGGCGGTGCGGGATGCCGGCGAATACCTGACTCTGCTCAACGACCATATCGAATTCGGCGCCATCGCCATGCTGTCGGCCTGGATCGGCCACATGAAAGTCGCCGCGTGAACCCCACCCGCTGGGACTACTGTTCGCGCCATGCGACGTCGCTACCTGGAGCGTGCATCGCCTGCCGAGACACCGGCACGAAACAGGCCATTCGCGTTGCGTGGGTGTGAAACGGCGCTAAAGCAAGCCAGCCCATACCGATAATCCTCCCATCGACACAGTCGCATCCGGGATCGGGGAGTACCCCGTTTGTGAACACGACACCGGCGAGCACCGGCGCTACCCGCCAAGCTCGCTCATATCTTCGGCAGCGTGACGCCGGTCTGGCCCTGGTATTTGCCACCACGGTCGCGGTAAGAGGTTTCGCAGATTTCGTCGGATTCGAAGAACAGCATCTGCGCCACGCCTTCGTTGGCGTAGATCTTGGCCGGTAGAGGAGTGGTGTTGGAGAACTCCAGGGTCACATGGCCTTCCCATTCCGGTTCCAGCGGCGTGACATTGACGATGATGCCGCAGCGGGCATAAGTGCTCTTGCCCAGGCAGATGGTCAGCACACTGCGCGGAATGCGGAAGTATTCGACGGTGCGCGCCAGGGCGAAAGAGTTGGGCGGGATGATGCAGTAGTCGCCTTTCACCTCGACGAAGCTGGCCGGGTCGAAGTTTTTCGGGTCGACGATGGTGTGATTGAGGTTGGTGAACAGCTTGAATTCACTGGAACAACGCACGTCGTAGCCGTAGCTGGAGGTGCCGTAGGAGACGATTTTCTCGCCGTTGACGCTCTTGACCTGACCGGGCTCGAACGGCTCGATCATGCCTTGTTCCGCCGCCATGCGACGGATCCACTTGTCGGATTTGATGCTCATAGTCAGCCTGTAGCGGGTTGCCGGTTACAAAAAGAAAACCGCGCCCGAAGGCGCGGTCGACATGCTACCAGCTACCGGCTGCTAACCGTTCACCGCCGATTAGCCACATCCGCGCATGGAAAACCGCCGTAGGTCAGGTTGGCGCGCAGCGACTACCTGACGATCGTGCTCTCCATTTGGTAGTTTGAAGATGAATCGTCAGGTAGCGATGAAACCGCAACCTGACCTACGGCTACCCGAGTCTCAGGTGTTCTGAATCACGATGCTGGGGAACTTGGAGGAGTGGTCCACCGCCAGGTCGCCGACCTTGACCGCGACGCGGCGGGCAATGGCGCGGTAGATCTCGGCGATGCGCGATTCCGGTTCCGCCACCACGGTGGGTTTGCCGGAGTCGGTTTCCTCGCGGATGCGAATGTCCAGCGGCAGGGCGCCGAGGAATTCGTTGCCGTAGTCCTTGCACATGCGTTCGCCGCCGCCTTCGCCGAAGATGCGCTCTTCATGGCCGCAATTGGTGCAGATATGCAGGCTCATGTTTTCGACCACACCGAGGATGGGCACACCGACTTTCTCGAACATCTTGAGACCTTTGCGGGCGTCGATCAGGGCGATGTCCTGCGGGGTGGTGACGATCACCGCGCCGGTGACCGGCACGCGCTGCGCCAGCGTGAGCTGGATGTCACCGGTGCCGGGCGGCAGGTCGATGACCAGGTAGTCGAGGTCTTTCCACTTGGTCTGATTGAGCAATTGCTCCAGCGCCTGGGTGACCATCGGGCCACGCCAGACCATGGGGGTTTCCACGTCGATCAGGAAGCCGATGGACATGGCTTGCAGGCCGTGACCGAGCATGGGTTCCAGATTCTGCCCATCTGGCGATTCCGGGCGGCCGGTGATGCCCAGCATGGTGGGCTGCGAGGGGCCGTAAATGTCGGCATCCAGCATGCCGACGCTGGCGCCTTCGGCGGCCAGGGCCAGGGCCAGATTGACGGCGGTCGTGGACTTGCCGACGCCGCCCTTGCCGGAGGCGACGGCGATGATGTTCTTGACCCCGGGAACCAGCTTCACACCCTTCTGCACGCTGTGCGCGACGATCTTCCAGGAGATATTGGCGGTCGCGCTTGCGGCACCGGCGGCCTTGATCGCGTCTTCCACCATTTTCTTGATGTTGCCCATGACCATCTTGGCGGGATAGCGCAGCACCACATCCAGCGTGACGTTGTCACCATCCACCTTGATGTTGCGGGCGGATTTGCTGCTGATGAAGTCTTTCTGGGTATTGGGATCGACGAGCGCCTTGAGCGCGTCCTGCACTTGCTGTTCGGAAACCGACATGGTTCTAGCCTCTAAGGTGGAAGGAAATCTGCTTGTCCGCGCGCAATCGCAACCTCGCGGACAAAGAACGTGGAGCCAAGATGAAGGCGCTCGGCGCCGTTTCAAGACCCGCTCGAATTTACCCGAGCATTTTACTCAAATGCTGTGTAAAGCGCAGCGCGCCCAATCTGCGCCTCTGGGTTGAACGGGTGAGGCCTGAAGCTTGTCGGGCTTAGGAATCGTCGGCCACTATGGGCATACGTCCAGCTTGCCGCCCTTGAAGCAGAGCTTGCGCACAGGACGCGCGGGGGCCGGAGTAGCGGTTTTTTTGATTTTTTTCGCGAGCGGGGCCCGCTTGACGGGAGCGGGAAGCACCTCGACCGTGGCGGGCACATCTGGAATTTCAACAGGTGAAGTGGGCGCCACGCGAGTCAAAGGCGTGACGACCACCTGATCAGCAGGTTGCTCGACCGAAGCCGCCGCTTTTGCCACTTCCGGAACGGGGCTGGGCGTAGCGACAGGTAACGGCATTTCGGCCGGCGTGACGGCAGGCACGGCAACTGGCAAAGGCGCCGGAACACGGGCCGCTTCGCTTTGTGTCGGCTCGGAGATAGGTGGCACAACAACGGTGGGATTGGCCGGTGCCGGCTCAGTCTTGACCGCGGGAGCCACCGGGGCGGGCTTCGTCCCGGGCGGCACGACCCATAACCAGAATGGTGTGGGGAAAGGTACTGCCTGGCCGTTCGCCGGCACCGCCCAGACCTGTACCGGCTGCCAGGGCCAAGCCGCGGGCTGCTGGGCGACGGCGAGGGAAGACAGGGCGAGCAGCGAGAGTGCAACGGCAGTGCGCTTGAACAAAATAAGCCTCCAGTTATGTTCCCAAATGGGGGTTATGACCGACGAGATGGAATTCCGGAAGTTTGGCGCGCAGGGCCGCGACCAGCTCCGACATGAGGCCGGGCCGGTTCTCCAAAGAGATCCAGAGGACGTTGATCTTGAGATTGAGTTCGGCGAACACGACCTGATCCGCATAGTGCGCCAACACCCCCCGAACCAGCAGAACCACGTTTTCCTGTTCGTGAGTGGGGCGCCGATTGAGTCGCGGCGCGAACATCATGAAGTCGTTATACGGATGGCCGTCCGCGTCACGCTTGGGCACTCTTTGCCAGAGCGGACCGCCCCGCACCCACTGTCCGGCATCGCCGGGCAAATATTGGTCGCGGGCTGCCGGATACATCGCTATCTGGCCAGTTCGGCGCCGATTTCCGCGAAAGTGCGGGCCACCGCGATGGTTTCCAGACTGGAGCCCAATTGCTTACCGATCTGCGACACGGAGAACATGCCGCGCAACATCTGGATCTGATCCGCGACGCGGTCGACCACCAGCGCGTGCTGGCGGCCATGGGCAGTCAATGTGGCGACGATGTCGCCGACACAGGCCTTCTGCACATCTTCCATGCACAGCACTTGCAGGCGATCGTGCGGGGTCATGATGTCTTTTACCAGCACGTCGGAATGGCGAATACCCTGGTGTTGCACGACCTGCATCGGCTTCTCGCCGGTCAGGTCGGTGGCGGTGATGAGACCGAGAATATGGTTCATGTCGTCCACCACCAGCAACATGCGCACGCCCCGATGGATCATCTTGGCGCGCGCGTCCTCGATGGTCTCCAGCGGGAAGATGGTGTAGGCGGTGACAATCTGGAAATCAGTCATCACCTGCTGCGCCGGCTCCTCGACGCTTACCCGTTCCGGCAGCGCCTGGCGCGGCTTGTGGAACGTCGCATCTTTCTGCATGGGCGAGGTGGGAATCGGGTTATAGGTTCGGGTCATGGTGTTCTCTCGCAATTTCTCGCTCAGGGCCTGCCGACGCCGTGCGCGCCTTGGTTCAGGCAGAAAGGATGGCGTGCGTGATGATGGTGGGCATCCGCTGTCAGAAAACGCTCAAGCTCACCGAGCGCCAGTCGATATATCTCCTGCTTGAATTCCACCACGGCCTTGGCGGGCGCCCAATAGTCGCTCCAGCGCCAGGCATCGAACTCGGGATGACTGGAAGCACGCAGACTCACATCGCATTCACGGCCGACCAGACGCAGCAGATACCAGATCTGCTTCTGCCCCCGGTAATGCCCGCGCCATTCGCGTTTCACCCAGTCGCGCGGCACGTCATAGCGCATCCAGTCGCGGGTGCGCCCGAGGATGCGTACATGCTCGGGCGCGAGCCCGACTTCTTCCATGAGTTCACGAAACATGGCCTGTTCCGGGCTTTCACCATGCTTGATGCCCCCCTGCGGAAACTGCCAGGAGTTCTGCCGCACACGTTTACCCCAGAACACTTCATTGCGGGTGTTGCAGATGACGATGCCCACATTCGGCCGGTAACCGTCCTTGTCGATCATGGCGGTCCCCAAAATACATAATTGTCGCGATTTTCCCATTCCGGACAGGGGATGGAAAGCTCGGCCACAAAAGGTTGTTTTATATTTTCAAATCCCGCTCCCCCACGAAGGAACCCTGCCATGCATTCTTTTTACCCGCCGCTGATCGTCCTGTTGCTCGTCTCGGCGTGTTCGAACGAGCACTTGGCGCGGAATGTTTATGACGGGGTCCAGAACCGAGACCAGGCGCTCAAGACATCACAGGAGCAGAACAGCGCCGCGCGCGCGCCAAGTTATCCCGAGTATGAGAAGGAACGGGAGCGACTGAAAAACTCGGCACCGGCGCAATAAGCCGCCTCCTCACACCACGAATCCGCGATCCCCCACCGGATTCCAGTGCCGCATGCGGCTGACGAAGTCCGGGAACTCCAGATTCAGTTCAGCTTGCCATTTCTCGGCGGCGCGTTCCAGGGTCGCGAAACCCACGTTCGGCAGCGGTTTCTTGAAGGCGAAAACGATGATGTTGCCCTTCTTTTCCGAGGGCAATTGCAGGACGTGCTCGCCGAATGCGGCGGCGATGCGTTCGTAGTAGCGCGGAAAATAGTCGTCCGAGCCCCACAAATTGAAGACCGCCACCCCGCCCGGCCGCAACATGGCCTTGCAGGCCTGATAGAACTCGATGCTGGAAAGCGCCTCGACGATGCGCTTGGCGTCGTAGCCATCGATCAACAACACATCCTGATTGTTCGCGTTGGCATGGACATAAGCGGCGCCGTCGCCGACCCGCACGTCCAGGCGTTCGTCGTCGGCCGGCAGCAGGAAATAGGCGCGCGCGGCGGCGACCACGTCGGGATTGATCTCCAGGGCGGTGAGCTGGGCCTCCGGCAGATGGCGATGGATGAATTTGGCGATGGAGCCACCCCCCAGTCCGACCAGGGCGATGTCCTCCGGATTCGGCTGAAACAGCAGAAACGTCAGCATGGCGCGGGTGTACTCCAGTTCCAGCGTCCACGGCTCCTTGATGCGCATCGCGCTCTGCACCGCAGGGCCACCCAGGTGGAGATAGCGCACCCCGTGACGTTCGCTGATCTGGACGGGTTCTTGCGCACCTTTGCGCTGACGGGAAAACAGTCGCATTTGTTACCATTCGGGCTTCTATTTCGGACTTCAAAGCCTACCATGCGCATCTCCCGTTTTTTCCTCTCCACCAGCAAGGAAGCCCCCACCGAGGCGGAACTGCTCAGCCACAAACTCATGCTGCGCGCCGGCCTCATCCGCCGCCTCGGTTCCGGCCTGTATACCTGGATGCCGCTGGGCCTGAGGGTGCTGCGCAAAGTGGAAGCCATCGTGCGCGAGGAGATGAATCAGGCCGGCGCGCTGGAATTGCTGATGCCCGCGGTGCAGCCGGCGGAACTGTGGGCGGAATCCGGACGCTGGGCGGTGTTCGGGCCGCAGATGCTGAAGATCAAGGATCGCCACCAGCGCGATTTCTGCTTCGGCCCCACCCATGAGGAAGTCATCACCGACATCGCCCGCCGCGAAATTCGCTCCTACCGCCAGTTGCCGGTCAACTTCTATCAGGTGCAGACCAAATTCCGCGACGAGATCCGCCCCCGCTTCGGCGTCATGCGCGCGCGCGAATTCATGATGAAGGACGCCTATTCCTTCCACCCCGACGAAGACAGCCTGGATGAAACCTACAAGGTCATGTACGCCACCTACTCGCGCATCTTCACCCGCCTGGGACTGAAGTTCCGCGCGGTGGCGGCGGACACCGGCGCCATCGGCGGCTCCGGCTCACACGAATTCCATGTCCTGGCCGACTCCGGCGAGGATGCCATCGCCTTCTGCCCGAACTCCGACTACGCCGCCAACGTGGAAATGGCCGAGGCCTTGGCGCCCTCGGCCCCGCGCGCCGCCGCAACACAGGAAATGTGCAAGGTGCCCACGCCCGGATCACACACCATCGAGGAAGTCACCGCCGCGTTGGGCGTGGCCGCCGACCAGGTCGTCAAGACCCTGATCGTGCGCGGCGAGGAAGGCCTGGTCGCCCTTCTCGTGCGCGGCGATCATCAGTTGAACGAGGTCAAGGCCGGCAAGCTGCCGGGCGTGCTCAATCCCATGGAATTCGCCAGTGACGGCGAGATTCGGACAGTTCTGGGCTGCGGCGTCGGCTCCATCGGCCCGGTGGGATTGACCATTCCGGTGGTCGCCGACCGCTCGGTCATGACGCTGAGCGACTTCGTCTGCGGCGCCAATGAGGACGGCCAGCATCTGGTCGGCGTCAACTTCGGCCGCGATCTGCTGGAGCCCCAGGTCGCCGACCTCCGCAACGCCGTGGTCGGCGATCCCAGCCCGGACGGCCAGGGCACGCTGGATCTGTGCCGAGGCATCGAGGTCGGCCATATCTTCAAACTGGGCACCAAGTATTCACAGGCTCTGGACGCCAAGTTCCTGGACGACAACGGCAAGTCGCGGGTGCTGACCATGGGCTGCTACGGCATCGGTGTCTCCCGCATCGTCGGCGCCGCCATCGAACAGGGCAACGACGAGCGCGGCATCCTCTTCCCGCAATCCATCGCCCCGTTCGAACTGGCCATCGTCCCGCTTGGCCTCAAGCGCAGCGAGGCGGTCAGGGAAGCGGCGGAAGCGCTCTATACTCAAATGGTCGCCGCCGGGATTGACGTGGTTCTGGATGACCGCGACGAGCGTCCCGGCGTGATGTTCGCGGACATGGAATTGATTGGTGTGCCGCATCGCGTGGTGGTCAGCGACCGCGGTTTGAAGGAGGGTATGTTGGAATATCAAAGTCGGCGTGATTCCGCCGGCACGAAGATTGCTCAGATTGATGCGGCCAAGTTCATTGAGGAGCAGATCAAACGATGTCGAAACACGGATTGAAAGCAGGTCTCGCATTGCTGGCCTTTCTGGCCGGTGGTGCCTGGGCGGGGGCGCAGAAGTACGAGCCCATGTCCGCCAGCGTGCGTTCGCAACTTTCCAAGGCGGTGTCCGATACCGCTGTGGAAAGCGCGGCCTTCGCCGATACGCCCTATGTCCAGGCCTGGTTGACGGAAATGTCGCGGCGCCTGAAGCAACGCATACCGGATGCCGAATTTCGCGAGGACTTTCTCAACACCCTGCACTACGAGGCTACCCGCGCCGGCCTCGACCCCGAGTTGATGCTGGGCCTGATCGAAGTGGAAAGCGGCTTCAAGAAATATGCGGTATCCGAGGTCGGCGCGCGCGGCTTCACACAGGTCATGCCGTTCTGGGTCGATACCATCGGCACCCGCGACCAGAACCTGTTCCACCTGCGAACCAACCTGCGCTACGGTACCAATATCCTGCGCCACTACCTGGATATCGAACGTGGCAACCTGTTCCGGGCGCTGGGCCGCTACAACGGCAGCCTGGGCAAACCGGAATATCCCAACATGGTGCGCGCCGCCTGGCTCAAACACTGGACCTTCGGCGTCGACCCGAAATCCTTGCGGCCGGCCAGACAGGTTCGATCGGAGCGCGTGCAGCCTGGTTCGTAGGCCAGGTTGGCGCGTAGCGACACCCTGACGACAAGCGTTATTTCCCAGGCTCATCCAGCTTCATCCAGCGCCGCAACCACTGGTCGGCGCGCTGGCGGGCGTGGCGGGTTGCGATCTTTTCCTCGGGCGTCTGGTCGGCGCGGAAATCGAACGCCCGCCGCGCCAGCGGGTAGACCTGATATTCGACCGGCACGCCACGTTCCCACAGGGCATAGAAGGCGCGCCCGCCGTTGATGCGGCGCAGCTCGAAATCGGCCTCGCCGATCAGGAACAGCATGGGTGTGGTGATTTCCATGACCTCATGCGCCACCCGGAACAACTGGTCCGGCTCCGGCGCGTTGGGGTTTTGCATGTGGCCGTAGTAACTGACGATGGCTGCGATATCCTTGCCCCGTTTCGCCGCCAGGCGGATCGCGTAATAAGGGCCACGCGACAGGGCAACGATGCCCACCGGCTGTTTTGCGGCATCAGGCAGGGCCATCAGGTAATTCAGCGCCTGCTCCACGTCTTTCTCCGTTTCCGGATCATGTTCCGCCGGCCAGCGTTCGATCATGCGGCCGCTTTGCCAGTCAGGCGCCACCACCAGATAGCCCTGGCGCGCCAGTTCCGTGATATGGCGGCGCTCGTTCTCGTCGTAGCCGCGCTTGGCGTGAATGAACAGCACCGGCGGAAACGGCCCCTTGCCGGCCGGCAGCGCCACCTCGATCGGAATGTCGATATCGCCGGCACGCAGGGTGACCTTGCGAATTTCGATGTCGTCGGCCCAGGCCGGCGCCGCCAGCAGGATCAGAACCAGAAATAACTTGCGCATGTGGTCTCCTCGTCATCGGATGCTCGTCACGGCAAGCCTAACACGACAAAAATAGATCGCTCGCGAGCGGCTACCTCACGCCAACTCAGGATGCCGCCACGAGGCGCGTTTACTCTGAGCACTAGATACGCGCAATAAATCAGACTCTATTGACACTCAAGAAAGCGTGTTTGCAGGTCGATATGTTGTGCGGAAGGGCCGGATATTCTTCATCACGGTATCGAAGCACAAGTCAGCCGGCTGTTCGGCAAATGGTACGTAAACTGCCCTTCTCCCCGATCACAACAACGAGATCATGATGAAAAACACCATCGTCACCTTGCTGGCCGCCTTCACCTGGTTGGTTGTCGCGTGTCCGGTGCAGGCCGGCCCGGTTGCGGACATCAAGTCCACACTGACCACGACCCGGCAGCAAACCATGTCCATGCTGAGCGAGGATGACCGCGCGGTCCTGGAAATGCGCTACGAGGATGCCCTCAAATCGCGCAAGGATCTGGACGCCCGCCTTGTCGCCGCCTTGAAAAATGAATCGCCGCGCGGCGCCCAGCCGACATTGACTCAGTTCAAGACGGTTTGGGAGGCGTTCAAGAAGACCCGCGACGACGAGATCATTCCGGCCTTGATGTCCGGCAGCCGCCTCAAAGCCAGCGTCATGGCGCTGAGCGTGCAGAAGCCACGCTTCGACAAGATGAACGAGTTGCTGGAATCCCTGCCGCAATAGCGCTTTCCCACCGACACCGACAACACTCGCCCGGTGAAACCGTGACGCGCGCCCTGCTGCTGTTCCTGATCGCGCTCCCGGCATGGGGCGCGAACCCGCCGCATCTGGATCTGGACCTGAGGCTGGACCCGGACACGCGGACCCTGGAAGCCGAGGCGATCCTGGATCTTCAGGCAAACAGCCTGGATCTCCATCTTCTACCCAGTCTGCGGCTGACGCGGCTCGCCATCGATGGCCGCGCGTTGGCGCTCCCCCCGCGCGCTGAAGCCGTGCTCCATCTGGACCTGGTCGGCGCTGGTCCGCACAGGCTCGAAATGCGTTATCGGGGCGTTCTCGGCGCGCTGCTCGACCTCGACCACAAGGAGGTTCTCGCCCAGTTGCCGCCGATGCTCGACGCCCGAGGCAGTTTTCTACCCGCTTCCAGCGGCTGGTACCCCGACCCCGGCGAACCCTTCAGCTACCGTCTGCGCCTGCGCCTACCCGCCGGCCAGAAGGGCCTGGCGCCCGGCACCCTGGTCAGCGAGTCGGAAATCGACGGCTACCGGGCCGAATACGTCTTTTCCCAGGCCACCGAGGGCATCGATCTGATGGCCGGACCCTATGTGGTGAGCGAGCGCCTGATCGACCGGCCGGGCCAGCCCCCCTTGCGCCTGCGTTCCTGGTTTTACGCCGACATGGCCGATCTGGCGCCGGCGTACCTGGATGACTCGGCCCGCTACATCGACCGCTACGGCAAGCTCATCGGCACCTACCCCTTCGACACCTTCAGCGTAGTGGCAAGCCCACTGCCCACCGGCTTCGGCATGCCCAGCCTCACCTACCTGGGCCGCGACGTGCTGCGCCTGCCCTTTATCCGCGCCATCTCACTGGGCCACGAGGTGCTGCACAACTGGTGGGGCAACGGCGTGATCCCGGATTGGACGACGGGCAACTGGTCGGAGGGCCTCACCACTTTCATGGCCGACTACGCCTACAAGGAGGACGAGTCGCCGGCGGCGGCGCGAGAAGCGCGACTGGGCTGGCTACGCGACCTGGCCGCCGTGCCGGAGGCGGAGGACACCCCGCTCACCGCCTTCACCGCCCGCCACCACGGCATCTCCTCGATCATCGGCTACGACAAGGCGGCCATGGTTTTTTTCATGCTGCGGGACCAGATCGGCGCCGAGGCTTTCGAGCGGGGGCTGCGTCTGTTCTGGCAACAACACCGTTTCCAGCGCGCCGGCTGGGCCGACCTGGAACACGCCTTCACCCAGGCCGCTGGCCGCGACCTGAGCGCCTTCTTCCGGCAATGGGTGCAACGCGCGGGGACGCCGCGACTCAAGCTCGGCCCGGCGAAGTGGACCGACGGCAAGTTGGGGCTGACCCTGGAACAAGCCGATCCCCCCTATGCCTTGCTGGTGCCCCTGCGCCTGCGCCTGGACCACCCGGAGCGGACTGAAGGCCGCTGGCTGGATATTCAGGAGACCAGCACCCGCGTCTGCCTACCCGGGACCGTGCCGGTCCAGGCGGTGGAACTGGACCCGGATTACCGGCTCTGGCGGCGTGTCGCGCGGGATCGCTTCCCCCCCATCCTGCGGGAAATATTGGTGGCGCCCCGGGTCGGCCTGCTCCTGGCGGAGGGCGACGAAGACCTGGCCGAAGCCGCCACCGCCCTCGCCGAACGGCTGCTGGACGCGCGGCCGCAAACGTTGCGCGCGACAGCTTCGAGGCTACCCGGCAGCGAACCCATCCTCATCATTGGCCAGACGGCGCGGGTCGATACCCTCCTGGCCCGCCTCGGACTGCCGCCGACACCCCCGCAACTAGCCGCACCGCATGACGCCAGGGTCTGGACGGCGCGGAATGGCGACGGGCGCCCCTATGCGGTAATCGCCGTCCGGGATGGCGAAGCGCTACGAGCCTTGCAACGTCCCCTGCCCCACTACGGACGGCAAAGCTGGTTGCTGTTCGACGCCGCCCGCGTGGTGGACAAGGGCGTCTGGCCCGCCCTGCCGGAGCGGGTGAACGTCGTCCAACCGGCCACCCTGTAGGAGCCCATCCCGCTCCAATCAAGGCGGGCTTGCGCGTCTCGCATCCGCGTATCGGCGTTATGGCGCCACCCACCGGCACCAAGCGCGGAAGGCCAGCGACGGGGAAGGTTTCTGAGCCGGCCCGAGGCAAGCGACGAATCAGAATTCGTATTCCGCCTGTAAACGGAAGATCTGTTTCGGCGCGCCGTCCGTCGCGCCGAACAGCAGCGCCGCGTTGTAGCGCACGGCCTTGTGCGTTCCCACCCCGATCTTGCCGAACACGGCGGGGCCAAAACGCTGCGATTGCTGGCTGCCACCAGACCAATGATCCCAGTCGCCCATGTCGCCGAAACCTTGCAGGCCGAACTCGAACTCCGGCTTCCAGCGATATTTCAACTGCACCTGGTAGCCGAACTGGGTGGGGCTTGGGGTCGCGGCATCGTAATGATGTGTGAACAGTAGATTGGCATTGGCCTGCAACTTGCCGAATTCGGTCTGAAACAGGGGCCCGACCCGCACCTCCCAGCCTTCGTCGTGATCCTTTGGCCGCTCGATCTCGGCGATGAAACCGATGTCCACCGGGTATTCGCCGGTCTCCGTGAGCTGAAACTTGTTTTCCCATTCCAGGGCTTCGTACTTCATGTCCCCCGCCGCGGGCTGCTCCCACTTCACATAAAACTCGGTGAACCAGTGCTCCCCCGCGCCATAGCCCAGACCCAGGCTGGAGGCGGCTTGCAGAGTGTCGCCCGGCGCGCGATTGCCGGCGTGGCCATACTTGAAGTCGATTTCCTTCTCGCCATGTTCCACTTTCGGCTCGTAGACATAATCGGATGGGCCGGCGTGAGCGGCTTGCAGGCAAAGGGAGGCCGTGGCGGCCAACGCGGCCGCGAATTGACGCTTCATGAAAATACCTTTCAGGCGGATTGAATCGGGGAGGGGGAGGCGGGCCTGGACTGGGCCGGAGCACGGCCTGACCAGAGCATGCCGAGCAGGATCAGACAGAAGGTCGCGACATAGAACAGCACCTGCATGGCGCTAGGACGCGCTTCGTAACCCATCATCACGTGCAGGAGGTTGCCCAGGCTCGAATTCACGGGCAGGAGAGCGGTGGTATCCCAGAGCGCTCGACCGGAGAAAGGCAGGATGTCGCCCTGAATCAGCAGCCGGGCGATCTGGCCGGCCATGCCGGAAGCCAGCAACAGCACCAGCAAGCTGGTCACGCCGAACAGCCAGCGCAGCGGAATGCGCACCAGACCGGCATAGAGCGCGCCGCCCACCGCCGCGCCGCCGAGCAGGCCGAGGCCGGCACCGGAAAGCACTTCCGTGGCGCCGAGTTGGTCGCTGGCGGCGAGTCCATACAAGAACAAAGCGGTTTCAGAGCCTTCGCGCAGCACAGCCAACGCGATAACCAGAGCGATGGCGGAGAGCTCCGCGCCACCCGAAACCACCGAGTGCGCGACCTGCTTGGCCTGGGCCGCCATTTCCTTGCCATGGCTGGCCATCCAGATGTTGTGCCAGGCCAGCATCAGCACGGCGACGCCGAGCACGGCGGCATTGAACAATTCCTGGCCGGCGCCGTCGGCCCACTGAGCGATGACGTCGGTGAGTCCGGCCACGACCAGTGACAGCGCCAGGCCGGCGGCGACGCCGATTCCGATCCAGCGCCCGCGGCCGTCCAGACCCCGCGTGGCGGCGGCGATGATACCGATCAACAGGGCGGCTTCCAGCGCTTCGCGGAAAACGATGACAGAGGCGGCGAACATGGCAAGGTTTCCTTATTCGGCAACGACCACGCCACGCGCGGTCTGTTGGTGGAAATCGCCGAAGAACGGATAGCGGCCCGGCGCCAGGGGGCCGATGAACAGGGTGCCACGAGAATTGGCCGCGATGACCTTCTCCCGATTCAATTCGTAACTCTCGAACTCCTCGGCGGCGGCATCCTGGTTTTCCACCACCAGCTTGATCTTCTTGCCGGCCTGAACATGGAGTTCAGCGGGTATGAAGCGGTTGTTTTTGATGGCCAACGTAACTTCCGTATCCGCCGCCAGAACGGTCAGGGGGAACAGCAACAAGGGCAAGGCAAGATATTTCATGGCGGATAACGAGAGATTGCGACGGAAACAATGATAGTCATTCCCATTTACATTCGCAATACTCGCCTGAGCTTTTTAGCAAGCCTTGGCCGGCAGCATCACCCGCTCCATGAATCAAGCGCCCACTGTGGGCGCCCTCCCCTAATCGTAGCGAATCAGTTCCGGCCCCAGGCTAGGCGTGCGGCCGGCCAGGAGGTCGGTGAGGAATTTCCAGATCGTGTCGGCCGAGGGCGGGCAACCCGGCAGGAAGTAATCCACTTTCACCACTTCATGTAGCGGGTGGACCTTGTCCAGCGGCAGAGGCAGTTCCGGGTCGTTGGGGATGCCGCCGTGCTCCAGGCTGATTTCGGTGACATAGACCTCTTGCAGGCAGTCGGCCAGGCTCAGGTGGTTGCGTTGCGCGGGCAGTCCACCGGTGACGGCGCAGGCGCCGACGGCGACCAGGATTTTGCAGTTCTTGCGAAACTCGCGCAGGACATGGACGTTTTCCGCGTTGCACAGGCCGCCTTCCACCAGGCCGACATCGCAGGGGCCGCAGTGTTTGATGTCGGTGAGCGGCGAGCGGTCGAATTCGACCAGTTCGAGTAGATCGAACAGGCGTTCGTCGATGTCCAGCAGGGACATATGGCAGCCGAAGCAGCCGGCCAGGGAAGTGGTGGCGACGCGCAGCTTCTGGCTCATGATGTTCCCTCACAGGCGGCGCAAGCGCCGGAAGCGGTGGATGGGCGCGGCGCGTCGTCGAGCGCCTGTTCACTGATCGGGCGTTGGTCGTAACGGCGCTGGCCGATGGGGACGGCGAAACCGACCCGTTTTTTCAGAATCACGCCCACCGGGCAGACATCCACCGCCTTGTCGCTCAGGGCGACGTCGGTATCGGCGAGTTTGCCGGAGGCCGCGTTGACGATCAGATGCTTGTCAAGACCGCGCCCGGAGAGAGCGAACACACATTTGTTGTCCACCTCGCAGGAAGCGCGCACGCACAGTTCACACAGAATGCAGCGGTTGAAATCGAGCAGGAAATCCGGGTGCGAGGCGTCCACCGGGCGATCCGGATAGAAATGGCGGAAGCCCGCCGTCATCACGCCGAGGTCGGAGCCCAAGGCCTGCAAGGTGCAATTGCCGCTCTTCTCACAGGAGGGACAGAAATGGTTGCCCTCGGCGAACAGCATCTGCACCAGGGTGCGACGCAGGTCGTTCATTTCCCCGGTTTCGCTTTCCACGTTCAGCCCGGCCTGCGCCGGGAGGGTGCAGGACGCCGCTGTACGACCATTGGCCTTCACCGTGCACACCTTGCAACTGCCATGCGGCTTGAATTCCGGGTGGTAACAGAGATGCGGAATGTAGCGGCCGGCGGAGAGGGCCGCCTGCAGGACGCTCTGGCCGGGGACGAAGGAGACGTCCTCGCCGTCGAGCTGGAAGGTTTCAGTCATGGGAACTCCATGCGAAGGATGTGGTGAGGGACGAACCACGTCGTGCGTGGGTGATGCGGTTCGCAAGCTCACCACATCCTACGGGGTAGGTTGGATTCATGCCTCCTCCGTGCTCAGGTGCGCCCCGGCATCATCGCGGCCTGTCATGCGGCGGGCGGCGGCGAGCGCGCCGTCGAGGTCGAAGGCGGGCTCGAAATCCTGTGACTTCAGGCGCCGTTCGTAAGTGGGGCGGAAACGCTTCAGCGTATCCAGGGTGGGGTTGCAGGCGGTGTGGCCGAGGCCGCAGTGGGCGGACTGGTTGAGCACTCGGTCGAGCTTCTCGATCTCGGCCAGGTCGTACAGGGTGCCGTGGCCGTTCGCGATCTTGTCCATCGTGGTCCGCAACATGGCGGTGCCGACCCGGCAGGGGGTGCAGAAGCCGCAGCTCTCATGCGCGAAGAAGTGGGCGAAGTTGCGCGCCACCTCGAACATGTCGCGGCTGCTGTCGAACACCATGAAGGCGCCGGCGGTGGCCAGGTCCTCGAAGGCGATGCGGCGGTCAAATTCGTCGGCGGCGATGCACACGCCCGAGGGGCCGCTGATCTGCACCGCCAACGTGTTCTCCGCCCCACAGTCTTCCAGCACCTGGCGCACCGTCACGCCGAAGGGATATTCATAGATGCCGGGACGGGCGCAATCGCCGGACACCGACAACACCTTGCTGCCGGCCGACTTGGCGGTGCCGACGCCGCGGTACCACTCGTCCCCACCGGCCGCGATCAGGGCCGCGGCGCAGAAGGTCTCGACGTTGTTCACCGTGGTCGGGCATTGCAAATAGCCGTGGGTAACCGGATAAGGCGGCCGGTTGCGTGGAATGCCGCGCTTGCCTTCCAGCGATTCGATCAGCGCCGACTCCTCACCGCAGACATAAGCGCCGGCGCCGAGGTGGATTTCGATGTCGAAGTCGAAGCCGCCATGTTCCAGGATGTCGCGGCCCAGCAAGCGCGCCGCGCGCCGTCGCGCCAAAACCTCGTTCAGCGGCTCCAGCAGATAACGGTATTCGCCGCGCAGGTAGAGAAACCCCTGGGTCGCGCCGATGGCGTAGGCGCAAACCGTCATGCCCTCGAACAGCAGATCGGCCTGGGTGGTGAGCAGCACGCGGTCCTTGAAGGTGCCCGGCTCGCCTTCGTCGGCGTTGCACACCACATAGCGTTGCGCGCCGGAGGCGTTGCGGCAGGCCTCCCACTTCAGCCCGGTGGTGAAACCGGCGCCGCCACGGCCGCGCAAGTTGGATTTCTTGATCTCGTCCAGGATGGCGAGCTGCCCTTGTTCAGCGGCGGGGATGCCCTCGCGCCAGGAACGGGCATTGGCGGCGGCTTCCAGATCGCCACCGCGTGAAATGATCCCGCGCAAGGCGTCCCCGGGCTCCATCGGGTTGTCCAGCAGGATGTCGGCGCGGTGGATGTTGTTTTCAATCGCGAACAGCTCGCGCGGCCATTGTTCGACCGGCGCCTTCCCCAGAACCAATTCGGCGATCTGGTCGAGGCGTTCACGGGTGAGACGCGGAATCGCCCAGCCGTTGACCAGCAGCGCCGGACCTTGATCGCACAGGCCGGTGCAGGAAGTCGTGTCCACGCTGACCAGGCCGTCTTCGGAAATATGGCCGCGTTCCACCCACAACTTGTTGCACAAGTAGGTGATCAGCTCCTGGTTTCCCAGCATGCGGTCGGTAATGTTGTCGGAGAACAGCAGGCGATAGCGGCACGGCGCGTCGCTGTGGAGAAAGCTGTAGAACCCCGCCACGCCCTCCACCCGCGCGCGCGGCAGGCCGAGGCCGGCGGCCACATAGTCCAGAGCTTCCGGGGCGATCCAGGAGTAATGCTCCTGAACTTCGCGCAAGACTTGCAGGAGCCGCGTCGGCGCGAACTGATGCCGCGCCAGGATGGATTGCAATTCGTGAGTCATGGTCTCTCCGTAAGTGGGCGTCGGGTTTTTGCCTCGCCAACCCGACCTGCACGGACTGGCAGCCTAACGCATTCCGATGGCCGGCGGGTTACATGAAGCCGCGAGGGGCCGATAATCGGCCGCCCCAAGACTTCTCATTCCGCGCGCCATGATCGACTTCGACAGCAAAGCACGTCTCTGGGACGGCAACCCGGTATTCCAGGACCGCGCCGACAGGATCGCCGCCGCGATACGGACGGCCATACCCTTGAACACGAACATGCGCGCGCTGGATTACGGCTGCGGCACCGGCATGTTGAGCTTCCCATTGAAAGACGCGCTGGGCCATATCACCCTCAAGGACAGTTCCGCCGGCATGCTGGAAGTGCTGCGCGAAAAGATCGCCGCGCTGGGCGTGAACAACATGACGGTTCGCCAGGCCGACCTCGCCAGCCAGCCGTTGCCGGAAGAACGCTACGATCTGATCTACACCTCGATGGTGTTGCACCACATCCCGGATACCGCCGCCATCCTCGCCACCTTCCATGCTCTGCTCAACCCCGGCGGCTGGCTCTGCGTGGCGGATCTCGATCAGGAAGACGGCTCCTTCCACGGCATCGAAGTCGACGTGCACCACGGTTTCGCGCGTGAGGAACTGGCACGCCAGGCCACGGCCGCCGGCTTAGTCGACGTGGATTTTTCCAACGTGTTCGAGATCATCAAGGACACCGAGGCGGGAACTCGCGCCTACCCGGTATTTCTCATGGTGGCACGCAAGAACTGAACAGCCCGTAGAACCGCATCGCGTGGTCATGATGCGGTTCGTGCCTCACCACATCCTACGACTTCCTCCCAAGACGCGAGACTGCCATGAACCATGATGCCAACCATTCCGCCTCCGGCCATGACCTGACGCCACCGAACGCGGAGGAAAAAGCCGCGCTGGCCGCCGGCCTGAACGATGAGGAACGCCGTGTGATCCTCCATCAGGGGACGGAACCCCCGTTCTGCGGCGGCTTGCTGAAAAACAAGGAAGCGGGGATTTATCATTGCCGCCTGTGTGACTTGCCGCTGTTTCGCGCCGAAGCCAAATTCGAATCCGGCACCGGCTGGCCCAGTTTCACCCAGCCCTACGATCCCGCGCACATCCGCGGCATCCGCGACGCCAGCCACGGCATGATCCGCGAAGAAATCCGCTGCGCCCGTTGTGACGGCCACCTCGGACACGTTTTCGACGACGGACCGGCACCGACCGGGCAACGCTATTGCCTGAACTCACTGTCTCTGGTGTTCAGGGCAACGTAACTTGTACGCAAGGAGATAGGTGAAGCACATTACGCCCGCCCCCATGGGAGCGGGCGCCACCCCGCTTCTTGGCACAAACGTCTGATGAAAAGCGCTCCGCCCTGGGTCAAAATGCGCCATGCACTTTCGCCTTCTCACCTGGCTGGCCAGCGGCCTGTTACTTCTCATCTTCGCCGCCATCACAGCGCTGGTGTGGCGTGATCACGAGCATGAACTACACATTCAGCTAGACCAGGACGCCGGACGACTGCAAACCGCATTTGCCGTCTCCATAGGCAACCTGGAACAACAGATGCTCGCGCTTGCCAGCCTGCTGGCGGCGGACCCCGAAGTACAACGCCTGTTCGACCAGGGCCGGGCCGCGGTACAGGCCGAAGGCGGCGGGGCCGGCGGCGCGCGCGCCGCGCGCGCGCGCGCGGCCTTGCTCGCCCGAGTGGAACCGCAATGGCATTACATGCAAACACGGTTCGGCGTGCGGCAACTGCAATTCCATCTCGGCCCGGGTGTGCTCTCCTTCCTGCGCGTCCATGCGCCGGAGCGATACGGCGACCGCATGGACGGTCTGCGCCACATCATCGAGGACACCGACCGCGACCGCCAGCCGCGCGCCGGCTTCGAAACCGGCCGCGTGCAATCCGGGGTACGCGGCGTGGTACCGGTCGAAATCAGCGCCGCCGACGGCACAACCCGCCACATCGGCTCGCTCGAAGCCGGCACCGCGTTCACCACGCAACTCGGCCTGCTCGACCGGCAACTGGGCGCCGGCTTCGCCGTCCTGCTCAAGCCCGAACATGTGGAAACCTCGGTATGGCGGGAATACCGCGCGGGACTACGCCAGAAAAATGGCTGCGATTGCTACCTGGAAGCCAGTTCCCGCCCGGAAATCAAGGATTGGCTGGGGCGTCTTCCCCTGCCCACCTACCGCGACCAACCCGTTTCCTGGCTGATGCCCTACGGGGACAGTACGCTGCACATTTCGAGGATTCCCTTGCGTGACTATCTTGGCGTGCTTGACTCCAAACGGCCCGCGGTCGGCTCGGTATTGATCTGGCGTGATGTAGGCAGCCTGGTACAACGCCATCGCCAGGCTCAGGTAGCACTCGCCCTTGGAGCCATGTTCAGTTATGGCCTTGTCCAGATGCTGCTGCTCTGGCTACTACGCGACACGCAGCGCCGCTGGCAGCTCCAGGTAGAACAGAAAGCGGCCGCGCTGAACGAGAGCGAGGTTCGCTTCCAGATGTTGCTCATGGGCCTGGGCGAAGGGGTCTATGGAGTGGATATGAAAGGCCATGCGACCTTCATCAACCCGGCCGCGCTACAGATGCTCGGCTGGAGTAGCGAAGATGTCCTGGGGCGTGATCAACACCTGCTATTCCATTACCACCATGCCGATGGCCGCGACTACCTACACGCCGACTGCCCTGTCGCGCTTACCCTGGCCGATGGCCGGCCACGACACGAGGAAGAGGAATGGTTCTGGCGCCAGGATGGCCGTGGTTTTCCGGTTGCCCTCACGGTCACCCCGGTGCTGAAGAATGGCGTCCGCGTGGGGGCGGTGGTGGTATTCCAGGACATCTCCGAACGCGAGGCTCATGCCAAGCAATTACGCCTCCTGGCCACGACAGACTCGCTCACCGGCGCGCACAATCGCCGCCACTTCCTGCAACAACTGGAACAGGAACTGGCGCGCCATCAACGCTACGGTGAAACCGCCGCGCTTCTCATGCTCGATCTCGACCATTTCAAGCTCGTCAACGACGAATTCGGCCATGCCGCTGGCGATGCGGTCCTCAAGAACTTCACCGACAGCGCACGCCACATCCTGCGTCGCAGCGACCACCTCGGCCGCCTGGGCGGCGAGGAATTCGCCATCCTGCTACCCGATACCGCCGGCGAAGGCGCGCGCGAATTGGCGGAGCGCCTGCGCCAGATGATCAACGACACCCTGGTCGAGACCGCGGCCGGGGTGGTTCGCTATAGCGTCAGCATCGGCGTCGCCCTGTTCTCCCGTGGCGACAGCAATGCCGATGCCATCCTCGCGCGCGCCGACCACGCGCTTTACCGAGCGAAACACAACGGCCGCAACCGGGTGGAAATGGAGAGAGAGGTAGATCGGGTGGGCACGGCGTCATCATCCCCGTAAGAAAACCCGACGATCCGCCGCCAGTGTCCGGGTTACGGCTACGCCTGACCCGACTGAAACGCTAAAGTCTCCGCCGCCACAGCCGTTAAGCAGTCATTGCGTGAACGGTTTATCGAGGAGAAAGCCATGTTCGAGTCAGCAGAAATCGGCCACAAGGTCGACAAGGCTACCTATGAGAAGGAATTGCCCGCCCTGCGCGAGGCATTGCTGGTTGCTCAAGACGAACTGGTCCAAAGCAGCGGATTTCAGGTCATCGTCATCATCAGCGGTGTCGATGGCGGCGGTCGCCGCGAGTCGGTGCATCTGCTCAACGAATGGCTGGACCCGCGCCATGTCGAAACCCACGGCATGGGCGCGCCGTCCGACGAAGAACTCGACCGCCCCCCGATGTGGCGTTTCTGGCGCGCCCTGCCGCCACGCGGCAAGATCGGTATCTTCCAGGGCTCCTGGTACAGCATGCCCATCCTCGAACGGGTCTACGGCGACATCCGCAATGTCGATCTGGAAGAGGCGATGGAACGCAATGTCCGCTTCGAGAAGATGCTCAGCGACGAAGGCGCGCTCATCCTCAAGTTCTGGTTCCACCTGTCCAAACCCTTTCAGGCCAGCCGCCTCAAGGCGCTGGAAAAAGACCCGCGCACGCGCTGGCGGGTCACCAAGCGCGATTGGCATCACTTCGGCCTCTACGACAAGTTTCGTAAAACCAGCGCCGAAGCCCTGCGCCTGACCAGCACCGCGCAAGCGCCCTGGTACATCATCGAAGGCAGCGACGAACGTTATCGCGGCCTGATGCTGGGCAAGATCGTGCTGGAAGCCATGCGCCTGCGCCTGTCCTCCGAACACGGCAAGGCGCACTCCATCCCCGCCCTGCCCAGCCTGCCGCAGGTGGACAAGTTGGACATCCTGAAATCCCTGGATCTGAACCAGACGCTGGACAAGGCGGATTACGCGAAAAAACTGGAAACCTATCAGGGCCGCCTCAACGTCCTCACCCGCGACCCGCGCTTCCAGAAACTCTCGATCGTCGCGGTATTCGAAGGCAACGACGCGGCCGGCAAGGGCGGCAGCATCCGCCGCATCACCGGCTCCCTCGATGCGCGCATGTACAAGATCATCCCCATCGCCGCGCCGACTGATGAGGAAAAGGCGCAACCCTATCTCTGGCGCTTCTGGCGCCATATCCCCCGGCGTGGCCGCCTGGCGATCTTCGATCGCTCCTGGTATGGCCGTGTGCTGGTGGAACGGGTGGAAGGCTACTGCTCGGAATATGACTGGCTGCGTGCCTACAACGAGATCAACGAATTCGAAGCACAACTCGCCAACCACAACATCGTGGTCGTGAAATTCTGGCTATCCATCAGTGCCGAGGAACAACTCAAACGCTTCAAGGAGCGGGAAAAAACCGGCTTCAAGCACTACAAGATCACCGACGAAGACTGGCGCAACCGCGAGCGATGGGATGACTACGAACAGGCCGTATGCGACATGGTCGACCGCACCAGCACGGAAATCGCGCCCTGGACCCTGGTGCCCGCAAACAACAAATACCACGCCCGCATCCAGATATTGAAAACCCTGTGCGACAGCATCGAAGCGGGGTTGGGGCGGGTGAAGGACAAAAAGTAGACCGGATAGCCCCCGTAGGTCAGGTTGCGGCTCCATCGCTACCTGACGATCCACACCCTCAACTTCTAGTTTGACGGAGCAATCGTCAGGTAGTCGCCGCGCGCCAACCTGACCTACGCGAGGCTGCCACGGAATTTCGACGGAACGCTTAGCCGTTGACGGCCAGCAATTCCACATCGAACACCAGTGTGGCATTCGGCGGAATCACACCACCGGCGCCGCGCGCGCCGTAACCCATTTCCGGCGGAATCGTCAGCTTGCGCTTGCCGCCCACCTTCATTCCCGCCACACCCTCATCCCAGCCACGAATCACATGGCCGCGGCCGAGCGGGAAATCGAACGGCTCGCCGCGATCCAGGCTGGAATCGAACTTGGTGCCATTGGTCAGCCAACCGGTGTAATGCACGGTCACATGCTTGCCGGCAACCGCCTCGGCACCTTCACCCACGCTCACTTCTTCAATGATCAAACTCACGACGTCTCCTTGATAAAACGCCCCGAAGCGGGGCGACAAGCGCGGCAAATGGAGTCGGAATCAATAATTTCAAGCGAGCGCGGCATATCCCTCCACCCCCTCGAACAACTCGTCCAGCCCCACGTTCAGCCCTACGCCCGCCAGTTCCCGCAGCGCATCGCCATTTACAGCGCATGCCGCTCCGCTTCCAGGATTCGAGCCACCGCACAAGCCCTCCCTGATGCTTTTTTTCCGCTCTACGCAACACCCTGTTGCGGCTCCGCAACAACACTCTTGAGAAATTACTTGAAAAGAGAATCCGGGTTTGCTCCGACCAGCCAGAGTTGAGCAGAATGCGATCCAACTTCTCATGCAGAGGTTTTAAGGCCCCCTTCTCAAGGTTGAGGAGGGCGGAGACAAGGAAATCCGGTCGCCGCGCAGGGCAGAAGCGTTTCACCAACCTGATAGGAGTTTCACTCATGAAAAAGTCTCTCATCGCTCTGGCTGTTGCTGGCGCCTTTGCCGCTCCCGCTTTCGCTGCTACTTCCAACGTTGACGTGTACGGCACGCTGCGTTACTCCCTGGACCACGTCAATTCCGACGCCGTTAACGCCAACAAGTGGACCATCAACGACCAGACTTCCCGCTTCGGCATCAAGGGTTCTGAAGACCTCGGCGGCGGCCTGAAGGCCGTTTGGCAAATCGAGCAGCAAATCTCTTCCGCCGCTGGCCCCCTGGACAACGCCGGCTACCCTGGCACGACTGACACCGCCTTCGGTGGCGCCGGCCTGCGCAACACCTTCATCGGCGTGGCCGGCGGCTTCGGTACCGTGATCATCGGTCGTCACGACACCCCCTACAAGCTGGGTGGTTCCGCTGACCAGTTCGCCGACACCTCCGCCGACTCCCAGAAGAACGGCACCGGCATCATCGGCCGTAACGGCTTCGACAACCGCGCTGCTGGTACCGTCGCCTACGTGTCCCCGGAGTTTTCCGGTTTCCATTTCGCCGTTGCCGTTGTACCTGGCGAGCAGACCGGCACGGTCAATGCTAATGGCCTGAACGATGCTTATTCCATGGTCGGCGTGTACGCCAATGGCCCCCTGAAAGCCACTCTGGGCCACGAAGTCTTCAAGAAGGACTTGGCAGCTGGCGGCACCAATGACGCCAAAGCCACCAAGTTCAACATCGCCTACAAGATCGGCGACATCGGCCTGGGCTACACCTACGAGCGTTCTGATGACGGCTTCACCGCCGCTCAGAAGACCGACAAGGCCCATCTGGCTTCCGTCACCTACGGCATGGGCCCCATCACCCTGGCCGCTCAGTATGGTCAGTTCAACAACGAGCAAGCCTACACCGGCGCCGCCGGCGGTATCCTGGGCAAAACCGCTGCCGGTACGGATGACGACCTGAAGCGTTGGACCCTGGGCGCGATCTACAACCTGTCCAAGCGCACCAACGTGTATGCCGCTTACAACAGCGACAACTACTCGACCGCCAAGGATGTCAAGGTCTTCACCATGGGCGTGAACACCAGCTTCTAATCTGACCTAACCGTCTGATCCGAAGTCTGTAAACGGGCGCGGCGCAAGCCGCGCCCGTTTTGTTTTTGCTGCACTCGGCGTCGATATTGGAGAGCGCCATGTCAGCCATCACATTCGACACACTGAAGTTTGCCAACAGCCTGAAACAGGCCGGGCTTACCGAAGCACAGGTCGAAGCTTTCGCGGAAGCTCAGAGAGAAGTATTCGCTGAAGCTCTGGATACGGCGCTTGCAACCAAACTCGATATTGCGCGACTCGAAGCCAAACTTGACCACGAAACCGCGCCGCTCAAATGGATGATGGGCGTGCTCCTCGCCATCGCCATCGCCAATTTCGCCAAGCAATTCTTCTAGCCTCAGCAAGCCAAATACTCATAAACGGGCGCGGCTTTTGCCGCGCCCGTTTCTTTTTCTGCGCCTCTATAGTAGATTTCTACCGCGCCATTCCCGGCGTGTTAACTACTAACGGAGGCATCATGAAAAAGTTTCTCGGGGGTTTGCTTGTGGGCTTGTTGCTCTCGGTTTCGGCCTGGGCGGCGGTGGATATCAATAGCGCGACCCAATCCGAACTCGAAGCGGTGAAAGGGATCGGGCCGGCCAAAGCCAAGGCGATCATGGAATATCGCCAGAAAAACGGGGCGTTCAAAACCATGGATGCGCTGACCGAAGTGAAGGGTTTCGGCAAAGCCAGCGTCGCGAAGCTGAAAGGCGAATTGACGGTGGGCGCGGCCAAGCCCGAGACCGGCAAGAAGTAATCACTTTCAGCATCCGCGCAAACGCCCCGAATTCGGGGCGTTTGCGTTTGGTATGGCGTACCCGTCGTAGGTCAGGTTGCGGCCTTATCGCTACCTGACGATCCACAACATCCGAACAGATGGGACAAGCGTCAGGTAGCGATACGGCCGCAACCTGACCTACATGCTTTGCGAAGGGGGGCTTGCCCCCCCCTACCCTTCCGCCAGACGCATTTCCGCTGCGGCCAATGCTTCGGCTTCGCCACGCAGGATGAGGATGTCACCGGTTTCCAGGCGGGTATCCGGGCTGAACTCGAAGCCGTGGGTGCCGCGTCGGCGGAGATTGACTACGGCCGCGCCAAGGCTGTCCAGGTCGAGTTCGGCCAGGGTCTTGCCTTTCTCGCCGAGGCGGGCGGCGATCATGATGGACGTCAGGCGCTCGCCACCGTTTTCATCGTCCAGTTCGTCTGTAAGTCCACGAAAATAGCCGCGCATGGAGCCATAACGCGCCTCACGGGTCTGGCGAATCCGTTTGAGTACGCGCACGAGTGGTACTCCGGCCATGAGCAGGGTCTGCGAGCCGAGCATGAGGGCGCCTTCCATGACTTCCGGCACCACTTCGGCGGCGCCGGCCGCGCGCAGGGCATCGAGGTCACTGTCGTCGACGGTGCGCACGATGACCGGCGCATCCGGCTTCAGGCGCTGCACGGCGGAAAGCACCTTGTAGGCGGAGGGGGTGTTCGCGAAGCTGATCACCACGGCACGGGCGCGATGCACACCGGCCGCCATCAGCACTTCGGCGCGCGAGGCGTCGCCGAACACCACGCGATCGCCGGCCTGGGCGGCGGCATGGACCCGGCGCGGGTCGTCGTCGAGGGCGATGAAGGGTACTTTTTCAGATTCCAGCAGGCGCGCCAGGCTCTGCCCGCTACGCCCATAGCCACACAGAATGACGTGCTTCTGGATGCCGAATGCGCGCGCGGCGATTTCATGCACGCCGCGCGCCTGTTCCACCCAGGAACCGCCCTCCAGGCGTTTCGCCAGACGATTGCCATACAGCACCAGGAGTGGCGCGGTGAGCATGGAGAGCACCATGGCGGCGAGCAGGGTCTGATGCAGTTCGATGCCGATCAGGCCGCTATTCAGGGTCAGCGCCAGCAAGACGAAGCCGAATTCGCCGGCTTGCGCGAGTCCCAGGCCAACCCGCAACAAGACCGGCCAGGAACGGGCATAAAGGCCGGCCAACAGGGCCACCAGAAGCAACTTGCCGATGACCAGCGCCAGCATGATGCTCAGCACTTCACCCCAATGCCGCGCGACCACGCCGAGGTCGAGCATCAGTCCGATGGAGACGAAAAACAGCCCCATGAGCACATCGCGAAACGGGCGGATGTCGGCTTCCACCTGGTAACGGTATTCGGTTTCCGCGATCAGCACGCCGGCGAGGAAGGCGCCCAGGGCCAGGGAGAGGCCGGCCCGGTCGGTGACATAGGCAAGCCCCAGGGTGATCAGCAGCACATTGAGCATGAACAGTTCCGCGGATTTGGCCTGGGCGATCCAATGAAACCAGGGGCGCATCAGCCGCTGTCCGATGACCAGAATCACGGCCAGCACCAGGATAGCCTTCAGGCTGGCGAACAGCAGCGCCTCGCCGAGGCCGGCGCTTTGCGCCAGGGCGGGCACGAAGATGATGAGCGGCGCTACGGCAAGATCCTGGAACAACAGCACGCCGAGGATCAGGCGCCCGTGTTCGCTGCCTAGTTCGTCTCGTTCCGAAAGGAGTTTGCTGACGATGGCGGTGGACGACATGGCGAGCACGCCGCCCAGGGCCAGTCCCTGTTCCCAAGGCAGGTTGAACAACAAACCCAGGGCCATGACGATGAACATGGTCATGATGACTTGCAGCCCCCCCAGCCCGAACACAGCCTGGCGCATGGTCTTCAGGCGAGAGAGGGAAAATTCCAGGCCGATCGAGAACATCAGGAACACCACCCCGAACTCCGCCAGGTGGCTGGCCGGGGACTCATGGGTAAGGCGTGGCAGGAAAGGCGCCATGGCGGCGCCGATCAGCACATACCCGACCAGCGCCGGCATACCGATCGCTTTCAGCCAGGCAACGGCAAAAACGCCGCTGGCGAGCAGAATCAGGGTCAGTTCGAGGGTACTGGGCATGGAGTGTGCTAGGGGTAGGAGGCTATACTTCCGGCCGATTATGACATCCTCAATCGCCACCCCCGCCGACATCCTCCAGCTTGCTCGCCGCACCCTGGAAATCGAGGCCACCGCCGTCAGCCAACTCCAGGATCGCCTGGATCAATCCTTCCTGGATGCTGTCACGCTGATCCTGCAATGCGCTGGGCGGGTGGTGGTATCGGGCATGGGCAAATCGGGCCATATCGGCGGCAAGATCGCCGCCACCCTGGCCAGCACCGGCACCCCCGCTTTCTTCATGCACCCGGCCGAGGCCAGCCACGGAGACCTCGGCATGATCACTGGCCAGGACGTGGTCATCGCGCTATCCAATTCCGGAGAGAGCGCGGAAATCGCCGCGATCGTGCCGCTGATCAAGCGGCGTGGCGCTCGGTTGATCAGCATGACCGGCAACCCTGTCTCCACCCTGGCGCGCGAGGCGGACATCCATCTCGACGCCAGCGTCGCGCAGGAAGCCTGTCCGCACAACCTGGCGCCTACCGCCAGCACCACGGCGGCGCTGGCGCTGGGCGACGCGCTGGCGGTTGCGGTGCTGTTCGCGCGCGGCTTCACCGCGGAAGACTTCGCCCGCACCCATCCGGGTGGCGCGCTGGGCCGGCGCCTGCTGGTTCATGTGCGCGACCTCATGCATAGCGACGCGGGCCTGCCGGTGGTCGGCGAGGATGCCAGCCTGAAACAAGCTCTGCTGGAAATGACCCGCAAGGGCCTCGGCATGACCGCGATCACCGACCCCTCCGGCCGTCTCCTTGGCATCTTTACCGACGGCGATCTGCGCCGCCTGCTGGACAACGATGTCGATGTGCGCGGCACGATGATCGCCGATGTTATGAAACGCGGGCCTCGCACCATTACCGAGGATGCGCTGGCGGTGGAGGCGGTACAGATCATGGAACAATTCAAGATCAACGGCCTGTTTGCCGTTAACGAGGCAGGTCAACTAAGAGGCGCGCTCAATATGCATGATCTTCTACGCGCGGGAGTGGTATGAGCCGACAAGACATCGAAGAGCGAGATATCCAGGAAAAAGCGCGTGCTGTACGCATGATCGTGTTCGATGTGGATGGGGTGCTCACCGATGGCAACTTGTATTTCGGCGACGACGGCCAGGAATACAAGGCTTTCAATTCGCGCGACGGCCACGGCATCAAGATGTTGCGCGCCAGCGGCGTGGAGACCGGCATCATCACCGGGCGTACGTCTCAGGTGGTGCTGTTCCGGGCGCGCAATCTGGGCATCGTGCATCTGTTTCAAGGCGCCGACGACAAACTGGAGGCCTTCGGAAAACTGCTCGCCAGCGTCGATCTGACGCCGGAACAGATTGCCTACATGGGTGACGATGTGGTCGACCTGCCGGTACTGCGCCGCTGCGGCCTGGCAATCAGCGTACCCGACGCGCCGGATGAGGTGAAAGCGCGCAGCCATTACGTCACCCGGGCCGGCGCCGGGCGTGGCGCCGCGCGCGAAGCCTGCGAACTGATCATGCGCGCTCAGGGCACCTGGGCCGCACAGATAGCACTCTACGATCGATGACTGGCGGACACCATATCCACTGGCTACCGCTCGGCTTCGCGGCGATGCTCGCGCTGATGAGCGTTTGGCTGAACCAGTTGGCTGAACATCCGCTGGTACAAGACAACGCTGGTTTCACCCATGACCCGGACTATATCGTCGAGCGTTTCAACGTGCAGACGTTCGACATCACCGGTAGACCGCGCCATCGCCTCATTGCCCAGCGCATGATCCATTACATGGACGACGACACCACTGAACTGGATCTGCCACGGTTTCGCCTGACCACCGCCGGCCAGGCGCCGGTGGATATCAGCTCCCAACGTGGCCTGATGTTCGGCGACCGCGACAGCGTGCATTTTCTCGGCGACGTACGGGCCACGCGCGGCGCCACACGCGATCAGACCGCCTTCATCCTGACCGGAGAACATCTTCGCGTCGTGCCGGATGCGGGCCTGCTGAGCAGCGACAAACCGGTCACCCTGCGCCAGGGGACATCGGTCATCCACGCGGGGGGCATGTACGCGGATGACCACAATAAGCGGCTGGAACTCACCGGCGGCGTTCGAGGCCTTTATGAAAAGACACACTGAGACCTGTTTACTGTTCTCCCTGCTGCTCGCGGCCAGCCTACCCACATGGGCGGAGAAGGCCGACAAAAGCAAGCCGGCCAACCTCGAGTCGGACAGCGCGCGCATGGATGACGCCCAGAAACTGGCCATTTACGAAGGCCATGTCGTCCTGACCCAGGGCACGTTGATGATCACCGCCGACCGCATCGACGTGCGCCAGGATGAACAAGGTTTTTCCAGCGGCGACGCGACAGGAAAGCCCGTGTATTTCCGCCAGAAAATGGAAAGTAAAGACGAATATGCCGAAGGTTGGGCTAACCGACTGGAATATGACGGACGCACCGAGAAGTTGAAGCTAACCGGCCAGGCGCGCCTGAAACGCGGCGAGGACGATCTGCGCGGCAACCTCATCACCTACGATGGCAAGACCGAATCCTTCCAGGCCCAGGGCAGCATCACCGGCAGCCCGGGACGGGTACGCGCGGTGATTCGCCCGAAGAGCGGCAATGTAGCGCCCGCCATTAAACCCTGAGCCGATAGTGAGTGTGGCCAATTCAGTGTCCAAATCCGTGCTCAAGGCGGAAAACCTGACCAAGCGTTACAAATCGCGCCTGGTGGTGAACAATGCCTCGATCCAGGTGGAAAGCGGCGAGGTAGTCGGGCTGCTTGGCCCCAATGGCGCCGGCAAAACCACCTGTTTCTACATGCTGGTCGGTCTGATCAGCACGGATGCCGGGCGCATCAGCCTGGACGGCGTCGATCTCACCCGTCTTCCGGTCTATCGCCGCGCGCGCCTGGGGCTTTCCTACCTGCCGCAGGAGCCTTCCATCTTCCGCCGCATGAATGTGGCCGAAAACATCGCCGCGATGCTGGAACTCAAGGGACTGGACAACGCGGAGGCGGACAACCAACTGGAAAGCCTGCTGGAAGATCTGCACCTGACACACTTGCGCACCGCCAACGCCGCCAGCCTGTCCGGCGGTGAACGGCGACGTCTGGAAATCGCGCGCGCGCTGGCCACCTCGCCACACTTCGTTCTCCTGGATGAACCCTTCGCCGGCATCGACCCGATTTCAGTGATAGACATTCAGAAGATCGTGCGTTTCCTCACCAATCGTGACATCGGCGTACTGATCACCGACCACAACGTGCGCGAGACTCTGGGCATCTGCGACCGCGCCTACATCCTCAACCAGGGCGAAGTCCTGGCGGCTGGGACCCCGGAGGAAATCATTTACAATGAAAACGTCCGCCAGGTTTACCTGGGAGAGCACTTCCGGCTCTAAGCACTCATGATCCTTCGGCATACCCCCTCGCATGAAAATCCCGCTGTAGGCCATATTGTGGTCTTGGCGACCGATCGGGCATTCCGCCGCGCAGCCTTACAACACGGCCATTTCCCCATCCACGCTTCCCAATTCGCGCTTCACGCATGAAGCAGAGCCTACAGCTCAAGCTGCACCAGCAGCTCACTCTGACCCCCCAGTTGCAACAGTCGATCCGGCTGTTGCAGCTCTCGACGCTGGAACTGGGCCAGGAAATCTCGCAGATGTTGCAGGACAACCCGCTACTGGAACGTCTGGACGGCGAGGACAGCTTCGACGGCCCTTCCGGTGACGCTCCCGCCGATGAGGCGGCACGCCAGGAACGCGACGACGTCTATGAGGAAATGGCCTGGGGCGACCGCGCGGTGGGTCCGGCGCCGGACGATGACGATGACGAACACAACTTCCAGCAGGCCGAATCCACGAGTCTGCGCCAGCATCTGGTCGAACAACTCGGCCTGACGCCGCTGACCACACGCGACCGCCAATTGATCGCATTTCTCATCGAAGCTCTCGACGAAGACGGCTACCTCACCGCCTCGCTGGAAGAACTGGCCGAACTTTTGCCGGAAGAACTGGAGATCGACCCGCTGGAACTGAGTACCGCGCTCAGGTTGTTGCAGAGTTTCGAGCCGGTCGGCATCGGCGCGCGCGACCTCGGCGAATGCCTATGGCTGCAACTCAACGCTTTCCCACAAGACACGCCCAATCTCCAGGCCGCGAAAACTCTGGTACGTGAACATCTCACCCTCCTGGCCGACCGCGAATACGGCAAGCTGAAGAAACTCCTCGGCCTCGACGAGCTGGAATTCATGCACCTGCGCCAACTCATCACTTCACTGGAGCCGCGGCCGGCATCCGCCTATGCGACGGTGGATACGCGCTATGTGGTGCCGGACGTGTTCGTGAAAAAGGTGAAGGGGCTATGGATGGTCAGCCTCAATGCAAACGCGGTGCCCAAACTACGCATCAATGAAATGTATGCCGGCATCCTGCGCAACAACCGCGAGGGCGGCGCTTCGCTATCCACCCAGTTGCAGGAAGCGCGCTGGTTGATCAAAAACGTGCAGCAGCGCTTTGAAACCATACTGAAAGTCTCCCAGGCGATCGTCGATCGGCAACGCATGTTCTTCGAACACGGCGAGGTCGCCATGCGCCCGCTCACCCTCAAGGAAATCGCCGAAGTGGTGGAACTGCACGAATCCACCATCTCCCGCGTGACCACCCAGAAATTCATGATGACTCCGCGCGGACTCTACGAATTCAAGTACTTCTTCGGTAGCTCGCTGGCCACCGAGGAAGGGGGGGCCGCCTCCAGCACCGCCATGCGCGCACTGATCAAACAGTTCATCGAAGCGGAGAACCGTGCCAGCCCCCTTTCGGACAATGCCATATCCGAGTTGCTGGGCAAGCAGGGCTTCGTCGTCGCCCGGCGCACTGTCGCCAAGTATCGGGAGTTATTGAGCATTCCTCCCGCCAACCAACGCAAATCCATGTGATTTGCGCGTAGTTACCACCGCATTTACCACCAAACCAGAAAGGAGCATTTCATGAACCTCACCATCACTGGCCATCACCTGGATGTGACCCCTGCCATCCGGGGCTACGTGGAAGAGAAGATGGACCGCGTCACCCGACATTTCGACCAGGTGATCGATGTCTCCGTCATTCTCTCGGTGGACAAACTCGCGCAGAAGGCGGAAGCCAACGTGCATGTACCCGGCAAGGATATCTATGTGGAATCCATCGATGCCGACATGTACGCGGCGCTCGATGCCCTGGCCGACAAGCTCGACCGACAAATCCTCAAACACAAGGAAAAAACCGGCAACGTGCATCGTGAATCCGGTGGCGTCAAAGGCCAGAGCGTCGAAGCTGAATAACCCTGCCGGGTGAAGATGGTGACCTCGGCCAGACAAGCCAGGAGCGAGCTTGCTCACGATTGCAACGCCGCAGCTTCGGGTGAGCGTTGCAATCATCGGCAAACCGACTCCCACCCGTCTGGTTGTTTTACAGTCACCGTTTTCATCCGTCGGCGCCTTTCCAAGGCCCAGATATGAACCTGATAACCCCCCTACTGACACTCGCCAATGTGCAGGCCGAGTGCGAAGCGACCAGCAAGAAGCGTCTGTTCGAGCAAGCCGCCCAGCTTGTTCAAACCAGCCAGGGCGTTCCCTCCAGTGAAGTGTTCGAAAGTCTGTTCTCCCGCGAGAAACTCGGCTCCACCGCGCTCGGCTATGGCATCGCCATCCCACATGGCCGTATCAAACACCTGACAGACACAGCCTGTGCCTTCCTCCGCCTGAAAACCCCCATCGATTTCGACGCGCCGGACGGTCTACCAGTCGATCTGGTGTTCGTGCTGCTCGCTCCCGCCGCCGCCACCGATGTGCATCTGCAAATTCTTGGCGAACTGGCCGCCATGTTCTCCGACGAAAACTTCCGTGCCCGGCTGCGCGCCGCCCCGGATGCCGTCACGCTGCATCGCCTGATCACCGAATGGACACCGTGAGCGAACACGTCACCACGCATCACATCACGGTCGCGGAACTGTTTCGCCAAATCGGAGAGCGCCTGCAACTAGCCTGGGTCGCCGGACGCAGCGGCGGCGACAAAATGCTCAACTCGGACACCGTGCAGAAACCCGCCCTGGCCCTGGTCGGGCACCTGAATTACGTCCATCCCAACCGGGTCCAGGTCATGGGCTGCGCCGAAATGGATTACCTGCGCGGCCTCTCGCCTTCCGATCTGGCGCTCTCCATCGACAACCTGTTCTCCACCGAGCTGGCCGCCGTGGTGGTCGCCAACGGCGAGCCGGTGCCGGACGGCATGATCGCAGCCGCCGAGCGTACCGCTACCCCGTTGTTTACCTCGCCCGAGCAGAGCCCGGTCCTGATGCGGCTCCTGTCCCACATCATGACCCAGGTGCTGGCGTCGTCGACGGTGCTGCATGGCGTATTTCTGGAAGTCTCCGGCCTGGGCGTGCTGATCACCGGCGACCCCGCCGTGGGTAAAAGCGAACTGGCGCTGGAACTGATCACCCGCGGCCACCGCCTGGTGGCGGACGACGCCCTGGAGGTGTTCGCCGTCTCGCCCGATACCCTGGAAGGCCGCTGCCCCACGCTGTTGCAGGATTTCATGGAAGTGCGCGGCCTGGGTGTGCTCAACATCCGACGCCTGTTCGGCGAAACCGCCGTCAAGCACAAGAAGAACCTCAAGCTGATCATCCAGCTCAGTCCGGCCGACAAATGGCAGGAAATCGACCGTCTCAACATGGCCGCGAGCAGCCGCACCATCCTCGGCATCGAAGTCGCTGAAGTGCGGATTCCCGTGGCGGTCGGCCGCAACCTGGCCGTTCTGGTCGAAGTGGCCGTGCGCAACCACACGTTGAAACTGCGTGGCGTCCACTCCTCGGAAGAATTCGCCGAACGCCAACGCATCGCCATCGCGGAATCGGAAGAGTAATTCGATTTCGGATTTCGGATTTCGGATTTCGGATTTCGGATTTCGGATTTCGGATTT